>NZ_CAJYPO010000001.1:0-644038 GCF_913776765.1 uncultured Buchnera sp.
GGCGCAAAACGAGTTTTTACTTTCATATATTCCTTAAACTAAAAATTTTTACTTAACTTATTCATATATTTTATATATATTTTTTTGAATTTTATAAATTAATTTTATAAATGTTAAATTATAGATACTTATTTCATCATAACGATTAAATTTACAACAAACAAATACTCTTTTAAAAAAAAAGATTGACTCTAATTTTCTTACCTTTACAATAAAGCTATAAATATCATTAAAAAGGGTGATTAGCTCAGTTGGTAGAGCTCCTCCTTTACACGGAGGAGGTCGGCGGTTCGAGTCCGTCATCACCCATCAAAAAATATTGGGGTCGTTAGCTCAGTTGGTAGAGCAGTTGACTTTTAATCAATTGGTCGCAGGTTCAAATCCTGCACGACCCATAAAAAAATTTTATTTAATCAATAAATTAAGTTCAGTTTCATTAATAGTTTTTATTTTTAATTCAGTCGCTTTAAAAATTTTACTGCTACCCGATTTTTTTCCATAAATTAATAAATCTGTATTTTTAGATATACTATTAGACAATTTAGCACCTAATTCAATCAATATTTCTGCTAATTCACTACGTGAAAAAGAAACAAATTTACCTGTTAAAACAATTCTTTTATTAAAGAAATTTTTATTTTTTAAATTCATTTCATTACTTTCAAAAAAATATATCTTATCAGAAAAACGAGTTACTAATTCTCGATTTGAAAAAATCGAAAAATAATTAAATATATTAGTAGCAATTTCTTTTCCTATGCCATTTACAGATTCTAAATCTAATATTGTTGCGTTTATTATTCTATCTAATGTTTTAAAATTTATAACTATTTTCCTTGCTATTACTTCGCCTACAGAAGGAATTCCTAAAGCAAAAATTAAACGTTTTAAACTAATTTTTTTTGTTTTTAAAATAGCATTGATAATATTTAAACTTTTTTTTTCTTTAATTTTGTCTAATTGTTGTAATTGAGATTTTGTAAGATAAAAAATATCTATAGGATTTGTAACGATTTTTTTTTTTATTAATTCACTAATAATTTTTGGTCCTAAACCAGTTATATTTAATGCATTCTTTGAAAAAAAATGATGTAATGCTTTTTTTTTCTGAGCATTACATGTTAATCCATTATGACAACGTATTATTTTGTCTTCTTTGTTTTCTATTAAACGTGAATTACAAACTGGACAAAAAATAGGAAAAAGTATTTTTTTTTGATTTTTAAAACAGTTTTCTTTAATCACACTAATAATTTTAGGTATAACATCACCAGAACGACGAATTAAAATAGAATCGTTAATATGTAAATTTAATTTTTCGATTGAATTTTTATTATATAAAGAAGCTTTTCTAATAATTGCTCCTGATATACAAACAGGATCAAAATATGCTACCGGTGTAATTATACCTGTCCTACCAACTTGAAATTTTACATCACGTAGTTTGGTAATTTCTTCTTTAGAAATAAATTTAAATGCAATAGCCCATCTAGGAAATTTATTATTAGAACCTAATTTATTTTGTAATTCGACTGAATCTATTTTTATAACAATACCATCTATATTAAAATTAAAAAAATAGCGTCTTTCTTCAATTTTTTTATAAAAATTAAATATTTCCACATGATTTTTACAAATTAACATTTCGTGATTAATTGGTAAACCCCATTTTGAAAATTGCATTAACCTTTCATAATGGCTTTTAAAACATTCCATTCCTTTAAATAAACCGTATCCGTGACAAACAAAAATTAATTTTCTTTTAGCAGTTATTTTTGAATTAATTTGACGTAAAGATCCTGCTGCTGCATTTCTAGGATTAGAAAAAGATTTTTTTTTACTAATATAAAGTTTTTTATTTAATTCTAAAAAATCAGACTTTAACATAAAAACTTCACCTCTTACTTCTAATCTTTTAGGTATAGAAACTCCTTTTAATTCTAAGGGAACAGATTTTATAGTACGTATATTATCTGTTATATTTTCTCCTATATAACCATCTCCACGAGTTGCTGCACGAACTAGAATGCCTTTTTCATAAATCAAACTAACAGCTATACCATCAATTTTTAACTCGCAACAAAAGTTTATTAACTGATTTTTATCAAAAAATTTTTTAACTCTGTTTTCAAAATCTAAAAAACCATTTAAATCAAATGTATTTTCTAAAGACAACATAGGAGAAAAATGTACTATTTTTTTAAATTTTTCAATTAAGTTAGAACCCACTCTTTGAGTCGGAGAATCTACAGTAATAAATTCTTTATTTTTTAATTCTAAATTATACAATTGACTTAATAAATAATCGTATTCTGCATCAGAAACAATAGGCTGATCTAAACTGTGATAAAAATAGTCATATTTTAAAATTTTTTTGCGTAACTTATCAATTTTTTCTTTAATCAGTTTCATAAGTATATTAGGTTTCTATTAATAGAAATTAATATTTAATTATTACAAATTTTTTAAATTAATAATATTAATATTTTTTTATGTAATTTTTTATCATAATATAAAAAAATGACCTTCATAAATAACTATTTAAATTATTAAAAACACTTTTTTTTAAATACATGTTTAAATTTAAAAAAATTATTTCTTAATATATTAAAAAATAATTTTTATAAAAATTATTATTTAAAATAAAATATAATAATAAAAAATATAAATTTTATCAAAAATTAACTAAAAATCAGCATCAAGGCATTGAAAAAATGAATAAAATATATACAGATAACTCTTTAACTATCGGGAATACACCACTTGTTCGTTTAAATAATATAGGAAATGGAAAAATTTTAGCAAAAATAGAATCTAGAAATCCAAGTTTTAGTGTGAAATGTAGAATTGGTGCTAATATGATATGGAATGCAGAAAAAAAAGGATATCTAAATAAAAATATAGAATTAATTGAAGCAACTAGCGGTAATACAGGAATAGCTTTAGCGTATGTTGCAGCAGCAAGAAATTATTCATTAACTCTTATAATGCCTGATTCTATGTCTATAGAAAGAAGAAAATTACTACAATCTTTAGGTGCAAATTTGATACTAACAAATGGAAAATATGGTATGAAAGGTGCTATATCTAAAGCAAATGAAATTGTATCTTTAAATAAAAAAAGATATCTTTTATTAAAACAATTTGAAAATCCAGCTAATCCAGAAATACATCAAAAAACTACTGGCCCAGAAATTTGGAGAGATACTAATGAAAATATAGATGTGTTAATTTCAGGTGTAGGTACAGGCGGAACAATTACAGGAATTACAAGATATATAAAAATAGAAAAAGGAAAAAAAGATTTAATTAGCATTGCTGTTGAACCTTTAGAATCACCTGTAATTACACAGTTTTTATCAGGAAAAGAAATAAAACCTGGATTACATAAAATACAAGGAATAGGAGCTGGTTTTATTCCTAAAAATTTAGATTTATCATTAGTTGATAGAGTAATTACAGTATCAAGTAAAGAAGCAATACTTAACGCTCAAAAAATAATGAAAAAAGAAGGAATATTGTCAGGAATTTCTTCAGGTGCAGCTATAGCAGCAGCTTTAAAAATACAAAAAGAAAAGAATTTTGAAAATAAAACTATAGTAGTTATATTACCTTCTTCTGGAGAACGTTATTTAAGTACAGAACTATTTTCCACATCATTCTAAAATGGAAACCATTATCAAAAATACAACTTCTTTAATAAAAAGAAATAAATTAATTTTATTATAGAAGTTGTATTTTAATATTTTAAATTAAAAATTTATTTTAAAATATATTAAAATTATTTCATAAACTTAATATTACCTAAGGAAAAAAAATGTTTCAAAAAGAAATTAAAATCAATGCTTTACATGGTTTACATACTCGACCTGCAGCCGAATTTGTAAAAGAAGCAAAAAATTTTCTCTCCGATATTCATATTATTTATAATGGAAAATCTATTAATGCAAAAAGTTTATTTAAAATTCAAACGTTAGGTTTAGTTAAAGACAGCGTTATTACATTGTCTGCAGAAGGTAAAGATGAAAAAAAAGCTATTGAACATTTATCTAAAATAATGACAGAACTAGAATAAATTATAATTGAAAATAATTTATACACTTTGTAAAAATACCGGAGGTTTTATATTGCTTCCGGATTTATTTTATAAAAAATAATATATTCGCCTGACATTCTATGTTTTCCCCCTCTAAAATAAATAAACTTTATAATTAAGGTAATGTTATGATTTCAGGCATTTTAGCATCACCGGGTATAGCTTTTGGCAATGTACTTTTATTAAAAAACGAAGAAATTGTCATTAACCGGAAAATTATTTCTACTGAAAATATCAAAACAGAAATAAATAAATTCTTTGACGGTAGAAAAAAATCAGTAAAACAACTAACAGAAATAAAAATAGCCACAGGCGAAAAATTTGGAAAGAAAAAAGAAGGTATCTTCGAAGGTCATATAATGCTTCTTGAAGATGAAGAACTAGAAAAAGAAATAATTGATTTAATCAAAGAAAAAAAAATATCAGCTGCAGAAGCCACTAAATTTATTATTGAAGGACAAGCCAAAGCATTAGAAGAAATAAAAGATGAATATTTGAAAAACAGAGCGATTGATGTAAGAGATATTGGTGCTCGTTTACTAAAAAATATACTTAATATTAGTATTGTTGATTTAAACAATATAAAAAACCAAGTTATTTTAATCTCAAAAGACCTTACTCCTTCAGAAACAGCACAAATCAATTTAAAATATATTTTAGGGTTTATTACAGATTTAGGTGGTCCAACATCACATACATCGATCATGGCTAGATCACTTGAAATACCAGCTATTGTAGGTACTGTGAATATAACTAAAAAAGTAAAAAATAACGATTTCATTATTTTAGATTCTATTAATAATGAAATTATTATTAATCCATCTAATCAACAAATCAATGAAAAAAAACAAGTAGAAAAAAAATATTTTTTTAAGAAAGAAAATTTAAAAAAGTTAAAAAACTTATATGCCACTACTACCGATGGACATAATATTAAAATCGGATCTAATATTGGAAATATTCAAGACATTGATTCGGCAAAAAAAAATGGTGCTGAATGCATAGGTTTATATAGAACAGAATTTTTATTTATGGGAAGAAGTACACTTCCTACTGAAAACGAACAATTTCAAGCATATAAAGAAATTGTAGAATCAATGGAAAATAAGTCAGTTATTGTCAGAACCATGGATATTGGTGGCGATAAAGATCTTCCATACATGAATTTACCAAAAGAAGAAAACCCTTTTCTAGGATGGAGAGCTATACGTATTTCAATGGATCGTAAAGAAATTTTACATGCACAATTAAGAGCAATTCTTAGAGCTTCTGCATTTGGTAAAATTTGTATTTTATTTCCTATGATTATATCAGTAGAAGAAATTAGAACGTTAAAAATTGAAATTCAAAAACTTCAAATTGAATTAAAAAAAGAACATTTGATATTTGATAAAAATATTAAAATTGGAATTATGATAGAAACTCCTGCATCAGCCATAATAGCAGAACATCTAATAAAAGAAGTTGATTTTTTTAGTATCGGTACTAATGATTTAACACAATATACTTTAGCAGTAGATAGAGGAAATGATTTAATTTCACATCTTTATAATCCTATAAATCCCGCTGTTTTAAAATTAATTAAAAAAGTTATTGATATATCACATTTACATGGAAAGTGGACAGGTATGTGTGGAGAATTGGCAGGAGATGAACGCGTTACTGCACTTTTATTAGGTATGGGTTTAGATGAATTTAGTATGAGTTCAACAAGCATTCCTAAAATTAAAAAAATTATTCGTAAAACATCTTTTTCAAAATCTCAAGAATTGGCTAAAAAGGTATTAAACGCAGCAACTACAAAAGAAATTTTAGATCTATTAAATAAATTTATTATTTAAGGAAAAATAAAAATTTAATTTATAAAAAGACTTAGGAGAAAAAAAATGAGTTTCTTGTCTAATTTTTTTAATAAAAAAAAACCTAAATATTCAAAAAAAATAGATATTTTAGCACCTTTATCAGGTGATATAATAAATATTGAAGATGTACCAGACGTTGTTTTTTCTAAAAAAATTGTCGGTGATGGAATAGCTATTAATCCCTCAGGAAATAAAATGCTTTCACCAATGAACGGTACAATTGGGAAAATACTAAATAGTATGCATGCCTTTTCAATTATTTCAGAAGATGGAGTAGAATTATTCGTACATTTTGGAATTGATACAGTAAAATTAAAAGGAGAAGGTTTTACAAAAATAGCAAAAGATAATCAAAAAGTAAAAATAGGAGATACTATTATCTTATTTGATTTAAATTTATTAAAAGAGAAAGCTCATTCTATTTTAACACCAGTTGTAATATCTAATATAGAAAAATTTAAAAAAATAGAAAAATCATCAGGTACAATTATTGCTGGAAAAACAGTTATTATGTCTTTATATAATTGATTTTTAATATAAAAACGGTGCTATTATTTAGTACCGTTTTAACATAAAGATAAGGAAAAGACATGTTTTGTCTTCATAATATAATTATTTCTACTACTATAGGAATAGTACAAGGAATAGCTGAATTTTTTCCTATTTCATCTACAGGACATATGATTATTTTTGTTCATTGGTTAAATATAGAAAACAAAGATACTAAAATATTAGAAATATTTGTTCAACTTGGATCTACTTTGGCAGTTTTTTTATTTTTTTACAAAAAAATTCTAAAAATATTACGATTGCCAATGAAAAAAGAAAACAAAAAAACAAAAAACACACATATTCTTATTTCTATTTTACCGACAATTTTTTTAGGATTAATGTTTTATAATAAAATTAAATTGCTATTTAATCCTATTAACGTGATGTATGCATTAGTATTAGGTGGATTTTTTCTAATAATTGCTGAAATGTTTAAACCAAAAAAATTAAAAACTAATTCTATCAACGATATAAATTTAGTACAATCATTAATTATTGGATGTTTTCAAACTCTATGTTTATATCCAGGATTTTCAAGATCTGGAGCCAGTATCGCAATAGCAATATTATTAGGTTTAAAACGTTCAGTTGCAATAAATTTTTCTTTTATTATTTCAATTCCATTGATAACAGGAGCATCAGTTTTAGATTTGATAAAAAACATTCATAATATTAATATGTTAAATATTTCATATTTCTTTAGTGGATTCGCTGTATCCTTTCTTGTTTCTTTTATCTTCATAAAAAAACTAATTAAGATACTTAATAAAGTATCGTTAACATTTTTTGGAATTTATCGTTTTTTAATAGCAGGATTGATTTATTTTTTAAAATAAATAATAGAATTTATTTTTTTAAAAAAAAATATTTTTTTTTCATACGCCATAATTCAAGTTTTTTAACTCTTAATTTATTTAGTTCATTTCTAATATTATAGCCTTTAAAACCTTGATTCAAAATTTTTTTAACAGAAACATCTTTGACAATAAAAAAACATTTTTTTAAAAAACCAGTTTTTAATTTAAAATTAAATATTTTGTTTTGATTATGATGGAATAAATTAAAATCAGATAAAAACGATAATTTATAGATTCGATCTGGTTTTCTCCAAGCATCTATTTTTGAGAACATATCAACAATATTTTTAGAAGACTGATAGTGAATTGAATTTAAAAAAACATAAAAACCAGCATTTAAAACTGCTAATTCTCGGATATTTAATGGAACGTCAAAACGATTACATAAACGTTTTACAAATGTAGCAGCATACTCATCATAATTTTTTTTTGTAGAAGAAAATTCTATTTTTTGAGGTAAAAATTGGCATAAATAAGAAAATTGTATGGAAATATCTTTAGTTAAAATACGTATCTTAGATAAACCCATTGATAAAAAACAGCTATTATATAAATTTTGAAAAAGTGGAGAAGAAAATCTTTTTCTTTCATATAGAAAATAAATTTCTGGAAAAACAGAATATAATGCTTTACAAGAATATAAAACTTGAAAATAAACATGAGGATTAGAGGTTTTAAAAGCTTTTTCAGTTTCATTCCAAATTCTATTTTTAGTCAAATATAAAAGTTCATTTTTTTTTACCATCTTAGACATTAAAATCATTGTTTTCTTATCGATATAGAAACCTAAATGAGCCAAACTAGCTGCGAATCTTGCTGTACGTAAAACACGCAATGGATCTTCTATAAAGGAGTCTGAAACATGACGCAATAATCGAAGTTCTAAATCTTTTTTACCTTGAAAAGGATCAATATAATTACCGTATTCATCTTTAGCAATAGCATTAATAGTCAAATCACGTCTAATCAAATCTTCTTCTAGTGTAACATCAGAATTAAATTCAGTATAAAAACCAGTATATCCTTTACCAGATTTTCTTTCTTTTCTTGCTAAAGCATATTCTTCGTGTGTTTCTGGATGTAAAAAAACAGGAAAATCTTTTCCTACTTGTTGAAATTTTTTTTTTAATAATATTTCCTTTGTACCTCCTACTACTACCCAATCTCTATCTTTAATTGGTAAATTTAATAAACTATCACGAACAGCTCCTCCTACTAAATATATTTTCATAAAAATTTTCCCATACTAAAAAATAGAATTCTATTCTATAATAGAAAGAATAAAATATATTAAATAATTATCTAAATTTTATAAAAATAAAATCTTGTAATAATTTTTTATATAATATATAAAAAAATTAATTAACTTTTAGGATTAAAAACCTAAAAAACACTCATTTATTTTTACTGAATTATTTTAATTTAAAAGTAGCAATTAACAATTTTATATAATTTAAAGAGATTACCATGAAAAAAAAATTAATTAATTTTAAAAATGCACTTGTTCTTGTCGTTGGAGACCTTATATTAGATTGCTATTGGTATAGTAAAAATTACTATGTATTATTAGAAGAATCACTACCAATTGCGCCAATTAATAAAATAAAAAAACAACCAGGTGGCGCTGCAAATGTTGCCAAAAATATCGCAGAAATTGGTGGTAACTCTAAAATAATTGGTTTTATTGGTACAGATTATGAAGGTTTAATATTAAAAAAACTACTTAATCATATCAGAATTTATCCTGATTTGATTAGTATAAAAAAAAATAAAACAATCACAAAAATCAGAATTTTATCAGAAGATAAACAGTTAATTAGATTAGATTTTCAAGAAAAATATATTTCAAAAAAATTTAATTTATTATATGAAAAAATTATTAACTCATTAACATATTATAAAGTTTTAGTACTTTCGGATTATGCAAAAGGTACATTAGTTAATGTAAAAAAAATTATTAATTTAGCAAAAAAAATGTCCGTTCCTATACTTATAGATCCAAAAGGATTAGATTTTAAAAAATATTCTGGTGCTACTTTATTAACACCAAATCTTTCTGAATTTGAACAAATAGTGGGAAAATGTTACGAAGAAAAAGAAATATTACAACGAGGAATAAAGTTAGTATCTGAATTAAATTTATCAGCATTATTAGTTACTCGTGCGAAAAATGGTATGACTCTGTTTCAACCTGAAAAACAACCTATACATTTTCCAGCTATATCTAAAATAGCATTAGACGTAACAGGTGCAGGAGATACTGTGATTTCAATAATAGCTTCTTCTTTAGCTACAGGATATTCGTTAGAAGAAGCTTGTTTTTACGCAAATGTTGGGGCTAGTATAGTAGTACAAAAAATAGGTACTGAAACACTAACAATTAATCAATTAAATACAGCTTTAAACATCTAGTATTATACTTTAAAATTAATAAAAATTTTTTTGCGTTTTTTATAAAAACAAAAATTTTTTCAAAAATAATTTTATATCTAAATATTATTAGTAATACTTAGGTATAAAAAAAGATACATAAATATAGTTAAAAACTATATGTTTCCACATTGCTCTTAAATTTTATTCAATATATAATAAAAATATTTAATTTTTAATTATTCCTGATTTTTTAAAATTTTTTATTTAATAAATATAAGAAGGTTTTCAAAATGAACCAAACACTGCTTTCTGAATTTGGAAACCCTATAGAACGTGTTGAAAACGCTATATATTCCTTACAATTAGGTGAAGGTATTATTATATTAGATGATGAAAAACGTGAAAATGAAGGAGATCTGGTTTTTTCATCCGAAAAGATGACAGTCGAGCAAATGGCGCTAACAATTAGATATGGTAGTGGTATTGTATGTTTATGTATAACAGAATCTAAACGTAAAAAGCTAGATTTACCTATGATGGTTAAAAACAATACCAGTACTTACCGTACTGGATTTACAGTCACAATAGAAGCTTCAAAAGGTGTTTCTACTGGTGTATCAGCAAAAGATCGATTAACTACTATAAAAACAGCTACAGCAGATGATGCCAAGCCTAGTGATTTAAACAGACCAGGACATGTATTTCCTCTCAGAGCAAATAGCGGAGGAATATTAGCAAGAGCAGGACATACAGAGGCAGCTGTCGAAATGGTTTCACTTGCTGGTTTTAAACCATATGGAGTAATTTGTGAATTAACCAACAAAGATGGATCTATGTCTCGAACACCTGAAATTATAAAATTTTCGAAATCTAAAAAAATGAAAATATTAACTATTAAAGATTTGATTTGCTACATTAAAAATAAAAAATAAAAATTTATATCAAAAAAACCATTCTTACATATAAGAATAATACTTATTAAATATGAGATAAATTATCTATAGGCCATTTTGGTTTAACAAGTATTTCTAATGAAGAAATTATGCTCGCCTCTTTATAACGCAATGATCCAAGATAAGCAATCATTGCACCATTATCTGTACAGAATTTTAATTGAGAACAAAAAAGTTTTCCATTAAAAACTTTTTTCATCATATCTTTCGATCTTTTTCGTAATGAAGAATTTGCACTGACACCACCTGCTATAACTAGACGTTTCCATCCTTTCTTATATAATGCTTTTTTAGTTTTAATTAACAATACATCGATTACTGCATCTTCAAAAGCTCTTGCAATATTAGCTTTTTGTTGAATATTTAAAATTTTATTGTTGATAACTTTAGAAGTAAAAGTTTTTAAACCTGAAAAACTAAAATTTAAACTTGAATGATGTATCATAGGTCGAGGAAAATAAAAGTAATTTTTTATTCCCTTAGCTGCTAAATTAGATAATTCACGTCCATTTGGATATTTTAATCCCAGCATTTTTGATGTTTTATCAAAAGCTTCACCTGCAGCATCATCTAAAGAATTTCCTAATATTTCATATTTTCCTAATTTATAAGCAGCAATTATTTGTGTATGCTTTCCAGAAACTAATAATGCAATAAATGGAAATTCAATTGACTTATACTCTAACATTGGTGATAATAAATGCGCTTCCATATGATTGACAGGTAAAACAGGAATATTTAAAGCAAAACCCAAAGAACATGCAAATGTAGCACCGACTAATAAAGAACCAACTAAACCAGGTCCCGCAGTATATGCAATAAGATCAATTTCCTTCATAATATTTTTTTTTTTAAAAATTTTATCTAACAAAAAAATTATTTTCCTTGTATGTTCACGCGCTGCTAATTCTGGAATAATACCACCGTAATTAGCATGTATTTTTTTCTGACTATGCAATTCATTAATTAATAAACCTTTAGAAACATCATAAATAGCTATACCAGTATCATCGCAAGATGTTTCAATACCTAAAACTTTCATTTTTTATACACCTATAAAATTAATTTAAAATAAAATAATTAATATTGATAAAATGGATATTATTGAAAATAATTTACTTAATAAGTTTTTTAAAAAAGTGAAAAAATCAAAATAAATAAAAGATAATGCTACTTTACAAAATAATCTTAATTGAGATAGGATCTATTCTATATTTAAAAAAATATTAATTATTAATTTTTTATACCTATCAAGTAAAAACAATAGAGGTAAAATTTGAATGCCAATAATAAAAGTACGTGAAAATGAGCCTTTTGATGTAGCACTTCGTCGTTTTAAAAGATCTTGTGAAAAAGCTGGTATTTTAGCTGAAATTCGAAGAAGAGAATTTTACGAAAAACCCACTACTGAACGAAAACGTGCCAAAGCTTCTGCTGTCAAACGTCTCGCAAAAAAGCTGACAAGAGAAAATGCAAGACGTATTCGTATGTATTAATATATTTCTTAAAAAACTAAAAAACCGTTCTTTTTTAAGAACGGAATTTTATTCTACCATATAAAAAATATATGTCTGGAACAATACCTAAATATTTTATTAATGAACTATTATTTCGTACAAATATTGTTGAACTTATAGAAACACGAATAAAATTAAAAAAAAATGGTAAAAATTATCAAACTCATTGTCCTTTCCATAATGATAAAACCCCATCTTTTACTGTAAATTATGAAAAACAATTTTATTATTGTTTTGGATGTAATGCACATGGAAACGCAATTGATTTTTTAATTAACTACGATAATTTAAATTTTGTAGAAAGTATTGAAGAACTCGCTGCAATTCATAGTATTGAAATTCCATTTAATAAAAAAAGTATAACTGAAAAAAACTATTATCTAAAAAAACAAAAATTATATTCATTAATGAATGAAATATCTAAATTATATCAAAAAAACATTATTTTTACTGATTCAGCAAAAAAATACTTAATTAAAAGAGGAATCAACAAAAATATGATTGATTTTTTTTGTATTGGATTTTCAAGTAATAAATGGAATTTATTTTCTAAAAAATTCAATATAAAAAAAGATTTTGAAAAAGATTTATTATATTACAAAATAATTTCTACTAATAAAAATGGATATGTGTATGATCCCTTTCAAGGGCGTATCATTTTTCCTATACATGATCAACATGGAAGAATTACAAGTTTTGGAGGACGTTCAATAACAAATAATATTTTACCAAAATATCTTAATTCACATGAAACTGATATTTTTCATAAAGGAAAACAAATTTATGGATTATATCAAGTGAAAAAAAAACACTCTAAACCAAAACATCTACTAGTTGTAGAAGGATATATAGATGTTATTATGTTAACACAATATAATATTGAATATGTAGTTTCATCATTAGGTACATCTATAACAAAAGAACATATACAGATGCTTTTTCGTCATACTAATACAGTTATATACTGTTACGATGGTGATGATGCAGGTAGAAATGCCTCTTGGAGAACTTTAAAAATTGCATTACCATATATATCTGATGAAAAAAGTATAAAATTTATAATGTTACCTAAAAATGAAGATCCCGATACAATTATAAAAAAAGAAGGTAAAAAAAAATTTCAATTACGTATTGACAATGCTCTTACAATGTCAAAATTTTTTTTTAAAAATATTTTAAAAAACGTTGATTTATCATCTAATGATGATAAGTTCCACTTAAGTGTACGTGCTTTACCTTTAATAAACTGTATATCTAGTGATACAATAAGAATTTATTTACGACAAATATTAGCTAGAATAATAGGAATTTTAGATGATTATCAATTTGAAAAATTTTTATATGAAAAAGAAAGAAAAAATAAAAATTTACAATTTCAAATTAAACATACTCCTATGCGAATTCTTATAAGTTTACTTATTCAAAATCCTAATTTAGCCAAATTAGTATCTTCAACAAAAAAATTTGAAAATGAAAAAATAAAAGGACTGCCTATTTTTTTAGAAATTTTGAAAACATGTTCTGATAATCCAAATTTTAACACAGGTCAATTATTAGAGTTTTACAGAAACAGTAAAATAATTAATATTTTAAAAATTTTATCTAAATGGGATCATATGATAATTAAAGAAAAAATTCGAAATATGTTTGTAGATTTATTAAAAAACACATACAGTAAAATTCTAGAAAAAAGACAAGAAAAATTAATTGCAAAAGAAAGAGTTAAGGGATTGACGATAGACGAAAAAAAAGAGATTTGGTCTATTAATAAAAAATTATCAAAAAAAAATAATTTTAATTAAAATTACTTTAGTTTAAATTAAAAAAAACAATCATTATTCATTATTGACTAAAAAAAGTCAATTAATATTCATTAAATCAATAAAAATTTGGATATTTTCCTATGGAGCAAAACCCACAGTCACAACTTAAGCTGCTTGTTACACATGGTAAGGAGCAAGGGTATTTAACCTATGCCGAAGTTAATGATCATCTACCAGAAGAAATTATTGATTCTGAACAAATCGATGACATTATTCAGATGATTAATGATATGGGAATTCAAGTCGTCGAAGAAGCACCTGATGCAGATGATTTAATTTTAAATGAAATAAATACAGATACAGACGAAGATGCAGTTGAAGCTGCTACACAAGTTTTATCAAGTGTTGAATCAGAATTAGGAAGAACTACCGATCCTGTTCGTATGTATATGCGGGAAATGGGCACTGTTGAATTGCTAACAAGAGAAGGTGAAATTGATATAGCTAAAAGAATTGAAGAAGGAATTAATCAAGTTCAATCTTCTGTATCAGAATATCCAGAAGCTATTACTTATCTTTTAGAACAATATGATCGAATTAAAACTGGTCAAATACGATTATCTGATATAATAACAGGCTTTGTAGATCCAAATGCAGAAGAAATATTCTCTCATCCTACAGCGACAATACATATTGGTTCTGAAATTTTAGATGATATCACCCATGATAATAATGCAAACGAAGATGAAAACGAAGATGAAAACGAAGATGAAAATAGCATTGATCCAGAGCTAGCTAATGAAAAATTTACAGAATTACGAAAGCAATATACTAATACAAGCAATACAATTAAAAATAAAAATAGAAATCACAAAGATTCATTGTTAGAAATTTATAATCTTTCAGAAATTTTTAAACAATTTAGATTGGTGCCAAAACAATTTGATCATTTAGTTAATAACATGAGGAATATGATGGATAGAGTGAGAATACAAGAAAGAACGATTATGAAACTATGTATTGAAGAATGTAAAATTCCTAAAAAAATATTTTTAAAAATTTTTTCAGGAAAAGAAACTGATGAAAACTGGTTTAAAAAAGAACAAAATTCAAATCAACCGTGGTCTGAAAAGTTAGAAGGAATTAAAGAAAAAGTTTTTTCTAGCATAAAAAAACTAAGTCAAATAGAAAAAGAAACAGGTTTAACAATCGAACAAGTTAAAGACATTAATAAAAGAATGTCTATTGGAGAGGCTAAAGCTAAAAGAGCAAAAAAAGAAATGGTAGAAGCTAACTTAAGATTAGTTATTTCTATTGCAAAAAAATATACTAATAGAGGACTACAATTTTTAGACTTAATTCAAGAAGGTAATATTGGACTTATGAAAGCAGTAGATAAATTTGAATATCGTCGAGGCTATAAGTTTTCAACTTATGCAACTTGGTGGATTAGACAAGCTATTACTCGTTCTATTGCTGATCAAGCACGAACTATTCGAATTCCTGTACATATGATAGAAACTATTAATAAACTTAACCGAATTTCTAGACAAATGCTTCAAGAAATAGGACGAGAACCAACTCCAGAAGAACTTTCTGAAAAAATGTTAATTCCTGAAGATAAAATTAGAAAAGTTTTAAAAATAGCTAAAGAACCAATATCTATGGAAACACCTATTGGCGATGATGATGATTCACATTTAGGTGATTTTATAGAAGATACTACATTAGAATTGCCACTTGATTCAGCTACATCTGAAAGCTTAAGATCAGCAACACATGATGTTTTATCAGGTCTTACAGCTCGTGAAGCAAAGGTACTTCGCATGCGTTTTGGAATTGATATGAACACTGATCATACTTTAGAAGAAGTGGGAAAACAATTTGATGTTACTCGAGAAAGAATAAGACAAATAGAAGCAAAAGCATTAAGAAAACTCCGTCATCCAAGTAGATCAGAAGTATTACGTAGTTTTTTAGATGATTAGTGTAAACGAAATATATCTAATATTATCGAAAATAAAACTTCTGTACTAAAAAATAGTAATATATAAACTATATTCTTAAGAAAGAAACAGGAGTTTTAATTTCAAAAAAAATATATATAAATTAGATACCTTCTCCATATTGAAAAAATTCTAAATGACGTATTAAATTATTATTTTCCTCTTGAAAAAATTTTTTTTCACTAGTTTTAACTTTTTTAATAATTTTAGCGGGAACACCTGCAACAGTAACAAATGGGGGGATATTTTTTAAAACCACAGATCCAGCTCCTACTTTTACTCCTTTACCAACTTCAATATTACCTAATATTTTTGCTCCAGCACCTATAGTAACTTTTTTTCTAATTGTAGGATGTCTATTTTTACCGCTGTTTTTACCTGTTCCACCTAAAGTTACTGAATGAAAAATTGAAACGTCATTCTCTATAATTACACCTTCTCCAATAACAATCCCAGTTGCATGATCAAACATGATTCCAGAACCAATGGAAGCACCAGGATGAATATCTACTGAAAAAACAGTAGATGTTCTACTTTGTAGGTATGTAGATAACTCATATTTTTTCATATTCCAAAGATAATTACTTAATCTATATGCTTCTAAAGCTTGAAAACCTTTTAAATATAAAAGAGGGGTTAAATAATTTTTTACGACTGGATCACGTTGTAATACTGCTTTTATATCTTTAGCTACAGAATTCATTATAAATACATTATTTAAATATATATCATTAAAAATATTATATAATTTTTTTTCGGATATCATCGATGTTGATAATTTATTAGATAATATATAACTTAAAGAACCACTTATTTTTTTATGATTTAATATACTTTCTTGATAAAACTTTGATAAAACTGGTTCTTTTCTTAATACATTTTGAGCTTCATGCTTTATTATATTCCATAGCTCTAAGACTTCTAAAGAACACATAATTTCCTCCTCCTTACAACAGTATTTAAAATAAATTAGTTTAATTTATAAAACCAATAAAAATTAAAAATTGTCTTTTTGATTAAAATTATCTTTTTCAAATTTTAAATTTTTATAAAAAATATCATCAAAATTAATAGGTGCAAGATTCAATTGCGGAAAACTACCATAAGATACTAAACTGGATATACATGTTCTAGCATAAGGAAATAAAATATTTGGACAATAAGATCCTAGACAATGTTTTAATTCTTTTTCATTTAAATAAGAAATAAAAAAAATACCCACTTGATGAACATCGCATAAAAAAACTAAATTTTTCTCGCTTTTTACTATCACTCTTACTTGTAAAGTGGTCTCAAAAATATTTTGTTCTAATTTTTTAGAAACTGTATTTAAATTAAATTTTATTGTAGGATCCCATTTTTTATGAAAAATATTTGGAGTATTTGGAGCTTCAAAAGAGGCATCTTTTATATAAATTCTCTGAATTTCAAAAGATTTCTTTTTCAATTGTTTTTCTGACATATACTATCCATTAAAATTAGTAAAATTTATATTTTAAATGTTAAAAACATTGGATTTTAAATCTTAATTTAACAGTCTATTTTAGAAAATTATTTTTTTTATTAAAAGTAGTAGGTAAGTGTTCTGTATTCCAAGAATCCATCCCATTCTTTAAAAAATAAATTTTATCTAATCCACATTTAATGAATTTTTTAATATATTTATTATAATCATCGAATGAATCTATAATAAGAATAATAGGAATAGATTTAGATAAATCTAACTCTTTTATTTTTTTTGAATAAATATTTTTGAACGGAATATTAATAGCATTTACAATATGACCCGAATTATATAATTCGACAGATCGTGTATCAATTACGATAGCATTATTTTCATTTATTAGTTTTATTGCATGAAAGTTATTAATAATTTTAGATTTTAAATACATATTTTTAGTACTTAAAAAAACTATTGAAATAAGAAAAAAAAACCATATAAAACTAAGTACTAAATTATTAGAAATAAAAAATAATATATCTTTCATACAATAAAAATCCTATATTTCATAGTTTAAAAAAATATTCTTTTATAAAAATTAACTTTAATTTTAGAATTTAAAAAATTTAAATATCTTATAAAATTTAAAAATAAAAAAATTTTTTAATTAAAAATTAGTTTTTTATAAAATATTCAATCTTTCTTTTTCTTCTATAATCTGTTTGCGTATCTCATTGAACGCCACTCCACCTTTAGAAGATCGCTTTTCAAGACATGCTTCTAACGTAATATTTTCATATATATCATCAGTAATAAGAGTACTATATTTTTGAAATATAGATAAATCTAAATCATTTAAGGATTTTTTTTCATTAATAGCTCGTAGTACTAATTGACCAGATATATTATGTGCTTCACGAAAAGTCATACCTTTTTTTACTAAATAATCCGCAATTTCTGTCGCATTAGAATAACCTTTTTCTGCAGCTTGACGACAAGAAGAGCGATTTAATTTTATATTTTTTAGAACTAAACTAGCTATTGATAAAGAATCATGCCAAGTTTTAAGCGAATCAAAAAGACCTTCTTTATCTTCTTGAAGATCTTTATTGTAGGACAAGGGAAGAGATTTTAAAACAACCAAGATAGAAACTAGAGCACCATGAACACGACCACATTTAGAACGTATCAGTTCCAATGCATCTGGATTTTTTTTTTGAGGCATTAAGGACGAGCCAGATGTAATAGAATCAGATAATTCAATGAAATTAGCTTCACTAGAGTTAAAAAAAATCAAATCTTCAGAAAATCGAGATAAATGAGTCATACTAATTGAAGAAGCAGATAACAATTCTATAACATAATCTCTATCAGAGACACTATCAAGTGCATTATCAGTTTCTGAATTAAAACCCATCGATATAGCAAGTTTTTTTCTATTAATATTCCATGCTGTTCCAGATAAAGCTCCAGAACCTAATGGACTAACATCTAATCTCTTTAAAATATCTTTCAAACGACTAGCATCACGTTTTAACATTTGTATATAAGCTAAACACCAATAAGAAAATGTAATTGGTTGAGCGCGTTGTAAATGGGTATAACCTGGCATTATAATATCATAATTTAATTCAGCAACAAAAATAAAATTTTTTTGTAAGTTAATAATACTATCTAATAAAACAAAAATTTTTCTTTTACACCATAATTTTAAATCAGTTGTAATTTGATCGTTTCTACTACGACCAGTATGTAGTTTTTTACCTAGTTCACCTATTTTTTTGATAAGATTAGCTTCTATCCAACTATGAATATCTTCATGATCACTCTCAAGAATTTTTTTTGGATTATTATAAATTTCTTTTTTTAAAAAAATTAACGCAGACTCTATTTTTTTTTGCTCTTCTTGAGTAATAACACCAACTTCAAAGAGAGATTTAGACCAAGCAATAGATGCAAATATATCCTCTTTAGCTAAAACATAATCAAAAGGTAAAGAAGCATTAAATTTTTTAAACATTTCGTTAGATTCATCAAGGAATCTTCCACCCCAAAGCGACATATATTTTCTCTATGAAATAATGATTTAAAAATTAATTAAAAAGTAAAAAATATTTACATATTTTATTTTAACTTGTTTTGAGCACGTATTCTAGAAGAAAGAGAAAAAAGACGAATAAAACCTTCGGCGTCAGAGTGTTTATAAACTTCATCTGCACCAAAAGTTGCATATTCTTCAGAATATAAAGAATTTGAAGATTTTTTTTGTACGGGAATCGCATTTCCTTTGTACAGTTTCAATACCACTTCACCGTTTACTTCAGAAGATAAAGAATCTGCAGCAGCTTGCAATGATTCACGAATTGGAGTAAACCAACGTCCATCATAAACAACTGAGGACATTTCTAAACCAATTTTTTCTCTCCATTTAAAACTCTCTCGATCAAAAACCAACTGTTCAATTGCTCTGAGTGCTATAGTCATAATAGTACCACCTGGAGTTTCGTAACAACCTCTAGACTTAATACCAATAAGTCTATTTTCAACAATATCTATTCTTCCTATAGCATGTTTAGAACCAATTTCATTCAATTTTTGTATACATTTCAAAGGAGTTAAATATTCATTGTTAACAGATATAACAGATCCTTTTTTTACTATTAGTGAAATATATTCTGGTTTTTCTGGAGCATCTTCTAGTTCTACTGTCCAATTCCAACAATCTGGATTTGGTCTATTCCAAAGATCTTCAAGCAAACCTCCTTCTGTAGAAATATGCCAAGAATTTTCATCTTTACTATAAATTTTTTCTAAAGTTGCTGACGTTGAAATATTTTTTTTGCGTAAATATTCTAATAATGATTCTCTTGAATTAAGATTCCATTCACGCCAAGGAGCAATTACTTTCATATGAGGTGCCAATGCAGCATAAGCGATCTCAAAACGAACTTGATCGTTACCCTTACCAGTAGCGCCATGACACAAAAATTTTGCTCCAATTTTCGAAGCAAATTCTACTTGCTTTTTCGCAATAATAGGTCTAGCCATTGCTGTACCTAATAAATAATTCCCTTCATATAAAGCACCTGTTTTTAAGACTGGATATACATAATCTTTTATGAATTCTTCTTTTAAATCAAAAACGTGGCAACTAATAGCACCAGATTGCAGTGCTTTTTTTTCAATACCATTTAAATCTTCTTTTGATTGACCTATATTCGCTACAAAAGCTACAACATCAACGTGATAATTTTCTTTTAACCAAGGAATGATTGCTGAAGTATCTAAACCACCTGAATATGCTAAAACAACTTTTTTAAGATTATTCATAATATTTTTAAAACCTATTATAATTAGACTATACTACAACTCGAGTACCAATATTTATGCCGTCAAATAACAATTTAAGTTCATCTGTATTTTGCCAACTAGCAATATCTATAGGACGTTGTAAAACATGAGCAGCTTCTAAAGCAGCATTAACCTTAACAATCATACCATTAGTAATAATACCCTGAGATATTAATCTTTTAGCTTGAGAAGAATTTATTTCTGGAATTCTTTGACCTTTACCATCTAATATTGAACTTATGTCAGATAATAAAATTAAATTTGCTTCTAAAGTAGTGGCTAAAGCCATAGCAGCTAAATCTGCATTAACATTCATTAATAAACCATCATCTGTAATACCTATAGAACTAATAATCGGCAAAATACCTTGTTCACATAATTTTGTCAAAAAAAGAGGAGAACCTGGTTTAGCTTTTCCTACATGCCCTAAATTCTTATCTAATTTTTCTACTTTTACACTTTTTCCATCTGCTAAACATAAACCGACAGCATTTATTTTATATTTTAACGCCCATGAAAGCAGAATTTTATTAGCAGTTCCCGCTAACGCACCTGTAATAATATTAATATGTTCAGATTCGGTGATTCGTAAGCCGTTTTTTTTCTCAACAGGCAATGATAATTTATTCATTAAATCGTCTATTAATCGTCCTCCTCCATGAATTATTAAAATATGTCGTTTGTTAGATATTTGATAATCAATGAGTGCTTTAAATAAACGCATCATTGCATCATCACTTTCTAAAAGAACTCCACCTAATTTAATAACTAAGGGATTCATCATCAAAAAATACCTCATTTAAATAATTGATTCAATTTCCGAAAATCCAAAACGAATGTTAAAACATTGTACAGCTTGTGCAGCTGCACCTTTCAATAAATTATCTTCAGCAGCTATAATAACAATATATTTATCTTTAATTATAAATCCAATATCACAAAAAGGTAACTTTACCACAGCTTTAATACTGGGAAAGTTTTTTTGATATATTCTAATCAATGGTTTTTCTTTATAAACTGAATTATATAAATTATAAATATCCTGTAATCTAAAATTAGAATTTAACTGACATGTAATAGTAGCAATAATTCCACGTGAAAAAGAACCTAAATTTGGAATAAAAATTACTGGAATGCCTAAATGTTCTATGATTTCAGGAGTATGACGATGAGTAAAAATATTATATGGATGTAAACTAACTTCACAAAAACTATTAGTAATACTGGCTTTTCTACCAGCTCCGCTAACACCACTTATAGCATTAATAATAGGAATAAATTTTTTATCTAAAACGTTTGATTTTATAAGAGGTTTTAATGCTAATTGTATACACGTTGCATAACAACCTGGTACGGCAATTAATTGAGCTTTTTTAATTTCTTTCTGATTCCATTCAGCTAATCCATATACAGATTGTTTTAAAATATCTTGATGTTTATGAGAGAATTTATAATACTTTAGATAAGTATCAGTATTTTTAACTCTATAAGCACCGGATAAATCAAAAACAACACAATTAAGAGATAAAAAAAAAGGCACGAGAGAATGACTAACATGATGATCTGTAGCCAAAAAAACAGCATCAATATCTTTATCAATTAAAGTAGAACGATTAATTGCTTCAAATGGTAAATCTATAATATTTGTAAATTGTTGATGCAGTTCTGAAAACAACTTACCTATACTTGAACTATTTTCTGAAACAAAAATTTTTTTAATTTTAGAAAACATATGACGGTTAATATAATTAACTAATTCTGCACCAGCATATCCACTAGCGCCAACAATTAACACATTCAACATAAATGAATAAACCTTAAAAATAAAAAAGTATTAAAAAAAATGAATTCGTTAAATTTTTAAAAAAATACATTTTATTAATTACTAAATTTTATTGAAATTTTTTATTTAATTTTTTGTTTTATAAATAATTAAAATAAATTATAATTTTAAGAAATTTTAATAAATTACCTAAACAAAAACCACTTAAATGATAAGAAAAATACCTTCTTTTATTGAAATATATGAATCATTAATTAAAATACCTACTATTAGTAGTCAAAAGAAAACACTTGATCAAAGTAATAAAATTTTAATTGATTTATTATCTAATTATTTTTCTGAACTAAAATTTTCAATAAAAACACAAAACATTCCGAATACAAATAAATTTAATATGTTAGCTTCTTTTGGTAATGGAACAGGAGGTCTTTTACTTTCTGGACATACAGATACTGTTGACTTCGATGAACATTCATGGACAAAAGATCCTTTTAAACTAACTAAGCAAAAAAATAAATTATATGGACTAGGAACAGTAGATATGAAAGGTTTTTTTGCTTTTATACTTGATGTTTTATGCTCGATAAATATAAAAAAAATTAAAAAACCAATTTATATTCTTGCAACTGCAAACGAAGAAACTGATATGTCAGGAGCTAGACATTTTGTTAAATCGACCAGTATAAAACCAGATTGTGTTATAATTGGAGAACCCACATCTTTACAGTTAGTAAAAGCACATAAAGGACATATCTCTTATTCTATTAATGTTATCGGCAATACTGGTCATTCTAGCGATCCCTCTAATGGTGTTAACAGTATTGAAATTATGCATGTAATTATAAAAAAATTACTTAAATTGAAAACGTATTTAAGAAAAAAATATTGTCATAAAGAATTTTCTATCGGATATCCTACTATGAATTTTTCTTCTATAAATGGAGGTAATGCAATTAATCGAATTTGCGCATTATGTAATTTAAAATTCGAAATAAGACCTATACCCGGATTGACTTTAACACAAATTGAAATTTTAGTTCAAGAAATGTTACAAGTAACTTTTAAAAAATGGCCGAATCGTATTTTTTTAAAAAATCTTTTTTTTTCTGTACCTCCATATGAATTTCCTAAAGAAAGCATAATCGTCAAAAAAATAGAAAGTTCATGTAAATTAATTCCAATAACAGCTAATTATTGTACTGAAGCACCTTTTCTTAAAAAAATTGCACCAACTTTAATATTAGGACCAGGATCTATTGAACAAGCACATCATGCAGATGAATATTTAGATTGTTCTTTTATCGAACCTACTAAAAAAATTATAAAAAAATTAATAAGAAAATTTTGTTATTAAAAAAATAATTTTTTTAGTTTTGAAAACCAAACATATAACATATAGAATATACTACGTCTGATTGATTTAAAGTGTAAAAATGAAAATTCTTTACTCCTTCATAAGACAAACTTTTTACCATATCTATAACTATGTTTGTACCTATAATTTTCTGAGTTACTAAATCGTTATCTAATCCGTTAAACATTTCAAACATCCATTTAGGAATATTCACATTAGTCATACTAGAAAATTTTTTAAGTTGTGCAAAATTATAAATTGGTAATATACCAGGTATAATTTCAATATTTATATTATTTTTTATGCAATTGTCGCGAAAACGTAAATAGCTTTCAATATTAAAAAAGAACTGAGTGATAGCTCTATTTGCACCAGCATCAACTTTCTTTTTTAAATTTAAAATATCAGATTGAGCATTTTTTGCTTCTGGATGTATTTCTGGATAAGCAGCTACAGAAATATCAAAATTAGCAATTTTCTTTAATAATAAAACTAAATCTAAAGCATATATTTTATGTTGATATGATTTTTTTGGCGCATCTCCCCTTAGAGCAACTATACTTCTAATACCATTTTCCCAATAAAATTTTGCTATTTCTTTTAATTCACTTAATGTAGCGTCGACACAAGTGAGATGAGGAGCTGTTGTAATACCTGTTTGTTCATGTATTGTTTTTACAATATTATAAGTTTTTTCTCGTTCTCCACTATTCGCTCCATAAGTAACAGAAAAAAAAAATGGTTTCAATTGACTTAATTTTAAAACTGAAGATAATAATTTTTTTTCTGAATCTAAACTTTTAGGAGGAAAAAACTCAAAAGAACATTGAATGTTGTCATTTAAATTTTCTAATTTTTTCTTAATTATATCTCGATGGTATTGGTTTAAAAAATTCATTATTAAAAGTTCCATTAAAATTTAATATGTAAAACTAAATGTTTTTGATATATTATACATTAAATTTATATTAACTTTTTTAGATTTTAAAAAATTATATTTTATTTAAAAATTAAAAAAATAACTACGTTAGTATTTAAAATTTTATGTATAAAAAAAAAAATCTTCTCGATCTTTAAAAGATTTAAACACATTTTCAATAGATGTTACAGCAAAAAAAATTGTTTTTGTTAAGACAATTCAATCATTAATTAAGATATGGAAAACATGTAAATTATATAATCTTCCTTATATAATTTTAGGTGAAGGCAGCAATGTTCTTTTTTTAGAAAACTATAAAGGAATAGTTATTATCAACCAAATAAAAGGAATAAAAATTCAAGAAAAACAAAATGTTTGGTTATTACACGTTTTTTCAGGAGAAAAATGGCATGATTTAGTTAAATACACGTTACGAATGGGTCTCTTTGGATTAGAAAATTTAGCTTTAGTTCCTGGTTCAGTAGGATCAGCAGCTATTCAAAATATTGGTGCTTATGGTTTAGAATTAAAAAATATATGTCAATACGTAGATATTATTTCTCTAGAAAATGGTAAAACAATTAGATTTAAAAAAAACTTATGTAATTTTTCTTATCGAAGTAGTATTTTTAAATATAAATATAATCACGGATATGCAATTATTGCAGTCGGTATAAAAATACAGAAAAATTGGAAACCTATTATTTTTCCATCACTTTTGAAAAGTAAAAAATTATTAAAAATAAATGCTTATAAAATATTTAACATAGTATGTCAAACAAGAAAAAAAAAATTACCTGATCCTAAAAAATTAGGAAATGCAGGAAGTTTTTTTAAAAATCCTATTATTACATTTAAAAAAGCAGAAAAAATTTTATCTTCATACATCAATGTACCACATTATATTCAAAATAACGGTTTTGTAAAAATTTCTGCTGCTTGGTTAATTGAAAAATATAATTTTAAAAATATTCAAATTGGCAACGCAGCAATTTATAAAAAACAAAAACTTATATTAATTAATCTAAAAAATGCAAATTCAAAAGAAATTTTAACATTAGCTAAAAAAATACAAACATGTATTTTAAAAAAATTCGAAATATACTTAGAACCTGAGGTAGATTTTATTAATTCTTCAGGTAGAATAAAATTATTATAAAATATTTCAATAATTTTTTTTAATTCATATCTTTAAACAAAATTTTATCTAGATAGTTTAAAACTTCAAAGTATTTACCTAAAAAATTATTTTTTTAAAAAAACTTGCAATAAAAATGAAAAATTATATAATATAAAAAGTAAAACTTATTTAAATGTTTTACTATTTAAATATTTTACTATAATAAAATAATAAAAAAGCCGGCTTAGCTCAGCAGGTAGAGCAACTGACTTGTAATCAGTAGGTCACCAGTTCGATTCCGGTAGCCGGCATAATTAAATATAAAAAAAGGTGGGATTCCCGAGCGGCCAAAGGGAGCAGACTGTAAATCTGCCGTCTAAGACTTCGAAGGTTCGAATCCTTCTCCCACCAAAAAAATGCGGACATCGTATAATGGCTATTACCTCAGCCTTCCAAGCTGATGATGCGGGTTCAATTCCCGCTGCCCGCTTAAAAAAGTATTATAAAGCTTGCTGATATGGCTCAGTAGGTAGAGCACACCCTTGGTAAGGGTGAGGTCCCCAGTTCAATTCTGGGTATCAGCACAGAATTATTTATTTTTTTATATATATAAATTTTATATATAAAATCATCTAGTAATTTTTATTCAAATTTTAAAAAAAAGTAATTATTTTTAAATCATTAAACCAAAAAAAATCTCACCTTTTAAGATTTTCTATATTTCTAAATTCACTTATACTAAAACATCTCTATTACTAGATAGCTGATAGTTTTTTTTTAAATTAAATATGTAATAATAAAATTAAATATATAATAATATGTAAAATATAAAATAATACATACTGAATATGATACAAATAAAATAAATATTTTCAAAACATATTAAAAATCTAAGAAAAGTTAACATATTTTTTCTATTATTATTATTTTATTTTTATAATTTTTAAGAGAAACTATGAAAATTCGCATTCCTAATCAAAAAAAAGCCAAAAATCTAGAAAAAATAAAGTGGTTTTTTATAATTTTAATTCTTATTACATCATTTTTTATCAATAGTTTTTTTGATAAAATAGGATTTTTTACTCGTACATCTATAATTACTTTATTAGTTGGTTTTGCAATTATCATAACTATATATACAAAAAGAGTAAAAGATATTTTTTTATATATTAATGCATCAAAAAACGAAATGAGAAAAATAATTTGGCCTCAATATAAAGAAACTTTATATACCACGTTTATTATTATTTCTGTAACAATAGTAATATCTCTGTTTTTGTGGGGCCTTGATAGTATCATATTTCGTTTAATAGCATTTATTATCAGTTTAAGGTTTTAAAAATGCACGAGAGTTTAAAAAAAAAATGGTATGTATTACAAGCTTTTTCTGGTTTTGAAGGTAGAGTGGCACAATCAATAAAAGAGCATGTTAAATTAAATAAAATGGATGATTTCTTCGGAGAAGTCATGATTCCTTCAGAAGAAGTAATTGAAATCCGAGGTGGACAACGTAGAAAAAGCGAATACAAATTTTTTCCAGGATATGTTTTAATTCACATGATTATGACAGATTCCACTTGGCATTTGATAAGAAATGTTCCTAGAGTATTAGGATTTATAGGAGGAAAATCAGATAAGCCATCACCAATTAGCGATAAAGAAGTAGAAATTATTATTAATAGATTGCGTCAAATTGGAGATAAACCAAGACCAAAAACTTTATTTGAACCAGGAGAAATGGTTCGTGTTAATGATGGTCCATTTGCAGATTTTAATGGTGTTGTAGAAGAAGTAGATTATGAAAAAAGCAGATTAAAAGTATCTGTTTCTATTTTTGGTAGAGCAACTCCTGTAGAGTTAGATTTTAGACAAGTTGAAAAAAATTAATACTTTCTATTTTAAAGAGAAATTCAAAAATGGCAAAAAAAATACAATCTTATATAAAACTTCAAGTTGCTGCAGGAATGGCTAATCCTAGTCCACCAATAGGGCCTGCATTAGGACAAAAAGGAGTAAATATTATGGAATTTTGTAAATTATTTAATACAAAAACAGAAAATATAGAAAAAGGTTTACCAATACCAGTAATTATTACCGTATATTCTGATCGTTCATTTACATTCGTCACAAAAACACCTCCAGCGTCTGTTTTATTAAAAAAAGCAGCTGGAATAAAATCAGGTTCTAGCAAATCAAAAATAGAAAAAATAGGAAAAATAACAAAATTACAAATTGAAGAAATAGCAAAAACTAAAAAAAATGATATGACTGGTGCAAATATTCAAAACATGATGCGATCTATTGAAGGAACAGCTAAATCTATGGGTTTAATTGTTGAGGACTAAAATGAAAAAAATTAATAAACGCATGAAGAAAATTAAAAATAATATAAACTTTGAAAAACTATATTGTATTGATGAATTAATACAATTACTAAAAAAATCATCAAATGTAAATTTTACTGAAAGTATTGATGTTGCTATTAATTTGGGGATTAATCCAAAGAAATCAGATCAAAACATTCGCGGTTCAACAATATTACCACATGGAATAGGACGTTGCGTTAAAGTAGCTGTGTTCACTCAAGGCGACAATATTAAAATAGCAAAAAAGGCAGGCGCAGAATTTATAGGAATGGAAGATTTAGCTGAAAAAATAAAAAAAGAAGGTATTAAATTCCATACAGCCATTGCTTCACCAGATGCTATGAAAATTGTCACTCAATTAGGACATATATTAGGACCTCGAGGTTTAATGCCTAATCCAAAATTAGGTACTGTAACAACAAATATTGAAGAAGCTATTAAAAATGCTAAAACAGGACAAGTTTGTTACCGAAATGATAAAAATGGAATTATTCATGCTACGATTGGAAGAATAAACTTTGAAAAAAACAAAATAAAAGAAAATTTTAATATTTTTTTAGAATCTATAAAAAAAGCAAAACCGCCTCAATCAAAGGGAATATACATAAAAAAAATCGTTTTATCAAACACTATGGGTATAGGATTAATGCTTGATCAATCTAGTTTATCTATTTAATTAAATCTTTTTTACTTTACGATAGAAAAAAATTTATCTATAATAATAGCCCCATTTTTTAAAAATTCCAAAATTAATTTTAATTGAGCATTTTAAAACATCTAAATTTCAATATTATTATTTAATAAATTTTTAAAATCGTATTATACGATAATACTAAAAATTTTATTATTATATAATAATTAACAAAAATTTTAATAAATAAAAATCTTTTCTCTCCATCAAATTATAGGAGAATACGATAAATGGCTTTAAATCTTAGTAAAAAAAAAACAATCGTTTCCAAAATAAATCAAATTTCTAATTTAGCACTATCAGCAATCATCGCTAATTCTCAAGGTATATCTGTTAATAAAATCAATCAACTTCGAAAATCTGGCCGTGAAGTTGGCGTTGAAATGAGTATAGTTCGAAACACTCTTTTATCTTTAGCTATTGAAAATACTGCTTTTGAATGTTTAAAAAAAAAATTAAAAGGTTCTACTTTTATTGCTTATTCTACAAAACATCCAGGAAGCGGTGCAAGATTATTTAAAGAATTTGAAAAAAAAAATAAACAATTTAAAATTACAGGAGCTGTTTTTGAAGGTAAATTATTATCTGAATTAGAAATTAATCAACTCGCAGATATGCCTACTTATGAAGAAGCAATAAGAAAACTTTTACTAGTACTAAAAATATCAATTGCTGGTAAACTTATCTATACATTATCTGCTATAAAAGAGAAAAAAGAAACCTCTTAAAAAAATTATTATTTTTGATGTATTATTAAATATCTAAAATAATTCTATTTGTCATTGGGAATGATTGCTATGTCTATTACTAAAGAACAAATTTTAGAAGCCGTGTCAGAAATGTCTGTTATGAATGTTGTAGAGCTTATTTCCGCGATGGAAAAAAAGTTTGGAGTCTCTGCAAACATGTCTATAAATGCTAATAACAATAATGAAAAAAGTACCATCGAAGAAAAAACAGAATTTGATATTTTTCTAAAAGCTATTGGCCCCAATAAGGTTTCAGTAATAAAAAGTGTCCGTAGTGCAACTGGTTTAGGATTAAAAGAAGCTAAAGATTTAGTAGAATCTGCACCAACAGTATTAAAAGAAAACATGAGTAAAAATGACGCAGAATCTCTTAAAAAAACTTTAGAAGATGCTGGAGCTGAAATCGAAATTAAATAAATATTATATATTTTTTTTAGTTAACCTTCATATTATGGCTGGTGTTTTTAATTCACCAGCCGTTTTGATATGAATAGTGTTTTGATAATTTTAAGTAAAAATTTTCAATTTTAAAAATAATCTATTAAAAATAAAAACTGTCTCTCCTTCAGACAGAAAGACAATTTTAGTCTTAATTTATCTGTCAGCGAGCTTAGGAACCCCATGGTTTACTCTTATACCGAAAAAAAACGTATTCGTAAAGATTTTGGAAAACGTCCGCAAGTTTTGGATATACCATATCTTCTTTCGATTCAACTCGACTCCTTTAAAAAATTTATAAAAATAGACCCAGAAGGTCAGCATGGATTAGAAGCAGCTTTCCGTTCTGTATTTCCCATATGTGGTTACAATGGAAATTCTGAACTTCAATATGTAAATTATCGTTTAGGTGATGCAATATTTGATGTTAAAGAATGTCAAATACGAGGTGCTACTTATTCAGCACCTTTAAGAGTAAGATTACGTCTTGTTATCTATGAACGTGATGTTCTAGAACCGACTGTTAAAGACATTAAAGAACAAGAAGTATATATGGGTGAAATACCATTAATGACTAATAATGGAACTTTTATAATCAATGGTACAGAAAGAGTCGTTGTGTCTCAATTACATCGTAGTCCTGGAGTATTTTTTGATAGCGATAAAGGAAAAACACACTCTTCAGGAAAAGTTTTATATAACGCACGTATTATTCCTTATCGGGGATCTTGGTTAGATTTTGAATTTGATCCAAAAGATAATTTATTCGTAAGAATTGATAGACGAAGAAAACTACCAGTAACTATTATTCTACGAGCGCTTAACTATAATACAGAAGAAATATTAAATTTATTTTTTGAAAAAAATATTTTTAATATAAATAATAATAAAATTCAACTAGAACTCGTTTCTGAAAGACTTCGCGGTGAAACCGCGTCTTTTGATATTAAAAAAAATGGAAAAACATATGTCAAAAAAGGTCGTCGTATTACCGCAAGACATATTCAAGAATTAAAAAAAAATAAAATAAATTCTATTACTGTACCAGTAGAATATATTTTAGGAAGGATAGTATCTAAAAATTATTTAGATCCTAAAACAGGTGAAATAATTATTTTAGCTAATACAGAATTATCTCTAGAAACATTAACAAAATTAAAAAAATCTCATTTTTTCTCTATTGAAACACTTTTCACTAACGATTTAGATCATGGTCCTTATATTTCTGAAACACTACGTATTGATTCTTCTAACGATAGAATGAGTGCATTAATGGAAATTTATCGAGTTATGCGACCTGGAGAACCTCTTACCAAAGAAGCAACAGAAAATTTATTTGAAAATTTGTTTTTTTCGGAAGATAGATACGATCTTTCTCCAGTAGGTCGAATGAAATTTAATCGATCTCTACTGCGTAAAAAAATTGAAGGAAAAGGTACTTTAAATAAAGAAGATATTATAGATGTAATAAAAAAATTAATTGATATTAGAAATGGAAAAGGAGAAGTAGACGATATTGATCACTTAGGTAACAGACGAATTAGATCAGTAGGAGAAATGGCAGAAAATCAATTTAGAATTGGTTTAGTAAGAGTAGAAAGAGCAGTTAAAGAACGATTGTCTGTAGGTGATTTAGATACTCTCATGCCACAAGATATGATTAATGCAAAACCAATATCTGCTGCTGTTAAAGAATTTTTTGGTTCTAGCCAATTATCTCAATTTATGGATCAAAATAATCCATTATCAGAAATTACACATAAAAGAAGAATTTCAGCATTAGGACTTGGTGGTCTAACTAGAGAAAGAGCAGGATTTGAAGTTAGAGACGTGCATCCTACTCATTACGGACGAGTATGTCCTATAGAAACACCAGAAGGACCAAATATTGGATTGATAAATTCTTTATCAGTATATGCTCGAACAAACTCATATGGATTTTTAGAAACACCTTATCGAAAAGTGCAAAATCGTTTAATTACTAATGAAATTCACTATTTATCTGCAATAGAAGAAGGAAATTATATTATTGCACAAGCTAATACTAATATAGATAAAAATAATTATTTTATTGATGATTTAGTCACCTGTAGACATAAAGGTGAATCTAGTTTATTTAATTCTAATCAAGTTGATTACATGGATGTTTCTACTCAACAAATTGTATCTGTCGGAGCTTCTTTAATTCCCTTTCTTGAACATGATGATGCAAATAGAGCGTTGATGGGTGCAAATATGCAACGTCAAGCTGTTCCTACTCTAAAAACTGATAAACCTTTAGTAGGCACTGGAATGGAAAGAGCAGTAGCTGTTGATTCAGGGGTAACAGTAGTAGCAAAAAGAGGAGGTACTATTCAATATGTAGATGCTTCTCGTATAATTATCAAAGTAAATGAAAAAGAAACATATATAGGAGAAGCTGGAATAGATATTTACAACTTAACTAAATATACTCGATCTAATCAAAATACTTGTATCAATCAAAAACCATGTGTGAAATTAAGAGAAAAAATTAATAAAGGTGATGTTTTAGCAGATGGACCGTCAACTGATTTAGGCGAATTAGCATTAGGACAAAATATGAGAGTCGCTTTTATGCCATGGAATGGATACAATTTCGAAGATTCTATATTAGTCTCAGAAAAAGTTGTACAAGAAGATCGATTTACAACAATTCATATCCAAGAATTGTCTTGCATATCTAGAGATACTAAATTAGGACCAGAAGAAATTAGTTCCGATATACCGAATGTAGGGGAAGCAGCATTATCTAAATTAGATGAATCAGGAATAGTTTATATTGGAGCTGAAGTTACTGGAGGAGATATATTAGTAGGAAAGGTAACTCCTAAAGGAGAAACGCAACTAACACCAGAAGAAAAACTATTGCGTGCAATTTTTGGTGAAAAAGCTTCAGATGTAAAAGATTCTTCGTTAAGAGTTCCTAATGGAGTATCTGGAACAGTGATTGATGTACAAGTTTTTACTAGAGATGGTGTAAAAAAAGATAAAAGAGCTCTCGAAATCGAAAATATGCAACTTAAAAAAGCAAAAAAAGATCTAACAGAAGAATTTAAAATATTTGAACTAAGTTTGTTTTCAAGAATTAAAAAAACTCTTATTTCTTTTAATATCGGAGAAGATTATTTAAATAAATTACCTTATGAAAAATGGTTTAAAATAGAAATTAAAGATCAAAACAAAAAAAAAGAAATAGAAAAACTTTTATATCAACATAATAGATTAAAAAAAGAATTTGAAAAAAAAATAGAAATAAAACGCCGTAAAATCACACAAGGAGATGATCTTGCACCAGGAGTATTAAAAATAGTTAAGGTTTATTTGGCTGTAAAGCGTCAAATACAACCTGGCGATAAAATGGCAGGACGACATGGAAATAAAGGGGTAATTTCAAAAATTAATCCTGTTGAAGATATGCCGTATGACGAAAACGGCATACCAGTAGATATTGTTTTAAACCCTTTAGGAGTTCCATCTCGTATGAATATTGGACAAATATTAGAAACACATTTAGGTATGGCAGCAAAGGGTATTGGTGATAAAATTAACAATATGCTTAAACAACAAGAAAAAGTTACTAATTTAAGAAAATTTATTCAAAAAGCTTTTGACTTAGGAGAAAATCTACGACAAAAAGTTAATTTAGATGATTTTTCAAATGAAGAAATATTAGATTTAGCAAAAAATTTAAAAAAAGGAATGCCTATTTCAACTCCAGTATTTGATGGAGCACAAGAAAATGAAATTAAACAAATGTTAAATTTTTCTAATTTACCTACTTCTGGTCAAATCGCACTTTTTGATGGAAGAACTGGAGAACAATTTGAAAGGCCTGTTACTGTTGGTTACATGTACATGCTGAAACTAAATCACTTAGTAGATGATAAAATGCATGCGCGTTCTACTGGTTCTTATAGTTTGGTTACTCAACAACCATTAGGAGGAAAAGCTCAATTCGGTGGACAACGTTTTGGTGAAATGGAAGTTTGGGCATTAGAAGCATATGGAGCTTCTTATACGTTACAAGAAATGCTAACTGTAAAATCTGATGACGTTAACGGAAGAACTAAAATGTATAAAAATATTGTAGATGGTAATCATCAAATGGAACCAGGAATGCCAGAATCATTTAATGTGTTACTAAAAGAAATTCGTTCATTAGGCATTAACATTGAATTAGAAAATGAATAAAATTTAAAACAATCTAAAATAAAAATTATAGATTTACCACCTTCAAAAATTTCACTCCAACGAGAGCTCATGCGTGAAAGATTTACTAAAATTTTTAAAAGCCCAAACTAAAACTGAAGATTTTGATGCTATTAAAATTTCACTAGCATCACCTGATATGATTAGATCCTGGTCATTTGGTGAAGTTAAAAAACCAGAAACTATTAATTATCGTACATTTAAACCTGAACGAGATGGACTATTTTGTGCACGTATTTTTGGTCCAGTGAAAGATTATGAATGTTTATGCGGAAAATATAAAAGATTAAAACATCGAGGTGTCATTTGTGAAAAATGTGGTGTTGAAGTTACACAAAGTAAAGTTAGACGTGAACGAATGGGTCATATAGAACTTTCTTCTCCTACAGCTCATATTTGGTTTTTAAAATCATTACCATCACGTATAGGCTTATTATTAGATATGCCTTTAAGAGATATTGAAAGAGTACTTTACTTTGAATCTTATGTTGTTATTGAAACAGGTATGACAAATCTCGAAAAACGTCAAATTTTAACTGAAGAACAATATCTAGATGCATTAGAAGAATTTGGAGACGAATTTCATGCAACCATGGGGGCAGAAGCAATTCAATTTTTACTAAAAGATATAAACTTAGTAAAAGAATGTGAAAACTTAAGAACAGAACTAAACGATACTAACTCTGAAACAAAACGCAAAAAATTAACTAAAAGAATTAAATTATTAGAATCTTTTGTACAATCTCACAATAAACCAGAATGGATGATTCTGACTGTTTTACCAGTATTACCACCAGATCTAAGACCATTAGTACCATTAGATGGAGGACGATTTGCAACATCTGATTTAAACGATTTATATCGTCGAGTTATTAACAGAAACAATAGACTAAAAAGATTATTAGATTTAGCAGCACCTGATATCATTGTTCGAAATGAAAAAAGAATGTTGCAAGAAGCAATAGATGCTTTACTAGACAATGGGAGAAGAGGAAGAGCTATTACCGGTTCTAATAAAAGACCTCTAAAATCATTAGCAGATATGATTAAAGGAAAACAAGGTAGATTTCGACAAAATCTTCTCGGAAAACGTGTTGATTATTCAGGAAGATCAGTTATTACTGTAGGACCCTATCTTCATTTACATCAATGTGGTTTGCCTAAAAAAATGGCGTTAGAACTTTTTAAACCATTTATATATGGAAAATTAGAAGTACGTGGACTAGCAACCACCATTAAAGCTGCAAAAAAAATGGTTGAGAGAGAAGAAGCGATAGTATGGGATATACTAGACGAAGTTATTCGAGAACATCCTGTTCTTTTAAATCGTGCCCCTACATTACATAGATTAGGAATACAAGCATTCGAACCAGTTTTAATAGAAGGAAAAGCTATTCAACTACATCCATTAGTTTGCGCTGCTTATAACGCTGATTTTGATGGAGATCAAATGGCTGTTCACGTTCCATTAACTCTAGAAGCTCAATTAGAAGCTAGAGCTTTAATGATGTCTACAAATAATATACTTTCTCCAGCCAATGGAGAACCAATTATCGTACCATCTCAAGATGTAGTCTTAGGACTTTATTATATGACTCGTGAAAAAATAAACGGGAAGGGAGAAGGAATGTTTTTAAACGGTTCTAATGAAGCTGAAAAAGTATATCGTTTAGGAATTGCAGAATTACATTCTCTAGTTAAAGTACGTATAATAGAACATAAAAAAAATAAAGATCAAAGTTTTACTCCCATAAAAAAAATAATTAATACTACCATAGGACGAGCTATTTTATGGATGATTGTTCCAAAAGGACTTCCATTTAGTATTGTTAATCAGACTTTAGGAAAAAAAGATATTTCTAAAATGTTGAATACTTGTTATCGTATTTTAGGTTTAAAACCTACTGTTGCTTTCGCTGATCAAATTATGTATACAGGTTTTGCCTATGCAGCAAGATCTGGAGCTTCAGTTGGTATTGATGACATGGTTATACCTGAAAAAAAATCAAATATTATTCATGAAGCAGAAATTGAAGTGGCTGAAATACAAGAACAATTTCAATCTGGATTGGTTACAGCAGGTGAAAGATATAATAAAGTTATTGATATTTGGGCAGCAGCTAATGAAAGAGTAGCTAAAGCAATGATGGAAAATTTATCTACAGAATCTGTATTGAATAAAAAGGGAGAGAAACAAAAACAGATCTCTTTTAACAGTATATTTATGATGGCCGATTCAGGAGCTAGAGGATCTGCAGCACAAATTCGTCAATTAGCAGGAATGCGAGGATTAATGGCAAAACCAGATGGGTCAATTATTGAAACACCTATAACAGCTAATTTTAGAGAAGGTTTGAATGTATTACAATACTTTATTTCAACCCATGGAGCACGAAAAGGTTTAGCTGATACAGCATTAAAAACAGCTAATTCTGGTTATTTAACACGTCGTTTGGTAGATGTTGCACAAGATTTAGTTGTTACACAAAATGATTGTGGGACTCATAAAGGAATTTTAATGACTCCTTTGATAGAAGGAGGAGATGTAAAAGAACCATTACGTGAACGTGTTTTAGGACGCGTTACAGCAGAAAAAATACTAGTTCCTAATACAGAAAATATATTAATCGAAAGAAATACTTTATTAAATGAGCAATGGTGTAATCTTTTAGAAAGAAATTCCATAGATACTGTAAAAGTAAGATCAGTAGTAAATTGTGAAACTGATTTTGGTGTTTGCGCATACTGTTATGGTCGTGATTTAGCACGAGGTAATTTAGTTAATAAGGGAGAAGCAATAGGAGTTATTGCTGCACAATCTATAGGAGAACCAGGTACACAATTAACTATGCGAACTTTCCATATTGGTGGTGCTGCATCAAGAGCTGCCACTGAATCTAGTATTCAAATAAGAAATAAAGGTATCATTAATCTTAACAATGCAAAATCTGTTACTAATTCTTCAGGTAAAATAGTTATAACTTCAAGAAATGTAGAACTTAATATAATTGATAGTTTTAGAAGAACGAAGGAAAGTTACAAAGTTCCTTATGGGGCAATTATGGCCAAGGGACACGGTGAAGAAGTGAATTCTGGAGAAACAGTAGCAAAATGGGATCCGCATACTATACCTGTTATTACCGAAGTTAATGGTTTTGTTCGATTTGTAGATATGATAGATGGTCAAAGTATTACAAGACAAGCTGATGAACTAACAGGATTATCTTCTATAGTCGTACTAGATACAGCGGAAAGAATGGCAATTGGAAAAGACTTAAGACCTTCATTGAAAATTGTTGATTATCATGGAAATGATGTACTTATTTCAGGAACAGAAATGCCAGCACAGTATTTTTTACCTGGTAAAGCCATCGTTCAGCTTAATGACGGAGTACAAATTAGTTCTGGCGATACTTTAGCAAGAGTACCACAAGAATCAGGAGGTACTAAAGATATAACTGGTGGATTACCAAGAGTAGCTGATTTATTTGAAGCTAGACGACCAAAAGAATTAGCAATTTTAGCTGAAATAAGTGGAATTATATCTTTTGGAAAAGAAACAAAGGGTAAAAGAAGATTAATTATTACCCCTGTAGACGGAAACGACGCGTATGAAGAAATGATTCCAAAATGGAGACAACTAAATGTTTTTGAAGGAGAAAGAGTAGAACGAGGTGATGTTATATCAGATGGACCAGAATCACCACATGATATTCTTCGTTTAAGAGGAGTACAAGCTGTAACCAAATATATTGTAAATGAAGTACAAGAAGTATATCGTTTACAAGGTGTCAAAATTAATGATAAACACATTGAAGTGATAATTAGACAAATGCTTCGAAAAGCTACTATAATTAAATCAGGAAATTCAGAATTTTTAGATGGAGAACAAGTAGAATTTTCTCGAATAAAAATTTCAAATCGCATTTTAAATAAACAAAATAAAACACCAGCAACTTTTTCAAGAGATTTGTTGGGAATTACTAAAGCATCTCTTGCCACTGAATCTTTCATATCTGCTGCTTCTTTTCAAGAAACAACTAGAGTTTTAACAGAATCTGCAGTTGCAGGAAAAAAAGATGAATTACGAGGATTAAAAGAAAACGTTATTGTTGGACGTTTAATACCTGCAGGTACTGGATATGCATATCATAAAGAACGTTTAAATCGTCGTCATACAATAAATACCAATCAAATAATACCTAATAATAATTCTTCTTCTCAAGTTAGTGCAGAGGAAGCATCTGCAAGTTTATCAGAACTGTTAAATTCCACTCTTATACAAAATGATCATACATAAATAATTTTAAAATAATTATACTATGGCTGCTCTTAAAAGCAGCCAAAATATAAAAAAATAGCGTTTATTATTCTAAAAAAAAATTTAAAAATTATAAATTTGGTTTAATAAATAATTAAAAAAAAATAAATTAGTTACTTATATTAAAAATAAATAATTTAATAAGTTTTATTAAATATATTTTGATAAATAGACGATTTTAAAAACATATGTATATGCTTTATTTATACTATCTTTTTACCTATTTTAGGATATATTATATATTTTAATTTTAAAAGTTAAATCTTTTTTTTTCAATCAATTTTTTACAATTTTAATATTAATTAACTATTTTTAAAAAAAATCGAATTACACATATTTATTATCTCATCTGTAAAATATACAAAAATTTGTATTAAAAAACAATTTATTTTGAGTGTAAAAATAAATTGTTTTTATTTAAATTAATTAATACTTTTTAAGTAAAAAAGGGAAAATAATGAATAAAACTCAGTTAATTAACATTATTTCTAAGCAATCTAATTTATCTAAAATACAGGTTAAATCTACTTTAGAAACAATACTATCAGCTATTATTGAATCCTTAAAAAAAGGTGAATCAGTACAAATAGTAGGTTTTGGTACTTTCAAAGTAAATTTAAGAACATCTCGAACAGGAAGAAACCCTCAAACAGGAAAAGAAATGATTATTCCTGCAACAAAAGTTCCCAGTTTTACATCTGGAAAAACATTAAAAAACGCAATTAAGTGATGTATAGAATTACAATATAAAAAAGGGGCATTATGCCCCTAATAGTAAAATATCTTAAAAAAATAAAAATTTTTACATATAAAAAAAAATTTAAATTTATACTAATTCACAGTTATTATTTTTATAAAAAAGAAAACAAATTATGTCATTAAATAATACTATAAAAAATGCTTTAATTAGTTTATCAAACAAAACAAATCTCTTAGAAATATCAAAAATTCTTTCAGAAAAAAAAATACATTTACTTTCTACAGGGGGGACAGCTGACGTTTTAAAAAAAAATAACATACCTGTTACAGAAATATCAAATTACACAAATTTTCCTGAAATAATGGATGGACGAGTTAAAACATTACATCCTAAAATAATTGGTGGTATTTTAGGTAGAAGAAAAAAAGACCAAAAAATTATGAAATTACATAGTCTAATACCTATAGATATGGTAATTGTTAATTTTTATCCATTTGAAAAAATAAAAAATCGAAAAGAATGTAATATAGAAGAAGTAATTGATAATATTGATATTGGTGGTCCGACACTTGTCCGTGCTGCTGCTAAAAATTACAAAGATGTTGTAGTTATAGTAGATTTATCAGATTTCAAATCAGTTATTAAATTAATTAATAACAAAACTATAAGTTTAGAAAAAAGATTTGATTTAGCAACTAAAGCTTTTGAGTATACTTCATTATATGAAGAAATAATTTTCAAATATTTTTTAAAAAATAATCCTTATAAAGAAAAAAACCAAAATGATATTTTTCCAAATGAAATTAAATTAAATTTTATAAAAAAGCAAGACTTAAGATATGGAGAAAATCAACATCAAAAATCTTCATTTTATATAGAAAAAGAAATATTAACATCTGGAACAATTAGTTCATCACGTCAGGTACAAGGTAAAAATTTATCTTATAATAATATATGCGATGCTGATATAGCATTAGAATGCGTAAAAGAATTTTCTGAACCAACATGTGTTATTGTCAAACACGGAAATCCTTGCGGAGTCTCAGAAAGTAACTCTCTTATAAAAGCATATTTATCTGCTTATAATTCAGATCCTATTTCAGCTTTTGGAGGGATAATTGCTTTTAATTCTACATTAGATTTTAAAACAGCTCAAGAAATTGTTACAAAACAGTTTGTTGAAGTTATTATTGTTCCTGAAGTAGATGAAGAAGCGCTAAAAATAGTACAAAAAAAACAAAACATACGTTTAATTCTTTGTGGAAAAATTGAAAAAAGCAAAAAAGGTTTAGATTTTAAGAGAATAACTAATGGATTGCTTGTACAAGAATACGACTCTAATAAAGTAAATACAAAAAATTTTGATTTTGTTACAAATCGATTACCTACTCAAAAAGAACTAGAAGATGCTATTTTTTCTTGGAAAGTTGCTAAATTTGTTAAATCGAATGCTGTCGTATATAGTTCCAATAAAACTACCATTGGAATAGGTGCAGGACAAACAAGTAGAATTGATGCAACTAAATTAGCAAATTTAAAAGTAAAAGATCGAAATCATCATAATACTATTGGAGCAATTATGGCTTCTGATGCTTTTTTCCCTTTTCGAGATGGGATAGATAATGCTGCTTTAGTTGGTATTAGTTGTATTATTCAACCAGGTGGTTCTATTCGAGATAAAGAAGTAATTCAATCTGCTAATGAACATAATATAAGCATGATTTTTACTAATAAACGTCATTTTAAACATTAATTAAAATTTATAAAATTTTTTATTTTTTAAACTATTAATATAAGAAATATTTTAAATAGAAATTTTATATAGAAATCTAAAAAATAAATTGCTTAAATCATCATTTAGATTTTTATTTTTAATAAAAATAATCTAAAAGATGATTTAATGAAATTTTAAATGTGAAAAAAGTTTATTTTATTTATTTAAGTTGTTTTTTTGAATTTGATCTCTCATTTCTTTCGCTGCATCAACCATGTTTTTTAATGCTGATATTGTTTCATTCCAGTTTCGAGTTTTTAAACCACAATCTGGATTAACCCAAATACGTTCTACTGGAATATAGGCTATAGCTTTGCTTAATAAAAAATTAATTGATTCAATATTAGGTATATTTGAGGAATGAATATCATAAACTCCAGGACCAACTTCATTTGGATAGTTAAACGTTTTAAATGCTTCCAATAATTCCATATCTGAACGAGCAGTTTCAATCGTAATAACGTCAGCATCTAATAAAGCAATGGCATCCATAATATCATTAAATTCACAATAACACATATGTGTATGAATTTGAGTAGTATCTTTCACCCCTGAAGAACTTAAACGAAATGCATCCACTGCCCAAGACAAATATTCTTTCCATAAACTTTTACGCAAGGGTAAACCTTCTCGTAATGCAGGCTCGTCAATTTGAATAATTTCTATTTTTTCTTTTTCTAAATCTAATACTTCATCTTGCAATGCTAACGCAATTTGTTTAGCAATTTTTTCTAATGAAATGTCTTCTCTAGGAAAAGACCAAAATAAAATAGTTACCGGTCCTGTCAACATTCCTTTTACTGGCTTATCGGTTAAAGATTGAGCATATTTAGACCATTTTACAGTTATTGACTTTGAACGACTGATATCACCGACAATAATAGGAGGTTTAACACAACGTGAACCATAACTTTGAACCCATCCGTTATCTGTAAAGACAAATCCATCCAAATTTTCACCAAAATACTCAACCATATCATTTCTTTCAGATTCTCCGTGTACTAAAACATCTATATCTAATTGTTCTTGTACTTTTATCACTTCTTTAATATGTTTTCTAATTCCTATTTCATAATCAGTATTATTTATTAATCCTGATTTATAATCACGTCGTAATTTTCTTATTTCGAGTGTTTGTGGAAAAGATCCAATAGTAGTTGTTGGTAAAATAGGTAAATTAAATTTCTTTTTCTGTTCTTGAGATCGAATTTCATAAGAATGAGAGCGTTCAAAACTAGTGTTAAAAACTTTAGACAACCGTTTTTGAACTTCAATATTTTGTACTCTTTTAGAAAAATCACGTTCATAAATAGGTGAACACCATTTTTTAATAGCATTAATGTCATTTTTATTTAATGATTTAGATAATAAAGATAGTTCAGTACACTTTTGTACAGCAAAAGAAAACCATTTTTTAGATTCTTTATCCAAATTTTTTTCTTCTTTTAAATCAATAGGAGAATGTAATAAAGAACAAGATGAACCAATTAATAATTTTTTACGAAATTTTAAAATAGTAGAAATAGTTTTAAACCATTTTAAAAGATCAGCACGCCATACATTTCTACCATTAATTATTCCTAAAGATAAAATCCATTCTTTAGGTAGTTTAGAATTAAAATTAAATAAATCATATTTTCCAAAAACTAAATCAATATGAATACCATAAATAGGTAAATTTCGAATGTATTCTATATTATGCTCAATACTATCAAAATATGTTGTTAATAGTATTTTAGTTTTTCCATATAAATATTCATAAACATAAGAATAAGCTTTTTTCCATTTTTCTGGAAGATCTAAAACTAAGGCAGGTTCATCAATTTGAACAAAATTAATATTACGTTTCGATAACTCATTTAAAACCTGTTTATATATTGGTAATATATTTTTAAGAAGATCTAAACGATCAAAATGTTCTCCTTTTATTTTTCCTAACCAAAGATATGTAATCGGCCCTAAAATTACAGGTTTTACTTTATATCCTAATGATAAAGCTTCATCTGTTTCTTCTAATATTTGCTTCCACGAAAATTTTAATGTTCTATTTTTATTAAATTCTGGTACTATATAATGATAATTTGTATTGAACCATTTAGTCATTTCTGAAGCAGAAACATCTGGAGAAAAACCGCGTGCAATTCGAAACAAACAATCTAAATCAACTGTACCATTATTAACATTAAGATGTCTTTCAGGAATATTTCCTAACATCATACTAGTACTTAATACATGATCATACCAAGCAAAATCTCCAACTGGTATGTAATCTACCCCAGCTTCTTTTTGTTTTTTCCAATTTTCTCTTCTCAATTGAGATCCTATGGATAATAAGTCTTCAGATTGAATATTACCAGACCAATAATCTTCCTGAGCTTTTTTTAATTCGCGATTTAAACCTATTCTTGGAAATCCAAGAGTATGATTAAAAATAGTCATCTTTTTTTCCCTTACTATTTATAATTAAATTATTAATTAATAAAGTTTTATATATTGATTTATTTAAAACAGATATCTTATAATTCTAGTATTAAGTAAAATTCGCAAGCGCAAATAGTTAATTCTCGATATGAAGGATTCTCATGATCGAAATAAAACATCTTCGAACACTACAAGCTTTAAAAAATAGCGGTTCATTAAGTGCAGCTGCAATTCAATTGCATCAAACGCAATCAGCAATCTCTCATCAATTTAATGAGTTAGAAAAAAAATTAGGTTTTAAATTATTTATTAGGAAAAGTCACCCCATAAAATTTACAATACAAGGTACAATTTTACTTCAATTATCAAAAGAAATATTACCAAAAATTCATAAAGCAATACAAAATTGCAAAAAAAATCATCATATGACTATTAGACTTGCCATTGAATGTCATAGTTGTATTCAATGGTTAACACCTGCATTAAAAATCTTTCAAAAAAGATGGCCAAGAGTAGAAATAGATTTTTATTCAGATATGATTTTTAGTCCTCAACCATCTCTGCAACAAGGAAAACTAGATATTGTATTAACTTCAGAAGTATTGCCAAGAAGTCATTTATTTTATGTTCCTATGTTTGATTTTGAAGTACGTTTAGTATTATCACCTCACCATCCTTTAGCTCAAAAAAAACAAAATATTCTTCCAGAAGATTTAACATCTGAAATACTTATGATATATCCTGTTCAACGTGATAGATTAGATATATGGAAATTTTTTTTACAACCAGCTGGAATTGTACCAATATTTAAGAATGTAAATAATACTTTACTTTTAATTCAAATGGTTTCAGCACAAATGGGTATCACTGCATTACCGCATTGGGTAGTAGATACTTTTGAAAAACAAGGTTTAATAGTAACAAAAAAGTTAGGAAATGGAATATGGAAACGCTTATACGCTGCTATACGTGATGGTGATCAAAAGGAATTAATCATACAAAATTTTATTCATTCTATACGTTTACATGCGTGTACTCATTTAAAATTTATTCGTGATGCATTAAAACCTCATTTTTTTAAAAAAATTAAAAATATTTAATAAATTCATCTTCTTATAAAATTTTTATCTAAGAAAACTGCAACACCATCATTTTTATTACTTCCAATCACTTCAGCATATGGTAGTTTTTTTTTCAAACGCGAATCTGCATTTTGCATAATACATGCTTTTCCAGAAATACTAAGCATATCTTGATCATTCATTCCATCTCCAAAAGTAATGAACTCTTTTAAAGAAACTCCTGAAATTTTAGATATTAATTTTAATCCATATCCTTTAGAAACTTTTCCAGATACAACTTCTAAACAACCTGGTACAGAAAAATGCACATTAACTTGATCACCGAAAGAAGAAGTAATTTCTTTTTCAAGGTTTTGTAATTTTTTTAAATTATAACTTGTAAAAAAAACTTTACTTACTTTATTAAAATTAAATATATCTGGATGAAAGTATTTATATTTTAACAACGATAAGTTAGGACAAAAATTGTTATCTATTTTATTATTATTTATATACCATTGATCATTACGATATACTTGAGTAATAATATCTGAATCTAAATATTTTATTTTGCATAATTTTAAAGCAATCTCTTTATTTAAATTATTTTCAAAAATTAACACATCATTTAAATCGTAAACTCGAGCTCCGTTAGAAGTAATCATAAAAATTTTTATATTCAAAGCATCTCTAATTTCCATGATATCAATGTAATGACGACCTGAAGCGAAAACAAAATAAAAACCTTTTTCTATTAACAATTTTATGATTTTTTCAGTATATTTTGTTATTTTATTTTCTGGTGAAAGTAAAGTACCATCTAAATCTACCGTAATAATTCGATACATAAAAGAACCTTTATAAAAAAAAATATATATTCAACATGTGAAAAATATATCATAACAAATATAAAAAATAATTTAGAATTTCATAAAAATCAATGATTTAAAAAAAAATTATAATTTCATAAAAAATGAAAAAAGGATATATAAATGTTAAAAAAAGAAATAAATGTAGTAATACTAGCAGCTGGAAAAGGAACAAGAATGAAATCTAGCTATCCTAAAGTATTACATAAATTAGGTGGAAAAACAATTCTAGAACACGTTATAAAAATAGCAAAATCTATAAAACCTAAAAAAATTATATTAGTTTATAATAATAAAGAAAAAACAATAGAATCTACAATTAATGATACGTCGATAGACTGGATTGTTCAAAAAGAACCAAAAGGAACAGGGGATGCTATACTAACAGCGTCTAAGAATTTTTCAGACAATGATGATATAGTGGTTCTTTACGGAGATATGCCATGTATTTCAATTGAATCAATAAAAAAACTATTTAATTCTAAAAAAAAATCTAAAATTAGTTTATTAACTGCTCGTACTAAAAACCCTGATGGATATGGACGAGTTTTAAAAAAAAATGGGAAAGTTATTAAAATAATAGAAGAACAAGATGCAAATTTTCATGAAAAAAAAATCAAAGAGGTATATTCTGGAATATTTATAGCAAATGGAAAAGATTTAAAAAGATGGCTAAATAAAGTTAATAACAAAAATATAAAAAAAGAATTTTACGCGACTGATATTATCTATTTTGCTAATTTAGAAAAAAATACTATTAAAACAGTACAAGTTTTAAACTATCAAGAAATATTAGGTGTAAATAATAAGCTACAATTGTCTATTTTAGAAAAAATTTTTCAAAAAAAACAAATCAATAATTTACTAATTTCAGGTGTAACATTAAAAGATCCAGATCATTTTATTTTAAGAGGAATATTAAAACATGGAAAAAATGTAGAAATAGATACTGGTGTTATATTAGAAGGAAATATTATTTTAGGAAACAATGTCAAAATTGGAGCTGGATCTGTGATTAAAAATAGTTTTATTGATAATCAAACTGAAATTAAAGAATATACAATTATAGAAAACGTCAAAATAGGAAAAAAATGCATTATAGGTCCTTTCGCACATTTACGACCTAAAACTATATTAGATAATCAAATTCATATAGGTAATTTTGTTGAAATTAAAGAAAGTATCATCAAAAAAGAATCTAAAATTAAACATCTAAGTTATTTTGGAAATTCTGAAATTGGTTCTCAAGTTAATGTTGGAGCAGGTAGTATTACATGCAATTATGATGGTGTAAATAAATTCAAAACTACTATTGGTGACAATGTCTTAATAGGTGCTAATACAAAATTAATTGCACCCATTAAAATTGCAAAAAACGCAACTATTGCAGCAGGAACTACTCTGACTAAAGATGTTGATACACCATGCTTAGTTTATAATAATAAAGAACAAAAACAAAAAAAAAACTGGATACGTCCTCAAAAAAATATAAAAAAAATTGATCAATAGTATTAAATAATTGATATTTTTTATTAAAAATTTATTTTTTAAAAATTAAAAAGGTATATTTCTATGTGTGGCATTGTTGCTGCAGTAACACAACGTAATATAATTGATTTTCTTCTCGAAGGTATTCAAAAACTAGAATACCGAGGATACGATTCTTCGGGATTAGCTATAATAAATCAAAACGACAATATTATTCGGATCCGATGCGTAGGAAGGGTAAATAAACTTTCAAAAAAAGTAAAGAAAAAAAAACTATTTGGTAAAATTGGTCTTGCTCATACCAGATGGGCTACTCATGGAAAAGTTTCTGAAAAAAATACACATCCACATATATCCTCACATATTGCTGTAGTTCATAATGGTGTTATCGAAAACAATTTAAAGTTACGAAATTTTTTAGAAAAAAAAGGTTATATATTTTATTCTGATACAGATACAGAGGTAATTGCACACTTATTGCATTGGGAGCAAACTAAAACAGGACAATCACTTCCAGAAGTTGTACAACGTAGTAAAATAAAACTAAATGGAAATTATAGTATGGTTGTTATGGATGCATATAATTCATCAAGATTAATAGCAGTACGTTCTGGAAGTCCATTAGTTATTGGATTGGGCATAGAAGAAAACTTTATAGCTTCAGATCAAATTGCACTATTAAACATTACGAAACGTTTTATATATTTGGAAGAAGGAGACGTTGCTGTTGTTGAAAGAAAAAAAATAAATATTTTTGAAAAAAATGGTTTTATAATCAAAAGAAGAGAAATTACATCCAATGTAAAATATAAACCAGTAAACAAAGGTAAGTATAAACATTATATGGAAAAAGAGATATATGAACAACCTATTTCAATTCGCAATGCATTAAATAATCGTTTAAAAAAAGATACAATTAATTTTTCAGAATTAGGAAATAGAGAAAAAAGTTTTTTTTTAAATGCAGAACATATTCAAATAGTAGCATGTGGTACATCTTATCATGCCGCCATGGTTTCTAGATATTGGTTTGAATCACTAGCTAATATTCCATGTGATGTTGAAATGGCGTCTGAATTTTCTTCACGAAAATTAGCAGTCAGAAAAAAAAGTGTTTTTATTACCTTGTCACAATCTGGTGAAACAGCAGATACACTAGCAGCACTAAGAATCTCAAAAAAATTAGGTTATTTAGGAAGTTTAACTATATGCAATATGCAGGGTTCATCTTTAGTGCAAGAATCTGATTGTTATTTATTAACTAAAGCAGGAATAGAAATAGGAGTAGCTTCGACAAAATCTTTTACTACGCAGTTAACTGTTTTATTAATGTTAGTAGCAGAAATTACAAAATTTAAAAAACAAAAAGATGATATTGAAAAAAAAATTGCAAAAACATTAAATGTTTTACCATTTAGAATAGAAGAAATTTTAAAAAAAAATACTTTAATTAAAGCTATAGCAAATCAATTAAGTAATAAAAAAAATATATTATATCTTGGACGAGGAGATCAATATCCCATTGCCATGGAAGGAGCATTAAAATTAAAAGAAATTTCTTATATCCATGCCGAAGCTTATCCCTCTGGAGAACTTAAGCATGGTCCTCTTGCATTAATCGATAAAAATATACCAGTTATTATTACAGCTCCAAAAAATTCATTACTTGAAAAAACAAAAAAAAATATTAAAGAAATATGCGCAAGAGGTGGTGTGATTTATGTTTTTTCAGATCAAGAAATTGATTTAGAAAAAAATATGACTATTATAAAAATTCCTTATGTAGAAGAAATAATAGCACCTATTTTATATATAATTCCATTGCAATTACTTGCTTATTATATTGCCTTAAGTAAGGGAAAAAACATTGATCAACCAAGAAATCTTGCAAAATCAGTTACAGTAGAATAAAAAATTTTTTAATTTTTATTTTTAACAAAATAAAGTTAACTTTTTTTGTTAAAAAAGAGTATGAGCTATTAATTTTAAGACACTCAATCTCATACTCTATGTAGATAACCATCTAAAATTAAAAATTCTTCACATTATTAGATATATATTTAATTTTCTATATCTATTTTTAATTTTTTCATAGCATTTTTTTCTAATTGTCGAACGCGTTCGGCAGAAATTCCATAATTTTTTGCGATTGTTTGCAGAGTGTTTTTTTTCTTCTTATCTAACCAACGTGCATGAATAATATTTCGACTGCGCTCATCTAATCTTAATAAGGCATTACTTAATTTACTTGTAGTATGCTTATCCCAATTATCTTGTTCTAATCCATTGGCAAAATTAGATGTTTTATCTTGCAAATATAACATATTTCCATTAATTTTCCCGTCCTTTAAATCTTCTTCCGGAAATGGATTAAAAGTTATATCTTGCGCTGACATTCTAGATTCCATTTCTCTAACATCTTCACTGCTTACACCTAATTCTTGAGCAACTATTTCAATTTCTTCTTCGTTAAACCAACCTAATCTTTTTTTATTTTTTCTTAAATTAAAAAATAATTTTCTTTGAGACTTAGTTGTTGCTACTTTTACAATTCTCCAATTACGTAATACATATTCATGTATTTCTGATTTAATCCAATGTACAGCAAAAGAAACAAGACGTACTCCTATTTCTGGATTGAATCTACTTACGGCTTTCATTAAACCTATATTACCTTCTTGTATTAAATCAGCTTGAAGTAAACCGTATCCTGAATAATTACGTGAAATATGAATAACAAAACGAAGATGAGAAAGAATCAAAGTTTTTGCAGCATCTAAATCACCGTTATAGCGTAAACGTTTAGTTAATGATTTTTCTTCTTCAATAGATAACATTGGCCATAGATTAGCTATTCTAATATAAGCATCTAAATTACCTAGTGCTGTTACAGATAAAATCTGTAGTTTATTAGTCATTTTAATTCCCGCATTGATAAAATATATTTAATTAATCATGAATATGTGGGATTACTTCATCATACTTTAATTAAAAATTAAAATCAAAATTTTATGAAAATACTAATTATAAAAAATAAAATTCTAAATTAAGTATAAAAAATTTTAAGTTTATCATTTAATAAAAATAGATTGAATGAAATCATTACTGTTAAAAACAACTAAATCCGTTGTTTTTTCACCAACTCCAATATAACGAATAGGAATTAAAAATTGATTAGCTAAAGAAAAAACAACTCCTCCTTTTGCTGTTCCATCAAGTTTCGCAATAACTAATCCTGTTAAGTTTATTGCTTTATGAAACATTTCTGTTTGCTTAATCGTATTTTGGCCATTACAAGCATCAATAACCAGCATAATTTCATGTGGAGCAGATAAGTTTAATTTTTTAATAACTCTAATTATCTTTTTTAATTCTTCTAACAAATATAATTTGTTATGTAATCTTCCAGCAGTATCAATGATTAAAACATCTATTTTTTTTGATATAGCAGATTTTAGTGCATCAAAAGCTACTGCAGCTGGATCTGATCCAGAAGATTGAGCTATAACAGGAATATTATTTAATTTTCCTAATGTTTGTAGTTGTTCTATACCAGCAGCACGAAATGTATCTGCTGCTGCCAGCATTACGGATTTTCCTTCTAATTTATATTTTGTTGCCAATTTAGAAACTGTTGTAGTTTTTCCTGTTCCATTTATCCCTACTACTAAAATAACAAATGGAATATGATTAGATATTTCTAAAGGTCTTTCTACTTTTTTCAAAATAGAATACATATTTTCTTTTAAAAGAAAATAAATTTTTTCAGGATTTTTTAACTCTTTATGCGTTGCATCATCAATTAATTTATTGATAATCTGATCTGTAGTATGAACACCAATATCGGAAAGAAGCATAGTTTCTTCTAATTCTTCAAAAAGAGCATCATCTATTTTTTTTGACAAAAAAATGCGATTGATTCCATCACCAAAAAAATTTTTAGTTTTATTCAAACTTTTCTTTAATTTAAATAGAAAATTTATTTTTTTATTGGCGATATTTTTTACATTATCGATACTGTCTTTTTCTTTATTTAAAGATATATTTTCTTTATTTTTTTTCTTTATCTTAGAATTTATCCAAGAAAAAAAACTATTTTTTTTATCACTATTCATTTTATTACTCCTAATTTAAACAAATAATAATTATTTTATTTATAACTTAAAAAACTAAAAATTAAATATTTATTTAAATTATATTTAATAATAAAATAAATTATATTAATAATATAAAAAAATATAAAAAAATGCACAATGCTTTTTTAAAAAAAAACGGAAGAATTCATATTATTGCTGGAAAATTAAAGGGAAAAAAAATATTTATTAAAAACAGTTTAAATATAAGACCAACGACTAATAGAATACGAGAAACGCTGTTTAATTGGTTATCTGTATACATTAAAAATGCTCGTTGTTTAGATTGTTTTGCAGGTAGTGGTTCATTAGGAATAGAAGCTGTATCTAGAGACGCAAAATTTGTAACTCTATTGGAAATAGAAAAAAAAACAGTACTTTCACTAAAAGATAATATAAAAAGATTAAATATATCGAACTTAGAAATTATACATACCAATACTCTCGATTGGCTTAAAAAAAACAAACGACCGTATGATATAATATTTATAGATCCACCATATAATCAAAAGTTAGTTGACCGAACTCTTTTTTTATTAGAAAAAGAAAAATGGATGAAAAAAAAATCGTTAATTTATATAGAAAAAGAAAAAAATAACTCTTTCGTTATATCTAAAAATTGGACTTTATATAAAAAAAAAACTACAAATAGTATAGCATGCTATCTTTATTTTTTTAACATGTAAAAAAATGACTTTCATAAAAATAAACAGGACCAAATATTCATGAAAATTTTAGTTTCAAAAAATATAACTCTTGACTTATTTTGTAAAAATCCCATTCAAATTGTAGAAACAGAAAACAATGGCACTATAGCCATATCGAAAAATAAAAAAACTTTATTTTATGTAATAACACCAAAAGTTTTAAAAAATTTATTTGATATTGAAAAATACAGTTTAAAAAATGAAACAACAAAAAAAGAGAAAAAAGTTATAGAAAAATTTCCAATGTATTCTAATTGGATTCCTGACAAAGATTTTATTCAAAAAGCTGCATTATGGGGGATATCATTAAGCGAAGAAGTTTCAAAATACGAACTTGCTTCCTTCATTTCTTATTGGGAAGCAGAAGGTTTATTTTTTCATCATATACAATGGCAACAAAAATTAGCTCGAAGTTTAGAACGAAGTCGATCTATGAATTTAATTAAACAAAAAAGAGATATTACTGATATACCAGTACCTGATCAAAAAACACCTGATGGATTTAGAGGAAAATAATGACATTTTATACTGAATTTTTTAAACGTCTTCAACGTCTTATGCCTAATAATATTAAACCAAAGTTTGAAAGTGACCAAGATTTATTAGCTTGGAATCAAGAACAGGGTAGATTATCTTCTGAATCTATACTACGTGAAAATAAAGCTATGAAAATGCAACGTGTTTTAGGAAGATCAGGAATACGTGAATTATATATGAATTGCTCTTTTGAAAACTATAGAATTGAGCATGATGGACAAAGAAAAGTACTTAAAGCAGCAAAACGTTATGCTGAAGAATTTAATGAAAACATTGCAAGTTTTATTTTTTCAGGAAGGCCAGGGACTGGAAAAAATCACTTGGCATCTGCTATAGGTAATTATTTAATTTTACATGGAAAAAGTATCTTAATTGTCACAGTAGCAGATTTAATGTCCAATATGAAAGGAACATTTAGTGGTACTAGTAATATTACTGAAGAAAATTTATTACATAATCTTAGTAGCGTTGATTTATTAATGATTGATGAAATTGGTATGCAGACTGAATCACGTTATGAGAAAGTAATCATCAATCAAATTGTTGATAGACGATCATCTTCTAAACGTTCTACTGGAATGTTATCTAATTTAGATCATAAAGGTATGAAAAGTTTATTAGGCGAAAGAGTTATTGACAGAATGCGTCTAGGTAATAGTTTATGGTTAACTTTTGAATGGGATAGCTATAGACAATATGTAAAAGGTAATGAATATTAATAATAATTAGAAATAAATAATTTTTATTTAATTCTAGATACATATTCACCAGATCGAGTGTCTACTTTAATAAGTGAGCCATTTTGTATAAATAAAGGAACTTTAAGAATAGCACCTGTACTTAATTTAGCTAGTTTAGTAGCAGTATTTACTGTATCACTCTTTAAAGTTATTTCCGTATCTATAACTTTAAGTTCTACAAAAATATTAGGTGTAATAGAAATTGGTTGATTATTCCAAAAAGTAACAACACATGTATCTTGTTCTAATAACCATTTTTTATTAACACCAACAATTTTTTTATCTACTGATAATTCTTCAAAATTATTATTATTAATAAAATACCAAAAATGACCATCGTTATATAAATAAGACAACGTACATTCTAAAACATCGGCAATTTCTAAAGAATCTGTAGATTTAAATGTCTTTTCTATTAATTGCTTTGTTAATAATTTTCTTAATTTTACACGAACAAAAGCTTGACCTTTTCCTGGTTTAACAAATTCACTAGATTCTATCAAACAGGGTTCTTTTTCAAAAATAATTTTACGACCTGAACGAAAATTATTACTATGATATACTCTCATAAAAACCTCTATTTTAAATAAATTAATGAAACTTCAAACAACAAAAAAAATAAATAAAAAAAAAGATTCTTGGTTATATGAAATTTCAAATTCTATTATTGAACCAAAAAAATTATTAAAATTTCTTCATTTAGAACAACATCCAAAATATTACGATGCTGAATCAAGAAAACTTTTCCCATTTCGTGTTCCTTATTCTTTCGCATCAAGAATGCGAAAAAAAGATCCTGAAGATCCATTATTATTACAAGTCATTACAAATAATCAAGAATTTTTAAATAATTTAGAATTTAATGAAGATCCTATAAAAGAAAGAAAAAATATTGTTTTACCAGGATTATTACATAAATATAAAGATCGAGTACTATGGATGTTAAAAACAAATTGTGCCATCAATTGTAGATATTGTTTTAGAAAACATTTTCCATATGAAACAAATAAGGGAAATAAAAAAAACTGGATGAAAATACTTCATTATATTAGTCAAAACATACAATTAAACGAAGTAATTCTTTCAGGAGGCGATCCATTAATGGCAAAAGATCATGAATTACTATGGATTATTACGTGCTTATCTAGAATAAAACATATAAAAAGGTTAAGAATTCATACTAGATTACCTGTTGTAATACCAAATCGAATAACTTCTGATCTTTGTCAAATTTTTTTTAATTCAACTTTAAAAATTATTATTGTGACTCACATTAATCATCCTCAAGAAATTAATAAACAATTAAGTGATAGTCTATTAAAATTAAAAGAATCTAATGTTATTTTACTTAATCAAAGTGTTTTACTAAAAAATATTAACGACGATGCTATCGTTTTAGCGGAACTAAGCAATCTTTTATGTGAAAATAATATTATTCCATATTATTTACATATTTTAGATAAAGTCAAGGGAACATCACATTTTTTAGTTTCAAATAAAAAAGCCAAATCTATTATATCAGATTTAATGAAAATGGTATCAGGTTTTTTAGTACCAAGATTAGTTTTTGACAATGGATCAAAAGATAATAAATTAATTATTATTTAAAATAAATAGTTAATCTTATTTTTTTTAGTAATAATTAAAAAAATAAAATCTTTCCTCAGAAAGATAGATCTGAGGAAAGATATCTTTAAATTAATTTAAAAAGTATTAACTAAAAATCTTTACATCATTCCGCCCATTCCGCCCATTCCACCAGCAGGAGATGAACTAACGTCAGAAGATTTATCTTCTTTTGGTAAATCAGTCACCATACATTCTGTTGTAATCATTAAACCAGCAACAGAAGCAGCATATTGTAAAGCAGATCTAGTAACTTTAGTTGGATCTAATATACCAAAATCAATCATGTCACCGTATTCATCGGTAGCAGCATTGTAACCATAGTTACCTTTTCCATCTTTTACATTATTAGTAACTACGGAAGGTTCTTCACCAGAATTTGAAACAATTTGACGTAGTGGAGCTTCCATTGCACGAAGAGCTACTCTAATACCAACATTTTGATCTTCATTATGACCACGTAAATTAGATATTTTTCCAGCTACACGAACTAAAGCAACACCCCCACCAGCAACAACACCTTCTTCTACAGCAGCACGAGTAGCATGTAAGGCATCTTCTACTCGAGCTTTTTTCTCTTTCATCTCTACTTCTGTAGCCGCACCTACTTTAAGTACCGCAACACCGCCAGATAATTTAGCTAAACGTTCATTTAACTTTTCTTTATCGTAATCAGAAGTGGCTTCTTGAATTTCTTGACGAATTTGACTAATACGACTTTGAATAGCTTCTTTTTCTCCAACACCACCGATTATAGTTGTAGTATCTTTATTAATTACAACTCTTTTCGCTTGTCCTAAATCTTCTAAAGTAGATTTTTCTAGATCCATAGCTAATTCTTCAGATATTACAGAACCGCCAGTTAAAATAGAAATATCTTGTAACATTGCTTTACGTCTATCACCAAATCCAGGAGCTTTTACAGCAGCAACTTTAACAATGCCTCTCATCGAGTTTACTACTAGAGTAGCTAACGCTTCTCCTTCTAAATCTTCTGAAATTATTAATAATGGTTTTCCAGATTTTGCAACAGACTCTAATATTGGTAACATTTCGCGGACATTAGAAATTTTTTTATCAGCCATTAAAATATATGGATTTTCTAATTCAACAATACCTGTTTCCGGCTTATTAATAAAATAAGGAGATAGATAACCTCTATCAAACTGCATACCTTTGACGACTTCAAGTTCGTTTTGAAGACCTGTTCCTTCTTCTACTGTAATAACTCCATCGTTACCAACTTTTTCCATTGCTTCTGCAATCAAAGCACCAACTTTTTCATCTGCGTTTGCAGAAATAGTACCAACTTGCGTAATAGCTTTAGAATCTGAGCACGGTACAGACAAATTTTTTAATTCTTCAACAGCACTAATAACAGCTTTATCAATTCCACGTTTTAAATCCATAGGATTCATTCCAGCTGCTACAGCTTTTAAACCTTCGTTCACTATAGATTGTGCTAATAACGTAGCTGTTGTTGTACCATCACCTGCTGCATCATTTGCTTTTGATGCAACTTCTTTTACCATTTGAGCTCCCATGTTTTCAAACTTATCTTCTAGTTCAATTTCACGAGCTACTGATACTCCGTCTTTAGTAATACTAGGTGCTCCAAAAGACTTGTCTAAAACTACGTTTCTACCTTTTGGACCTAAAGTCACCTTAACTGCATCTGCTAATACATTTACTCCGCGAAGCATTTTGATTCGTGCTTCATTACCAAATTTTACATCTTTAGCGGCCATTTTTGACATTTCCTTAAATATATTGTTTTTATGGATATAGCATATAGTTTAGTTTACTAACTTTAGTTTACTATTCAACAATTGCTAAAATGTCACTTTCAGTTAAAATTAATATTTCTTCATTATCAATTTTTTCTGTTTTTGCACCATAACCTTCATTAAAAATTACAACGTCACCAACTTTAACATCTAATGGTTTAATTTGACCATTATCTAGTACACGGCCATTACCAACTGCTGTAATCGTTCCACGAGTAGATTTTCCTGCAGCAGAACCTGTAAGAACAATACCACCTGCAGACTTTAATTCTGCTTCGTTACGTTTTACAAGTACACGATCATGCAACGGACGAATTTTCATATAAAAATACTCCTGTGAGTAATTCTTTTTAATTATATTAAAAAATTATTTTTTTTAAAACCTCTATATATTTAAATATAGGGATGCTTATTAAAACTTTCAAGGGCAAAAATTATTTTTTTATTTTTAATTTTTAATTCATACTTAAAAATAGATCATAAATTAATTAAATTAAAATTCAAAATCAACTTATATAAAAAAAGATTGACAAAGTTTTATCTTTGATGATTTAATATCAAAATTGCCCGGATAGCTCAGTCGGTAGAGCAGGGGACTGAAAATCCCCGTGTCGGTGGTTCAATTCCGCCTCCGGGCAAAAATTTTATTTTCCTATACAAAAAGTAGAAAAAATACGTTTTAATAAATCGCTAGAAGTAAATTCACCTGTTATTTCTCCCAAAAATTTATTAATAATATTGAGTGATTCAGCTAGTAATTCAATATTTTTATACTTGAACCAATCTTTTCGAGCTTTTAAAAATTCGCAATAGGATAAATCAATTTGATGAACATGACGTCTTCGAGCAATAAAAAGACTTTCTTTACTTTTGTTTATTTCTCTATTTGAAAGATGTTGTTTTAAAATATCAATTCCTTGACCTGTAAGCGCAGAAATACTGATAAATAACAAATTTTCAACTTTTTTAATTCCAAATAAATCTTCCACTAAATCATTTTTGTTTAAAATAAAAGTTACTTCTTTAATGTTATAGGAAGAAATTTTTTTCATAAACTGAATAGATAATTTTTTTTGATCTTCTAAACTGATTCTTTTATCCATTACGTAAAGAATATGATCAGAATTTTTAATAATCTGCCAAGAACGTTGAATTCCAATTTTTTCAATTTCATCTTGTGTATTACGTAAACCTGCAGTATCAATTATTTCGCATGAAACGCCATTAATATTTATATGTTCATAAAGAAAATCACGTGTTGTACCAGGAAAACTAGTAACTATCGCTCTATCATGACATGATAAAACATTTAATAAACTGGATTTCCCTGCGTTCGGTGGTCCAACAATTGCTATTTTTTTTGCTTCTCTTATCAAGCTACCTTCTGAAACTGTATTCTTTATTTTTAAAAATTTATTATTCAATTCTTTAAAATTTGATGTAACAAGATCATTAAAATCAAAATCAATATTTTCTTCTGAAAAATCTATACTTGTTTCTATATTAGTACGAAATTCAATTAGTTTTTTTATTAGTTCTTGAATGTGAAATGAAAAAGCTCCATGTAAAGAGTTTAAAGATGCTCGAACAACTGATTCTGTTTCAGAATTAATTAAATCGTCTATTGCTTCTGCTTGAATTAAATCTATTTTCCCATTTAAAAATGCACGTTGACAAAATTCACCTGGTTGAGCTATTCTTATTTTAATATTTTTTATACATAAAATTCTTTTCATTAATAAGTCCATAATAAATGGACTACCATGACATTGTAATTCTAGTACATTTTCACCTGTGAAAGAAAAAGGTGCCGGAAACCATAAAGATATACCTTCATCTAATACTTTTTTATTTTTATCAAAAAATTTTGAATAAGTAGCAAATCTTGGCTTAGGAACTTTACCTAATACTTTCATAGCAACCTGATCTGCATAAATTCCTGAAACTCTCAATATTCCAACAGAACTTTTTCCAGGACAAGTAACTTGAGCAATAATAGTTTCATTTTGAATCATAAAATATTTTCTTAATCTTTAAATAAAAAAAACAGGTAATTTTTATCTTTTATTTCTTTTTGAAATTAGATAAAACAAATTTTTGTTGTATAATAGTAACTAAATTACTTATTATATAATATAGAACTAATCCTGATGGGAACCATAAAAAAAACACTGTAAAAACAACAGGCATAAAGCTCATTACTTTTTGTTGAAATGGATCTGAAATACTATTAGATGATGTTTTTTGGATAAAAAACATGGTTAAACCCATAACTATGGGTAAAACATAATATGGATCCTGATCAGATAAATCTTTTATCCAAAATACAAAAGGAGCATGACGTAACTCAACAGAACCAATTAACATATAATAAAGAGATAAAAAAATAGGCATTTGAATAAAAATTGGCAAACAACCACCTAATGGATTTATTTTTTCCTTTTTATATAAAGCCATCATTTCTCTACTCATTCTTTGTTTATCATGTCCGAAATTTTTCTTTAACTCATTAATTTTTGGCTGCAATTCACGCATTTTTGCCATAGAAGTATATTGAGCTTTTGTTAAAGGATAGGTAATACCTTTCATCATAAAAGTAATTAAAACAATAGAAAAACCCCAATTTCCTATAAAATTATGTATAATACTTAACAGTTTAAACAAAGGCTGAGATAAAAACCAAAGCCAACCATAATCTACTGTTAAATCTAAATTTGGTGCTACTAACGCCATCTCTTGCTGTTTTTCAGGTCCTATCCATAATTTAGATTTTATGATATATCTAGAATTAGACGGAATGTTAATTGGAGAAGATTTATATCCAATTACAGCAATACTGTTGTCTAGATAAGATGTATACATTATATTAGAACTAATACTAGTTTCAGGTATCCAAGAAACAACAAAATACTGTTGTAGCATGGCAATCCAACCGTCGTAAGTCATAATATGTAAATGTTTATTATTAGCAATATTATCAAATTTATATTTTTCATATTTCGTATCTGAACTTGAATAAGCAGCACCACGAAAAGTCTGAAGAGCAAAATTGCCGCTATAAATATCACGGTTTTTAGGTAATTTAATAGTTTGTTTAAGTTGTCCAAAAATACTTAGTTCTAAGTTTTTCTTACTGGAATTATGAATATTATATTCTACCTGTACGTCATACCTTCCTGATTTAAGAATAAAGCTTTTTATATAAGTTACCCCATTTTTTCCAATAAAAGTTATCGGAACACGTAACTCTTGTTTATTGTTACGTAATTCAAAAAAATTTTTTTTTGCAGAATACAGTGGTCTAATACCATTTATTGAATTATCTGGACCATCTCTTCCAATGAGTCCGCTTTGTGCCTGATAGATAAAATCAGATGTTGTTTCTAATAATTTTAAACAATTAGGAGAATTTAATTTATCTTTATAATTAAGTAAACTTGCTTCTTCTACATCACCTCCATACATATTTATAACTAAACGTATTACGTCATTTTGAATAATTATTTGATTATTATCTTCTTTTTTATAATTTGAATTAAAAAGAGAATTAGTCGTTTCATTTGTTTTATTTTTTGTTAATGATTGACTCTGCCATGCTTGCCATAACAAAAAAGAAGCAAACAAAAAGGCAAAAATAAAAAAATTACGCTGTAATTCCATCATTAATATTCACTTTTATCTTTGATTTTCAAAGGCAATAAATCATCCCCGCCTGCATGAAATGGATGACATTTACATAAACGTAAAATTGTTAAAATAATGCCTTTAATAACTCCAAATTCACGTAAAGATAAAATCATATATGTTGAACAAGTAGGATAAAAACGACAATGTGGCTGCATAAAAAAACTAATAAAATTTTGATAAATTAAAACAAAAAAAGTTAGAAAAAATACAACTATCGTTGATAATTTGACCATATATTCTCCAATATGTTTGTTATTTTTTTATTATTTAAATGAATAATATTTTTCTTTGCTATAACAATAAAATCCATTGAAATTAATTTATGTTGTAATAAACGAAAAGTTTCTCGAATTAATCGTTTAATTTTATTACGCTTATGTGCATATTTGATATTTTTACGAGATATACTAAGACCTAATCTAGGATGTCCTAATAAATTAGAACGTCCTAATATGTTTATTTGAAAAGTGCTTTTAATACAAGGATTGCTAAAAACATGTTGAAAATTTGAAGATCTTAACAACCTTGATTTTTTTTTAAAAAAATAATTTAACACTATATTTAACCTATTATTTACTGGAAATAGTTAAACGTGTTCTCAACTTTGCACGTCTACGTGATAAAATATAACGACCATTTTTAGTGGCCATTCGAATTCTGAATCCATGTGAACGATTACGTTTTAATATCGATGGTTGAAAAGTTCGTTTCATTTTAGTATTTACCTGAATATACTTTATTAAATATAATTAATAAGATTCTCTAAAAAAAGAAGAGAAGAAAATTTTTTTTAAATGATAAAACTAAATTTAGTTTAGATATTGAATTAATATTTCATTATTCTTTGTAAAAAACAAAATCAAAAATAAAATTATTTAAAAAAATACTTTTTTAATATTTTATTTTGACATGACAAATGTGTTTTTATCTATAAAAATAAAATTACATCTCAACATCACTTCTTTAGATAAAAAAATATCTAAAAAATATATTACATCCTTTTCGTTATACTCACTAATCTTAAATTGTATAACTTTTAATGTAAAAAAATATATTTTTTTTTATATGAAATATATGTGTCAAAATAGAAAAAGAAAAAATAGTAACTTTTTCGAATTTTATTTAATTTTGTTCGCTTGGAGTCTACTGTGTCACTTTGTCTTTGGAAACAGTGTCTTGACCGGTTGCAGAACGAGTTACCATCTACAGAATTTAGTATGTGGATACGCTCTCTGAAAGCCAAACTAAACAATAATATTTTAGAAATATATACTCCAAATCAATTCATTTTAGATTGGATAAAAGACAAATATTTAATTCATTTTAAAAAAATATTACGAGATTTTTGTGGTTCTGATTCACCTTTAATTAAATTTAAAGTATACCAAACTTCTAAAGAAAAAAAATTTAAAAAAAATATTTTACAAAAAATACAAAATAAAGATGAAAAAATAATTTGGAATAAAATACCAATTTTTGAAAAGTCATCTTGTCGTTCTAATATTAACAAAAAACATAGTTTTGAAAATTTTATAGAAGGAAAATCAAATCAATTGGCACGAGCAGCTGCATCGCAAGTAGCTAATAACCCTGGGAATTCCTATAATCCACTTTTTTTGTATGGAGGTACAGGATTAGGAAAAACGCATTTATTACACGCTATAGGCAATAAAATATCAGCGTATAAATACAATGTTAAAATTATCTATATGCATTCTGAACGTTTTGTACAAGATATGGTGAAAGCTTTACAAAATAATGCTATTGAAAAATTTAAATTATACTATCGTTCTGTTGATGCATTATTAATTGATGATATTCAGTTTTTTGCACATAAAGAACGTTCTCAAGAAGAATTCTTTCACACATTTAACGCTCTCTTAGAAGGAAATCAACAAATTATTTTAACTTCCGATCGTTATCCTAAGGAAATTAATGGTGTTGAAGATCGTTTAAAATCAAGGTTTGGTTGGGGTCTTACCGTTGCCATTGATCCACCAGAATTAGAAACTAGAGTTGCTATATTAATAAAAAAAGCAGATGAAAACAATATTATATTACCTGACGAAGTAGCATTTTTTATAGCTAAACATTTACATTCTAATGTTCGTGAATTAGAAGGAGCTTTAAACAGAGTAATTGTTAACGCTAATTTTACTCATCGTTCGATTACTGTAGAATTTGTTCGTGAAGCACTTCAAGATATATTAGCTTTACAAGAAAAACTTGTTACTATTGATAATATTCAAAAAACAGTTGCAGAATATTACAAAATAAAAGTATCTGATTTATTATCTAGACGACGTTCTCGTTCAGTAGCTCGTCCGAGACAAATGGCAATGGCTATGGCAAAAGAATTAACTAATCATAGTTTACCTGAAATTGGAGATGCTTTCAGCGGAAGAGATCATACCACAGTATTACATGCTTGTCGAAAAATTGAACAATTACGTGAAGAAAGTAGCGATATTAAAGAAGATTTTTCAAATTTAATCAGAACTCTATCAGTGTGATATTATGAAATTTACTATTCAGAATGATATTTTAATTAAAAATTTAAAAAAAATAACTCGATTGCTAATCAAAAATGTTTCATTTCCTATTTTAGAAAATATATTAATTCAAATTGAAAATGGGATTTTATCTTTAACAACAACGAATTTAGAAATAGAACTCGTTTCAAAAATTAAAATTACAACAAAATATATCCCAGGGAAAATAACTATTTCAGGTAGAAAAATTCTAAATATTTGTCGAAATTTATCAGAAAATTCACAAATAAAAATGCAATTAAAAGAAAAAAAAATGCATATTTCTTGTGAAAATAGTAATTATATATTAAGTACTTTATCAGCTGATGATTTTCCAAACCATCAAAATTTTAATCATATTTCTAATTTTTATATATCTTCAAATATCTTAAAAGAAATGATAGAACAGACTGAATTTTCAATGGGCAAACAAGATGTAAGGTATTACTTAAATGGTATGTTATTAGAAAAAAAAGATAACTTTCTGCGTAGTGTTGCAACAGATGGATATAGATTGGCAATATCATATTCTAAATTGGAAAAAGACATCAATTTTTTTTCAATTATTATTCCAAGTAAAGCAATAATGGAATTATCAAGATTATTAAATACTCAAGTACAATTATTAAATATTTTAATTGGTACTAATAGTATAAGAATATATATAGAAGATTTAATTTTTACTACTCAATTAATTGAAGGTGAATATCCTGATTATGAAAGTGTTTTATTTAAAGAAAAAAAGAATCCTATTATTGCTAACTGTACTTTATTAAAAAAATCACTATTGCGCGCAGCTATTTTAGCTCATGAAAAATTCTGCGGAATTGAAATAAAAATTGAAAATAATAAATTTAAAGTACTATCTGATAATCAAGAAGAAGAAATTGCCGAAGATATGTTCGATATTAATTATCTTGGAGATAAAATAGAAATATCAATAAATGTTTATTATTTATTAGATGTAATCAATAATATAAAAAGTGAAAATATTATATTATTTTTAAATAAATCTAAATCTTCTATACAAATTGAGTCAGAAAATAATTCTTTAAATGCATATATTATAATGCTTTTAAAAAGATAAAACTAATTAATTTAAAGATGTTAAAAAAGTTTTTAGAACATAAATTTTTAAAAATTTAAAACATAAAATCATTAATTATAAAAACCATATCATTAATAAAAAAATAATAAGGGAAAACATGATAGACACGTATAATTCCTCTAAAATTAAAATATTAAGAGGATTAGATGCTGTTCGTAAAAGACCAGGAATGTATATTGGAGATACTGACGATGGAAGTGGACTACATCACATGGTTTTCGAAATTGTAGATAATTCTATTGATGAAGCACTAGCAGGATTTTGTAAAGAAATTAAAGTAGTCATTCATTCTGATAATTCAGTATCAATAAGAGATGATGGAAGAGGAATTCCAACTGACATACATCCTGAAGAAAAAATTTCAGCTGCAGAAGTTATTATGACAGTATTGCACTCAGGTGGAAAATTTGACAATACTTCTTATAAAATATCAGGTGGATTACATGGTGTAGGAATATCAGTTGTAAATGCTTTATCAGAAAAATTAGAGCTAATAATTTATAAAAATAAGAAAAAATATCAACAAATATATAAAAATGGAAATCCAGAGTCTCCTTTATGTATTGTAGGTACAACTAATACAACAGGTACATATATAAGATTTTGGCCTAGTTATAAAATTTTTACTAATAAAACAAAATTTAAATATGAAACTTTATCTAAACGTTTACGCGAATTATCTTTTCTTAATTCCAATATATCTATTTACTTAAAAGATAATCGAATAAATTTAGAAGATAAATATCATTATAAAGGAGGTATTAAAGCATTTATTAAATTTTTAAATAAAAATAAAATTCCAATTAATCCACATATATTTCATTTTCGATGTATTAAAAATCAAATAGAATTAGAAATTGCAATACAATGGAACAGTTCTCATCAAGAGAATATACTTTGTTTCACTAATAATATACCTCAAAAAGATGGTGGAACACATTTAGCTGGTTTTCGAGCAGGAATAACACGTACTTTAAATTTACATATAGAACGTGAAGGATATAACAAAAAAAATAAAACAATTATTACAGGAGAAGATACAAGAGAAGGATTGACAGCAATTATATCTATAAAAATACCTGATCCCAAATTTTCTTCTCAAACAAAAGATAAACTAGTTTCTTCTGAAGTAAAATCGGTTATAGAATCATTGATTAACGAAAATCTTATTGAATATCTTTTAGAAAATCCTATTGATGCAAAATCTATAATTCAAAAAATTATAAATTCAGCTAAAATAAGAGAAGCCGCGAGACGAGCTAGAGAAATAAATAAAAAGAAAGGAACGTTAGATTTAGGTACATTACCTGGAAAACTATCTGATTGTCAAGAAAATGATCCTAAATTATCAGAAATTTATTTAGTTGAAGGCGATTCTGCCGGTGGATCGGCCAAACAAGGTAGAAACCGAAAAAATCAAGCAATTCTTCCCTTAAAAGGAAAAATATTAAATGTACAAAAAACAAAATTTGATAAAATGATCTTATCTCAAGAAGTTGCATCACTTATAACAGCATTAGGATGCAGTATTTCCAACAATGAATATAGTTTAGATAAGTTAAGATATAATCATATTATTATAATGACTGATGCGGATGTAGATGGAGCACATATTCGCACACTATTATTAACATTTTTTTACCGTCAATTACCGGAACTAATTGAAAAAGGATATGTTTACATCGCTCAACCGCCTTTATATAAAGTCAAAAAAGGAAAAAAAGAGAAATATATTAAAAACGACGAAGAAATGAACAAATATCAAATTAAAATAGCTTTAAAAGAAGTGGTTGTAAAAAATAAAAAAAATAAAGATTTTGATTTAATTACCAAAGAATTTCAAAAAATAGTATCTGATTTTAATCAAATTCAAATTAAAATAAAAAATAATAAAAATTACTTTCCTGAACTAATATTAAATGAATTAATCTATCATCCTCGTTTACATAGTTTGAAAAATGAAAATATAGTTCAAAATTGGATAGAAAAATTAGTAAAAAAATTAAATACAAAAGATAAAAATAATACAGTGTACCAATCAATAATAAAAAGAAATAAAAACAAAAATATATTTGAACCTAGTATACAATCATTAAGATATGCAAATCACATGCAATATGATTTTAAACAAGATTTTTTAGAAAGTGAAGAATATCTATTAATTTCTAATTTAGGTGAAAAATTTAAAAAATTTCAAAAAAATGAAAATTTTGTAGAAAAAGGAGGCAAAAATTATAAAATAACTGATATAAAAAATACATTAGAATGGTTGATAAAAGAATCAAAACGCGGTTTGATGATACAACGTTATAAAGGACTAGGAGAAATGAATCCGGATCAATTATGGAATACTACAATGAATCCTGAAACACGGAATATGTTACAAGTAACTATCAAAGATGCTATTTCTGCTGATAATTTATTTAATACACTTATGGGAGATTTAGTTGAACCTAGAAGGAAATTTATACAAAAAAACGCCTTAAAGGCAGAAAACATAGATATTTAAAAAAACATAATTAAAAAAAAATATGAAATATATTTATATTTTTTTTATAATTCTAAAAACTGTTTAACTAATAATTGCGGCAGGAAAAAACCAGCCGCGAACAATCTTTACTTTTTAAATTTATCCATAATCTCAAGAACACGTAATTTTGCAATGGCTTTAGAAATTTCAAGTAAAACGTCATCTTTTTTTACAGTTATCGTTTCTTTTTTAAAATGCTCTTCAGCTTGTTGCTTTGCTTTTAAAACACGTTTTCGATCTAAATCAACACCGCGAATAGCAACATCTGCTAAAATAGAAACAAAAGAAGGTTGTATTTCTAAAATACCTCCAGATATATAAAGACATTCTTCTGTTTTATTTTTGTGAAATATGTATATTATACCTGGTTTAATTATACTCAACAATTGAGTATGTCCTGGATAAATTCCCATGTCCCCTTCACTTCCCGATACTTGTACTTTATCTACTAATCCAGAAAATATACGTTTTTTAACACTAACAATATCTAAATAAAAATCCATGGATATATCCGAAATATTTAATTATAATAGTTTTGCTTTTTCTATTACTTCTTCAATAGTACCTACCATATAAAAAGCTTGTTCTGGTAAGTCATCAAATTCACCTCCAACAATTCCTTTAAAAGCGCGAATATTGTCTTTTAAGGACACATATTTTCCTGGAAAACCAGTAAATACTTCTGCTACAAAAAATGGTTGAGATAAAAATCTCTGTATCTTACGAGCTCTAGAGACTAAGATTTTATCTTCTTGAGATAATTCGTCCATGCCTAAAATTGCGATGATATCTTTTAATTCTTGATATCTTTGTAAGATTGACTGTACCCCTCGTGCTGTTTCATAATGTTCGTCTCCTACAATATAAGGATCTAATTGACGACTAGTTGAATTTAAAGGATCAATAGCTGGATAAATACCTAATGCCGCTATTTGACGACTTAATGTTACTGTAGAATCCAAATGTGCAAATGTAGTAGCTGGAGAAGGATCAGTTAAATCATCTGCTGGAACATATACTGCTTGAACAGATGTAATCGAACCTTCTTTAGTCGAAGTAATCCTCTCTTGAAGCAAACCCATTTCTTCAGCTAAAGTTGGTTGATAACCGACAGCAGAAGGCATTCGACCAAGAAGCGCAGAAACTTCTGTTCCAGCTAAAGTATAACGATATATATTATCAATAAACAACAAAACATCTCTGCCTTCATCACGAAATTTTTCAGCAATAGTTAACCCTGTAAAAGCCACGCGTAATCGATTGCCAGGAGGTTCATTCATTTGACCATAAACAAGAGCAACTTTATCTAATACTTTAGAATCTTTCATTTCATGATAGAAATCGTTACCTTCACGAGTTCTTTCACCAACTCCAGTAAATACTGAATAACCAGAATGTTCTATAGCAATATTTCTAATTAATTCCATCATATTAACTGTTTTACCTACACCTGCTCCACCAAACAAACCAACTTTTCCACCTTTTGAAAAAGGACAAACTAAATCAATAACTTTTATACCTGTTTCTAGTATTTCTTGAGAAGCTGCTTGCTCTTGATAACTTGGAGGAGAACGATGAATTTCCCAATATTCTAACTTAGAATCATCTAAATTTTTTAATGGTCCTTTGTTATCTATTGTTTTACCTAATACATTAATTATTCGACCTAAAGTAGCTTGTCCTACCGGAACTTTAATATAGTGTCCAAGATCAATAACAGCTAATCCTCTTCTCAAACCATTAGTTGAACCCATAGCTATTGTTCGTACGATACCAGCACCTAATTGTTGTTGTACTTCTAAAATAAGTTGTATTTGTTTGTTTTTTACTTCTAGAGCGTTATATATATTTGGCACTGAATTTTGATTAAATTCTACATCTACTACGGCACCAATAATTTGGATAATTTTTCCAGTAGCCATCATCTTAAAACCTCTAACTAATTTTTAATCCACTGATACTGCTGATGCTCCTGCAACAATTTCAGTCAATTCTTGAGTAATGTTAGCTTGACGAACTTTGTTATAAATCAACTGTAATTCTTTGATACGATTACCACTATTATCTGTGGCAGTTTTCATGGCAACCATACGAGCTGCTTGTTCACTTGCAATATTTTCTAAAATACTTTGGTAAATCTGAGATTCAACATATCGATCAAACAATGTATCTAAAATTAATTTAGATTCTGGTTCATACAAATAATCCCATTTTACTTTCTTGTTATATAGAATATTATTTTCATTATAAAGTGGTAAAAGCTGACTAATTTTTGGATATTGTGACAGTTTGTTATGAAATTTATTATAAGCAATAAAAAGTGTATCAATTTGATTATTTTGATATTTTTCTAAAATAATTTTAATTGATCCAATTAGTTTTGACAAATCAGGATTTTCACCTAAATTAGTTACACTTGAAAGAACAGAACTACCGCATAATTTAAAAACAGATAAACTTTTTAAACCAAATAATATTAAATCACAAGGAATATTAATTTTAGCAAAATCTTGGATTTTAAATAGTACTTGTTTAAAAAGATTAGTATTTAAACTTCCACATAATCCACGATCAGTAGAAACTATGATTATGCCAACTCTTTTATTATTTCTTTTTTCCAAATAACTATGTTTATACTCTAAACTACCTTGTAAAACATGATCAATTACTTTTTTAATTATTTCAGAATACGGTCGACCTAAACGCATCCTCTCTTCTGTTTTTCTCATTTTAGAAACAGCAACCATTTCCATAGCTTTAGTAATTTTTTTAGTGTTTGTAACACTTATTATTTGATCTTTTATTTCTTTTTTACTTGCCACTATCTTCTCTCAATGAATTTTTTTATGCTATTAAAAATAAAATTTTAAAAATTAAACATTCTTAAAATTATTAATTAATTCTATAAATTTTTTCTTTATTATATCATTGAAATTTCCATCTTTGTTTATTTCTTGCATTAAATCTAAATGATAACTATAAGCATACATCAAGATTTCTTTTTCAAATTGAACAATATTTTCTACAGGAATATCATCAAGAAAATTATTTTCAGCAATAAAAAACATTAATCCTTGTTCTGCTATGGACATAGGACTATATTGTTTTTGTTTTAATAACTCAGTAATTTTTTGACCATGCATTAATTGTTTTCGAGTTGTTTGATCTAAATCAGACGCAAATTGAGAAAATGCAGCAAGTTCATGATATTGAGCCAATGCGGTACGAATTCCAGAAGATAATTTTTTAATGATTTTAGTTTGAGCTGCACTACCAACTCTAGATACAGATATACCTGCGTTAACAGCAGGTCGAATACCTGAATTAAACAAATTAGATTCTAAAAATATTTGTCCATCAGTAATAGAAATTACATTCGTAGGAACAAATGCAGAAACATCACCAGATTGTGTTTCAATAATAGGTAAGGCTGTAAGAGATCCAGTTTTATCGAGTATTTTACCTTTAGTAACATTCTTTACATGTTCTTTAGAAACACGAGCTGCTCTTTCTAACAAGCGTGAATGAAGATAAAAAACATCTCCCGGAAATGCTTCTCTTCCAGGAGGTCTACGTAATAGTAAAGAAATTTGACGATACGCCACTGCATGCTTTGAAAGATCATCATAAACAATTAAAGCATCTTCTCCTCGATCACGAAAATATTCCCCCATCGCACAACCTGAATAAGGTGCTAAATATTGTAAAGAAGCAGCTTCTGCAGCTGAAGCGACAACAACAATAGTATTTAATAAAGCATCGTGTTCATCTAATTTTTTTACAACATTAATAATAGTCGAAAGCTTTTGTCCTATAGCGACATAAATACATGGAATATTAAATGCTTTTTGATTAATAATAGTATCGATTGCAAGTGCTGTTTTTCCTGTTTGTCTATCTCCAATAATTAATTCACGTTGTCCACGACCAATAGGAACCATGGCATCAATTGCTTTATAACCAGTTTGTATTGGCTGATTAATTGATTGACGTTCAATAACACCAGGTGCATCTGCTTCTACTGGTAAGTAGATGTCATGTTTTATAGAACCTTTTCCATCAATAGGAAAACCCAATGCATTAACTATCCTACCTAAAAGTGCAATACCTGCTGGAACTTCTAAAATTTTTCCTGTACATCGAACCTTAGTACCTTCAGTAATATGAATATAAGGTCCCATAACTACAGCGCCAATTGTATCTCTTTCTATATTTAACGCAATTGCATATTCATTTTCAGGTAATAAAATCATTTCTCCTAACATAACATTAGAAAGACCATAAATTTTTATGATACCATCATTAACAGAAATAATAGTACCTTCATTATAAGATTGGTCAAACACTTCAAATTGAGCAATTCTTTCTTTAATCAATTGACTAATTTCTGTAGAATTTAATTGCATATATAATGCTCTCTTAAAAATTTAAAACTTCAGATAATTGTTTAAGACGACTGCGAATAGAAAAATCAAAAACTGTGTCATTTGTTTTTATAATGATACCATCAAGTATTTGATGATCAATTTTATATATAAATTTGATTTTATATAAAAATATTTTCTGTAATATATAACGTATATCAATAATTTCGTTTTCTTTCAAGGAATATGCTGAGGTCAATTCAACAATCATATTACCGCGATAAGATGTTTCTAATTTTAAAAACTTTTGTAATATATTATTGAATATTTTAAAACGTTGATTTTTAGCTAATAATTTTATTAAATTTCTTGCTTTTTCATCAATTTTATCACCAGCAACAAAAATAAAAAATGATGATAAATAACAAGGCGATAAAGATCCAGACAAAAATTTTTCAATTTTTTTTGAAGAAACAATTTCATCAATAAAAATTAACATTTTTTTCCATTTTTCTATTGATTTATTTTCTATAGCTAATGCGAAAATCGCTTTAGCATATGGTCTGGCAATAGTATCAAACACTGACATTAATATTTCACCTATATTAATTTTTTATCTGTGATAAAGAAACAATTAATTTTTTTATTAAGTCTTTATTTTGATCTTTTTGAATATTTGCTTTAATGATTTTTTCAGCCATAGAGATTGATAAATCTACAATTTCTTTATGTAAATTTTTACGTGCTTGCATAATTTTTATATCAATTTCTAATTGATTTTTTAAAAAAATCTTTTTACTTTCCTCGACAGCAATATTCTTCGCATTCTCTAAAATCATTGATTTTTGTTTATTTGCTTCATTCACAATGAATGATGCTTTTTCTTTAGAATCTTGAATTGTCTGATTCATTTTTTTTTGAATAATTAAAAATTCTTCTTCAGCTTTTTTTAAAGAAATTAAAGATTTTTCAATTGTTTTTTGTCTTTTCTCAATGGCAAAAATAATAGGAGGCCATATATATTTCATACAAAGCCAAACAAATAAAATAAACGAAACTGCTTGTCCAAGAATTGTTGCATTAAGATTCACGATAATGGACCTTATGTATTAAAATAAACATTAATCTTTACGCTATTTAAAAACGTAAAGATTTTACTGATAATTTAAAACAATAATTTTTTTTATAAAAAAATAAAAACTTAAGAAACAGCAAAAAGCATATACAAACCTAAACCAACAGCAATCATTGGAATTGCATCTACTAATCCCATTACAACAAAAAACTGTGTTCTTAATAAAGGAACTAAATCAGGTTGCCTTGCTGCCCCTTCTAAAAATTTACTACCTAAAATACCAATACCAATTGCCGCCCCAATTGCTGCTAATCCAATCATAATAGATACTGCTATATACAACATGTCAACATTTAAATTTTCCATTACAAACTCCAGTTTTCAATACAATTATGGTCAATTTTCATCTTAATGAGATTGAGAAGCCATTGACAAATAAACAATCGTCAATACCATAAAAATAAAAGCCTGTAGAGAAATTATTAAAATATGAAAAATAGCCCATGGAACATTTAAAAAAAATTGCGACCACCATGGGAGTAAACCGGCAATTAAAATAAAAATCATTTCACCAGAATACATATTTCCAAAAAGCCTTAATCCCAAAGAAATTGGTTTAGATAATAAAGAAACCAATTCTAATAAAAAATTAAAAATAAAAAATACAGGATGATTAAAAGGTTGTAAAGTAAGTTCTTTACAAAAACCGATTAATCCTTTCACCTTTATACTATAAAACAGAATCAAAACAAAAACACCTAACGACATCGATAATGTAATATTAATATCAGCAGATGGTACAACACGCATTGCTGGAAAATGAAAAAATTTTTCAGCAATAAATGGAAGAAAATCAATTGGAATCAAATCCATAAGATTCATTAAAAAAACCCAAATAAAAATTGTCAAAGATAAAGGTGCAATAAGAGGATTTCGACCTTGATACATACTCTTTACATTAGAACTAATAAAATCAAAAATTAATTCAATACAAGCTTGCAATTTATTTGGAATACCAGTCGTAATTTTTTTCGCCACTGTATAAAAGATACTTAAAAAAAAACATCCTAATACAAGAGAAAATATTATTGAATCAATATTTAAAACCCAAAAATGAGAAGTAATATTTCCTGGTTCAACAATTTTAAAATTACATAAATCTATTTGCAAATGATTTAAATGATGACTGATATATCTTTGAGGATTAGATATTTTCTCTAAAAACATACATTTTTCTCATTTATTTTATATAATTTAAATAAAAAACAGAATAAAGTAACTAATTTTAAAAATATTAAATAAAATCAAAAAAAATATTTTTAATAATTAACTATTTTTTAAACTTTATTTTTAATAATTAACTATTTTTTAAACTTGTTGAAAAAAATTATTTACTCTTTTTTATATAAAAAATTGTTATTTTTATTCAAAAATTAATCACTTAAAAATTAATTTTAATTTTTAATAAAAAAACAGTTTTAAAAAAAATTATTACATATTTTGAAATAAAAAAGTGAAAAAAATTCATTATGATACAGCATGATTTTTATAATATTCTTTTTTCAAATGTATTAACAAAATAGATATAGTAGCTGGTGTTATACCAGAAATACGCGATGCTTGACCAACAGAAACTGGTTTGTAATCATTTAACTTAGCCGCTGCTTCATGAGACAAACCTTTAATTTTATTATAATCATAAGTAGGTAACAAAGGAGTGTTCTCATTTTTTAAATGTCTATTAATTTCTTCTAATTGTCTTTTAATATAACCCTCATATTTGATTTCATTTTCTATTTGATCTGCTGCTTCTAAATCAGAAATACCTGTTTCAAATATTTTTAAAAACTTTAAATTTTTATATGTAATTTCAGGACGTTTTAATAAATTTAAAATATTTGTTTCTTTAGTCAAAACAATATTAAAAAACTGACTTAAAATATTAGAATCAGAAGATTTAGGATGTATATTTATTTTTTTTAAACGATTTATTTCATTACTAATATTTAATATTTTTTCATTATAACGAATCCATCGTGGATTATCTACTAATCCCAATTTATAAGCAATTTCAGTTAAACGTAAATCAGCATTATCTTCTCTTAAAGTTAATCGATATTCAGCTCTTGAAGTAAACATTCGATAAGGTTCATTTGCACCTTGAGTAGTTAAATCATCAATAAGAACACCTAAATAAGCTTGATCACGTCTAGGAAACCATTGTTCACAATCTTTTGCACTTAACGCTGCATTCAAACCTGCTAAGAGTCCTTGAGAAGCAGCTTCTTCATAACCAGTGGTACCGTTAATTTGACCAGCTAAAAAAAGACTTTTAATCCATTTACTTTCTAAAGTAAGATTTAAATCCTTAGGATCAAAAAAATCATATTCTACAGCATAACCAGGAGTAATGATTCTAGATTTTTCTAATCCTTTTATAGATCTTACTATTTCCTTTTGAACATCTAACGGTAAACTAGTTGAAATACCATTCGGATATATTTCAATACTGGTTAATCCTTCCGGTTCTAAAAAAATTTGATGTGATTTCCTATCAGGAAAACGAATAATTTTATCTTCAATAGAAGGACAATATCGAGGTCCTAAACCTTTAATTATACCTGTATATAAAGGACTCTTATCTAAATTATTGCGTATTATTTCATGCGTTTTTTCATTAGTATGTGTAAGAAAACATGGTATTTGAAGAGGATGATTAGAAATCTTTCCCATAAAGGAAAAAACAGGAGTAGGAACATCACCATGCTGGACAAATAAATTTTTAAAATTAATCGTACTAATATCAATCCGAGGTGGTGTTCCAGTTTTTAATCTATTCACACGAAGAGGTAATTCTCTTAAACGCATAGCTAAATCTATAGATGCTTTTTCTCCCTTTCTTCCAGAAGAATAACTTTTCAAACCTATATGTATTTTCCCACCTAAAAAAGTACCTGTAGATAATACAACTGATTTAGAATGATAACTTACATTACTTTGTGTTAAAACACCTACAACCTGATAATTTTTAACAATTAAATCTTTTACTTCTTCTTCTAGAATTAATAAATTAACTTCCTTGTTCAATAAATTTTTTATATTTTGACAATAAAGTATTCTATCAGCTTGAGCTCTAGTGGATCGTACAGCAGGACCTTTTTTCGAATTCAAAATTCTAAACTGAATTCCCGAATAATCAATCGCTCTGGCCATTAAACCACCTAAGGCATCTATTTCTTTTACCAAATGACTTTTTCCTATCCCTCCAATTGCTGGATTGCAAGATAATACACCTATATCAGCAATTTTTTGAGTTAATAATAATGTCTTACAACCTACTCTTGCAGAGGCTGCTGCAGCTTCAGTACCAGCATGCCCTCCACCAATCACAATAACATCAAAATTTTTTAAATACGACTTCGACATACAAAAGACCCTTTAAAATATTCAAATTATTTTATACAGTATTAATATTTTAATCAAGATAACACATAATAAATATTCAAAATAAAATAATTAAAAACAAAAATAATAAAAACAAAAATAATAAAAACAAAAATAATTAAAGATTATTTTTCTGTTTTTAAAAATAAAAAAAAAAAAATAATAATACTTATTATTAGTAAACACAAAATCTGTGGATAAGTAACGTGTAACATTGATAATAAAAGAAATTCTTGAACTAACTAACTGTGCACAATTAATGATTTTCATACGAATAACTTTTTTTATGTGTTATTATTTTAATCAAAATTAAATAAAAAAAGAATCTAAAAAAAATCAATATTGCATTCATCATAATTTTTTTTATAAATTAAAAAAATAGCCCATATAATTAAAGAATATTTTAAAAAATATATCGAAAAAAATTAACAATGAGGAATAGCAGAAATGCATTTAAATTCAACAAAAAAAAAATCTATATTAAATAAAAAAACATATTTAATAGTATTCATTCTGGTTTTTTCTATTCTATTTATATTTTGGTTTTCAAAAGGACAAGAAAAAAAATCAAAATTAAAAGAACTAAAATATGAAGAAATCATAAAAAAGATAAATGCAAATAAAAAACAAGATTTAAGCAGTGTTGAAAAATTTATTGTAGAAAACAAAAATATTTATGGAACTTTGTCTTCTCTTTTTTTAGCAAAAAAATATATTTTAGATAATAATTTAGATAAAGCTTTTATCCAATTAAACAATAGCCTAAAATATACAAAAGAAGAAAATTTAAAAAATATTCTAAAATTAAGAATTGCAAAAATAAAAATTCAACAAAACAAAAATCAAGATGCAATGAAAATTTTAGAAGATATCAAAGATAGTACTTGGACAAGTATAAAAGAAAACATGAAAGGTGATATTTTTATGAAAAACAAAGATATTAAAAAAGCAATATTAGCATGGGAAAAAAGTAAATATTTCGAACAATCTAATGCATCTAAAGAAATTATTAATATGAAAATTAATCAAATAAAAAAATAAATGCAAAATTCAAAAAAACTGGATATTTAAAATGTTACCTATTATTGTATTAATTGGACGTACCAATGTAGGAAAATCTACTTTATTTAATGTATTAAGCAAAACTAGAAACGCATTAGTTGCTAATCATCCAGGACTTACTAGAGACAGAAATTACGGATATTGTAGTTTAAAAGAAAATAAAAAAATAATTATAGTAGATACAGCAGGACTTAATTTTAAATCGAAAAAGATAGAAAAAAAAAGCCATGAACAAACTTTACACGCTATAAAAGAATGTGATGGAATTTTATTTTTAGTAGATGCTCGTGATGGAATCATGCCACAGGAATATGAAATTACTGAAAAGATAAGAAAATATCAAAAAAAAACAATCTTAGTAATTAATAAAATAGATGGAATTAAAGAAAATTCTAAAATTAACGAATTTTATTCTTTAGGTTTTAAAGAAAACATAAAAATTTCTGCAAGTCATAACCAAGGAATTAACAATCTTATTTCAAAATATTTAACTCCTTGGATTAATTTAAAATTTAAAGAAAGAAATCTAGAAAAAATAAGTCAAGAACATTCTAATAGAGAAAATATTTCAGTGAAAGTTGCATGTATAGGAAAACCAAACGTCGGAAAATCAACATTAATTAATTCACTAATAATGAAAAAAAGAATGATTACTTCTAAAACACCTGGCACAACATTAGATAGCATATCAGTACCTATTAAGTACAATTATAAAAATTATATTTTTATAGATACTGCAGGAAAATCCAAAAAAAAATCTAAAAAAAATAAAATAGAAAAATTTTCTACAATTAAAACTTTACAAACCATCGAAAATTCAAATTTAAATTTACTAATAATAGACGCAAAAAACCAAATATCTAATCAAGATTTATTATTAGCTAATTTTATTGAAGAATGTGGAAAACCATTAATTATTGTAATTAACAAATGTGATTTACTAAGTCTTTCAGAAAAAAAAAATCTACAAAATTTAATTAAATATCAATTAAAATGTTGTTTTTTCTCAAAAATACATTTTATATCTGCACTTCGTAATGAAGGAACATCTGAACTTTTTAAATCTATTGACACCTCATATAATTCTTCTAAAAGAAAAATACAAACTTCAGACCTTATTAAAATCATGAAAAGAGCTATAAAGAAACACCAACCTCCAATTATCAATGGACGACGAATAAAATTAAAATATGCTCATTTAGGAAGCTCTAATCCAGTTAAGATTATTATACATGGTAATCAAATAAAACATTTGTCTTTATCTTACAAAAGATATTTAAAAAATTTTTTTTACGAAACACTAAAAATGAATGGAACACCAATAAAAATAAAATTTAAAGAAACTCTTAATCCATATATTACAAAAAAATAATTAATTTTCTATTGCATGATTGGTATTATATAAAGGAATTTGTACTTCTATGTCAATGTTGCCAATAACAGCTTGACAACTCAATCGACTTGTAGGCTCTAAACCCCAAGCTTTATCTAATACATCTTCTTCTTTTTCAGACCAGCCTGAAAGAGAAAGAAAACCCTTTTTTATAATACAATGACATGTACTACAAGCACATGATTTTTCACAAGCATGTTCTAATCTAATATTGTTTTTTAGTGCAACATTTAAAATAGTTTCCCCTTCTTCACATTGAAAACACCCACCCTTAGGTAATAAAAATTTATGAGGTAAAAAAAATATTTTAGGCATTATGTAGTCTCATCTAATAAATGTTTAATTGGAGAAAAATTAATATTTTTTTTCAACCGTAGTGAAAAAAAATTTTTACTAGCTTCTTCTAATTTTTTTAAATTTAATTTCATAGAAAAGAAATCATCTTCATCTATAGATTTCTGCAATTTAATTTGTTTTAATCTTATTTTTTTTAATTCCTCTGAGGTAATTAAATTTTTATCCTCTTGTAAAGCATTATTTAAAACATCTAAAATATATTTAGATTCAATTTTTTTTTCTTTCTTAACTCTAAGATAATAATCTTCTTTAGCATATATAATCGATTCTTCAATTAAGTTATCAATTTTTTTATTTTTTAAAAAATTAGTATTTTCAATTTTAATTTTCTTTTGTTTATGACTAGATTTTTCTAAAGCTTTTACACTGATTAAACCATCAGTATCTATTTCAAAAGTAACTGAAATACGAACCATACCTGCTTTTTTAGAAGGAATATCTTTTAATACAAACCGTGAAAGAGAGATACAATCTTTTACTAATTCTCTTTCTCCTTGTAACACGTGGATAAGAATCACACTTTGATTGTCTTTAGCAGTTGTAAATTCTTTTGTCTTAGAAATAGGTATAGGAGTATTACGAAGAATAATTTTTTCCACAAATCCTCCCATTACTTCAATACCCAAAGAAAGAGGTATTACGTCTAGTAAAATTGTTCTTTTTTGAAAAGAATTTTGAACAAGCATACCTGATTGCACTGCAGCACCTATTGCAACAACCTGATCAGGATTTATGGAAATTAAAGGTGATCTTCGAAAAAATTTTTTTACTTCTTCATATACTAATGGAACTCTCGTTGATCCACCAACCATGATAATATCTTTAATATTTTCTACTTTCAGATCAATTTCTTTAAGAAGATTAGAACAAATTAATAAAGTTTTTTTAATTAAATCTTTAATAATTAAATTAAATTCATCACGATAAATAACACCGTTCCAATTAAAAAAATTGATTTTTACTTTTTTATATTGAGTAAGTTTTATCTTTATTTCTTTTGCTTTTTTAAGTAATAAAGATTGAAAAAAATTATTGCATTTATGTGATAAATTCGATTTTTTATAAATATAATTAGCCAAAAGAATATCAAAATCATCACCACCTAAATTGGAATCACCAGCCGTTGCTAAAACTTCAAATATTCCTTTATTTAACTTTAATACAGAAATATCAAAAGTACCACCTCCTAAATCATAAACAACAACAACACCTTCTTTATTGAATTGTAAACCATAAGCAACAGCAGCAGATGTTGGTTCATTTAACAACCTAATTAAATTAATTTTTGCTGATATAGCAGCTTTTTTTATAGATTCTCTTTGAATATTATTAAAATATGCAGGAACAGTAATTACAGTTGCGTCTAATTTTTGATTAAAAAATTTATAAGCTTTTTCTTTTAAAAATTTTAATATTTCACTAGCGACATCAACTGGAGTAACAAGTCCAAAATCTGTATGAAATAAAATACCTCCATCTTTATTTTCTTCAATAATATATGGTAAAATAGGAAATTCTTTTTTAATAAAATTAATAGAACGACCAATTAAACGTTTAACTGAAGTAATTGTGTTAATTGAATCTTCAACTATTTTTTTCTCTGCTTCCCAACCAATAAGAAGTTTGCTTTTATTGTAATTTACAATTGATGGTAATAAATAACGTTTTTTAGCATCTGTTAATAAAACAGTACGTTCATTTTGTATACTAGCTAAAAGAGAATAAGTGGTTCCAAAATCAATGCCTAAAATTAATTTTTTTTCAATTTTATTTTTCAAAAAAACCATGTAGAAAATCCTAATTTATCTAACTTAGATAAGTTGTTATTATTTTTTTAAACGCATTTGTATTTTTTTAAAAAATAGAAGTTCAGTTATTAACTTAATAACATCATCCCATTTTTTTTCATTGAATTTTATTTCAATTATTTGTTCATAATTTGCTATTTTCTTTTCTATTTTTTTAAAAAAAATATTAATTTGAACTTCATCACAATTATTTTCTGTTAAAAAATCTAACTCTTCATATAAAAAAAAATATTTTTTTAAAAAATTTTTATCTTCCGATAAGAATTTTTCCTTACTGACTTTCAAACCATTTAAAGAAAGTAAATACATACCTCTAGTTAATGAATCTTGTAAAATCTTATATCCTTTATTAATTTCAATTGATTTTTGTAAAACTGTTTTTTTTTCAAATTCAGAATGATTTATAAATAAATCCGGATGAAATTTTAATTGTAATTTATAAAAATTTTTAGAAAGTAAAGATTTATTAATTCTATATTTTTTTGGTAAATCAAATAATGTAAAATAATCCATAAATTACCCAAATAAAACTATAAAGATATTATGATTTATAATCAAATGTTGAAAGAAAAATATTCTTTCAACATTTCTAGTTAAAAAAAATTAAATTTTAGTTTTCATTTTTTTTACTTTTGTAATCTGCAATAGCAGCTTTAATAGCATCTTCTGCTAAAATAGAACAATGTATTTTTACTGGTGGTAGTTCTAATTCTTCAACTATACTCGTATTTTTAATTGCTTCTGCCTCTTTTATAGATTTACCCTTAATCCATTCTGTTACTAGAGAACTAGAAGCTATTGCAGAACCACAACCATATGTTTTAAAACAAGCATCTTCAATAATACCTTTTTCATTAACTTTAATCTGTAATTTCATTACATCACCACAAGCAGGAGCACCTACTAATCCACTTCCTACACTAGAATCAGAAGTAGAAAATGATCCAACATTACGTGGATTTTCATAATGATCCATAACTTTTTTGCTATAAGCCATTTTTAACTACCTTCTTATATATATTTAATTCTATTACTTTAACTATGATCCCATTCTATACTATTTAAATCAACTCCTGATTTAAACATTTCCCACAAAGGTGATAACGCTCTCAATCTATGAATAGATTTATGTACTGATTTTATTGTATATTGAATTTCTTCTTTTGTTGTAAATCTTCCAATTGAAAAACGAATAGAACTATGCGCCAATTCATCTTTAATTCCTAAAGCTCTTAAAACATAAGAAGGCTCTAAACTTGAAGAAGTACATGCAGAACCAGAAGAAATTGCTAAATCTTTAAGCGCCATAATAAGTGATTCACCTTCAATATAGTTAAAACTAACGTTTAAAATGTGAGGTGCACCTTGTTTTAAATCACTGTTCAAATAAACTTCTTCAATGTTTTTGATACCATTCCAAAGATCATTTCTTAAATTAGTTAAATGAATAAAATCATCATTTATTTTTTTCCTAGCTAACTTAAAAGATTCACCCATTCCAACAATTTGATGAACAGGCAAAGTTCCTGCACGCATACCTCTTTCATGTCCTCCTCCGTGTAATAACGCTAATAAACGCACACGTGGTTTTCGACGTACATATAAACCTCCAATACCCTTAGGTCCATATATCTTATGAGCTGAAAAAGACATCAGATCTACAAATAAATTTTTTAAATTAATATCTATTTTACCTACACTTTGAGTGGCATCGACATGAAAAAAAACATCATGAGATCTACACATTTTAGATATATTACTAATATCTTGTATAATTCCAGTTTCATTATTTACATGCATTATTGAAACTAATATAGTATTTTTATTTATACTTTTTTTTAAATCATTTAAATCAATAATACCATTATTTTTAGGTGTAAGATAAGTTACAGAAAAACCCACACTTTCTAAATATCTACACGCATCTAATACAGATTTATGCTCTGTTTTGCTCGTAATAATATGATTGCCTTTTTTTCTATGAAATAAAGCAATACCCTTTATAGCTAAATTATTTGCTTCAGTAGCACCAGAAGTAAATACAATTTCTCGAGAATCTGCATTAATTAACTCTGCTATCTCGTTACGAGCGATATCAATTACTTCTTCAGCTTTCCATCCAAATTTATGAGAACGAGAAGCAGGATTGCCAAATATTCCATCTATTGTCAAATAATTCATCATTTTTTTTGCAACTTTAAATTCTACTGGTGTAGTAGCTGCATAATCTAAATAAATTGGAGTTTTCACTAGGTTATTTACCTTATATTGTGACTATAAAAAACTAAAATAGAATTAATATGCTATCATTTTAACAAATATTTCGATCTAAAAGTAAATACAAATTAAAACTAAAAATATATAGTGTACAAACTAGACTTTTATCTTAATTAGGCATATAATTATTTTTAAAATTTAAATTTCACTAGGGGTGTAGTTCAATTTGGTAGAGCATCGGTCTCCAAAACCGAAAGTTGTAGGTTCAAGTCCTTCCACCCCTGCCAAATTTCACTCATTGTTTTTTCTGAATCTATTCTATGATTAAATCAATCTATGACTAAATCAAAAAAAATAATATCAACCAATTATCATATTTTACAATATATAATTCCTGCTATTAAAAAATAAAATAAAAAGTCTTTTAAAGTTAAAAAACATATACTTTATTTTTAAAAAATTTTAAAAATTATAAAAAATATTTCTTGGAGTAATTTCTAAAATGCCTAAATATCGTTCATTTACAACTACACATGGCAGAAATATGTCTGGAGCAAGATCCTTATGGCGTGCTACAGGTATGAAAGATGAAGACTTCAAAAAACCTATTATTGCAATAGTAAATTCATTTTCTCAATTTGTACCAGGACATATTCATTTACAAGAGGTTGGGAAAATAATTTCGAAAGAAATTAAAAAATGTGGTGGAGTTCCAAAAGAATTTAATACGATTGCAATAGATGATGGAATAGCAATGGGACATTCAGGAATGTTATATTCCCTACCATCTCGTGAATTAATTGCAGATTCTATAGAATACGTAATTAATGCTCACTGTGTTGATGCAATGATATGTGTTTCAAATTGCGATAAAATAACTCCAGCCATGTTTATGGCTTCGTTACGTTTAAATATACCATCAGTCTTTGTTTCAGGAGGACCGATGGAAGCAGGTAAAATAAGAACAGAGGATGAGATAAAAAAAATTGATTTAGTTGACGCTATAATACACGGGGGAGATCCCAATAAATCCGATGATTTTGTAAGAAAAATTGAACTTTCAGCTTGTCCTACTTGTGGTTCTTGTTCAGGTATGTTTACAGCAAACTCAATGAATTGTTTAATGGAAGCTATAGGTTTAGCTTTACCTGGAAATGGAACGCTATTAGCAACTCATATTGATCGTAAAAAATTATTTAAAAAATCAGCACAAACTATTGTTAAAATTACGCAAGATTATTACCTTAATAGTAATAAAAACGTTTTACCAAGAAATATAGCAAATAAAGAATCTTTTGAAAATGCTATGGCTGTAGATATTGCAATGGGAGGATCTACTAATACCATTCTACACTTATTAGCTGCAGCATATGAAGGAAATGTTGATTTTAAAATGTCAGATATTAATAATCTTTCAAAAAAAATTCCTCATATTTGTAAAGTTGCTCCGAGTACTACATTATATCATGTAGAAGATGTACATCGAGCAGGTGGTATAATGAGAATTTTAGGAGAATTAAATCGTTCTAATTTAATAAATAAAAAAACAAAAAACATATTAGGATTAAATTTAGAAAAAACATTAAAAAAATATGATATTTTATCTACAAAAAACAAAAACGTAATTAAAATTTTTCATGCAGGTCCAGGTGGTATTCGTACAGTTAAACCATTTTCTCAAAACTACAGATGGAAAGAACTAGACAATAATCGTGTGAATGGCTGTATTCGTTCATATGAAAATGCTTACAGTAAAAATGGTGGATTATCTGTTTTATATGGAAATTTAGCAAAAAATGGATGTATAATAAAAACAGCCAGTATAAATAAAGAAAATTATATTTTTTCTGGATTTGCTAAAGTATATGAAAGTCAAGAAGAAGCTGTTACTGCTATTTTATCAGGTCAAATTATTGCTGGTGATGTTGTAGTTATTCGTTATGAAGGTCCTAAAGGTGGGCCAGGAATGCAAGAAATGCTGTATCCAACAACATATTTAAAATCCATGAATTTAGATAAAGAATGTGCATTGATCACTGATGGGCGTTTTTCTGGTGGAACATCTGGTTTATCTATAGGTCATATCTCACCTGAAGCGGCAAATAAAGGTACTATAGCCTTAGTAGAAAATGGCGATAATATTCAAATTAATATTGAGAAAAAAACAATTCATTTAAATATTACAGAAAAAGAACTAAATCTTCGCATTATTAAAGAAAATTCAAAAGGTTCTAAAGCATACAAACCTCTAAATCGAAAAAGAAATATTTCTCTTGCACTTCGTGCCTATGCACATTTTGCTTCTAGTGCCGATAAAGGCGCAATAAGAAATAAAAAGAAACTATTCAATTTTTAAAAATAAGAATTTATTATTGATGATAATAAATATTATATAAATTTTAAAAAAGTAGGAATTACTTAAATGAATTATTTTAATAAATTATGTTTTCGTAAAAAAATTAACGAAATTAAGAAATGTCGTTTTATGAAAAGAAGCGAATTTAAAAATGAAAATACAATTTTAAAAAATAAAAAAATAGTTATTGTAGGTTGTGGATCACAAGGTTTGAACCAGGGTTTAAATATGAGAGATTCTGGATTAAATATTACCTTTGCACTTAAAAAAAGTAGTATTTTAAGAAAAAACAACTCTTGGTTAAATGCTACTAAAAACAATTTCGAAGTTAATGACTATGAATCATTAATACCAAATGCTGATTTAGTTATCAATTTAACACCTGATAAACAACATGGAAGTGTTGTAAAAGAATTACAAAAACTAATGAAAAAAGGTTCATGTTTAGGTTATTCACATGGTTTTAATATTGTAGAATGCGGTGAAATTATAAGAAAAGATATAACAGTAGTTATGGTAGCACCAAAATGTCCTGGAACAGAAGTAAGAGAAGAGTATAAAAGAGGATTTGGAGTACCTACATTAATTGCTGTACACAATGAAAATGATCCTAAAAAAATAGGATTAGAAATTGCAAAAGCATGGGCTTTTTCAACAGGTGGGCACCGTGCTGGAGTATTAGAATCTTCATTTATAGCTGAAGTAAAATCAGATTTGATGGGAGAACAAACAATTTTATGTGGCATGTTACAAACAGCTTCATTAATATGTTATGAAAAGTTAATCAAAGATAAAAACGATCCTTCTTACGCAGCAAAATTAATACAATATGGTTGGGAAACGATCACAGAATCTCTAAAACATGGTGGTATTACACTAATGATGGATAGACTTTCTAATCCATCAAAAATAAAAGCATTTCAACTATCTAATGAAATAAAAAAAATATTATCACCTTTATTTAAAAAACATATGGACAATATTATTTCAGGTGATTTTTCTAAAGAAATGATGATAGATTGGAATAACAGTGACAAAAAACTGTTAAATTGGCGCGAAAATACAAAAAAAACATCTTTTGAAAAAAATACTATTCCTTGTTCGAAAAAAATATCAGAACAAGATTATTATGATCATGGAACATTAATGGTTGCTATACTGAAATCAGGTATTGAATTAGCTTTTGAAACAATGATCAATACGGGTATCATAAGTGAATCAGCTTATTATGAATCTTTACACGAATTACCATTAATTGCGAATACAATTGCAAGAAAAAAATTATATGAAATGAATATAGTAATTTCAGATACAGCGGAATATGGAAGTTACCTTTTTTCAGAATCAGCATATCCTATTTTAAAAGATTTTATTATGAATCTTAAAGAAAGTAACTTAGGATATTCATTACCTAATATAAAAATAGATAATGTTGAATTATATAAAATTAATGAAGAAATTCGTAACCATCCAATTGAAATTATCGGAAAAAAATTAAGAAAATACATGAAAGAAATGAAATCAATTTGTGTCGCAAAATAAAAAAACTTGCTAGATATAGTCTTCATTTTTTAAAAAATTTAAAAATTAATTATTTAATCAATCTGAAATTATTATTTTATGCCTCTTAATTTTAATCAAAAAAATGCTATAGAACTTATTCATGGTCCCTGCTTGATATTAGCAGGGGCTGGTTCAGGGAAAACAAAAGTTATTATTAATAAAATTATTTATTTAATAAATTATTGTCAATATAAACCAGGAAATATTATCGCTGTTACTTTTACAAACAAAGCTGCGCATGAAATAAAAGTTCGTCTTTCAAAACATTTAAGTCTTTTACAGATAAGAAAAATAATTATTTCAACTTTTCATTCACTTGGATTAGAAATTATTAAAAAAGAAATTAATACATTAGAATTTAATGCTAATTTTTCGCTATTTGATGAAAAAGATCAAATGATGTTATTAAAAAAAATATGTAATAAAGATATAAAAAATGATACAAAATTGTTAAAAAAATTAATTTTTATGATTTCTTTTTGGAAGAATAAATTTCTTACCCCTTTACAGGTTCAATTATCAGCAAAATCAAATTTAGAAAAAGATTTTGCATCTTTTTACAAGCAATATAGTCTTTATTTACGTGAATATAACATATTAGATTTTGATGATTTAATCTGTATACCAACAATTTTATTAAAAGATAATCAAATTATACAAAATCGTTGGCAAAAAAAAATTTCTTATCTGTTAGTAGATGAATATCAAGATACAAATAACAGTCAATATGAACTAATAAAAATGCTTACTAATATCAATTCAAATTTCACTTTAGTAGGAGATGATGATCAATCGATATATTCATGGAGAGGAGCAAAACCTCAAAATATCTTTTTATTAAAAGAAGATTTTCCTAACTTAAAAGTCATAAAAATGGAACAAAATTATCGTTCTTATGGAAGAATAATTAAAGCTGCAAATAAATTAATCTCAAATAACTTACATCATTTTAAAAAGAATTTATTTTCTACTCTAGAATACGGTAATAAAATAAAAGTTATAATTGGAAAAAATGAAGAAAATGAAGCAGAAAAAATAGTAGATAAAATAATTAATCAATGCTCTGAAGATATAATACAATATAAAGATTACGCTATATTATATCGCGGCAATTATCAATCTCAAATTCTTGAAAAAACTTTATTAAAAAAAAATATTCCTTATAGTATTTCTACTAGTTCATCATTTTTTTCTCGTCCTGAAATAAAAGATTTATTAAGTTATCTTCGTTTAATTATTAATCCAGATGATAATTATGCATTTATGAGAATTCTAAATGTTCCTCATCGTAAAATAGGATTAATTACGTTAAATAAGTTAGAAGAATTGGCTATTAAAAAAAATAAAAGTCTTTTCCAAATAAGTAATGATATAGAAATAAAAAAAATTTTAAAAGAAAAAACTGTAGAAAAAATAAAAAATTTTATTTCTTGGATAAAAAAAACAATTGAATTATCAAATCTTAAACCACATAAAATATTAGACAATATTATTAATGATATTAAATATGAACTATGGTTAACTAAAATTTTAAAAGAACCCAAGAAAATTAAAAAAAGTATAAATAACATTTATACACTATCTAATTGGTTAAAAGATATGTTACAAGGAAATGAATTTGAAAAACCAATGAACTTATTACAAATTATTAAAAAAATGACATTACGAGATGTCTTAGAAAAAAAAACAAAAATAAATCAAATGCAAAAAAACCAAGTACAATTGATGACATTACATTCATCTAAAGGACTAGAGTTTTCTTCAGTATTTATAATTGGTATGAATGAAGGTATACTACCTAATATAAAAAGTATTAATAATGATAATATAGAAGAAGAAAGAAGATTAACTTATGTAGGTATGACAAGAGCAAAAAAACAATTATTTTTTACATATTGTCAAAGTAGAATTCAATATGGACAAAAATTACATACAGCTCCTAGTAGATTTTTATTTGAGCTTCCTCAAGAAGATTTACAATGGGATAAAGACACTTATTTACATAAATCTTGTAAAGAAGAAAAAAATATAAAAATAAAAAATTTAAAAAAGATATTAAAAAATAAAAAAATATCTAATTTGAGATAATTAAAATTATTTAATTTTAGTTTAAATCAATTCTTAAAAATGATATTATAATAGCGTTAATTAAATAAATTTAAATTTTTTTATTATAAAATATAGAGTAAAATAAAAAATGAAGAAAATAATCGAACTGACTGACCAAAATTTTGAAAAAGAAGTATTGCAATCAAAAAATTTTGTATTAGTTGATTTCTGGGCAGAATGGTGTAATCCATGTAAAATATTAGCTCCTATTTTAGAAGAAGTAGCACAAGAATACTTTCATAAAATCAAATTTGGTAAATTAAACATTGAAAAAAATCCAAATACTGCTCCTATTTATTCTATTCGAGGAATTCCAGCGTTACTGTTATTTCATGAAAGGGAAGTTCTTGCCACTAAAGTTGGAGCAATTTCTAAAATACAACTCAAAGAGTTTTTAGATGAAAATATTCAATAAATATTTATATATTTATAAATATAATTAATTAATTTTTAATTAAAAAATTGAATTTAATTTTATGAAAAATTTATTAATGAAAACAAAAAAATTTATAATTTATATTACAGTTATCATTTCGAGATTTACCCCGATTTTACTAAGAACCCACCATTATGAATCTTACCGCACTTAAAAATATGCCAGTTTCTGAATTAATTACTCTTGGTGAAAAAATGGGGTTGGAAAATTTAGCGCGTATGCGTAAACAAGATATTATTTTTGCCATCCTTAAACAACATGCAAAAAGTGGAGAAGATATATTTGGAGACGGTGTTTTAGAAATATTACAAGATGGATTTGGTTTTTTGCGTTCCGCTGATAGTTCTTATTTAGCTGGTCCTGACGATATATATGTTTCACCAAGTCAAATTCGTAGATTTAATTTACGTACTGGTGATACTATTTCTGGAAAAATAAGACCTCCAAAAGAAGGTGAAAGATATTTCGCTCTACTTAAAGTTAACGAAGTAAATTATGACAAACCTGAGAATGCTAGAAGCAAAATTTTATTTGAAAATTTAACACCTTTACATGCTAATTCTAGATTAAGAATGGAAAGAGGAAACGGTTCAACTGAAGATTTAACAGCAAGAGTTCTCGATTTAGCTTCACCTATTGGACGAGGTCAAAGAGGTTTAATCGTAGCACCACCAAAAGCAGGGAAAACAATACTTTTACAAAATATTGCACAAAGTATAGCTTATAATCATCCAGATTGTGTATTAATGGTTTTACTAATTGACGAAAGACCAGAAGAAGTTACTGAAATGCAAAGATTAGTAAAAGGAGAAGTAGTAGCATCTACCTTTGATGAACCTGCATCAAGACATGTTCAAGTTGCTGAAATGGTTATTGAAAAAGCAAAAAGATTAGTAGAACATAAAAAAGATGTTATTATATTACTTGATTCTATTACTCGTTTAGCTCGTGCTTATAATACAGTTGTTCCAGCATCAGGCAAAGTTTTAACAGGAGGAGTAGACGCCAATGCCTTACATAGGCCTAAAAGATTTTTTGGTGCTGCTCGCAATGTAGAAGAAGGAGGAAGCTTAACAATCATTGCAACAGCTTTAGTTGATACAGGATCAAAAATGGATGAAGTTATTTACGAAGAGTTTAAAGGAACAGGAAACATGGAACTTCCATTATCAAGGAAAATAGCAGAAAAACGTGTTTTTCCGGCTATTGATTACAATCGATCTGGAACTAGAAAAGAAGAACTATTAACTTTACCAGATGAATTACAAAAAATGTGGATTTTAAGAAAAATTATTCATCCTATGAGTGAAATAGATGCAATGGAATTTTTATTAAATAAATTATCTATGACAAAAACAAACGATGAATTTTTTGATATGATGAAACGTTCATAAACATTTAAAATATTTTTTTATTTTATATTGTTTTTGTTTTTTAAAATTTTAAAAAAAAAACTGGACAATAAAGATTATTAATCTTAAACTAATCTAGTTTAATTTTATTTTGAATGCGCTCGTAGCTCATTTTGGATAGAGCGCTATCTTCCGAAGGTAGAGGTATCAGGTTCAAATCCTGTCGAGCGCACTTTTTATAAAATAACAACAAATAACGATATTTAAAAAAATATTTAAAAAATAATGAAATTTTGGTGGCTATAGCTCAGTTGGTAGAGTTCTGGATTGTGATTCCAGTGGTCATGGGTTCAAATCCCATTAGCCACCCCAAAAAAAAGTAAACAAATAAATTATTTTACGGCGAATAGCGCAGCTTGGTAGCGCAACTGGTTTGGGACCAGTAGGTCAGAGGTTCAAATCCTCTTTCGCCGACCAAAAAATTAGTTCTTGTTATTTATTTTAGTAATTAATGTAAGTAAACTGTTGTTATTTGCATTATCAGAAACAACTATGTCATTCCAACCAATTTTTTTTGCTATTTTTGCTAATCTATTTCCAATAACGAATATTTTACATTCAAATAACCATTCATTTTTATCAAAAACCGAAATTTTTTTATTCAATTGATTTAATATTTCACTGCTTGTTACTACGAGTGTATTTATTTTCCAATAACGCCATTTTTTTACTTCTTCAAGAATATCTATAGCTTTAAAAATTCTTTTATAACATTCAACAACAGATATATTAAAACCGTTTTTTATTAAATATTTTTTTATTAATTTCCTTCCATTTTTTCCTTGCAATAAAACAATTTTTTTTTTAAAAGATCATTTTGACATAAAATACTTAATAAATTTTCACTATTTTCTTTATTTTTAGGAATTAGAATCTTTTTTTTAACATATTTTTGCAAAATAAGAGCAGTACTTTTACCAATAGCATAATATTTTGGATATATAGGCCATATTAAATTATTTTTTTTAAAATACATATTTATATAATAAATAGATTTTTTAGAAAAAATCAAAATTATATCTGATATATATAATTCATAAATTTTTTTCGATATACTATTTTTACCCTTACTTGGGTAAAAATCAAATAAAGAAAAATGCAAAGAAAATATTCCTATATTATTTAAATTATGCACTAATTCCTCTCCTTCTGGAGAAGGTCTCGTAACTAATATTTTCATATGTAATGTGATTTTTTTATATAAAAACTATCCAAAATTTTTTTTGCGCCATTATTAATTAACTCTTTTGCTAAAGAATAACCCATTTCTTCTGCAGTGTTATACCAACCAAATCTTTCACCTTTTAATATTATTTCACCATCTGGTGAACCTACTAATCCCCTGAGCCAAATTTTTTTCTTTTTTAAAATCGCATAAATTCCAATTGGAATTTGACATCCAGCTTCTAATTTCTTGCAAAATGCTCTTTCTGCATTTATTTCAATAAAAGTATTAAAATGATTTAAACGTGATAAAAAAAATAATATTTTTTTATCATGTAATCTAGATTGTATTCCAATAGCACCCTGTCCGCAAGGAGGAAGCGATAATTCAGCAGGTATAATTTGAGTAATTCTATGTTTTAAATTTAACCTATTTAAACCTTCAGTGGCTAAAATAATTGCATCATATTTACCTTCATCTAATTTAGCTATTCTTGTTTCTACATTACCTCTTAATGGAGATACAATTAAATCTGGTCGATAAGTAATTAATTGACATTGTCTTCTTAAACTAGATGTACCAACTACTGCACCTTTCGGTAAATGACTAATAGATTGATAATGATTGGAAATTAATGAATCTAATGCATTCCCTCTCTTACATATACTAATTAAACATAATTCTTTCGTAATATGAACAGGAAGATCTTTCATTGAATGTATAGCAATATCTGCTTTATTTTCAAGAAGAGCAAATTCTAATTCTTTTATAAATAAACCTTTTCCTCCAATTTTAGATAGAGATTTATTTAAAATGTTATCTCCATGAGTAACAATAGGTATTATTTTTGTATTTAAATCTGGATATAAGGATAATAATTTTTTTTGTACGTATTTAGTTTGTTCTAAGGCTAAGGGGCTTTTTCTGGTGGCAATTCTTAATATTTTTTTTCGCATATTACAATTCATATTAGTATAGAAATATTATTTAGTATTTTGAATACTTAAAAAGATCTATCAAAAATAAAAATTAAATTTTTTATTTTTGAATTCTTTTAACATAAGAAAAAACCAAATTTTTATTTGATTGCATAGAACATGACTCTTCAAATATTTCCCAAAAATTTTTATTACTGCGGTTACAAATCCATTTATCCATTTTGTAATTAAAATGATACGCATTTATTTTTGTAGCTAACCATATTTGTTGCAATGATTCTTGTTTATTAATTACGATTGTACTTTTATTTAAAAAAGTAATAGTCATAACATAATCTTGTATTTCATAGTCAATATCGATTGTATTATCATAAAAATTTAAATTATCTTCTATCTTTGAAAATAAATCATCTACTAATTTATAAAAATTATTATTTATTTCAGTAAAAATTATATTTTTTTTCATTTTTTATATCCTTGAATAATAAATTTTATTATATTAAGTTAAAAGATAATTTTTAATAAATTATATTTTCTTTATTTTATCTTTTTTTTAAAGAATTTATCTATAAGAAAAATATACAACTATTAGGAAAAAAAATGTTTTTAAATAATAAAAACAAGAAAAAAATTAGTTTTTCTAAGATGCATGGTTTAGGTAACGATTTTATGGTCATTGAATCAATTAAACAAGATTTTATTCTGAATAAATCAGTTATCAAAAAATTATCTGATCGAAATATTGGAATCGGTTTTGATCAATTATTATTAATTGAAAAATCAAATAATTCCAAATTTGATTTTCATTATCGTATTTTTAACTCTAATGGAAATGAAGTCGAACAATGTGGAAATGGTGCTCGATGTGTAGGTTTATTTCTTTTTCTAAAGGGCTTAATTAACAAAAAAAAGATTAGATTAAGTACTAATAAAAAATATATTTTTATTGAGTTTACATCTGATAATAACATTAAAGTAAACATGAATGAACCTAATTTTAAATCAGAAGAAATACCCATTGCAAAAAAAATTATATTAAAAAATTTTTCTACAAAAATTCTGAATAAAAATTTAACATGTAGTTTAGTGTCTATGGGAAATCCTCATTGTATCATTCAAGTAGAATCTATAAATAATGCCCCTGTAGAAAAAATTGGTAAACTTTTAGAAAAAGATTCAATATTTCCTAAAGGAGTAAATGTAGGTTTTATGAAAATTATAAACAAAAACCATATTCAATTAAGAGTTTATGAACGTGATGTAGGTGAAACTCAATCTTGTGGTAGTGGTGCATGTGCAGCAGTTGCAATTGGTATTGCTAAAAATCTTCTTTACGATACTGTTAAAGTAGATTTATTAGGTGGAAATTTAACAATCAAATGGAAAGGTTTTAACTATCCTCTCTATATGATAGGGCCAGCACATCATGTTTATGATGGATATATATACATATAAAAAATATTTTTTTATTTAAAAAATGTTTTTTATACTTTTGGAAAATAAAAAATGCTTTTAAAAAAAAAAAATACAAAAAAATTCAATCAAATTGTTTTATCTCTTTTTTTAGGCGGTTTTTCTAGTTTTTCTATTTTATACTGCGTACAATCAATTTTACCAGTATTTTCTAAACAATTTTCTTTAACTGCAACAGAAAGTAGTTTATCTTTGTCGGCAGCAACGGCAACAATGGCTATTGGAACATTATTTATTGGACCCTTATCAGATAGAATTGGTCGAAAATCAATTATGTCTTCTTCTTTGTTAATTGCAGCAATACTTACTATAATATGTTCTACTACAAACAATTGGATGATTATTGTTTTACTTCGTTCTTTAACTGGATTAGCATTAAGTGGAGTTGTTGCCGTTGCTATGACTTACATTATTGAAGAAATACATCCAGATTCTGTATCATTTTGTATGGGACTATATATTAGTGGAAATACTATAGGTGGATGTTCCGGAAGACTTTTAAGTAGTTTTTTGGCAGAGTATTTTTCTTGGAATATTGCACTTATAACAATTGGTTTTTTTTCTTTAATATCATCTTGTCTTTTTTTATATTTTTTACCATCATCAAAAAACTTTTATCCTATTTCTATAGATCTTCATAAATTTTTAAAAAATTTTTACTTGCATTTAAAAAATCCAACGTTATTTATTCTGTTTGCAATAGGATTTATTTTAATGGGTAGTTTTATTACAATTTTTAATTATATTAGCTATCGATTAATGTTATCACCGTTTTTTTTATCTTCTTCAACTACAGGATTTCTATCTATTATTTATTTAACTGGAGTCTATAGTTCTCCTAAAGCTGGTATTTTAATAAATCAATATCATCGAAGCAGTGTATTAAGAATAGCATTATTTCTAATGATTTTAGGTTTATTAATTACACAATATAATCAGATTTTCATGATTGTTTTAGGATTAGTAGTATTTTCAGGTGGATTTTTTGCATCTCATTCTATTGCAAGCACTTGGATTAGTTCCCACGCAAAAATTGCCAAAGTTCAAGCAACTTCTTTATATCTATTTTTCTATTATTTAGGATCAAGTATATTTGGTACGTTCGGGGGATTTTTTTGGTTTTATTCAAAATGGACAGGTATTTCATTTTTTATTATAATTATTTTAATTTTTGGAATCTTCTTGTCTTTAAAATTAGAAAAATAATTTAATTTTTTTAAATAAAATTTATATTTTACTTTCCTATAACATGGTTTCTCACAGATAATAAACTTAGTTCAATTCATCAAAATGGCTTAAAGATTATGCTATATTTATTTTCTTATTCTGATTTGAATCATAGTTTATTTGTTTTACTAGCTTTATTTTTTGTATTGTGTTACGAAGCTATTAACGGGTTTCACGATACAGCAAATGCTGTTTCAACATTAATTTATACACGTGCAACCTCAGCTCATTTTGCAGTTATGATGTCTGGTTTGTTTAATTTTCTTGGTGTTTTGCTTGGAGGTTTGACAGTTGCATATGCAATTGTTCATTTGTTACCTAATGATTTATTATTAAATACTAATTCAAAAAATGCTCTCGCCATGGTTTTTTCCATGCTATTGGCAGCTATATTATGGAATTTATCTACTTGGTATTTTTGTTTACCAGCCTCAAGTTCACATTCACTTATTGGAGCAATAATTGGAATTGGTTTGACTAATGCAATTACTACTGGTTCATCTTTAATAGATGCATTAAATATTCCTAAAATGACAAATGTTTTTTTATCTCTTGTTTTTTCTCCTATTGTAGGATTAATAATTTCTGGTGTTTTAATATTTTTGTTACGTTTTTTTTTAAAAAAGAAAAAAAATTTTTATCGTATTCATATGACTCCGTTAGAACGAGAAAAAAAAGATGGGAAAAAAAAACCACCATTTTTAATTAAAATTGCTTTGATTTTATCATCTATTGGAGTAAGTTATGCACATGGCGCAAATGACGGTCAAAAGGGAATTGGTTTATTAATGCTTGTTCTTATCGGAATCGCACCATATGGTTTCCTAGTAAATTTAAATGCATCTAAAAAAGAAATTATTTATACAAAGAATACAATTAATAATTTATATGAATATTTTTCAAAAAACAAAATTAAAATAATTAAAAATACTAATCATCAAAAAAAAATTAGTAATATAACAAAAAATTATAATTATTTTCACATTATAAAAGAAATAAAAAAAAGCAAATCTTTGTTAAAAGATATATATAATTATAATGAATTAAATATGCAAAAAAGATTTAAATTACGTCATTTTTTGCTTTCTCTTTCTGAGAATATTGATCAAACAATACATTTTTTAAATATTTCTAAAGAAGAAAAAAATTTTTTAAAAAAAAGTAAAGAAGATATACTTAAAACAATTGAATATGCACCAATGTGGATAATATTAATTATTGCACTTTCTTTATCTGTAGGTACAATGATTGGTTGGAAACGTATAGTAGTAACTATTGGTGAAAAAATAGGAAAAAAAAGAATGACATATGCACAAGCTATGTCAGCACAAATAACAGCTTCTTTATCAATTGGTATAGCAAGTTATACAGGAATACCAGTATCTACAACACATATTTTATCTTCATCTGTAGCTGGGGCAATGTTAAGTGATGGAGATGGAATTCAAATTAGTACAATAAAAAACATTGCCCTTGCTTGGATATTAACTCTACCTGTTTCGATTTTATTATCTAGTTTTTTTTATTGGATCGCTCTTCTGTTAATATAAAAAAAATTTAAAATATCGATATTATTCTAATATAGGAGTACATGTTACTATAAATAGTACTCCTATTTTTTTTGATAAGGGAGATATATATCAAAACGATGATGTTTATTACTGATAATAAAGTCTACCTTATCGTTGGATATAGGATGAGCATAAGATGGTCGTTTTACAACAATTCTCTTTTTTGCAAATTTTCTAGCGACGTGTAACAAATTTTTTGATTCATCATTTTTTTTTATTAATTTTCTTAAAAATTGCATATTTTTTTTAGGAAGAGATTTTTTTTTATTAATTGGATACATTGGATCTAAATAAATAACATCAGGTTGTAAAATTGACATATTCAGCATATTTAAACTATTGTTAAAAATTAAATGTAATCTTTTTTTTAACCAAAATCCAATTTTTTCATCTTTATAGCCCCTTTCTAAACCATCTTTTAATAAAGCAGCGATTACAGGATGATTTTCTATCATAACAACGTAACATCCTAAAAAAGAAAGAAAAAAAGCATCTTGTCCTAATCCTGCCGTTGCATCTATAACAAAAGGAAAATAATTTTTTTTTATTCCTATAGCTTTAGAAATAATTTCATTTTTTTTTTAAATTTTAAACATCTATAGTTGTTTTTCTTTGAGGTAAAATCAATTTTTATAGATTTTTTTTGAGGTGTTGAACGGTCATATAATTCTAAAGAATTTGAATTCATTATTAAAGCCATAGAACAGTCTTCATCGTGATTTAAAGAATATTCATTAATTAAATTTTGTATTCTCTTATTTTTATGATTGATTATTAAATATATATTCATAATATTTTTATTTTTTAGTATTAATTAATTGACTTTTTAAAAATGCAATTTATAATATAAATTAAATGTTTTTTATTTTTGCTTTTTTTATTAAAATGTTCACTTTAAAAAATTTAGTTTTAAAATTATAAAAATTAATTTTTTTCGTATATTTTTAAAAAATTTAAAATTGTAAAAAATTAATAATCCAGTTCTTTGTTTTTAAAAATTTAATTTACATTTTTGAAAAAAAATTCCCGCTAAAACTAAGATAGTAAATTAAAAAAAGGAAAAAAAATTATGTCATCTAATATTACTCTAGTTGATAAATTAAATCCAACACGTTTTGATCAAAATAAAAAATTAAAAGTTAAAATTGATGAATTATGCAATAAATCATTAAAAAATGTTGAAAATACTTCAAAAGGTTTAATAGAAGAAAAAAAATATCCTATTAGCAGTACTAAAGTTTCAATTAATCATATTGAAAATGAAAATAAAAGAAATTCAATTGATTTCGACGAATTTTATGAAGAATACTTATTAAAATTCAATGACTTTATAAATATGAAAAAAAAACTTCTTCTGAATCCACTTCTGAATCCCTTTCTGAAAGTACTTCCTATAATCCACTCGATATACTAAAAAAAATTCAAGAAAAAATTCAAGAAACTATTAAAGATATCAATTTAAAAAAACAAATCATGGAATCTCTGAATGCAGTAAAAAACACTGTACTTAGTGCCTATGAGACAATTAAAAATGAAACTATAAATCTTTTTAATGGTACAACTTTTTTAAAAATTTTTGATGCAGGATGTGCGTTATTCTCAGAACCAACAGAATCAACTAAAGAAACAAGTAAAAAAATTGACCACTTAATGGAACAAGTTGAAGAATTAAATAAAACAATTGAATCTTCAAAATTTTTTATACATACTATAATTGAAAAAGTTAAAGAACAAGGAAGATTAAAAATAGTTAATAAATTAAATAATAATCCTAATCATCCTGAATATGAAAGTTTTTTTCCAGATCTTCATGTTATGGTTCCTAAAAAAGAAAATTTAAATACATGGTATCCGTTTAATTTAGATGAAAGTTTTGATATAGAGGTCAGAGAAGGTACTTTAAAAGTCAATCAAAAATTTAAAGATAGAATGAATAGAACGATTGAAAAATCTCATTATAAATATTTTACAGATCATAATGTTTGGACAGTTTCAGATAAATTAGATTTATCACCTGAAAATGTTTTTTCTACTATGACACATTTTCAAAAAATATATGAAAAATTAAAATCTTCTTCTCAAGAATTAAATGAAGACTTCATGACAGATTTTCATTCATCTCTTTTTGTTATCGATGGAAATTTAATTCATTCTACGAATAAAGAAGATATGATAGAAAAATTTAAAAAAATAGTTCCAAATATTATGGATCAAAAATTGATTTCTGCATATGCACATCCGAAAATTTTAAAACAGTCTTATCTTCAATTACTTTCTGAACATCCAGAAATAAATCAATATCAAATTATAAATTCAAGAAATATTTATACAATTACACATATAGATAATAATCAAATAAAATTAGTAGCAACTAATTTGTCTAATTTACGTTCAAAAGATAAAAATTCTACTCAGCCATACTATTCTTTTGGAATACGCACAAGTATAATTCTTCCTTCTAAAAATTCACCAACAATAAAGTTTTCACATTTTATGCATTAATTTTTTAACATAAATATGCTTCGAAAAAATAAAATAGGGTATATAAAATATACCCTATTTTTTAAAAAATTAAATTTCTATACTAGAAATATCTTTAATTTTTTTTAATAAAGCACAGTGTATCTCTTTAGGAATATATGGTTTAACATTACCTTTATATTTTGCGATTTCTTTTACAAAAGATGAAGATATAAAAGAAACTTCTTTAGAAGAAAGAAAAAAAATACTATCCAAATCAGGATAAATTTGTTTATTTATAGCTGCTAATTTTATTTCGTAATCAAAATCGAATATTGTTCTTACTCCTCTAATTAAAATATTAGTTTTTTCTTTTTTTGCTAAATTAGCGAGTAAACCATCAAATCCAATTACTTTTTTTATATTTTTAAGATGCAATGTAGCTAATTTAGTTAATTTTATTCGTTCTTTCAAATTAAAAATAGTTTTTTTATTCAGATTATTTGAAATAGCAATAGTTATATTGTCAAAAATTTTTGTTGCACGTGTTATAACATCTAAATGTCCATATGTAATGGGATCAAATGTACCTGGGTATATTGCAATTTTTTTCATTTTTTATTTATTTTTTTTTATATACAAATTAATTATGTTTAAGTCATTTGTTAAATATATAATATTTTCTAATAATTAAGATTATTATTTTTTATAAAGGAAAACATATGAAAAAAAAATGGAAGCCTAGTGCTTCTATTAAAGATTTAATAAAAAGATCAAAAATTATTGCTAATATCCGTTCGTTCTTTTTAAAAAAAAACGTTATGGAAGTAGAAACTCCAACTTTATCTCAATCAGCAGTCACAGATATAAATTTGACGTCATTTGAAACTAATTACCTTTCTTGCAAAAATGATGTCAAAAAAATTAAATTATGGTTAATTACTAGTCCAGAATATCATATGAAACGTTTATTATCAGCAGGAAGTGGATCTATATATCAAATTTGTCATAGTTTTAGAAATCAAGAATTTGGTCAATATCATAATCCAGAATTTACTATGCTTGAATGGTATCAAGTTTCTTTTTCTATGGAAAAAATGATTGAAGAAATAGATTCTTTTTTTCAAAAAATATTAAATTTTGATAAATCAGATAAAATTTCTTATCAAAAAATATTTATAAAGTTTTTACAAATAGATCCTTTGTCTACTAATTTATCTGAATTGTTTAAATGTTACAAAAAATTTAAATTAGAACATTTAACTTATCTTGAAAATGATTTGAATAAATTAATAGAAATGTTATTTACATTGCAAATACAACCTTTTCTTGGAAAAGAAAAACCATTATTTGTTTATCATTTTCCTTTAGAACAAGCTTCTCTTTCTGCTGTAAACAAAGAAGATAATCGCGTTTCAGAAAGATTTGAAATTTTTTTTAAAGGAATTGAATTAGGAAATGGTTTTTACGAATTAACAGATTATTTTGAACAAAAAAATCGTTTTATAAAAGATAATAAAAAACGTTGTAATATGAATTTTCCTGAACAAAAAATAGATGAACACTTTTTAAATGCGATGAAAAATGGGTTACCTCCGTGTTCAGGAGTAGCTATAGGATTAGATCGTTTAATTATGATAGCACTAAATAAAAAAAGTATTGATCAAGTTATGTCTTTTTCATTTGATCGCTCTTGAAAAACTACCAATAGTTTTCCATCGTAATATGACCTTGTTTACGTCTTAAATGTTTTTGCATAAATCGATCTTCTTTTAAAAACAAATATGTATCTTTTACCATAGATGGATTTCCACATAACATAACATGAGAATCATTACAATTAATTTTTAGACCAATTTTTTTTTCTAAAATGTGATTTTTCAATAAAAAAGGGATTCTCCCATTTAAAGAATCATTCGTTTTTTCTCTACTCACTATTGTTTCAATTTTTAGTTTTCCATTATAATTTTTATACAATTTATTCATTAAAGGAAGATAAGTTAATTCATTTTTATATCGTACAGCATGTATTAATACGATATTTTTAAATCTATTAATATTTTTTCCTTCTTGTAATATGGAACAATAAGGACCTATTGCAGTACCAGTAGCAAACATCCATAGTGTTTTACAAGTAGGTATTTCATCTAAGGTAAAAAAACCAAATGAGTTTTTTTTAATAAATAAATTATCTCCGGATTTTAAATTATATAAAAGATTGCTTAATTTTCCATTAAGTATTCGAACAATATAAATTTCTAAATTTTTACTACTAGGAGGATTGACAAATGAATATGCTCTTTGAATTTTTTTCTGTTTAATGTTGTTTTGAAAACTTGTATTTTCTTCATTTAAAGCTAATTTTGTAAATTGTCCGGCTTGAAAAGGAGAAATTGATGCATTTAAAATAAGACTAAATAAATTTTTAGTCCATTTATGCACTTTTAAAACATTAGCGTTAATCCATGGATTCATTAATTTATTTCCCCTTCTGTTATTTTTATCTTTAAATCATTGTACTTATTTTAAAATAAGTACAATGATTGATTTAAAAAAATTTTCATTTTTTTTAAAAATTTTATGTTTTATTTTTTCTCAATTTCTGTAACTTGACTAGGAATATTTATAAATATTTTTTTAGGTTTTTCTTCATCTGGTACTTTACATTCAAAATCGATTTTTAATAGTCCTAAAGATAGTTCTGCTTTTTTTACTTGAATTTTATGATCAAAATTAAAATTTAAAGAAAAATCGTTCAATATAATACTTTTATGCAAATATTTTTTTGTTTTATTATTATTTTTTTCGTTTTGTTTTTTCCCTTGTACTATCAATTGACTGTTGTGTACAGAAATATCTAGTTCTTTTTCCTCATATCCAGGAATACTTAATGTTAATTCATACTTGTGTTCGTCAATTTGAAATAAATCATACATTGGTATATCTGATAAAGGTTTTTCTCCTGTTAATGTGCTGAAAATTTTATCAATTTTATTAAATCTATTTGAAAAAACACTATTTTGATTAATGTTTGGCAAAAAAGAAAAAGAACGATAAGACATAAAACCCCCTTCTATAATTATATATATTTATTTTAGTTTTATATTCTAATAATTAATGTTTAAACTAAAAAGAGTGTCTTAATTCATATAAGGTTTTATTTTTTTTTTTCAATGATTATTTATCATAAACAATGAAAATATTTCAAAAAATTACAAAATAAATCGGCTCAAATCTTCATTAGATATTAGTTGATTTAAATGTTTTCCAACATATTCTGCGTTAATTTCAATAGTTTTACCATTGTTATCACTAGCATTAAAAGAAATATCTTCCATAAGTTTTTCTAAAATTGTATGTAAACGACGAGCTCCTATATTTTCCATAGATTCATTAACTTTCCAAGCCGCTTCTGCAATGTTTCGAATTCCTTCTTTTGTGAAATTTATGCATACACCTTCTGTTTGCATAAGGGCTTTATATTGTGCAGTAATGGATGCAGTTGGTTCAGTTAAAATTTTTTCAAAGTCATTGATTGTCAATGCTTGTAATTCTACTTTAATTGGAAGACGTCCTTGTAATTCTGGAATTAAATCAGAAGGTGTTGACGTTTGAAATGCACCTGATGCAATAAATAAGATATGGTCTGTCTTAACCATTCCATATTTAGTCGATACAGTGCAACCTTCAATTAATGGGAGTAAATCTCTTTGTACGCCTTCTCGAGAAATATCTGGACCAGAAGAGTCACCTCTTTTACATATTTTATCAATTTCATCAACAAATACTATACCATTCTGTTCTACTGCATTAATTGCTTCTTTTTTAATTTCTTCTTGATTTATTAATTTAGCAGCTTCTTCTTCTTTTAATAATAAAATTGCATCTTTTATTTTTAGTCGTCTTGTATTTTTTTTATGACCCCCTAAATTCTGAAAAAGAGATTGTAATTGACTTGTTAATTCTTCCATACCAGGAGGTGCCATTATTTCTACACCCATAGTAGTGGCTAAAACATTAATTTCAATTTCTTTTTCATCAAGAACACCTTCTCTTAACTTTTTTCGAAACACTTGTAATGTGTTTAATAAACTTTCATTTTTTTCGTTCTCTGTCCAGTTGTTTTTCGGCCTTGGAACAAGAACGTCTAATATTCTTTCTTCAACTATTTCTTCAACTCGAAGTTTATTTTTTTCAATATTTTTTACTCGAATCATTTTAATAGCAGCGTCGGTTAAATCTCGAATAATAGAATCTACTTCTTTTCCAACATATCCAACTTCAGTAAATTTAGTCGCTTCTACTTTTATAAAAGGTGAATCAGCTAATTTAGCCAACCTTCTAGCAATTTCTGTTTTTCCTACTCCGGTAGGACCAATCATTAAGATGTTTTTGGGAGTAATTTCATGACGTAGTTCATTATTTAGTTGCATTCTACGCCAACGATTTCTTAGTGCAATAGAAACGGCTTTTTTTGCTTTTTCTTGACCGATAATAAATTTGTCAAGTTCATATACAATTTGAGGAGGGGTCATTTCAGACATATAAATAATCCTTATTTTTCTGAAAATAGTTCTTTTATAGTAAAACTATGATTAGTATAGATACAAATATTTGCTGCAATATTCAATGATTTTTCTACGATTTCATTAGCACTAAGTTTAGTGTTTTCAATTAATGCACGTGCTGCTGATTGCGCATAAGAACCACCAGAACCTATTGCGATTAAATCATCTTCAGGTTGTATTACGTCACCGTTTCCAGTAATAATTAATGAAGTATCTTTATCAGCTACTGCTAACAAGGCTTCTAATTTACGTAGCATTCTATCAGATCTCCAATCTTTTGCTAATTCAATAGCAGCACGTTGCAATTGACCTTGATACATAGCTAATTTTTTTTCAAACATTTCAAATAGAGTGAAAGCATCTGCAGTTCCGCCTGCAAAACCAGCAATTACCTTTTCATGATAAAGTGTTCTAATTTTTTTTACATTACTTTTCATAATAGTATTGCCCAAAGTTGCTTGTCCATCACCTCCGATTACTACTTTATTTTTTAATCTTACACTCAGTATTGTGGTCACAAGAAAAAACCTCTTAAAAATAATGTGTTAAATAATATGTTAGTATTTTTTTTAATTATATAAAAAATAAAGTTTATATTTAAAAAAAAATAATTTTAACTTTAATTTATACAAATTATTCAAGTAAAATTATTAATAAAATCAAATATTTTCATGTATAAATAAATTTAAGTTTAGTAAATTTTCAAAAAAAATTTTAAAAACTACAGATTTTCCAATTTGTGAATATATTTCCATTTTTCTTTAGGCTTAGGAGGTAATAAATCATCACTTATTTTTTTATCTATACAAATTTTTTTTTCTATATTTTTTGATTTTTTTAAGAAAATATTTAAAAAAGAAAAAAAAAGAACTATTGTTATGATAACAATGAGAATATGATATTTATTTAAATTTATTTTCTTTTTTTTCTTTTTTTTATTTTTTCTTTTTTTTTAAAATACGTCGAATTAATTTTGTTTTTATCGTTGTACATATGTTTTTATATTTTATATTTAAAGTGAAAAATATTAATTATTAATACATTAATAATCGTATAATAGAATAAATATCGTTAATATATTTTAGGAAAAATTTTATGAAAAAAAAAATACATCCAGCTTATTCTCAAATAACAGCTACTTGTTCGTGTGGAAATGTAATTGAAATTTTTTCAACCGTTAATCTAAATCTAAATTTAGATATATGTGCAAAATGTCATCCATTTTATACAGGAAAACAAAGAATTATTGATACCGGAGGACGAGTTGAAAGATTTAAAAAACGTTTTAAACTGATTAAGAAAGATACGATATAAATTGTATTTTAATTTATAACCTTTTAAATTTAAGCATCTTAAATAATATTTTAGATGCTTAAGATAATTTTTAAAATTTTTGTTTTAAAGTTTTATTTACGTATCTCTCAAATTAGAGAGAAATGCATCTTGAAAATAATTTTTTAAAGCAATGTAAATCGCGTTTGCAATTTTATTTTGATATTCGTTGGTTCTTAATTTTTTTTCTTCTGAAAAATTTGTGATAAATCCTGTTTCTATTAACATAGATGGTGTATTTATAGCGCTTAATATTCCTAAACTAGCATAATTTGGATATGTTTTGTCTATTTTTATAATTTTTTTAAATTGTTGAAATATGTACTTAGACAAGTTAATTTCCATTTTTTGAAAATTATTAAATTGTAAATCGAGAATAGTTTTTTTTAAAAAAAAATCATATTTTTTCTTTTGAATTATATTTTGAATGTTTTTCGGAAAATATATGTTTTCTTTTTTATTTTTTATAAAATCATTGATTTCACGATGCATTCTATCATTATTAGTAATCCAGATTGATGCACCTGATACATATTTTTTTTTAGAAGAATCTACATGGATAGATATTAAAAAACTTACATGATTTTTTTTTACAAAATCTTTTCTTTTTTTCAACGAAACGTACGAATCATCATTTCGTGTTAAAACTGGATAAAATAGATTACTATTTTTTAATAAATTCTTAAGTTTTATTGCAATTTTTAAAGTTATTTTTTTTTCTTGTAATCCTAGACTATTTATTGCCCCTGGATCTTGTCCTCCGTGTCCTGGATCAATGACTATAATAAATTTCTTCAATAGTTTTTTAAAAATTTTTTTATTTTTTTGGATTTTTTTTACATTTTTAAAAAAAAATAATTATTTTTATGTGAATTGTCTTTTTTATAATTAATTTTATTTAATTTATCTGCAGATTGTACTTGAAAGGTAATTAATAAAATAGAAAACATTATCCATTTATAAAAAGAACAAAAAATCATAAATTTTCCTTATCTATAATATTAATTTTTAGATTGATAATATGCAAAAATATAAATGGAGCGGGAAACGAGATTCGAACTCGCGACCCCAACCTTGGCAAGGTTGTGCTCTACCGACTGAGCTATTCCCGCAAAATTTTATAATTATAATTTTATGTTCATTGTATTTATTTATATTATATACATAAGGTATATTTATCAAGCTTTCTTTTAAAAAAATATTTTTTTATTTAACATTTTATTAAATAATTTTTTAATTAGAACAATTAAATATTATTTATTATTTTTTAAATATCAAAAAATTTTTTTTTATAAAAACTTAATTCTATTATAGATTCATAAATATCTTCTAATGCTGTATGATTTTTTTTTTTTTTATTTTTTTAGATATAAAAGGATGCCAACGATTTACTAATTCTTTAATAGTACTAACATCTATACATCGATAATGAAAATAATTTTCTAAATTTGGCATATATCGAGCTAAAAATTTTCTATCTTGATAAACACTATTACCACAGATCGGCGATGATTTAATAGGAACCCATTTTTTTAAAAAAAATATGGTTTCATATTCAGCTTGTGATTCATTATACATACTTTTCTGAACTCGTTTTATTAATCCATTCTTTTTGTGTATTTTAGTATTCCATTCATCCATTAGGACTATATGTTTTTCTTTTTGATTAATAGCAATAACTGGACCTTCTGAAATTATATTTAATTTCGTATCTGTAACTACAGTAGCAATTTCAATAATTCGATGTATTTCAGAGTTTAATCCAGTCATTTCTAAATCGATCCAAATAAGATTTTTACTATTAATTGTCATAATTTTTATAAATACATCTTCTTTAGTTTACTATAAAAAACAAAAATTTTTAATTGCATTTTTTTAGTCAAAATTTAATGAATATAGTATAATAGAAAATTAATAAAAAATATATATTTTGATATATACAAAAATTAAAGACAGGCAAAATGAGATGAAAAATATTAATCTTATTGACACTAAATCTTGGAAAGATTTAAAGAGTCATTTTGAAGAAATAAAAAATATTCATTTAAAAGATCTTTTCTTATCTGATTTGAATAGATTTAAAAAATTTTCAATTTTATTCAAAAATGAAATATTAATTGATTTTTCAAAAAATAGAATTACTGACAAAACTTTAACACTTTTATTGAATTTAGCGAAAGAGATGAATGTTAAGTCTGCTATTAAGTTAATGTTTTCTGGATCTAAAATCAATCAAACAGAAAATCGACCCGTATTACATATTGCTTTACGAAATAGAAGTAATTTTCCGATTTTATTAAATGGTTCTAATATTATGTTAGAAGTTAATAACGTACTTAAAAAAATGAAAAATTTTTCAGAATTAGTTATTAATGGAACTTGGAAAGGTTACACTGGAAAATCTATTTCCGATATTGTTAATATAGGTATTGGTGGATCAGATTTAGGACCTTATATGGTTACAGAAGCATTGCGTCCATATAAAAATCATTTAAATATACATTATGTTTCTAACATAGATGGTACTCATCTTTCTGAAGTTTTAAAAAAAATAAATCCTGAAACAACACTTTTTTTAATAGCTTCAAAAACATTTACTACAGATGAAACGATAACTAATGCTAATAGTGCAAAATCTTGGTTTTTGAAACATTCAAAAACGAAGGATACTCTAGATAAACATTTTTTTGCATTATCAGCTAATATAAAAAATGTTTTAAATTTTGGAATTAATGCTAAAAATATTTTTCTATTTTGGGATTGGGTAGGTGGTCGTTTTTCATTATGGTCTTCTGTTGGACTATCTATTATTTTATCTATTGGATTTGATAATTTTGAAAAATTTTTACAAGGAGCCCATGTTATGGATAATCATTTTTATAACACTGAATACAATAAAAATATTCCTATATTACTAGCTCTTATTAGTATCTGGTATACTAACTTTTTTAATGCTGAAACAGAAGCTATATTTCCATATGATCAATATATGCATCGTTTTTCTGCATATTTTCAACAATCTAATATGGAATCTAATGGTAAATCGATTGATAAAAATGGAAATAAAGTATGTTATCAAACTGGACCTATTATCTGGGGTGAACCAGGTACCAATGGTCAACATGCATTTTTTCAGCTTATTCATCAAGGTACTAAATTAATTCCAAGTGATTTTATCATACCTGTTATCTCTCATAATGATTTAGATAATCACCATCTTAAATTAATATCTAATTTTTTAGCTCAAACTCAAGTACTTGCTTTTGGAAAATCTAGAAGTTCTTTTTTAAAAGAATCTGTTTTTTGCAAAACAGACAAAGATAAGTTGAACAAGATTTTATCCTTTAAGATATGTGAAGGAAATAAACCAACTAATTCTATTTTACTAAGAAAAATAACACCTTATAATTTAGGAATATTGATTGCATTATATGAACATAAAATTTTTGTTCAAGGTCATATATTAAATATTTTTAGTTTTGATCAATGGGGTGTTGAAATAGGAAAAAAAGCAGCTAAAAGTATTTATAAAAATATTAATGAAAAAACAAAAAATAGTAAATCTTATGATTCATCAACACAAGGACTTATTGATTTTTATAATTTTTTTACAAATAAATAAAATTATTTTTCTTAGTTTTGAAATTGTCTTTAGTTAAAAATTAAAAATAATTTTTCCTGATTTTTTTTAAATACAAACTTTTAATCTTCTAGAATTAGAATATTATTTTTTGCTAACTTAGATAAGTTTTGTTCAGTTATAGAATTAAAAAAAATCTTTTTGATTCTATTTTTTAAATTTGAGTAAATATTTATGCTTAGATTAATAAGATTACAAATACAAAATTTTGGTCAATTTTTAAGTAATATGATTATGCCTAATATAAGTATATTTATTACATGGGGGATTATGAATGCTTTATTTGTTCCCTTAGGTTGGCAGCCTAATAAAATACTAGCTCAACTAATACCACCTATAATTTTTTATCTTTTACCTATTCTTATTGGATATACTGGAGGCCGATTAATTGCTGGTGAAAGAGGAGGTTTAGTAGGAAGTATTTCTACTATAGGAATGATAACAAGTACAGATATACCTATGTTCCTCGGTGGAATGATTTGTGGTCCATTAGGAGCATGGATAATAAAAGTTTTTGATCAGATAGTTAAAAATCGAATAAAAAGTGGTTTTGAAATGTTAGTTAATAACTTTTCGATTGCAATTATTGGAATGTTTTTAACAATTATTTCGTTTTTTTTAATTGGTCCTTTGATTGAATGGACATCTAATTCTTTAGGATCTATTCTAAAAATAATAATAAATTTTAATTTATTACCTCTTATTGCATTTATAATTGAACCAGCTAAAGTGTTTTTTTTAAACAATGCTATCAACCATGGTATATTTTCTCCCTTGGGAATTCAAGAAATATCAGAAAACAAAAGTTCTTTATTTTTTTTAATAGAATCAAATCCTGGACCGGGACTAGGTGTACTAATAGCTTGCTTTTTTTTTGGAAAAGAAAAATTATATAAATCTTCAGGAGGAGCGGCAATTATTCAATTTCTAGGAGGAATTCATGAAATTTATTTTCCTTATGTATTAATGAAACCAATATTAATGATTTCTTTAATTTTAGGTAGTATGACAAGTATTTTTATGCTTGTTTTTTTTAAAGGAGGATTAATTTCCGCTGTATCACCAGGTTCTATTTTATCTATTTTAGCAATGACAAAAAAAGGTTTATATTTCGCAAACTGTATTTCTGTATTCTCTTCTTTTCTCATTTCTTTTCTTAGTGCAGCTCTATTTTTTAAAATTAATTTAGGTAGAAAAAAAGAACATAATAAAATATCTACAGAATCATTTAAAAAAAATTTATATCCTATGAAGAAAAAAGGTGATCAAAAATACGATTTTATAAAAAAAATTAAAAATATTCAAAAAATTAAAAATATTATAATTGCTTGTGATGCTGGTATGGGATCTAGTGCGATGGGTGCAAGTATTCTTCGTAAAAAAATAGAAAATAAAAATTTAACACATATTTCTATATCAAATATTGCTCTGAATTTATTACCTAAAAACGCAGATTTAGTTATTACACATGAAAAATTAACTTGCCGTGCTAAAAAATATGCTCCTAATTCTCAGCATATATCATTAAAAAATTTTCTCGATAATGATTTTTATACTACTTTAGTAACACAATTAGATGAAAAAAAAGATTTTTATAAAAAAAATAATATTCAAGATAAAAAAGATAATTTTTTCGAAAAAAATATTAATTCTAATAAAGAAATTCAATCAAAAAATTTTTTTCAAATAAGTAAAAAAAATATTTTTCTTAATCAACATGCTAAAAATAAACAAGAAGCCATCAAAATTGTTGGTAAATATTTAGTAGAACAAGGATATGTTAAAACAGATTATATTGACGCAATGCTTGATCGAGAAAAAATTGCCTCAACTTGGTTAGGCCAATCTGTAGCGTTACCACATGGTACTATAGAAGCTAAAGATTCTATTTTAAAAACTGGAGTAATTTTTTGTCAATTCCCTGAAGGTGTTCATTTTGGAGAAAATATTGATGATATTGCATATCTTGTTATCGGTATTGCTGCAAAAAATAATGAACATATTATAGTAGTCAGTAATATTACTAATGCATTAGATGATCAAGATATTATCACTAGACTATCAAAAACGAAAAGTGTAAACGAAGTTTTGTCATATTTAAACTCAAACGTTAAAAAAAATTAATTTTAATTGGAATAATTTCATGCAAGCTTTACATTTTGGAGCAGGAAATATTGGACGAGGTTTTGTTGCAAGGGCATTGTCAAAGTCTGGTTTTAATTTAATATTTTCGGATGTAAATCAGAATATAATCGATTCTATTAATAACTATAAAAAATATAAAATTAAATTAGTAAGTAATAGTGTTGAAAAAATTGTAGATATAAATAACATTAGTGCTATAAATTTTTATGATCCAAATATTTTAAATATTATTTCTAATACTGATCTTATTACAACAGCAGTTGGAGTTAACGCACTTCATAAAATTGCTTCTATTCTTATAAAAGGAATTGTTTTAAGAATTAATTCAAAGTGTAATAAACCATTAAATATAATTGCTTGTGAAAATAAAATTAAAGCAACTTCTTTTTTAAGAGATATTATTTTTGATAAAATTCCTATTAAATATTATGATTATTTTAATGAATATATTGGTTTTGTAGATTGTAGTATTGATACAATTATACCAACATTTTCTTTTTCTAAACAAGAAAATCCTTTATTTTTAATTGCTGAAAATTTTAAAGAATGGATTGTTGACGTAAATCAATTTAAAGGCATAATACCTAAAATTGTTGATATGACATTAAGTGATAATTTGATATCTTTTATAGATAGAAAAATTTTAACTCTTAATACAGGTCATGCTATAGCTGCATACTTAGGTTTAATGAAGAATTATAGAACTATATCTGAAGCAATCTCAGATTGTAATATAGAAAAAATTGTAAAAAATGCTATGAACGAAAGTGGATCAGTATTAATTAAGCGTTATAACTTTAATAAAAAAGATCATCTGTCTTACATTGATAAAATTTTTATTCGTTTTAAAAATCCTTTTTTATTGGATAAACTGGAACGTATTGCACGAAATCCACTACAAAAATTAAGTAAAAATGAACGATTAATACGTCCTTTTTTAGGAGCGATAAAATATCAGTTGCCATATTCTAATTTAGTTCAAGGTATTGTGGCAGCATTACATTATCGAAATATAAATGATTTAGAATCAATTAAATTATCTTCTTTTATCAAAGAATACGGACTTGAAGAAACTTTAGTTAAAGTATGTAACTTGGATATAAAAAGAAAGGAAATTAGTATAATTATTTCAGCATATTATTCTATATTAAAAAACTTTTTGTAAATTTATGCTAAAAATTATTTTTTTATAATTTTAGAGAATCAGGTCAAATGTTGCCTATTCGTATATTACCAACTAATTTATCTAGTCAAATTTCAGCTGGAGAAGTAATTGAAAGACCATCATCTGTCATTAAAGAACTTTTAGAAAACAGTATTGATGCTAAAGCAAAAAATATTGATATTAGTATCAAAAAGAGTGGTCTTCAATCTATAATAGTGAAAGATGATGGTTTTGGTATTGAAAAAGACCAATTATTACTTGCAATTTCACGTCATGCTACTAGTAAAATCAATACTCTTTTGGATTTAGATCATATTAACACGTTTGGTTTTAGAGGAGAAGCTTTAGCTAGTATTCGCGCAGTTTCAAGGCTTAAATTAATTTCATGTTCTAAAAATAGTAACATAGCATGGAGTATATATTCAGAAGGATTTTCTAATCACACTTTATTACAGCCAATTGCTCATCCATTTGGAACTAGTGTAGTAGTAGAGAATTTATTCTATAATATTCCTGTTCGTCTTAAATTTATAAAAAATGAAAGATTGGAATTTCTAAAAATTTGTGAAACAATAAAAAAAATAGCTTTATCTCATTTTGATATCAATATTTGTTTTAAAAAAAATAGAAAGCTGTATTTATCGTATAACGCAGTAAAAAAAAGTGATGATAAAATTTTTCGATTAAAAACAATATTTAATCAAATTGACATAAATTATGTTTTAGAAATTAAAGAAAAAATACATCATATTACATTGTTTGGATGGTTAATTTTTCCTCCATTACTTTCAAGTTCTTTTAAAAAAATACAATATTGCTATGTTAATAATCGATTTGTTTGTAATGATCTTGTAAACAATGCTATTTTTAATGCTTTGTATGAAACGATAGGAAATAAAAAAAGTGTATCATTTGTTTTATACATTACTTTACCTTCTCATGAAATAGACGTTAACATTCATCCTACTAAAAATGAAATTAAATTTCATAAAGCTAATATTATTTATCTTTTTTTATATAAATCTGTTTTATCTAATTTAAAAAAATCAAAAATTAAATATTTTTCAAGTAACTTTTTTCCAAAAATTAATTTTGAAAAATGCAAAAAGAATAATTCTTGTTCATTAATTATTAATTCAGTATCTAAAAATAGTCTTGAATACGAAAAAAAAATTTTATACAAAAATATAATGTCAAATTATTTTTTTAACATCAATGCTAAAAGATTTTTAAAAGAACATTGTTTTTCTTTTGGAAAATTATTAATCGTTTTTAAAAAATATTATGGATTAATATATTTTTTTGATACTTTCTCATTAATTTCTTTTCCTTTAGCAAAAAAAATAGTTGAACAATATAAATTACGTAATGCTATTAAAAATAATGTTATACCTGAAAATTTTTTATATAATTTTTCCTTTTTTACTACTCTTGAACAGAGTAAAATATTAGCTAACAATTCAAAATTGTTGTTAAAATTTGGATTTAATTTTGTTTTTCAAGAAACACATTTTTTTTTAAAAACTATTCCTAACTTTTTAAAAAATCAAAATCTTGATATATTTTTATCTGATTTTTTTACATTTATTTTTTTTAAAAAAAAACTGTGTGTTAAAGATGTAATTAAATGGCTTGATATTAATATATTAGTAGAAAAAAATCCTTGGAATTATGAGGATGGAATTTCAATTTTGTTAGAGATAGAATATTTTTATCCCTCTATATTTAAAAAACCTCCATTTAAACTATTACAAAAAATAAATATTAATGAAGCATTATGCATATTAAAAGTATAAATTCTAATAAAGAACAAAAACCTATTGTTTTTTTTTTAATGGGTCCTACTGGATGCGGCAAAAGTAAATTTACTATTTATCTTAGAAAATATTTACCAATAGAAATAATTAGTGTAGATTCTGCGTTAATTTATCGATATATGGATATTGGTACAGATAAGCCACATCCTATAGATTTAAAAAATCATCCTCATCGCTTGTTAAATATTAAAGATCCTAGTGAAATTTATTCTGCTGCAGAATTTAGAACAGATGTTTTAAAAGAAATTTCCAATATTTTAAACATAGGTAAAATACCCTTTCTTGTTGGAGGTACAATGTTTTATTATAAAACATTGTTATATGGAATATCTAATTTACCAGCATCTAATATTAAAATTCGTCAATATTTATTAAGTAAAAAAAAAACAACAGAAATTTTTTATACGAAAAATTAAATTTGATAGATCCTATATCTGCCAATCGCATTCATAAAAATGATTTTCAAAGATTATTAAGAGCGTTAGAAGTTTTTTATATATCTGGAAAAACTTTGACCTCTTTAAAAGAAAAAAAAATTTCTCATTTACTGCCGTATAATATTATTCAATTTTCTATAATGCCGAAAAATCAAAAATGGTTACATGAAAAAATTGAATCACGTGTACATAAGATGTTGAAATTAGGTTTTCAAAAAGAAGTAGAAAGCTTGTTTTTTAGAAAAGATATACATAAAAATTTACCATCTATGAGATGTATAGGATATCGTCAAATGTGGGAATATCTTGAATATCAAATTAGCTATGAAGAAATGTTTAATAAAATTGTTTTTGCAACAAGAAAATTAGCTAAAAATCAAATAACATGGTTAAAAAAATGGAAAAACGTGTATTATTTACATACTAATGATCCAAATTCACTTTTTATTCAGATGTTAGATATTCTTGAAAAAAATTTAAATTTAATATTTCATTGTTAAATTTTGATAAAAAATTATATTTTTAAAAAATTTTCTCAATATTTTTGAAAAAAATTTTTTATTTTTTAATTAATTTTGTTCAATTATTTTTTTAAAAATTTATAAAAAAAATACAGTTTTCATACTGTAAAATATAGGATATATTATTTCTATTTGTGTTTTTTTAAAAATTGATAAGTATTAAAACTAATAATATGAGGCACAAAATGGCCTGGAATAAACCTAATGATAATGAGCCAGAGCTTGATCCGTGGGGGAAAAAGAATAGTCAAGAAAAAAATGGTTCAAAAAATCAAGATGAACGAAAAAATCATAATAAAAAAACTATATTAGATTTTAAGAAATTTTTATATAATATTAATAATATAGTTAATAAAACAGCTAATTCTTCAAATTCACCAAAAAATAAAATTAATCCATTTTTAATAATAGTTTTTGTATCTTTTTTTATTTGGTGTTTTAGTGGATTTTATACAATTAAAGAAGCTGAGCGTGGAGTTGTTACTACTTTTGGTAAATTTAATCATTTAGTTGAGCCAGGATTAAATTGGAGACCGGTTTTTATTAATGAAGTCAAAGCGGTAAATGTTGAAACTGTTCGTGAATTAGCAACATCAGGTGTTATGTTAACTGCAGACGAAAATGTAGTACGTGTAGAAATGAATGTACAGTATAAAATTACTAATCCTGCTAATTATCTTTTTTCTGTTGCTTATCCAGATGATAGCTTACGTCAAGCTACTGATAGTGCACTGCGTGGAGTTATTGGACATTCGACTATGGATCGAGTTTTAACCGAAGGACGTACTCTGGTCCGAAGTGATACTCAGAAAGAAATTGAAGAAACAATTAAACCTTATAAGTTAGGAATAACCATATTAGATGTAAATTTTCAAACAGCCAGACCTCCAGAAGAAGTTAAAGCTGCTTTTGATGATGCTATTGCAGCTCGAGAAAATCGTGAACAATATGTACGTGAAGCTGAGGCCTATGCAAATGAAGTTCAACCAAAAGCTCATGGAAAAGCACAGAGAATTTTAGAAGAAGCGAAAGCATATTCTTCACGAATTATATTAGAAGCTCAAGGAGAGGTGGTTCGTTTTTTAAAAATTCTTCCCGAATATAGAAAGAATAAAGAAATGACATTAAAACGTTTTTATATAGAATCAATGGAAAGATTATTAAGTAAAACTAAGAAAATTTATATAGATGAAAAAAATCATTCAAAATTATTTTTATCTTTAAATAATTTTTTTAATCAACAAGAATTCAACAAAAAAGATTTTTTTAATAATCAAATTAATTTAAGTAAAAACCATCCCTATTCTTTTCAAAAAGATAAAGAAATTAATAATCTTCCTTCATCGTCTCCTAATAGTTTTTTTAAAAAACGTCGTATAGAGTCTATACGCAGTAATATCAAAAATATAGAAAGAGAATGAAAATATGAATAAAATAGTTATTTGTATATTAAGTTTTTTTCTTCTTATTTTTTCATCTTCTTTTTTTATTATTAAAGAAGGAGAACGTGGAATTATACTTCAGTTCGGAAAAGTTTTAAGAAATAATCAACAAAAAACTTTAGTTTATACACCTGGACTGCATTTTAAGATCCCTTTTTTAGAAAAGGTTAAAATATTAGATTCGCGTATTCATACTATGGACAATCAAGCAGATCGTTTCGTGACGAAAGAAAAAAAAGATCTTATTGTTGATTCCTATATTAAATGGCGTATTAGTGATTTTAATCGTTATTATTTGGCTACTGGAGGAGGAGATGTTTTTCAAGCTGAAGTTTTATTAAAAAGAAAATTTAGCGATCGATTACGTTCTGAAATAGGATGTCTTAACGTCAAAGAAATCGTAACTGATTCAAGAGGTAGATTAACGACAGATGTTCTTTATGCCTTAAATAAAGGAACAACAAATTTAGATAATACGTCACTGATTAATGTAAATAGTATGAAAGCTTTAGGTATTGAAGTCGTTGATGTTCGTATTAAACAAATTAATTTACCTATAGAAGTATCTGATGCTATATATAATAGGATGAGAGCAGAAAGAGAAGCGGTAGCTAGAAGTCAACGTTCTCAAGGACAAGAAAAAGCAGAAAAATTACGTGCAACAGCAGATTATAAAGTTTCTATGATATTAGCAGAAGCACAAAAAAAAGCTTTAATAATAAAAGGTCAAGGAGAAGCTGAAGTGACAAAATTATTTTCAGAAAATTTTGGTCAAGAATCTTCTTTTTATTTTTTTATTCGTAGTTTACATGCTTATGAGAATAGTTTTAAAAATAGTGATAATATAATGTTAATTAATTCAGACAACGAATTTTTTAAATATATGAATAAAATAATAAAATATTAAAAGTGTATTTTAAAAAACTAATAAAATAGGTGTTTTAAAAATATGAATAAAAACATTGTAATATTAGGTACTCAATGGGGCGATGAAGGTAAAGGAAAAATAGTTGATTTTTTATCTTCAAATAGTTCTTATGTAGTAAGATATCATGGAGGACACAATGCAGGTCATACCTTGGTAGTAAATGGAAAAAAAATTATTCTTCATTTAATTCCATCAGGATTGTTATATCCTAATGTGATTGGAATTATTTCAAACGGAGTAGTGATTTCTCCATTTGAATTAGTTAAAGAAATAGAAATGTTAGAAAAAAATAACTATTCTATCAAAGAACGTCTTTTTATTTCTGAATCAGCTCCTTTAATATTACCCTATCATATTGCAATGGACTTAGCCCGTGAGAAAAAATTAGGAATTAATGCAATTGGTACAACAGGACGTGGCATTGGTCCTGCATATGAAGATAAAATAGCACGTCGCGCTTTACGAATAGGAGATTTAAAAAATATAAAAAAATTATCTGTGAAATTAGAAGTAATAGTTGATTATTATAATAATCAATTAGTATCATTTTATAAACAAAAATCAATTTCTTATAAAGAAATTTTAAAGGATTTATTAAAAGTAAAAGATCTAATCTTTAATATGATTAAAGACACTTCTACTATTTTACATAAAGCAATTAAAAATAAAAAAAGAATTATTTTTGAAGGTGCTCAAGGTACTCTTTTAGATATTGATCATGGTACATATCCATATGTTACTTCTTCTAATAGTACCACAGGTGGTGTAATTACTGGTACAGGAATTGGACCTAAAAATTTAGGTTATATATTAGGAATTACTAAAGCATATACAACAAGAGTTGGAAAAGGACCATTTCCCACTGAATTATTTGATGATATAGATGATTATCTTTCTAAAAAAGGAAAAGAGTTCGGATCTACAACTGGTCGTAAAAGACGTACTGGATGGCTTGATGGTGTTGCTTTACGCTACGCTGTTAAAATTAATTCTTTATCTGCGTTATGTGTAACAAAATTAGATGTTTTAGACGATTTAGAAGAAATAAAAATTTGTATATCTTACAAAAACATTAATACTTCAAAAATTTATAAGGATTTTTCTATTTTTAATTTAGAAAACATAACTCCGGTATATGAAACACATCCAGGATGGAAAGAAAAAACATCAGGTATAAAAAGAATAGAAGATCTGCCTGAAGCAGCTCGTAATTATATAAAACGCATTGAAGAAATAGCACAAATTCCTGTTGATATAATTTCTACAGGACCAGATCGTTCTGATACTATTTTAGTAAAAACTTTGTTCTTTTAAAAGACAATTTTAATAATCATTTTCATATTTTTTTATAAAAAAATGTTAAAAAATTAATGGTTATTAATTAATAACAAATTAATTTAATAAAAACATATATTATAAAATAATATAACTGGAGAAGTAAATATGGTAGTAGATTCCTACCAAAAAAAAGAAACTAAGAAATATAAAAATTTTATCCCGAGTCGAGAACAAATTTTATTTTTATTAAAAAAAGCTAAAGATTTAATAAGTCAAAAAAATTTGGAAAAAAAATTTAGTGTTAATAATCAAGAAGAAAAAAAAGCGTTGCGTCGAAGATTAAGAGCAATGGAACGAGACGGTCAAATTATATACACTCGCAATCGTTGTTACATTACTCCAGAAAATTTAAAAATAGTTACAGGTAAAGTTATAGGTCATAGAGATGGTTACGGTTTTCTTAGAACAGAAACATTTAAAGATGATCTATGGCTCTCAATAGAACAAATGAAATTGTGTATTCATGGTGATATTATTCTAGCACATATTGTAAAATCTGATAGAAAAGGAAGAAATTCAGCGAAAGTATTAAAAATATTACAACCAAATAATGTATTAATTGTAGGTAGATATTGCATTGATAATAAAAAAAAATTTGTCATTCCAAATGATAGTCGATTTAATTTTAAAATATTTATTTTTGATTCACTTGTTTCTAATGAAAATATTTCTATAGGAACAATTGTAGTAGTTAAATTAAAAGAAAATTCTACAAAAAAAAGTAAAATAAAAGGAACTATAGTAGAAATTCTTGGAAAAGAAATGGGAACAGATTTAGCTATAAATATAGCATTACGAACACATTGTATTCCTCATTTATGGTCAAAAGAAGTTGAACGTCAATTACGTGAAATAAACGATAAGATCAATCAAAAAGATTTTAAAAATCGTGTAGATTTAAGACACATTCCATTTTTTACAATTGATGAAGAAGATGCTCGTGATTTTGACGATGCTGTTTTTTGTAAAAAAAAAACTAATGGAACAAAAGGGTGGAAATTGTGGGTAGCTATTTCTGATGTTAGTTACTATGTTAAACCTGATACGGCTTTAGATAAAGCTGCCTCAAAAAGAGGTACTTCCGTTTATTTTCCTTCCTTAGTTATACCTATGCTACCAGAAAAAATATCTGTAGATGTCTGCTCTTTAAATCCTCATGTAGAACGTTTATCTTTAATATGTGAAATGAATTTATCTAATAAGGGAGAATTAATTGAATATAAACATTATGAAGCTGTCATATGTTCTCACGGACGTTTTACATATAATGAAATATTTAAAATTTGGAATGGCGATATTGAACTTCGTTTTAAATATAAAAAATTATTAAAATATATTCAGAATTTATCATCCTTACAAAAAATTTTAAAAAAATATAATATTTCTAAAAGAGGTATCTATTTTGAAAATATAGAAGCTAAATTTACATTAGATTTTAATTTTAGAATCAAAAATATTTATCAAAATATTCGAAATGATGCACATAAATTTATTGAATCATGTATGATTTTAGCAAATATAGCTTCAGCTGAATTTGTTAAAAAATATAAACATCCAGTTTTATTTCGAAATCATGATCGTCCTACTAAAGATAGTATTGTTAATTTTCGATCAGTTTTAAAAAAATTAGGATTATCTTTGTTAGGAGGAGAAATACCAGAATCTATGCATTATTCAGATTTATTAAAAAATATTTCAAACCGTCCTGATTACGAAATGATTCAAACTATATTGTTACGTTCTATGAAACAAGCTGTATATTCGCCTGATAATCGTGGTCACTTTGGTTTATCTTTATCTAGCTATGTCCATTTTACTTCTCCTATTAGGCGATATCCTGATCTTTTAGTTCATAGAGTTATTAAACACTTATTACTAAAAGAAAAAAATTTATCTGAATATGATTTATATAATCTTAATGAAGTAAAAAAAATAGGTCTTCATTGTTCGATGACAGAAAGACGTGCAGATGAAGCTACTAGAGATGTTGTAGACTGGTTAAAATGTGATTTTATGCAAAAAAAAATTGGATATACACTTACAGGAGTTATTTCTAATGTCACTTCATTTGGTTTCTTTGTACGTTTAAATCAATTTTTTATTGATGGATTAGTTCATATAGCAACTTTAATTGATGATTATTATTATTTTGATTCTATTGGATTAAAACTTATCGGTAAGTCAAGTAAAAACACCTATTGTCTTGGCGACACTCTGAAAGTAAAAGTTATTGCTGTTAATTTAAATGAACGTAAGATAGAATTATCTTTATGCATGTCTTGTTAGTTTTTATTTAAAAAGAATAATTGTTTAAAAAACGAAATTTTATTGATTTTTTTTTAAAATTAAAATACCATATATATAAAATTAGCTATAATTTTTTTATAAAAGTTCCTTGCTTCCTTGGAAAATAGCTATAAACAATAAGGAAGCTAAAAAATCCACAAGGAGCATTTTTAAATGCGTCATTATGAAATAATTTTTATGATTCATCCAGACTACAGTGAAAAAGTTTCTACAATAATTGAAAAATATAAAAAAATTATCCATGATAACTTTGGAGTTATACATCGTTTAGAAGATTGGGGTAGACGACAATTATCTTATCCCATTAACAAATTACATAAAGCACATTATATTCTGCTAAACATAGAAACCTCTCCTAATACTATTAGTTTATTAGAGACAGACTTTCGTTTTAATAATGCAGTTATTAGAAATATTATTATATCTGTAAAAAAAGCAATAAATGAAGTATCACCAGTCATGAAGTTAAAAGAAGAAAAAAAAGATAAAAAATAATAGTGATTTAGTCATAATTTTTATTTAATTTTTTATAAAAAGGTTTTAGTAAATTTTAATAAAGAGTAAAATATTTTTTTATTTTAGAGGATATCTAAATAATGGCACGTTACTTTCGTCGTCGAAAATTTTGTCGTTTTACTGCAGAAGGAATTCAAGAAATAGATTACAAAGATATTGCAATGTTAAAAAATTATATTACAGAAAATGGTAAGATTGTTCCTAGTCGTATTACTGGTACTAGAGCTAAATATCAGCGTCAATTATCCAGAGCTATTAAAAAAGCACGCTATCTTGCTCTACTTCCATATACTGATCAACATCATTAAAAGATAAATTTTATCAAATTATCAAAGAGAGAAAACATAAGAGAGAAAAATAAATAATGGAAGTAATTCTTTTATTAAAAATGAAAAAACTAGGTGATTCTGGTGCAGTTGTCCATGTAAAATCCGGCTATGCTAGAAATTTTTTAATTCCTAAAGGAAAAGCAATTTTAGCTAATAAAAAAAATATTGAATCTTTTGAAGCTCAGCGTATTGCATTAGAAAAAGAAAATATTAGTAAATTACTTATTGCTCAATCTCGTGCTGAAAAAATAAAGCAAATAAAATCTATAGTAATTTCATCTAAAGTCGGAAAAGAAGGTAAGATATTTGGTTCTATAGGAATTAGAAATATTATAAAAGAAATGACTTTGTTAGGTATCAAAGTTAACAAAAAAGAAATTAAATTACCAAATGGAGTATTGCGCCAAGTAGGAGAACATAAAATTATTTTTCAACCACACAATGAAGTACATGAATATTTTATAGTGAATATTGTTGCAAAAAAATAATTTTTTTTTAAATATAATATGTAGATGCGGTGTTAAATGCTAGAAAAAATTTGTGAACTAGCACAAATTGCTGGTTCTGCTATAATGCATTGTTATCTTTCTAAGAAATCAGTAGATATTTTTTATAAATCAGATAACACTCCTATAACCAATGCTGATCATGAAGCAAACAATCTTATTAAGAAAGGACTTCTTTCTATCTTTCCAAAATTTCCCATTTTATCTGAAGAAGGATCTTATGATTTTAAAGATCATAAAAATTGGGATACCTATTGGTTAGTTGATCCATTAGATGGAACTAAAGAATTTTTAAAAAAAAATGGGGAATTTACAGTAAATATTAGTTTGATTAAAAAAGGTATACCTGTTTTAGGTGTAATATATGCTCCTTTTTTTAAAATTTTGTATTCTTCTTTTAACAAAGAAGCTTGGAAAGAAGATAAAAAAAAAGGGTATAAAAAAAAAATATTTGTTGCACAGTCAAAAAAACCATTATTAGTAACGAGTCGTTCACATCCTGATAAAGAATTAGATAATTTTTTAAATCAAATGAATAGCAATTATAAGGTAAAAAAGTTAGGTTCTTCATTAAAATTCTGTTATATTGCAGAAGGAAAAGCTCAAATTTATCCAAGATTTGGCAATACGTTTATTTGGGACACGGCCGCCGGTCATGCTATTATTACTGCAGCAGGTGGAAAAATTAAAACATGGAATGGAGAAGAATTGAATTATTCTTTATCTTCTTCTCATAATCGTTCGTGTTTAATAAATCCAGGTTTTTTAGCTTCATCATAAAATTTTTATAATAAGAAAAAATACAATGACATTAATAATTTTTACGAAAAAAAGTTTATGAACAATATTAAAATTAGAATTTTAGATTCTAATATAAAAAAAAATAATTATTCATTATTACCTCGATATGCAACACCTGGATCTTCTGCTTTAGATCTTAGAGCAAGTATAAAGGAAAAAATAATTTTACCTTCTAAAGAAGTAACTTTAATTTCAACTGGAATAGCAATATATATTGATAATCCTTACGTTACAGCTTTAATTTTACCTCGTTCTGGATTAGGTCACAAAAATGGAATTGTCTTGGGTAATTTGACTGGTTTAATTGATTCAGATTATCAAGGTGAGCTCATGATATCTATTTGGAACCGCAGTAAAAATAATTTTTTTATTAATCCCTATGATAGGATTGCTCAAATAATATTTGTTCCAATTATTAGACCTACATTTTCTATTGTTGATAATTTTGAAAAAACTTCGCGTTGTGAGAAAGGATTTGGTCATTCAGGTCTTTATTAACGGGTTTTTTTGTTTAGAGAAATATTGTATTTTTTATTTGTATTCCTGTAAAGAAGAGGTGTATTCCTTACGATATTTAATTAATTGATGTGCGTATTTTTTTAATTTTTTTTGCTCTGAAAGATAAAATATAAAATCATCAATCGTAATTATTGAATTAATTTTATAAATTTTTTTGTTTTGAGAGTTATTTGTTGTACATAAGTTATTATCTCTTTTTTCTTTTCGATCTAACAAAACAAAAATTGAAGATATTTCAGCTTTTTCTTTTTCAACTATTTTAATTGCGTGATTAATTGACATTCCGGATGTAATAACATCATCTAAAATAATAATTTTTCTATTTTTTATATTTACTCCTACAAAACATCCTTTTTCTCCATATTTTTTTTCTTCTTTTCTATTAAAAGAATATGGGATGTCTAAATTATATTGATTTTTTAATGCTATAGAAGTGGCAACTACAATTGGAATACCTTTATAAGCAGTACCGAATAGTACATCAAACTTAAGATTTAAATTAATTATAGCTTGTGCATAAAAAAAACCAATTTTAGCAATGTCTTCTCCTCTAGACAATAAGCCTGAATTAAAGAAATAAGGACTCTTTCGTCCAGACTTTAATATAAATTTTCCAAAATTTAAGACTTTTTTTTTAAAAGAAATTCAATGAATTCTTTTTTCCATTCCATAAATTTTAATCCTTATTATTAATGAAAAATTTTAATTAAGATTAAAGGTTTTTATTTTAATGGCCCTTGCTGGATTTGAACCAGCGACCAAGCGATTATGAGTCGCCTGCTCTGACCACTGAGCTAAAGGGCCATAATATTTATTATACTATAAAACAATTTCTTCTAATAATCTATAGTTCTTTTCATTTTTTTAAAGTTATTTTTTTATTTTATATCTATTTGACATATGTATTATTTTTTGGTATATATATATTTGTATTCCTCTGTAGTTCAGTTGGTAGAACGGCGGACTGTTAATCCGTATGTCACTGGTTCGAGTCCAGTCAGGGGAGAAAAAAGACTTGAATTTTTTAATCAACAATTAATTTTAATTCTTTTGATAAACTCCTTTTTTCTTTTGAAAGTTCAGCATTCTTTACAACGTAGTCATCTATTCTATCTTCATAATCATTTTTCATCATAAAAATTATTTTTTTAATTTCTTCATAGTTCATATCTGGTGTAATATATTGATTTAGATTATCAAGTAATAATATTCTTTTTTGATTATCTCTAATTTTTTTTTCAATATCAGATATTTCTCTTTTTATTTTGTTTTTTCTTCTAAATTTATGTACAAATTCTAATACACTTTTAAATGTTTTTTTTGTATTCATTATTTTTAAAAACCTTTTATAGTTATACTTAATGTTTTTAGCCTCATTTTTAGAAATTTAACAGTTTTTTATTTATTAAAATTAAAAATGAAAAAAAATATGAAAAATTTTTTAAAAAGAAATAAAATTAATTTTTTATTTTATGATTATGAAACTTTTGGAATACACCCATCTTTAGATAAACCAGCTCAATTTTCTTCAATTAGAACAGATGAAAATTTAAATATTATTGAAAAACCGAAATGTTTTTATTGTTTTTCATCAGATGATTATTTTCCTAATCCTCTTTCAATTTTAATCACAGGAATCACCCCTGAATATACAGAGAAAAATGGTGTTAATGAATACGAATTTGCTAAAAAAATACATAATATTTTTCTTAAACCTAATACTTGTATAATAGGTTATAATAATATTTTTTTTGATGATGAAATTACAAGAAACATATTTTATCGTAATTTTTTAGATCCTTATGAGTGGAGTTGGAAAGATAATAATTCTCGCTGGGATTTGCTAAATGTTGTTAGAGCATGTTATTCTTTGAGGCCAAATGGTATAAAATGGCCTAAAAATGAACTTGGCTTACCTGTTTTCAAACTTTCAGATTTAACAAAAGCAAATAATATATCCCATTCTAATGCTCATGATGCTACGTCAGATGTATATGCTACTATTGAATTAGCAAAATTAATAAAAAGAAAACAACCAAAATTATTTGATTTTTTTTTCAAATACAGAAAAAAAAGTGAATTATATAAGCTAATTGATTTAAAAAATTTTACTCCAATTATATATGTTTCTAGTTGTTTTGGATCTTTACGTAATAATATAAGTTGTATATTACCTTTATCATGGGATTTAAATAATAAAAATATATTAATTTCAATTGATTTATTTAAAGATATTGAAAAACTAATTTTTTTTTGTAAAACAGTGTCTTTTTATAATATTTCAATTAAAAATTTGTTTGATTTAGGAGTAACATTGGTGTATTTTAATCGTTGTCCTATTTTAGCACCTATGAATTCAATTAGAGAAGAAGATACGAATCGATTAAATTTTAAAGAAAGCTGTTTTTATAATAAAAAAATAGATCTAATAAAAAAAAATTATTTTATAATAAATGTAATTAAGAATTTTTTATTAAAAAAAAATGAAAATAAAAGTTCTTTAAATGTAGATTTACAAATTTATAATTCTTTTTTTAATTTTCATGATAAAAATTTAATAAAAAAAATAAGTCTAACTGAACCAAATTATTTAAAAAATATTAAATTAAATTTTAAAGATAAGCGTTTAAAAGAATTATTTTTTCGATATAAGGCACGAAATTTTTTCAATGTATTAAATAAAAAAGAAAAAAAAGAATGGCTTAATTATTGTTTAAAAACTTTAAATTCACTTTTCTTAACAGGATATATAGAAAATATTGAATCTCTTTTAAAGATTTATTCTCATGATATGAAAAAAGTCAATTTATTATCTGATTTATTAAAATATATTTTTAAAAAATATAAAAAGTTATTTTATAAAAATATTAATTTAAATTAATTTCTTGAATTTTTTTAAATTTATACTTTTTCAAAAAAAATAATAGTTGTTTCATTTTTTCATTATATTTAGAACATAGAAAAATATTTTTTTTTATATTTTCTTGATAAAAATATTTTTTTATCTTCTTTGCAATTGTATCCCCTGAATCTATAAAATTAATGGGTTTATAAAAAATTTCCTGAATTTCTTGTTTTAGAAAAGCAAAATGAGTGCATCCAAGTATGATGGTATCAGGTTGAATTGAAAGAGCAATCCACGATTGAAAAATTTTTTTTAGTTTTGTATTTGAAATAGATAATTTTCTAACTTTTCTTTCAGCTATTGTTGCTAATTCGTTTGTAGCTATTATGTTTATAGTGTTTTGAAGCGAATATTTATATATTATTTTTTTTATATACGTACTATTAATTGTAGCTTGAGTTGCTATTAAACCAACAATTTTATTTTTTTTTATTTTAATCGCTGATTTTAGTATAGGCAATACTCCAATAATAGGAATATTGAAATTTTTTCTTAAAATAGGCAAAGATATTGTGCTTACTGTATTACAAGCTATTATTACTTTCTTAATTGAATGAATTTTTTTTATTGTATTAATTATTTTTATACTTCTTTCTACAATGAATTTTTCTTTTTTTTCCCCATAAGGAAAAGCCTCATTATCCAGCATATAAACATAATTTATATTAGGAAAATTTTTTTTTATATTATCTAATATAGATAGTCCACCTATACCAGAATCAATTATAAGCATTTTTTTATACGCTAATAAAAAAAATATAAGAGTTTGAATTTATGCAAAAAAATATATTTATTCATTTTTAAATAAAAATAACTTCATATAATCTTCTATTTTTTTTCTATCATTTCGATTAAACATATTTAGTTTTTCTTCGTTAATTAATTTAGTTTGTTGTAATTTCCATTCTTTCCAAGCTACTTTAGATATTTGATTATATATTTTTTTTCCCAATTCTCCTGGATAAGGAGGATAATCCTGACCTTCAGATTTTTTCTGTAAAAAAGTACAAAAAATTATGCGACTCATTTTATTTATAACCTTTTTTTTTAAAGCTATTTAAACATTTTTAAAATTTTTTGAACTGGTTTAGGAATACCTATATTATAAGGGTTTTTTAAATCATACCAAACTCCTATTTTTTCAGTATCATCGAAATTTTTATAAAACGATAATTTTACTAAAATTGGAATAATATGCAATGTAAAATGACTAAATTTGTGATAAAAAGATTTGATCTTTTTATTTTTTTGATCTGTATTAATTTTATTTTTTTTTAACCATTCTATAGTTTTAATTTCAGTATCAAAATTTGGAAAACAAAACAAGTTATTCCAAATTTTTTTTTTGGTATTTTTTTCTATCCAGAATTTATTTTTATATTTAATAACGATAAACCAAGATTTTTTTTCTAATTTTATTTTTTTATTTTTTTTTAAAGGATATTTAATCCAATTTTTTTCTTTGTAAGCTATACATTTTTTTTGTAATGGACATAAATTGCATTTTGGATTTTTAGGAGTACAAAGTAATGCACCTATATCCATTATACCTTGATTAAAATTACCAGTATTATGAATTGGAGTAATTAATTCAATTAAATTCCATAACTTTTTTTCTATTTTTTTTTCTGTTAAATATCCTATGATACCATAGTATCTCATTAAAATTCTTTTTACATTTCCTTCTAAAATAGGAAAAAAATAATTTAATGACAAAGATAAAATAGCTCCTGCTGTAGATTTTCCAATACCTGGTAGCTTAAGTAATTCTAAAAATTGTGTTGGAAATTTTTCTTGATATTCTTGTTTAATAATTTTTGCTGTTTTATAAATGTTTTCTGCTCTTTTATAATATCCTAATCCACTCCATAGGCATAAGATATCATCTAATGTACTATTGTTTAAAGATTGTATATTTGGAAATCTTAATATAAATTTTTTAAAATATGGAATTACTGTTTTTACAGTTGTTTGTTGTAACATTATTTCTGATATCCAAATTTTATATAAATTTTTATCTTTTTTCCACGGAAGATTTTTTCTTCCATTTATATGATACCAATTAAGAATTAATTGCGAAAAAACATATATTGTCATTTTATAAAATTTTTTTAATTTTTAAAAATTAATTTTCATGTACTTAAAAAAAATAAGATATAATTATTTTAATATTTTTTAAAAAAAGTATAATTAAATATGAAAAGTAATATTATCACACCTCAATATAATTGCAATGGTACTTTTTTGCGTCAAAACCGTAGTTTTGTTTGTCGAAAAGGTCGAATTACTAAGTCGCAATCAGAGGCAATTAAAAAATATTGGTCATCAATTGGTATTGATTTTAGATTAAAACCATTAAATTTTACATCTATTTTTAAAAATAGTGCGCCCATTATTTTAGAAATTGGTTTTGGATCAGGTCACTCTTTAGTTGAAACAGCTATTAATTTTCCAGATAAAAATTTTTTAGGAATAGAAGTGTATAAACCAGGAATAGGTTCTTGTCTACGTTTAGCTCATTTTTCTGGAATCAGTAATATAAAAATTATCTATCATGATGCAATTGAAGTAATTGATAAAATGATTTTAGACTATACTTTATTAAAAGTACAAATTTTTTTTCCAGATCCATGGAATAAAAAACGACATCATAAAAGAAGAATTATACAAGATTTTTTTCTAAGAAAAGTTTTAAAAAAATTAACTGTTGGGGGTATCTTACATATTGTTACTGATTCAAAAGAATACAGTTTTTTTATATTAAATTTAATAAAAAATATTGATAACTATATAAATGTGTCAAAAACAAGAATGTTTATTGAACGATCTAAATTTCGTTTAATAACAAAATTTGAAAAAAAAGCAAAATTTTTAGGAAATGAAGTATTTGATTTAATGTTTCAATCTAAAAAGTAGATATTTTTTTTAATCTAAAAAAATTTTTAATAATGAATTAAGGAATATTTTTCCTTTTTTGGTGGTATTCCAAGAGTCAATCTTATCTTTTATGTATCCTTTTTTTATTGCTTTTTCTATTTTTTCTTTTATATAAATTGGATCAATATTAGTTCTTTCTTGGAATTGTTTTTTTAAAACAGGTTTGTACAGTCTAAAAGTATTCATAAAATATTCAAAAGGTTTTTCTTTTTTTAAAATGATGTTTTTGCATTTCAAATATTTTCCATTTATGAAATCATTTAGATTTTTATTCTTTATAGTTCTAATAATATCTCCATTTTTTTGAGTTATTTTACCATGAGCACTACAACCTATTCCGATATAATCCCCAAAATTCCAATAATTAAGATTATGTTGACATTCATAGTTTATTTTTGCATACGAAGATATTTCATATTTTTTATATCCTGATTTTTTTAAGAACTTATCTCCTTGTATTAGCATTTTAAAAATCATGTTTTCATTAGGTAAATTTAATTTTTTCATATAAAAGGGAGTATTAGGTTCTATAGTTAATTGATACCATGATATATGTTTTGGATTATGTTTAACGGCATATTTTAAATCTGATAATACATCGTTTAAAGATTGATTTGGTAATCCATACATAATATCTAGATTAAAATTTTTATTTATTTTATTTATTTCTTCTATTGCTAAGATTGCCTCTTCTTTATTATACGTACGTTCTATTTTTTTTAATAAATCTGAGTTAAATGTTTGAATTCCTATGGAAAAACGATTGATACCTGATTTTTTATAATTTAAAAAACGTTTGTATTCTAGTGTTGTTGGATTTGATTCTATAGTAATTTCTGTTGTATTAGAAATATTTATTCTTTTTTTTATTTCTTTTATTAAATTTTCTATTGAACTGCTTTTTAGTAAACTAGGTGTTCCACCACCAATAAAAATACTATTTATTTTTCTTCCATTGATTAAATTTAGATCTTTTTCTAAATCTTTTAATAAATGCTCAATATATTTTTTTTCTGGAATCGTACTTTTACTAACATACGAATAAAAGTCACAATATCCACATTTTTTTAAACACCAAGGAATGTGGATATATAAACTAATAGATGGAAGTTTAAACATAGTAGTGTTTTTAATATTTCAATAAATTTTTAATGTATTAGCTAATTTTGTTTGTAAAGATAAAACGCCCAATTCTTATCATATTACTTTGAAAAAATAAAGCTTTTTCTATATCAAAACTTGTTCCTAATGATAAAGTATCAATTGATTGATATTTTTTTTTTAATTCATCAAAAATAACACTTCCGTTTCTATAACTATCATTTTTTTTTATGATTTCTTCTTTTATTGAAGGCATAATCATAATTCCTCGAAAGTTCAAATTAGGCATTAAAGAAATAATTTTTGCTAATTTTTTATAATTTTTTATGCATATACCATTTTTGTTTATTTCATCAGAAATATTTATTTGCATTAAAACGTTCATTGGAAATAAATTTTTTGCTCTGTGCTTATTGAGTAAAATTGCTATCTTTTCACGGTCTACAGTTTGACACCAATCGAAATTTTCTGCAATAATTTTTGTTTTATTTGATTGTACCTTTCCAATAAAATGCCAAATAATGTTTTTATATTTTTTTAATTTTTGAATTTTTTTGATTCCTTCTTGAACATAATTTTCTCCGAATTCATATATTCCAGATGATATTACTAGTTTTATTTTATCAATGTCTTGATTTTTGCTTACTGCTATTATTTTTACTTTTTTTAAAGGATTGTTGTTTTTCTTTAAAAAAGTGCTAATTTTTTTTTTAATAATTTCAATGTTAATATTAATTTTTTTCATATTTTTTTTATTTTTCATGCATTAAAGAATTAATACAAATTTTGATTAAACCAACTTTCTAATATAATTACAGCAGCAACAGAATGTATTTTTTCTTTTTTTAATCCCTTAAATCCATTTTTTTTAAATATTAATGACCTAGCTTCTTTAGTACTTAAACGTTCATCGTGTAAATCAACAAAAACATTAAATTTATATCTTAATGAATAAGCAAATTTTTCTGCTTTTTTCGTCATATCTTGTCTGGTACCATCTATATTTAATGGTAGTCCTACAACTAAAAATTTAGGTTGCCAGGTTTGTAATAAATTTTTTACACTATTCCAATTTGGAGATCCATTTTGTGCAGATAATTTGCTTAAAGCTCTTCCTTTTTTAAGAACATTTTCTCCAACTGCTACTCCAATATTTTTTAAACCGAAATCAAAAGCTATTACTATCATTTTACAATCTCTATTTGAATACTTTGTATTCAATATAATCAATTAAAATACTTGTAATAGAAATATTTTTCTTTTCTTCAATTTCACAAATACATGTTGGGCTTGTAACATTAATTTCTGTCAAGTTATTACCTATGACATCTAATCCAACAAGAATCAATCCTCTTTTTTTTAAAATTGGAGCTAAATAGTTAGCTATTTTCCAATCCTTATCACTAAGTTTTTGTACTTTTCCTTCTCCTCCAACGGCTAAGTTTGCTCTTGTTTCTCCATATTTTGGGATACGTGTTAAAGACCAAGGTATAATCTTCCCGTTTACAATTAAAATTCTTTTATCACCAAATTTTACTTCTGGTAAATACGTTTGAATCATACAATATTTTTTTTCGTAATTTGTAAGTGTTTCTACAATAACTGAAAAATTAGGATCATTTTTTTTAACACGAAAAATATTTTTTCCACCCATTGAATCTAAAGGTTTTAATATTATATCGTTTTTTTCTTTCCAAAAATCATATATTTTAGACAATTTTCTTGTGACTAACGTATCTGTAGTAAATTTAGAAAACCATGATATAAAGATTTTTTCGTTACAGTCTCGTAAACTATTTGGTTTATTGATTACTAATACCCCTTGTTCTTCTGCACGTTCAAGAATATATGTTGCATAAATAAATTCAGTATTAAATGGAGGATCTTTTCGCATTAGAATAGCGTCTAATTCATTTAATGCAATGTCTTTTTTTTGAATAAACTTAAAATGATTTTCTTTATTTTTTTGCACTTCCATTAATTTTGTTGTTGCATATGATTTACCTTTTCTTAAATAAAGATCATTCATTTCCATATAATAAATTTCATGTTTTCTTTTTTGAGCTTCCAGTAATATAGCAAAACTTGAGTCTTTTTTAATGTTAATTGATTTAATTGGATCCATTACTATTCCAATTTTTAAATTCTTTTTTTTCTGCATATTTTAAAACTCATTGTTTAACAAAAAAATATTTATAAATATAATACGAATTTATTTTTTTGAAAATTAAATTTTTTCTTAAATAAAATTAATTATTAAACATCTAAACTTAAAAATTTATTTATATAAATAAGTTTTATATGTTTAATCTAAAATCATTATGTGGTCTAATCATATTTAGGGCCGCAATAATTATCAAATCTAGACCAATGTCCGTTGAATGTTAAGCATATTGTTCCAATTGGTCCATTTCTCTGTTTTCCTATTATAATTTCAGCAATACCTTTAAAATCACTGTTTTCGTGATATATTTCGTCACGATATATAAACATTATTAAATCTGCATCTTGTTCTAAAGAACCAGACTCGCGTAAATCTGAATTTACTGGTCTTTTATCTGATCTTTGTTCTAGAGAACGGTTTAATTGTGACAATGCTATAACTGGTACTTGTAGTTCCTTTGCCAATGCTTTTAAAGTTCTAGAAATTTCAGCAATTTCAAGAGTTCGATTATCAGAAAGAGATGGAACTCTCATCAATTGTAAATAATCAACCATTATTAAAGTTAATCCGTTATTTTCACGATAAATACGACGTGCTCTAGAACGAACTTCACTGGGGGTAAGAGCCGAAGAATCGTCTATGTAAATATTCTTTTTTTTGAGCAAAACATTAATTGTACCAGACATACGAGACCAATCTTCATCATTTAATTGTCCAGTTCGAATACGTGCCTGATTCACTCTAGATAAAGATGCTAGCATACGCATCATGATTTGCTCTCCAGGCATTTCTAAACTAAAAATCAATACTGGCTTGTCATATAACATAGCAGCATTTTCACATAAGTTCATCGCAAAAGTTGTTTTACCCATTGAAGGTCTTGCTGCAATGATAATAAGTTCTGAAGGTTGTAACCCTGATGTTTTTTTATTTAAATCTTGATATCCTGTATTTATTCCTGTTACGCCGTCATTAGGAGATAAAAATAATTTCTCAATACTAGTAACAGTTTCATCAAGAATTTGTTCAATATTTTTCGGACCCGAATCTTTTTTAAAACGTTTTTCAGCAATTTTAAAAACACTAGATTCTGCATAATCTAATAATTCTTCGCTTTTACGTCCTTGAGTATCATATCCAGCGTTTGCTATTTTGTTAGCTACTAGTATCATTTCTCTTACTATTGCTCTTTCTCGTATTATATCAGCGTATGCAGTAATATTCGCTGTACTAGGAGTATTTTTTGATAATTCAGCTAAATAAGAGAATCTGCCTACACTTTCTAATTTTCCTTTTTGTTCTAAAGATTCTGATAATGTAATCAAATCAATAGGATGTCCTAAATTTAACAATTGTTGCATTTCTTGAAATATTAAGCGATGGGGTTTGCTAAAAAAATCGTCAGCTACTACATGTTCTGAAACAGAATCCCACTGTTCGTTATCTAACATTAATCCACCTAGTACTGATTGTTCTGCTTCTAATGAATGTGGTGGAATTTTTAATCTATTAATTTGTTGATGTAAATATGATTTATTTTTTGCCATATATATTGGAAGTACCATTATTTAGTAAATCATTGTAAAATTATATTATAGTATTCTAAATAATAGATTATTTATTCACTAATTTAATCCAATTTTTTTTTGTCTTATTTTTAATAAATTGATTATTTAAAAAAAATTTTATATTTTTATCTTTAAGTGTTTAATTAATTTTTTAAAAAAAACATATAAGATATTTTTTTAATTTTTTTTAAAAATTATATAATAATTTTATTAGGGGAATATATTTTTGGAGGAATATTTTTTTTGATATACTGAATAATGTTAAAATTAATTTGTTTTAGTGTATTTTTTTCACTTTCACACAAGAATATATTATCATAATTTTATATATTTTTATTTTTTAGATTATTTATAAAAAACTACAAAAAATAAAATTTAATTTTTTATTATTTTTTTTTAATCATAAATTCATTATAGAAGTTTTTTATTTCAGACAGAATTTATATTTTTAAAATTTATTTAAAAAGAAAATTATTTTAGTACTTAAAAAATTTAATTATAACTTTATAAAAATTTATATTTTTTTAAAATAAAATATTATTTATTTCTTTTAAAGAAATATAAATTATAGTTTATAATTTTGTTTTTTAATAGTTATAGTGTAATTTAAATATATAAACTTTTATTTTTTTACTGTTTTAAATACAATTTTTTAAAAAAAACAATTATTGCAAGATTTTTATTATTTCTAATATCTTAATTACTATTAATATATCGTTTTTTATAAGTTTAATTATATTAAATTACGTATTTATGATGTATTTTTATTACAAGTAATTAAAAATTCTATTTAAAAATGTATTCAATTTTTTTAAATTTAGAAAATGGAGTTTTTATTATGGCAAGTAGAGGTGTAAATAAAGTAATATTAATTGGTCATTTGGGCCAAGATCCTGAAGTTCGTTATATGCCAAATGGTAATGCAGTAGTAAATATGACACTAGCAACTTCAGAGAATTGGAAAGATAAAAATACTGGTGAAAATAAAGAGAAAACAGAATGGCATAGAATAGTATTGTTTGGAAAATTAGCTGAAATTGCTGGAGAATATTTGAGAAAAGGTTCTCAAGTATATATTGAGGGATCTCTTCAAACTAGAAAATGGCAAGACCAAAATGGTCTAGAACGTTATACAACAGAAGTTATAGTTAACATTGGCGGTACAATGCAAATGTTAGGAAATCGTAATTCAAATTCTCATAACGTTACATTAAACGAAAATAATAATATTTTAAAAACAAAAAAACTAGAAATAAATCATACATCAAAAAATATAGAAAAAAATAAATCAAATAAAGAACAAATTGATTCTTCAGAAATAGATTTCGATGATGAAATTCCTTTTTAGAAATATAAAAATTTATAGCCCTCATTTTTTTTAGGGGCTATATGTTTTTTGATTAAAGATTTTTTATAAATTTCAATAAAATAGAACAAAATTGTTTTTTATGTGAAATAAATGGAGTATGCGCAGCTTTTTCTATAATAGTAGAAATACTTTCAGGCCATTTTTCATCAAGTATTTTTGATATTTCTTTTGGGACTAAACGATCTAATGAACCGTATATGCGTAATAAAGGAATTTTAAGAATATTTTTTTCTAATCGTAAATCAGTTGAAAGAAGTATTTCCAGTCCATTTTTTAAAATTTTTTTATTTGGTTTATCTTTATAAGATATTATCTTTTTTAACTTTTTTAAATCTTGTAAATTTTCTTTTGATCCTATGATTTGTAAAGATAAAAAATTATTTATTGTTTCATGATAATTTTTTTTTAAATTGCTGTAAAAACAGTATATTTTTTTTTCTTCTATTCCAGGCCATTTTTTTTTTTATAAAACAAGGAGAAGAAGCTACATTTATTATTCCTAAAATATTTTTTGGATATAATGATGCAAATCGATTAGTAATTAATCCACCTATAGACCATCCTAACCAAATAGAATTTTTAGGCATATAATAGTATAAAATTTCAGTTATTTCATCAATTTTAAGAGGAAGTAAATGTTTATTTATTCCAATTCCTGGTAAGTCAATTAGATGAAATTTAAATATACTATTAAGTTTATTTACAATAAAAAACCATATTTTTAAATCAAATCCCCACCCATTTAATATAATGAGATTAATATTGCCATTACCTATAGTTTTCCAGTAAAAATTTTTCATTTTTTTTTTCCTTAAATAAAATTTTTTTATTATCTCAAATAAAGTTTTTTTAAAATAGAATATTCTTGTATTTGTTTTAATAAATTAGTAGAATTAATTATAATTAAAATTTTACTAAATTAACATTTATGATTAATATTTCTAATAAAGCACAAAATCATTTTATATCACTTTTATCAAAAGAACCTGTCGGTACTCAAATACGTGTATTTATTATAAATCCAGGTACACAAAATGCAGAATGTGGAGTAGCGTACTGTGCTAAAGATGAAGTAGAAAAAAATGATATTAAATTAAATTATAATAATTTTTTTGTTTATGTTGATCGATCTATTGTTTCTTTTTTAAAAAATTCTGAAATTGATCTTATAGTTGACAATTTAGGTTCACAATTAACTTTTAAAACACCATATGCTAAAAAAAATATTTCAAAAAAAACTGTATCTTCTTTACAAGAAAGGATAGAAGAATTTTTAAACACAAATGTAAATCCCCAATTATCAATGCATGGAGGAAAAGTTAATTTAATTAAAATTTCCGAAAATAAAATAGCTTTTATACAATTTAGTGGAGGATGTAATGGATGTTCAATGATTGGCACTACTTTAAAAGAAACAGTTGAGAAAAAAATACTATCTTTTTTTCCTGAAATAAAACAGGTAATTGATCAGACTAATCATCTTCATGGTAATCATTCTTTTTATTAAAATTTTAAATAAATTTTTTCAGATAAAAATTTTTAAAAAAATAAATTCTTTAAAAATATATCAAAATTACTCAATCTAGAGTTAATTCGCCGCGTAAGTTATTCTGCATTTGAATACGAATTTTTTCAGTTGAAAAATTTTGACTTAATAGAAAATGTAATTTAGTTAAAGCTGCTTCTACAGTTAAATCATACCCGCTAATAACACCAACTTTTATAAGTGAATTACCGGTTGCATAACCATTCATATTAACGCGTCCGGATGTACATTGTGTTAAATTTATTACGATAATATTTTTTTTTTGGGCAAGGTCTAATTCTTTTAAAAATTCTCTATTCTGAGGAGCGTTTCCTATTCCATAAGTACATAAAATTAATGCTTTTACCGGATTTAATAAAAAATTTCGTATTACTTCTTTAGATATTCCTGGATATATTGTAAGTATACTGATAGGTTGTGGTGTTATTTTATATACTTTTAGTTTTTTTGTTTTTTTTTTAAATTTTTTTTTATAAAAAGATCGAATATTGATTCCTACTTCTAACAAAGGTCCTAAATTAGGTGAAGAAAAAGCATCAAAGCCATCAGCATGTGATTTAGTTGTTCTGTTTCCTCTATATAATCTATGATTAAAAAAAAGAGTAACTTCATTAATGGGATAATTTGCAGCCATTAATAGTGAATTTAATAAATTTTGTCGTCCATCTGATCGGATTTCTGAAAGAGGAATTTGAGATCCTGTTATTATTACTGGTTTTTCTAAATTTTCTAATATAAATGACAAAGCTGACGCAGTATAAGCCATGGTATCTGTTCCATGAAGAATAATAAATCCATCATATTGATGATAATTGTTTTTAATATCATCTGCAATTTTTTGCCATTCTATTGGAGTCATGTTAGATGAATCAATTAATGGATTATATTCTTTAATAGTAAAATTTGGAATTTCTGTACTATGAAATTCTGGCATGTTGACTAATTGTTTTTGAAGATGTCCAGAAATAGGAATATATCCATATTTTGATTTTTGCATCCCAATAGTACCACCTGTGTATGCAATATATATAAATTTTTTTTTCATTGCAGAAACTCTTTTTCATTTATAATGCAATTATAAATATTTTTATTACTGCATACAGTTCAGTTCGTTTTTAATATATCCAGTATAATATTACTATTTTTTTTAAATAAATCAAGACAACTAATATAGAGTTTTAAAAAAATAGAATGTTTATATTTTAATAAATAATTTTTATATCTAAAATTTTCCATAATAAAAAATAATTTAAATGAGTATATATGTTTGATATGAATCATCAATTGGAATTAAGTAAAAGACGTACTTTTGCTATTATTTCTCATCCTGATGCAGGTAAAACAACTGTTACAGAAAAAATGTTATTACTTGGAAAAGTAATTCGTACTTCTGGCACTATTAAAGCTAGAGGAAATGGAAAATATGCTAAATCAGACTGGATGAATATTGAAAAACAGCGCGGAATTTCTGTTACTACATCAGTTATGCAGTTTACATATAAAAATATTTTAATGAATTTGCTAGATACCCCTGGTCATGAAGATTTTTCAGAAGATACATATCGAATTCTTACTGCAGTTGACTGTTGTTTATTGGTTATTGATGCTGCAAAAGGAATAGAAGATCGAACAAAAAAATTAATGAACATCAGTCGTTTGCATAATACTCCTGTTATTACTTTTATTAACAAATTAGATCGTGATAGTCGTGAAGCAATAGAAATCCTAGATGAAATAGAAAAAGAGTTAAATTTAAGCTGCATTCCAGTAACTTGGCCTATCAGTTGTGGTAAAAATTTTAAAGGTGTTTATCATATTTATGATAAAATATTTTGTTTATATAAAAAAAATATTATTAAAAAAGTTAATTTTTTTGCTTCTAACTCTTTTACTGATTTTCTTAATGAATCTTCTTTAAAAGAACATATTGGTACAGATTTATATATACAATGGCATGAAGAATTAAAATTAATTACTCATATATATCCAGAACTTAATAAAAAAAAATTTTTAGAAGGTAGTGTAACTCCTATTTTTTTTGGTAGTGCATTAAATAATTTTGGTATTAATCATATACTAGAAAGTTTAATAAAATGGGCTCCTTCTCCTGTTTATCGTTCTACTAATATACGAAAAGTTGAACCTGAAGAAAAAAAATTTACAGGTTTTATATTTAAAATCCAAGCAAATATGGATCTAAAACATCGTGATCGAATTGCTTTTATGAGAATTGTTTCTGGACAGTATAGAAAAGGTATAAAATTAAGACATATACGAATAAAAAAAGATATTATTATTTCTGATGCATTTTCTTTTTTAGCTGGAGATAGATTTTCTATAGAAAAAGCGTATCCTGGCGATGTAATAGGAATACATAATCACGGTACAATAAAAATTGGAGATACTTTTACAGAAGGAGAAGAAATTAAATTTCTTGGGATTCCAAGTTTTGCTCCAGAAGTATTTCGTCGTATTTTTTTAAAAAATCCATTACAACAAAAGAAGTTGAAAAAAGGTTTATTTCAATTATCAGAAGAAGGTGCAATACAAGTTTTTTGTCCTATAACAAATAATAGTCTCATTTTAGGTGCTATTGGAATATTACAATTTGATGTTGTAATCGAACGTTTAAAGGTTGAATATCAAATAGATGCAATTTATGAAACAGTAAATATTGTTCTTGCACGTTGGATTAGATCAAAAAAAGAAAAATCTATTTCTGATTTTATAAACAAAAACAAATCTTATTTAGCGTTAGATGGTTCTAATCAACTAATATATCTGGCACCAAATAAAGCTAATTTAGATATAATAAAAAATATTTATAAGAATATTTTTTTTGACAAAACAAGAGAACAGTAAACATATTTTATTAATTTTAGGTATTTATAATGAAACGCGTTTTTTTGATGATTTTAGATTCTTTTGGAATAGGTTCAAGTTTTGATGCTTATAAATTTAATGATGTTGGCGCAGATACTTTTGGACATATAGCAGAAAAATGTTTTTTGAATGAAGCCAATATAGGAAGAAAAGGTTCTTTACATATTCCTAATTTGACTAAGTTGGGAATACTTAAATCATATCAATCTTCTACAGGAAAATATCCATTAGGATTTCATCAGAAAGAAGATGTTAACATTATTGCTAGTTATGGTTATGCTAGCGAAGTTTCTTCTGGAAAAGATACTACTTCTGGACACTGGGAAATTGCTGGAGCTCCTTTTTTAAAAGATTGGCATTACTTTATAGAAAAAAATAATTCTTTTCCCTTATCATTAATTAACGAAATAATAAAAAAATTAAAATTACCTGGTATTCTTGGTAACTGTCATGCATCAGGTACAGAAATAATAAAAAATTTAGGTGAAGAACACATTAAAACAGGAAAACCTATTTTTTACACTTCATCAGATTCTGTCTTTCAAATAGCATGTCATGAAATTAAATTTGGTTTATCAAATCTTTATAAAATATGTGAAACTGTTCGTACGATACTTGATGAAAATAAATATAAAATAGCACGTGTTATAGCTAGACCTTTTATTGGAACTAATAAATTAAACTTTAATAGGACTGGAAATAGACGAGATCTTTCAATGCAACCTCCTTCTATTACTTTTATGGAAAAATTAATACAAGAGAAAAAAGGTACAGTCATTGCGATAGGGAAAATTTCAGACATTTATGCAGGAATCGGAATAAGTAAAAATATTAAATCTACTGGTTTATATGAATTATGTAATAATACTATTGATCAGATGAAATTAGCGAAGAATAATACTGTTATATTCACTAATTTTGTAGACTTTGATTCTGTTTGGGGCCATCGTCGTGATGTTTCAGGATACGCTAAAGGGTTAGAATTTTTTGATACTAAATTATCTGAAATGATTAATTTAGTTAAAGAGAAGGATTTGTTTATTTTAACTGCAGATCATGGATGTGATCCTACGTGGAAAGGAACAGATCATACAAGAGAAAATATTCCTATATTAATATATTCTCCAGGTAAAAAAATAAATTTTTTAGGTTATCGAGATACATTTTCTGATATAGGACAAACTATTGCAAAACATTTTTCATTATCTGATATGAAATATGGTAAAAGCATGTTTTAAAAAAATTATTTATTAAAATAAGGAAAAAAATAGTGCCTACACTGCATATTAAAAGTGAAAAAAATGCTTTTTCAGACATAGTTTTGATGCCTGGTGATCCAATAAGAGCTAAATATATTGCTAAAAATTATTTAAAAGATGCAATTCAAATTAATGATACTAGATTAATGCTGGCGTATACAGGATACTATAAAAATAAAAAAATTTCTATTATGAGTCACGGTATGGGAATACCGTCTGCATCTCTCTACGTAAGAGAGTTGATATCAGAATATAACGTAAAAAAAATTATTCGTGTAGGAACTTGTGGTACTCTTCAGAATAATATAAAATTGCGTGATATCGTTATTAGTATGGGTGCTTCTACAGATTCAAAAGTTAACAGAATACGTTTTAATAATCATGATTATGCTGCAATTGCAGATTTCGAAATGATTTTTCATGCTTTTTCAATAGCTAAAAAAATGAATTTCAAAGTTCATATTGGTAATTTCTTTACGACAGATTCATTTTATAATGAAAATGAAGATATGTTAAAAATTTTAAAAAAATATAACATTATTGGAATAGATATGGAGACTGCTGGCATATATGCGGTTGCCTCTGAATTAAAAGCTCAAGCATTATCAATTTGTACTGTTTCTGATCATATCACTAAAAAAGAAGCAGTATCATCAAAAGATAGAGAATCTAGTTTTCATAATATGATTACTCTTTCTTTAGAAACTACCTTGCTTCTTTAAAAAATAAAAACACAGATTTGATTATATAAAAGAATATATAGTTTTTAAAATTGAAGTTTTTATTTATAATTATATATTTTTTTATATTTTTTTTGGTGAGAAAGGGATTCGAACCCTTGATACGTTTCCATATACACGCTTTCCAGGCGTGTTCCTTAAGCCTCTCGGACATCTCACCCTTTAAAATTGAAAGAATTTTTAAAAATTTTTTTATATGAAAATCCATTTAAACTTAAAAAATAAATTACGTCAAGTTTTTTAATTTATAAAGTTATTTTTCAATTAAAGTGTTAAGTTTATTGAAAATTTTCAAAAATAATATTTGTATTAAAATAATAAATAAATTATGGAAAAAATAAGGTTTACTCTGATAGAATGATGTTGCTACTTTAAAAAAATTTTATCATACAAAAATTTTAAAAATAAGTTTTGAAATATATATTTCAATTTTTCTGATAAAAGTATTATAAGAAATTATTTAAAACAATAGAAAATTTTTTAAACAATTCTTTTTGCATACAAGGATCATATTTTTTAATGAAAAACCAATAAGATTCCTAATTTTTAAATATTTAATTGTCGTTAATTTAGAATATTTATATAAAATTTAGTTTATTCTATTTTTAGCGTTTTATCTCTTGCTAGCAAAATTTGCTAAGCATTACTGTTATTAACGAATTATCTTAGTAATAAAAATATGGCAGAAAAACGAAATATTTTTTTAATCGGACCTATGGGAGCTGGTAAAAGTACTATTGGTCGTCAGTTATCTCAACAACTTAATATGGAGTTTTTTGATTCTGATCAAGAAATTGAGAAGCGTACTGGAGCTAATATAAGTTGGGTCTTCGACGTTGAAGGCGAAAATGGTTTTCGTCAAAGAGAAGTAAAAATTATTGATGAACTTACAAAAAAACAAGGTATTGTTCTTGCTACCGGTGGAGGTTCAGTAAAATTCAAAGAAAATCGTAATATTTTATCTGCTCGTGGAATTGTTATATATTTAGAAACTACTATTGAAAAACAGTTATCGCGTACAAAAAGAGATAAAAAAAGACCATTATTACAATCTAATATTTCAAATCGTGTTGTATTGGAAAATTTAGCTCATGAAAGAAATCCATTATATGAAGAAATAGCAGATTTTAAAATTCAAACTGATAATCAAAGTGCCAAATCTGTTGCATATAGTATTATTCATTTATTAGAAAAAATATAGTGAGATTATTTAAATAAAATATTTATAGAGTATAAAAAATTATGGAACAATTAAAAGTTGTTTTAGGAAAACGTAGCTATCCGATTAATATCGGATCTGGTATTATTCAAGAAGATAATATCTTTTGGCCTTTAAAGCCTGGAAATCAAGCTATGTTAATCACAAATAAAACATTAGCTAATCTTTTTAAAGATAAAGTATTTTTTCATTTAAGAAAATCCGGCATAAAAATAGATCAAGTTATTCTTTCGGATGGAGAACAATTTAAGACATTAAATGAAATGGAAGTAATAATTTCTGCTCTGTTAGAAAAAAAACATTCTCGTGATACGACTTTAATTGCATTAGGTGGAGGAGTAATAGGTGACCTAACTGGATTTTCGGCATCTATTTACCAGAGAGGTGTACGATTTATTCAAATTCCGACCACTCTTTTGTCTCAAGTAGATGCTTCTGTTGGCGGAAAAACTGGAGTCAATCATTTGCTTGGAAAAAACATGATAGGCTCATTTTGGCAGCCTTCTTCTGTTATTATTGACATCGATTTTTTAAAAACTCTTCCGTACAATGAATTGGTTTCTGGTATGGCAGAAGTTATTAAATACGCTGTTATTTTTGATGCAAATTTTTTTAATTGGTTAGAAGAAAATATTGAAAATTTATTATTATTGAATCATGAATTAATGTCTTATTGCATTAAAAAGTGTTGTGAATTAAAAGCAAAAATAATTTCTCTTGACGAAAGAGAAAATAATTTTAGAGCATTATTAAATTTTGGACATACATATGGTCATGCTATTGAAGCTCACGCAGGTTATGGTAATTGGTTACATGGTGAAGCAATTTCAGTAGGAATGGTCATGGCTTCTCGTACATCAGAATTAATAGGATGTTTAAAAAAAATAGATTATAAAAGAATATTATCTTTATTAAAAAAAACAGGATTACCTATTAAAGGACCTAAAAATATGTCTGCTGCTTCATATTTACCATATATGATAAGAGATAAAAAAGTTATGTCTGGAGAAATGAGATTAGTTCTTCCGGTTTCTATTGGAAAAGCTGAAATTTATTCTGGAATAGATAAAAATATTATTTTGAGTGCAATTAAAGATTCTCAATAACATTTTTAATATTTAAGATAAAAATTATTCATTATAATTATGATTTTATAATTTTTTTTATTAAAATCAACATTTAAGTTTTTCATTTTATATAGTTTTGAAGTTCAATTAAATATTAAAATTTTTCTTCTAAACTATATTTTTTTTAAAAATATCTTATTTCGTATAGATTAAATTTAATTTTTTAGTTTTTTATTAATATTTAAAAAAAATTAAGTATTGATAGATGAAAATATTTTTTTTAAAAGTTTTTTTGCTTGATTAAGTTTGATATACATTTTTTTAAAAGTTTTTTTGATAACAATCAGAGTATCATTTTTTATATTAAACTGACTTTTAATATTAAAAAGAATTTTACAAAATATTATATTAATAACTTTACTTCTTACTAAATGTAAAAATTTAGTATGTCTTAAAAATATATTCCCTGTTTAATATTTAATTAAAATATTATCAATCAATGCGTTTTTCATGTAAAAAAAATGTCGATAATATTATTAGATTTTTTTGATTTTTATTGTAAAGAAACAAAGAAATATTAAAATTAATTAATAGTATTTTTTATTTGAAGTTTGTTTTATTTGTTTTTTTTAAAATTATTGTAATTAAATGTAGGATGATTAATATGAAAAAGTTTTTTTTAGCACCTTCGATTTTATCTGCTGATTTTGCTCGTTTAGGAGAAGATGCAAAAAAAGTTATAGATGCAGGTAGTGATTGGATACATTTTGATGTAATGGATAATCATTACGTTCCAAATTTAACAATGGGTCCCATGATTTTAAGAGCGTTACGAAATTATAATATTACTGTACCTATCGATGTGCACTTGATGGTAAAACCAGTAGATAATTTAATCCCTCAATTTGCTGAAGCTGGAGCAGATTTTATTACTTTTCATCCAGAAGCAACAGATCATATTGATCGTACTTTAAATTTAATTAAGGAGTGCGGATGCAAAGCAGGTTTAGCTTTCAATCCAGCGACTTCTCTTAATTTTCTTGATTATGTAATGGAAAAATTAGATTTAATTTTATTAATGTCAGTAAATCCTGGTTTTGGTAATCAATCATTTTTACCATCTTCATTCAAAAAATTACGTGAAGTTCGCAAAAAAATTGAGTTAAATGCATCTAATATTCTTTTAGAAGTTGATGGAGGAGTTAAATTAGAAAATATTTCTGAAATAGCTTTTTCAGGAGCTAATGTTTTCGTGATTGGTTCAGGACTTTTTGGATATACTAATTATGATGTTATCATAAAAAAGATACGTGAAGAATTAAAACATGTTTATTCAACTTCTATTCATTGATATTTTTATATATTTTAGGATTATTTAATATGATTAACTCTAAACCAATATTATTTAGTGCTGTACAGCCTTCAGGTAATTTAAGCATTGGAAACTACATAGGAACAATGCGTAATTGGTCTTCATTTCAAGATAATTATGAATGTTTATACTGTATTGCTGACTTACATTCTTTAACTACATTAAATAAAAATTTTTCTTTAAAAAAATCGGTATTAGATACATTGGCATTATATTTAGCCTGTGGAGTTAATCCGAAAAAAAGTATTATTTTTATTCAGTCACATGTTTATCAACATAGTCAATTACATTGGATTCTAAGTTGTTTTAGCCAATTTGGCGAATTATCTAGAATGACACAATTTAAAAATAAAAGAAAAATAGAAGAAAATTGTGTTGAAAATATAAATATTGGATTGTTTAATTATCCTCTATTAATGTCATCAGATATTTTATTATATCAAACGAATTTAGTACCGGTAGGAAAAGATCAGAAACAGCATTTAGAATTAACTCGTAATATTGCTAATCGTTTTAATCTTTTGTATGGAGACATATTTACTGTACCTGATTTATTAATTACTAAAAATGGATCTAAAATTATGTCTTTATTAGATCCTACAAAAAAAATGTCTAAATCAGATACTAATAAAAATAATGTAATTTTTTTATTAGAAGACATCTCATCAGTTTTTTTAAAAATAAAAAATTCTGTTACAGATTCAGAAATACCACCTAAAATATACTATGATATAAAAAAAAAATCAGGTATTTCAAATTTATTAGAAATTCTTGCTGCTATTACAAAAAAAGAGATTTCTATTTTAGAAAAAGAATTAGACGGTATGATGTACAGTGAATTTAAAAACATTGTTTTTGATAACGTATCTAGATTTTTATATAATTTGCAAAAATCTTACTTAGTTTATCGAAACGATGAATCTTATTTAAAAAAAATAGCTAAAGAAGGAGCAATTAAAGCGAGATTAAAATCTGAAAAATTTTTAAAACGTGTATCTTCTGTTATAGGTCTAGATTAGTTATTTAAATAAACCAGAAGTCATTGTTTATTCTAGTTTATTTAAAAAATATAACTATTTAATGATAATAGTTTTTAAAAATAATATTTGTTTTTACTATTGCTCAAAATTACGAAAGATAGCAAAAAAACTATTCCATATAATATATTTGAAAAAATTAAAGTTGCATATAATCCCTTTTTTGCAACGATCGGACTAGTTATAACAAATGTTAATAATGTTCCAACAGTTCCAAAAAATAAAATTAAATTAATTAATTTTGAAGATGGTTTTTTAGTTTCTAATGATGCTAATGTTATAATAATAGTATAAATTGCACTAGAAAAAAATCCTAAACTAATAATGGTATATTTTAGTGCTGAGTAACTTTTGCTATAAATAAAAAAATACATAAGTATTGAAGAAATACCTGTTAAAAAAATAAACATGCGTTGTAAATTAAAAAATCTAATTATAAAACTAAAGCACCACATTCCAATCATATACGCCATCCAAAAATTACTTACCAAAGTACCAGTTTTTTTGATATTGATATTTATGATTTCAGTAACATATTGTGGAACCCAAGAAATGAAACTTAATTGTCCTAAAATATATAATAAAGCTGAAATAGATAATAAAACTATATTTATATTAAATTGTTTGATGTTATCGTGATTTTTTGTTTTTTCTTCTAATGTTGGAAATTGTGATTTTATTGTTAAAATAAAAATAAGGAAATAAATAATTCCTATAAATACATAAATCCAATACCATAAAAAATTTTTTTCTAATAGATATGCAGAAATAATTGGAAATATCATTCCGGACATGCTGAAAAAAGAATCAGTAATTAACAATTGCGATCCTCTTTTTTCACCTGAATATAAATAAGTAATAATAAAAGTGCCAAGTGACATAGTTATTCCACTAACCAAACCAAGTATAAATATGTTTATCGAAAACACAAGTATATTACTTGAGTATACTATACCTAATATGGCTAGTATTGAAAGTAAAAAACCAAATATTAATTGTTTTTTTATTGATATAATATCCATTAGCCAAGAATTTAAAAAAATTGATATTAAAATACCTGCATTTAAAAAAGTGAAAATATTACTCATCTGTGATACAGATAAACTAAAATAATTGGCAATATCCCCCATTATCATTCCAGTAACAACAATTAACGCACCTGTGAAAGCGTATGAAAAAAAACTAATCCATGTAAGTTTTATTTGGTTGATATTTTTCATTTTTTTACCTTTTTCATTATAAAAATTAAAATTTTAAGATATTTTTATTAAAATATCTTATTGGTAATTATTAAAATTATTATATCAAGATGTTAAAATGTAAAATAGCTTTTTACTTTAATAAAATTTGTTTAGATGTTTTTAAGTTTGTTAATAAAATAAGTTTAAATTTAATAAAATATAATGTATATTTTAATTTTATCAGTTTATCTATTTTAGCTGTAAAACATTTTATTATTTTAGCAAATATATTTTAGGAAAATTAATGATAGAAAAAATAAAATTAATTACGCGAGATAGTTTTAACAAATTAATTTTACCTGTTTACAATCCAGCATTTTTTATTCCAGTTAAAGGAAAAGGTAGTCGTGTTTGGGATCAAAAAGGAAAGGAATATATTGATTTTTCAGGTGGAATTGCGGTGACATCATTGGGTCATTGTCATCCCGTATTAAACAAAGTTTTAAATCAACAAAGTAAAAAATTATGGCATACTAGTAATATTTTTACAAATGAACCAGCTTTACGTTTAGCCGATAAATTAATTTCATCAAGTTTTGCGTCTCGTGTTTTTTTTGCGAATTCAGGTGCTGAAGCAAATGAAGCGGCGTTTAAATTAGCTCGTTATTATTCATCTAAAATATATAATTTAAAAAAAAATAAAATTATATCTTTTTATAATTCATTTCATGGACGAACTTTTTTTACTGTTTCTGTAGGTGGACAAGCAAAATATTCTGATTTTTTTGGACCAAAACCTTCAGCGATTATGCATGCTAAATTTAATGAAATTGATACTGTTAAAGATATAATTGATGAAAATACTTCAGCTGTAGTTATGGAACTTATTCAGGGAGAAGGGGGAATTATACCAGCAGATATTTCTTTTGTTAAAGAAGTTAGAGATCTTTGTTATAAATATAATGCACTCTTAATTTTTGATGAAATCCAAACTGGAATAGGTAGAACCGGTAAGTTATATTCATATGAACATTATGAAGTGCAACCTGATATTTTAACTATTGCAAAATCTTTAGGTGGTGGTTTTCCAATAAGTGCAATGTTAACAACAAATAAAATTGCATCTGTAATGAAACCTGGTATTCATGGTACTACATATGGAGGAAACCCCCTTGCTTGTTCTGTTGCAGAATCTGTTATTAACATTGTTAATACGAAAAAAATTTTATTAGGTGTAGAAAAAAAATTAAAAAAAATTATTTCTGAATTAAATTTGATTAATAAACGTTTTAAATTCTTTACAGAAATACGAGGAAAAGGGTTGCTTATTGGTATTGTGTTGAGACCAGAGTTTGCTGAAAAAATATATGATATTTTAAATTCTTTATTTTTAGAAGGTGTCATTGTTTTAACTGCAGGTAAAAATGTTATTCGATTAGCTCCTTCATTAATTATTAGTAAACGTGATATTGTTGAAGGTATGAAGCGTTTTTATCGCGCTTTAGAAAAATGTTTATAGAAAATACAGTTTTATAAAACTATATTTTTTAAAATTCATGAAATAGTGGAAAAATGTTTATATTTAATAATGTAGTAGTTAAGTTTTAGATAAACAATTAATATATAGTGTTATATAATGTAATTTCCTTGATAGTTCTTGTATTTTTTTTGAATATTTATTATTTCCATTTGATATAACAATATAGCTTCTTTAATTTCATTAATATCTTTTTTTTGAGTATCTAAAATTTTTTGTAAAATATGTTTTTTTATTCATTGTTAAAATTTTTTTAATTTTTAATATGTAAAAATATAATAATTAAATAATTTTATATTAAAAAGTATGAATTTAATATAAAATTTTTTAAATATAAAATAAATTTATTATTTTTTGCATTTTTTTTTGGAGTAATAAATGATTTTTTTTCTATTAAAAAGAATTTTATTTTTATACTTAATTTTTTTTATTCCAAAATCATTTTCAGAAAACCTACCTTTTTTTAAAATTCAATCTTATTCAGAGAAGAAAGAATTTTTTAAAAATGATAATGAGAAAATAGGATACTCTTTAGGAGTTTCTTTAGGTAATTATGTAAATGAATCTTTTGAAAAACAAAAGAAAATGGGAATAAAATTAGACAAGTATAGTATTTTATTGGGAGTTCAAGATGCTATTTCAGGAAATTTAAAACTATCACATGAAGAAATTTCTATTATTCTTCAAAAATTACAAGAACATTTGAAAAATCTAGTAAAAACTCAACTTGAAAAAAATGAAAAAGAAAATTTAATGCAAGGAAAATTATATATGAAAAATTTTTCTGAAATAAAAGGAGTAAACAAAACACCAAGTGGTCTTTTATATGTTGTTGAAAAATTAGGTGAAGGTGAAGAAATAAAAACAAAAAATACAGAAATTACGGTTCATTATAAAGGATCGTTGATTAATGGTATGGAATTTGATAGTTCTTATAAACGAGGAAAGCCCATAACACTAATGTTAAAAGATGTTATATTAGGTTGGCAAGAAGGTTTAAAGTATATTAAAAAAAGTGGTAAAATTAAATTAATCATACCTCCAGATTTAGGATATGGAAGTAATACAATTAACGGAATTCCAGCAAATTCTATTTTAGTTTTTGAGATAGAATTATTAGATATAAAAAACATCTAATTTTATTTTTTCTTTACCATCTAATAGATGTTGAATTTAATATACGAATAATATTTATTTTGAAACAAGATATTTTAACATGAATTATACAGTTTTAGTTACAGGTTCTGCTTATGGAACACAGAATGCCAGTACAGCCTTCCTATTTTGCCAATCATTAATAAAGATGTCTCATACATTAAATAGTGTTTTTTTTTACTGTGATGGAGTTCTTAATGCTAATAGTTTGAACAAACCAGCTAGCGATGAATTTAATTTACTTTCAGCATGGCAAGAATTGAGTCAAAAAAACAAGGTAAAATTATATGTTTGTGTTAGTGCTGCTTTAAGACGAGGAATAATAGAAGATCAAAAAACATCGAATATAAAAATTAAAAAAGGTAATTTTTCTTCTTTTTTTGAGTCGAGCGGATTATTAGAATTAGCACATTCTATAAAAATTTCTGATCGTATAATACAATTTTAATATAATATGTTTATTTCAATGAAAAAGATTGCTTTTGTTTTTTCTCATGCACCACATGGGACTAGTTTTGGTAGAGAAGGATTAGATGCTGTTTTAGGTGTTTCTTTAATTATAGAAAAAATTAGTTTGTTTTTTATTGGAGATGGAGTTTTACAGATTTTAAAAAGTTATAAATCAGAAAATATTTTAGCACGTAATTATACATCTGCTTTTCGTGTATTACCTATATATGGTATTAAAAACTTTTATTGTTGCAAATCTTCATTAATTGATAGAGGATTGAATTTTTCTAATAAATTTATATTAAAAGTAAATATATTGAATTCATATTTCTTTCGTCTAAAATTAGATGATCATGATGCAATTATTAATTTTTAAGGTACATAAATATGCTGCATACTTTAATGAAATCTCCTTTTGAAACTAATGTTTCTCTTTTTTCAAGTATGTTAAAAAAAACAGATGATTTTTTAGCTTTACAAGATGGAGTTTTAATTGCATTAATTGATAATATTTTTTTAAAAAATATCATTTTTTCTTCAGCAAATTTATATGCTATAAAAGAAGATGTTTACGCTAGAGGAATTCATAAAAATATTTCTAGTGATTTCATATTAATTAGTTATGTACACTTTGTCACTTTAACACTTAAAAACAAAAAACAAATGAGTTGGTAAAATATACTTGTTTATTCTTTTGTTTATATATCCAATCCTAAAATTCTACATGATATAATATGACCTCAACTTTTTTATATTATCTTAATATTGCTCGTAGTATTAATTATCAACAAGGAGTTTTTTTATATATGGCCACGGTAAATCAATTGGTCCGTAAACCTCGTTTACGAAAAATAGTTAAAACCAACGTTCCTGCTTTAGAAAGTAGTCCTCAAAAAAGAGGTGTTTGCACTCGAGTTTATACGACTACTCCTAAAAAACCTAATTCAGCATTACGAAAAGTTTGTCGTGTAAGACTAACAAATGGTTTTGAAGTTACTGCTTATATTGGTGGAGAAGGACATAATCTACAAGAACATTCTGTAATTTTAATACGTGGTGGTCGAGTAAAAGATTTGCCTGGAGTTCGATATCATATCGTTAGAGGTTCTCTAGATTGTGCTGGTGTTAAAGAACGAAAAAAGGGACGTTCTAAATATGGTGTAAAAAAAGCAAAAGTTTAATTATATTTAATTTAGAGAATAAATAAATTTTGTATTTAATTTAATGGAGTATTTTTTATGCCTCGTCGTCGTATTATTAGCACTCGTAAAATTTTACCGGATCCAAAGTTTTCCTCAGAATTATTAGCTAAATTTATTAATATTTTAATGGTAGACGGTAAAAAATCTATTGCAGAAGTAATTGTTTATACTGCATTAAAAAATTTATCTAAACGAACAGATAAAAAAGAATTGGAAGCATTTGAAATTGCTTTAGAAAATGTACGTCCAACAGTAGAAGTAAAATCTCGTCGTGTTGGTGGTTCAACATATCAAGTACCTGTCGAAGTTCGACCAGTTCGTCGTAATGCATTAGCAATGAGATGGATTGTAGATTCTGCTCGGAAAAGAGGGGATAAATCTATGGCGTTACGTTTGTCTAATGAACTTTATGATGCCGTTGAAAATAAAGGGACATCTGTTAAAAAAAGAGAAGAAGTACATCGTATGGCTGAAGCAAATAAAGCTTTTGCTCATTATCGTTGGTAATTATTTTTAGAACATTCTCTAATTCATATAACATTGGGGCAATTGTTTTATTTTGCTCATACGGTGATAACTTTTAAAAACCTAAATATGAGAAAACAATTATGTCTCGTACAACACCTATTTCTCAATATCGTAATATTGGTATCAGTGCTCATATAGATGCAGGGAAAACTACTACCACTGAAAGAATTTTATTTTATACTGGCATTAATCACAAAATTGGTGAAGTTCATGATGGTGCTGCCACTATGGACTGGATGGAGCAAGAACAAGAAAGAGGAATTACTATAACATCTGCTGCTACTACTGCTTTTTGGAGTGGTATGGCTAAACAATTTAAATCTCACAGAATTAATATTATTGATACACCTGGACACGTTGATTTTACTATAGAAGTTGAACGTTCAATGCGTGTGTTAGACGGTGCTGTAATGGTTTATTGTGCAGTAGGAGGTGTACAACCTCAATCAGAAACTGTATGGCGACAAGCAAATAAATACAATGTTCCTCGTATAGCTTTCATAAATAAAATGGATCGTATGGGGGCCAATTTTTTAAGAACAGTAAAACAAATTAAAACACGATTAGGAGGTAATCCTGTACCACTTCAATTGGCTATTGGATCAGAAGAAAATTTTACAGGAGTTATAGATTTAATAAAAATGAAAGCCATTAAATGGAAAGATATCGATCAAGGAATAACTTTTACTTATGATGAAATTCCATCTGATATGGTTGAATTATCTGAAAAGTGGCATCAAAATTTAATTGAGTCAGCTGTTGAATCTAACGAAGACTTAATGGAAAAATATTTGAACGGGATCACATTATCTGAACAAGAAATAAAATCAGAATTACGAAAACGATCTTTAAATAATGAAATTACATTGATTACTTGTGGTTCTGCTTTCAAAAACAAGGGAGTACAAGCCTTATTAGATGCGATAATTGAATATTTGCCTGCTCCTAACGACATTCAAGATATTAAGGGTATTTTAAACGATCAAGTCAATACTGTTGCTGTAAGATCATCAAATGATGAAGCTCCATTTTCAGCGTTAGCATTTAAAATTGCTAGTGATCCGTTTGTAGGAAACTTAACGTTTTTTCGTGTATATTCAGGAATAGTAAAATCTGGAGATACTGTTTTTAATTCTGTCAAATCTCAACGTGAAAGGTTCGGTAGGATTGTGCAAATGCATGCAAATAAAAGAGAAGAAATAAAAGAAGTGTATGCAGGAGACATAGCAGCAGCTATTGGTTTAAAAGATGTAACTACTGGTGATACATTATGTGATTTAAACGAACCTATTATTTTAGAACGAATGGAATTTCCAGAACCTGTGATATCTATTTCTGTAGAACCTAAAACAAAAGCTGATCAAGAAAAAATGGGTTTATCATTAGCTAGATTGGCAAAAGAAGATCCTTCTTTTAGAGTTCGAACAGATCAAGAATCTAATCAAACAATCATTTCTGGAATGGGAGAATTACATTTAGAAATAATTGTTGATCGAATGAAACGAGAATTTAGTGTTGATGCTAATGTTGGAAAGCCACAAGTTGCATATCGTGAAACTATTCTTAATAAAGTCACAGATATTGAGGGAAAACATATCAAACAATCTGGTGGACGAGGTCAGTATGGTCATGTTGTTATAGAATTATTTCCATTAGAACCAGGAGGTAAGGGATATTTATTTGTTAATGACATAAAAGGAGGTGTAATACCCAGTGAATATATTTCAGCAATTGATAAAGGGATTCAAGAACAATTAAAATACGGACCTTTAGCTGGATATCCTGTTGTAGATATAGGAGTACGACTTTATTTTGGTTCATATCATGATGTTGATTCTTCAGAATTGGCCTTTAAATTAGCAGCTTCTTTGGCATTTAAAAATGGATTTAAACAAGCAAAACCAATTTTATTAGAACCTATTATGAAAGTAGAAGTAGAAACACCAGATGATTATATGGGAGATGTAATTGGTGATTTAAATCGTCGAAGAGGAATTATTGAAGGAATGAAAGATTTAGAAATAGGTAAAATTATTAATGCATGTGTTCCTTTGTCTGAAATGTTTGGGTATGCTACTGATTTACGTTCTCAAACTCAAGGTAGAGCTTCTTATTCCATGGAATTTTTAAAATATGTAGAAGCACCATCTGTTATTTCTGAATTAATAATTAAAAAAAGAGAAAGATAGAAAAATTTTTTTATAAAATAGTTTTTGATAAAAACTTTAAATTTAAAAGGGTATAATAATGTCAAAAGAAAAATTTCAACGTTTAAAACCTCATATAAACGTAGGAACTATAGGTCACGTTGATCATGGAAAAACAACGTTAACTGCAGCAATTACTACTGTTTTATCAAAAAAATATGGAGGTTCTGCTCGTGCTTTTGATCAAATAGACAATGCTCCGGAAGAAAAAGCAAGAGGTATTACTATTAATACTTCTCATGTAGAATATGACACCGAATTTAGGCATTATGCACATGTAGATTGTCCTGGTCATGCTGATTATATAAAAAACATGATTACTGGTGCAGCTCAAATGGATGGTGCTATTTTGGTTGTAGCAGCTACTGATGGACCAATGCCTCAAACTCGAGAACATATTTTACTTGGTAGACAAGTTGGAGTTCCTTATATTATTGTTTTTTTAAATAAATGTGATATGGTAGACGATGAAGAATTATTAGAATTAGTAGAAATGGAAGTTCGCGATTTGTTAACACAGTATGATTTTCCTGGAGATGATACTCCTATTATTCGTGGTTCTGCTCTTAAAGCTTTAGAAGGTGATTCAAAATGGGAATCAAAAATACTTGATTTATCTAAATTTTTAGATACTTATATTCCAGAACCAAAAAGAGCAATTGATCAACCATTTCTATTGCCTATAGAAGATGTTTTTTCTATATCAGGAAGAGGAACTGTTGTTACTGGAAGAGTTGAAAAAGGTATTATTAAAGTTGGAGAAGAAGTAGAAATCGTAGGCATTAAAAAAACAACTAAAACGACTTGTACAGGCGTTGAAATGTTTAGAAAATTATTAGATGAAGGTCGTGCTGGAGAAAATGTAGGTGTTCTGCTTCGTGGTACAAAACGAGATGAAATTGAAAGAGGTCAAGTTTTAGCAAAACCAGGTAGTATTCATCCACATACAACATTTGAGTCTGAAGTCTATGTTTTATCCAAAGAAGAAGGTGGGCGTCATACTCCATTTTTTAAGGGATATCGTCCTCAGTTTTATTTTCGAACTACTGATGTAACAGGTTCTATTGAGTTACCTGAAGGAGTAGAGATGGTCATGCCAGGAGATAATATTAAAATGACTGTTACCTTAATTCATCCAATCGCTATGACAGATGGGTTACGATTCGCTATACGAGAAGGTGGTCGTACTGTTGGAGCCGGTGTTGTTTCTAAAGTTTTAGTTTAATTTTTTATACTGTACTTAGTTGAATTTGTTAAGAAAAGAGTATAAAATGCTCTTTTCTTGATTAATTATAGTTAAATATATCATAAATTTTTTGGATGGATAATTGTGAAATAAAATGTTTTTAAAAAAATAAATTTTTTGTATATTTATATTCTAAAAACCCTACAATACTCCTAACATAGGAGTTATATAAGAGCAACTAATTTCATCTAATCTCTAAAAAATACATATAGAGATAGGATAAAATTTTTATTTTTAAAATAAAATTGGAGTTCTGGTCTAATGCAGAACCAAAGAATTCGTATTCGTTTAAAAGCTTTTGATCATAGATTGATTGATCAATCAACTGCGGAAATTGTTGAAACAGCTAAAAGAACTGGTGCGCAAGTTCGCGGACCAATTCCCTTACCAACTCGTAAAGAACGCTTTACTATTTTAATTTCTCCACATGTAAATAAGGATGCACGTGATCAATATGAAATTCGTACACACAAGCGATTAATCGATATAGTAGAACCTACTGAAAAAACTGTTGATGCACTTATGCGTCTGGATCTTGCTGCTGGTGTAGATGTTCAAATCAGTCTGGGTTAATCAAATATATATATATGATTAAAAAGGGTTTTGAAAAATGATTGGTTTAATTGGTAAAAAACTTGGTATGACTCGTATTTTTACTAAGGAAGGAAGTTCAATTCCCGTTACAGTAATTGAAATACAAGAGAATCGAATAACACAAGTAAAGAATATCAAAACTGACAAATACTGTGCGATTCAAGTGACAACTGGTCTAAAAAAATTAAATAGGCTTAAAAAGCCAGAGTCAGGTCACTTTTTAAAATCAGGTGTAATTCCTGGTCGTGGTTTATGGGAATTCAGAACTAATAGTAACGAAAATTTTCAAATAGGTCAAAGTATAAAAATTAATATTTTTAATAATATCAAGAAAGTAGATATTACAGGTATTTCTAAAGGAAAAGGCTTTTCTGGTACTGTAAAACGTTGGAATTTTCGGACTCAAGATGCAAGTCATGGAAATTCTTTATCTCATAGAGTACCAGGTTCTATCGGTCAAAATCAAACTCCAGGTAGAGTATTTAAAGGAAAAAAAATGGCAGGGCACTTAGGTAATAATCGTGTTACAGTGCAAAATTTAAACATAGTAAATATTGACCAAAATCGTAACTTACTTTTAGTAAAAGGTGCTGTTCCAGGACCTACCGGTAGTGATCTTATCGTTAAACCAGCTGTTAAGATTTGAGGAATAAGGAGTTAAGCATGGAATTAGTGATTAAAGACGTGCCAAGACTTCTTAGTGTTTCTGAAATTATTTTTGGTCGAGATTTTAATGAAGCTCTAATTCATCAAGTAGTTGTTGCCTATTCAGCTTCTACTCGTCAAGGTACACGAGCTCAAAAAAGTCGTGCTGATGTTTCTGGATCAGGTAGAAAACCATGGCGTCAAAAGGGGACTGGTCGTGCACGTGCAGGTTCTTTTAGAAGTCCTATCTGGCGGTCAGGAGGAGTAACATTTGCTTCAAAACCACAAGAACATTCTCAGAAAATTAATAAAAAAATGTATCGTGGTGCGCTAAAAAGTATTTTTTCTGAATTAATACGTCAAAAAAGATTAATTATATTTGAAAAATTTTCATTAAATTTACCTAAAACAAATCTTTTAGTAAAAAAATTGAAAGAAATAAATTTGAACAACGTTCTTATTTTAACTAAAGAGATAGAAAATAATTTATTTCTTGCATCGAGAAATTTATATTCAGTTGATGTAAAAGATGTATGTTCTATGGATCCAGTCAGTTTAATTGCTTTTGATCATATTATAATCACTGTTGAAGCATTAAAGAAGGTAGAGGAAATACTTTCATGATTTCTGAAGAACGTTTACTTAAGATATTACTTTCTCCACATATATCTGAAAAATCATCTATATCTATGGAAAAATTTAATACTGTTGTTTTAAAAGTTTCTAGAAATGCAACTAAAAATGAAATTAAATCTGCAGTACAAAATTTATTTAATATAGAAGTTGATAGTGTAAAAACAATATGTGTTAAAGGCAAAAAAAAACGTCAATCTAATCGTGTTGTTTATCGAAGTGATTGGAAAAAAGCGTACATTAAAGTCAAAAAAGGTCAAAACTTAGATTTTATGGGTCACATAGAGTAGTCGGAGGAGAAAACAATGGCAATTGTTAAATGCAAACCGACATCTCCCGGTCGTCGTCACGTTATTAAAGTTGTAAATAAAGAACTGTATAAAGGAAAACCATATTCCTCTCTTTTATCAAAAAAAAGTAAAACTGGAGGACGAAATAATAACGGTAGAATTACAACTCGTCATATTGGTGGAGGACACAAGAGAGCATATCGAATAATAGATTTTAAAAGAAATAAAGATAATATAGAAGCGTCTGTAGAACGATTTGAATATGATCCCAATCGTTCATCTAATATTGCATTAATATTATATAAAGATGGAAAAAGAGATTATATTTTGGCACCTAAAAATTTAAAAGTAGGTGATACTATTCTATCTGGTATAAATGTTCCTATTAAAATAGGAAATGCTTTACCCATAAAAAATATTCCAGTTGGTTCATTTATTCATAATGTAGAAATGAAACCAGGAAAGGGAGGTCAAATAGCTCGCTCTGCTGGAAGTTATGTACAATTAGTTGCATGTGATAAAGATTATGCTACCTTAAGATTAAGATCAGGTGAAATGAGAAAAACAGAATCTAATTGCAGAGCTACAATCGGCGAAGTTGGAAATTCTGAACATATGTTAAAAGTTTTAGGAAAAGCAGGTGCTTCACGTTGGATGGGAATTCGACCAACTGTTCGAGGTACAGCTATGAATCCAGTTGATCACCCTCATGGAGGTGGTGAAGGAAGAAATTTTGGAAAACATCCAGTAACACCATGGGGACTTCAAACTAAAGGTAAGAAAACCCGAAAAAATAAGCGTACTGAAAAATTTATTTTGCGTCATCGTCATAAATAACTTTAGAGGATCATTTATGCCACGTTCTCTTAAAAAAGGTCCTTTCATTGATGTTAGTTTGTTAAAAAAAGTAGAAAAAGCAGTCAAGATAAATGACAAGAAACCTTTAAAAACTTGGTCTAGACGTTCAACAGTTTTTCCGAATATGGTAGGTCTAACAATATCCGTTCATAATGGACGTCATCATATTCCAATTTTTATTACTGAAGAAATGGTTGGTCATAAATTAGGTGAATTTTCTTTAACCCGAACTTATAGAGGACACACTGCCGATAAAAAAGTAAAAAAACGTTAGATAAAAAATGAGGAACAAATGGAAACTTTAGCTCAACATCGTCAAGCCCGTTGTTCTGCTCAAAAAGTTCGTTTAATAGCAGATTTGATTCGTGGTAAAAAAGTCCCAAAAGCATTAAATATTTTGAATTTTAATAACAAAAAAGCTGCTGTTTTAGTAAAAAAAGTTTTGGAATCGGCTATAGCAAATGCTGAGCATAATAACGGTTTAGATGTAGATCAATTACGAATAAAAAATATATTTGTTGACGAAGGTTCAACTATGAAAAGAATGATGCCACGTGCTAAAGGACGTGCAGATCGTATTTTAAAACGCACTAGTCATATTACTATAATTGTGTCTAATCGTTAACATTGTGGAGAAGAGGTAAATGGGTCAAAAAGTACATCCTAATGGTATGCGACTAGGTATAATAAAAAAATGGAATTCTGTATGGTTTGCGAATACTAAAGATTTTGCTGATCATTTAGACAGTGATTATAAAGTTCGTCAATTTTTAATGAAAAAATTAATAAAAGCATCAGTTTCTCGAATTATTATTGAAAGACCAGCTAAAAGTATTCGTGTTACTATTTATACAGCTAGACCAGGTATTGTAATAGGAAAAAAAGGGGAAGATGTAGAAAAACTCAGGATTAAAATCGCAAAAATTACCGGTGTTCCAGCGCAGATAAATATTTCAGAAGTTCGTAAACCAGAGTTAGACGCTAAACTTGTTTCCGAGAGTATTACCTCTCAATTAGAAAGACGAGTCATGTTTCGACGTGCTATGAAAAGATCTGTTCAAAATGCTATGAGACAAGGTGCAAAAGGAATTAAAGTTGAGGTTAGTGGTCGATTAGGAGGTGCTGAAATCGCTCGTAGAGAATGGTATAGAGAAGGACGAGTACCATTACATACTCTTCGTGCAGACATTGATTACAGCATTTCAGAAGCACATACAACATATGGTGTGATAGGTGTCAAAGTATGGATTTTTAAAGGAGAAATATTGGGCGGAATGTCAACTGTTGAAAAATTAGAAAAACCTTCTGTTCAAATAAAAAAGCAACATCGCAAAAATCGTAAGTAGGAGAACATATTAATGTTGCAACCAAAACGTACTAAATTTCGTAAAATGCATAAAGGTCGAAATCGTGGACTTGCTATTGGTTCTGATGTTAGTTTTGGTATGTTTGGATTAAAAGCAATTGATCGAGGACGTTTAACAGCTCGACAAATTGAATCTGCACGTAGAGCTATAACTCGCTGTATCAAAAGGCAAGGTAAAATTTGGATACGTGTTTTTCCTGATAAACCTATAACTCAAAAACCCTTAGAAGTAAGAATGGGTAAAGGAAAAGGTAATGTTGAATATTGGGTTGCTTTAATTCAACCGGGTAAAATTCTTTATGAAATGGATGGAGTTTCTGAAGAAGAATCACGTGAAGCATTCAAATTAGCGGCAGCAAAATTACCTATTAAAACTACTTTTGTAACTAAAATGGTGATGTAATGAAGGAAATACTAAAATTGCGCAAAAAAAATCACCAAGATCTTAATGTAGAACTCTTACAATTATTAAGAGAACAATTTAATCTTCGCATGCAATCTGCATCTGGAAAATTAAAGCAACCACATTTATTGCGTAAAGTTAGAAGAAACATTGCACAGGTAAAGATGTTATTAACAGAAAAGGAACGTGCAAAATGAAGGAAAAAATTCGTACTTTACAAGGTCGCGTTACCAGCAACAAGATGAATAAATCTGCTGTTGTTGCAATTGAACGTTTTGTAAAACATCCAATTTACGGAAAATTTGTTAAAAGAACAACAAAATTACATATCCACGATGAAAAAAATGAATGTTCTCTTGGTGATTTAATAGAAATTCGTGAATCTAGACCCATTTCTAAAACTAAGTCTTGGATTTTAGTTAGAATTATTGAAAAAAATATTTTTTAAAAATTATTTTTAAAAACATGAACAAACTTAGGTCTGCTCATGTTTTCTATTCATTCAAGATAACTAATGTTATAATATTTTAAATTTTTTTTAATCAAATTACTATAATTATTCGGAATTTTACAAAAATGATTCAAGAACAAACTATTTTAAACGTAGCCGACAATTCTGGTGCTCGTTCGGCCATGTGCATTAAAGTACTCGGTGGTTCCCGTCGTCGATATGCTCGTGTTGGTGATATAATTAAAATTACAATTAAAGAAGCAATACCTCGTGGAAAAGTGAAAAAAGGAGAAGTCTTAAAAGCTGTGGTTGTCAGAACAAAAAAAGGAGTAAGACGACCTGACGGTTCAATTATTCGTTTTGACAATAATGCTTGTGTTGTTTTAAACAATAATGAACAACCTGTTGGTACTCGTATTTTTGGACCAGTTACTCGTGAACTTAGAACCGAAAAATTTATGAAAATTATTTCGTTAGCTCCTGAAGTTTTATAACATAAAAATTTTTTAAGGAACAAAAAATGGCATTAAAATTACGTCGCAATGATGAAATTATTGTTTTAACAGGAAAAGATAAAGGAAAAAAAGGTACTATTAAAAATATTTTATCTTCGAATAAAGCTATTATTAATGGTATAAATTTAATTAAAAAACATCAAAAACCACTTCCTTCTCAAAATAAAAATGGTGGTATTCTTGAAAAAGAAGCACCTATTCACATATCAAATATTGCTATTTTCAATCCCGAATTAAGCAAAGCTGATCGAATTGGTTTTAGATTTGAAGAAGGAAAAAAAGTTCGTTTTTTTAAATCTAATAGAAAAACGATTAAATAGTTTTGGAGTAATTTAATGGCTACATTTTATGATTATTATAAATCAAAAATAGTTAAAAAACTTATGATGGAATTAAACTATAGTTCTGTTATGCAAGTTCCTAAAATTGACAAAATTACTTTAAATATGGGAGTAGGTGGTGCTTCTTCTGATAAAAAAGTACTAGATAATGCTGTTTTAGATTTGACTGCAATTTCTGGACAGAAACCTCTTATCACTAAAGCTCGAAAATCTGTAGCTGGTTTTAAAATTCGTCAGGGTTATCCTATTGGATGTAAGGTAACTTTACGTAAAAAAAGAAAATGGGATTTTTTTGAGCGTTTAATTGTTATTGCCATTCCGCGCATTCGAGATTTTAGAGGTTTATCGACAAATGCTTTTGATGGAAATGGAAATTATAGTTTAGGGATACGAGAACAAATTATTTTTCCTGAAATTGATTACGATAAAATTGATCGTGTTCGTGGTTTAGATATAACTATCACGACTACTGCAAAATCTAATCATGAAGCTCGTTTGTTATTATCTTCTTTTAACTTCCCTTTTCGTAAGTAAATTAATTAAGTAAATTAATAGGGTTATTCAATGGCTAAACAATCAATGAAAGCACGTGAAATTAAACGTGTAAAATTAGCTAATAAATTTTACGCACAGCGTGTTGCATTAAAAAATATCATTACTAATGTTAAATTGTCAGAAGAAGAGCGTTGGGATGCAGTTCTTAAATTACAAATGTTTCCACGAGATTCAAGTCCATCTCGTCAAAGAAATAGATGTCGTCAAACTGGTCGTCCACATGCTTTTCTTCGAAAATTTGGACTTAGTCGTATTAAAGTTAGAGAAGCAGCTATGAAAGGTGAAATTCCTGGTTTAAAAAAAGCTAGTTGGTAATTTTTTTATAAAATTTGGAGTAGTTTAAAAATGAGTATGCAAGATCCAGTCGCAGATATGCTCACTCGAATTCGAAATGGTCAATCAGCGAATAAGTATTCTGTTAAAATGCCTTGTTCCAAATTAAAAAGTTCTATCGTTGAACTATTAAAACAAGAAGGTTATATTAAAAATTTTAACATTCAAGGTAATAATAAATTAGAGATAGAAGTTGTTTTAAAGTATTTTAAAGGAAAGTCTGTAATAGAGACAATTCAGCGTGTAAGTAGACCTAGTTTAAGAATATATAAAAAAAAGAATAATTTGCCTAAAGTAATGGCAGGTTTAGGAATAGCAATAATTTCTACTTCTAAGGGAATTATGACAGATCGTACAGCACGTCGACTTGGTCTTGGTGGCGAAATTATATGTTATGTGGCTTAATGGAGGGAAAATGTCTCGTGTTGCTAAACGTCCAATCTTAATTCCTGAAGATATAAAAATTGAATTAAATTTACAATCAATCTCTATTAAAGGAAAATATGGTTGTCTATTACGTACTATTCATGATTCAGTTAAGGTGGAATACCTAAATGATAAAATAACTTTTTCAGTACGTTCAGGTTTTTCTGATGCTTGGGCACAAGCAGGAACTTCAAGAGCTCTGGTAAACTCAATGATTATAGGAGTTTCAAAGAAATTTAGCAAAAAATTGCAATTTTCTGGAGTAGGATATCGTGTTTCAATAACAAAAGGCAATATTATTAATATGTCATTAGGTTATTCTCATCCTATTGTTTATTCTTTGCCTCCTTATATTGAAGCAGAAAACCCATCTCCAACAGAGATTATCATCAAAGGAGTAGATAAGCAATTAGTTGGTCAAATAGCTGCTAATTTAAGATCTTATCGTAGACCTGAACCTTATAAAGGAAAAGGAATTAAATATTCAAATGAAATTGTTCGTATAAAAGAGGCGAAGAAAAAATAAAATGATATTTCATAGGAATAAAAAAATCATTTCTCGTATACGTCGATCTGTTAAAGCACGTTGTAAAATGAAATCATTAGGTGCGATGCGTTTAGTTGTACATCGAACTTCTCGTCATATGTATGCTCAAATAATTTCTTCTAAATCAGAAGTTTTAGCTTTTGCTTCGACTTTAGAAAAAAACATTAAATTAGATTTAAAATATACTGGGAATAAAAAAGCTGCAGAAATTATTGGTAAAATTATTGCTGAAAGAGCTTTATCAAAAGGGATATCAAACGTTTCTTTTGATCGATCTGGATTTAAATATCACGGACGCGTAAAAAAATTAGCAGATTCTGCACGCAATTTTGGATTAAAGTTTTAAGGTGAAAAATATAGAATGGCTAATATCGAAAAAAAAAATAATAGTGAATTACAAGAAAAGTTAATTACTGTAAATCGTGTTTCAAAAACAGTCAAAGGCGGTCGTATATTTTCATTTACTGCTTTAACAGTTGTTGGAAACGGAGAAGGGCGCGTTGGTTTTGGTTATGGAAAAGCCCGTGAAGTTCCAGCTGCAATTCAAAAAGCTATGGAAAAAGCTAGACGAAATATGATTACTATACCATTAGTGAATAAAACTTTACAGCATTCATTAAAGGGTTCACATACTGGATCTAATGTTTTCATGAAACCAGCTTCAGATGGAACGGGAATAATTGCAGGTGGAGCTATGCGTGCAGTATTAGAAGTAGCTGGCGTACATAATGTATTAGCTAAAACTTACGGTTCAACGAATCCTATTAATGTAGTTCGTGCTACTATGAATGGTTTAACTAATATGAAATCTCCAGAAATGATAGCTGCTAAAAGAAATAAATCTATTGAAGATATAATAGGATAAATTTTTTAATGAAAACAATTAAAATAACTCAAACTAAAAGTTCAATAGGACGAATACCTAAGCATAAAAAAACATTATTGGGACTTGGTTTGCGTCATATTGGGCATAGTGTAATACGTCAAGATACTCCTGCTATTAGAGGTATGATAAAAAAAATATCTTATATTTTAAAAATAAAAGAGGAATAATAAGATGCGTTTGAATACTCTTTCTCCGGCTTTAGGAGCTCGAAAAAACCACAAAAGATTAGGTCGTGGTATTGGTTGTGGTTTTGGAAAAACTGCAGGTCGAGGTCATAAAGGTCAAAAATCTAGATCTGGAGGTCATGTAAATCGTGGTTTTGAAGGAGGTCAAATGCCCCTTTATAGAAGACTTCCTAAATTTGGATTCAATTCTCGTAAAAAGAATATTACAACAGAAGTTCGTTTGTCAGATATATCTAACTTATCTACTAATATCATTGATTTAAAAGTTTTAAAAAAAGAAAATATTATTAATAAAAATATCAAATATGTAAAAATCATTCTTTCAGGAAAGTTAGAAGTTCCTTTGACCTTACACGGTTTACGTGTAACTCGAGGTGCTCGTCTTGCAATTGAAAACTATGGCGGTAAAATTGAAGGATAAGCGGTAAATAATGATCAAAAAATTAGGATTAAATTTTAAAAATACTCAGAAAGGCACAAATGAACTTAAGCAAAGAATTATTTCTGTAATTATTGCATTAATTATTTTTCGTATTGGTTCTTTTATTCCTATTCCTGGAATTGACACTACAATTTTATCTAGAATATTAAATGATCAGAAAGGCACTATTATTGAAATGTTTAATATGTTTTCTGGTGGTGCTTTAAGTCGTGCTTCTATATTTGCATTAGGAATTATGCCGTATATATCATCTTCTATTATTATTCAGTTGTTAACATTAGTTATTCCTTCTTTATCTGAAATTAAAAAAGAAGGAGAAGTTGGACGCAACAAAATCAACCAATATACAAGGTGTACTACTTTAGCATTAGCATTATTTCAATCAATTGGTATTGTTACAAGTCTACCTAAAATATCAGGTATGCATCAAATTGTAATTCATCCTGATTTTTATTTTTATTTTACTGCTATTATTATTTTAGTTACTGGTACAATGTTTTTAATGTGGTTAGGAGAATTAATTACAGAATGTGGTATTGGTAACGGAATTTCTATTATAATTTTTATAGGTATAATAGCAGGTTTACCATCAGCTATTGTTCATACAATCGAACAAACTAGACAAGGAAATTTACATATATTATTATTTTTATGTATTTTGATATTGATTTTTTGTGTTGTTTTCTTCGTCGTTTTTATTGAACGTAGTCAAAGAAAAATTATTATTCATTATGCTCAACGTCAAAAAGGTCGTCGTATTTATTCCACTCAAAGTACTCATTTACCTTTAAAAATAAATATGGCAGGTGTTATACCAGCTATTTTTGCTTCTAGTGTTGTCTTATTTCCTGTAACAATTATATCTTGGTTTGGAATAGATCGAAAATGGCCTTTACTAAAAACTATTTCTTTTTATTTTCAACCTAATCAACCTTTATATTTAGTATTATATATTTTTTCTATAATATTTTTTTGTTTTTTTTATACTGGATTAGCTTTTAATCCTCGTGAAACTGCAGATAATTTAAAGAAGTCAGGTGGTTTTATTTCAGGAATTCGACCAGGTGAACAAACGGCTAAATATATTAATAAGATTATGATTCGATTAACACTTTTTGGTTCTTTATATATGACGTTTATCTGTTTAATACCTGAATTTATGAGAAGTGCTATGAGTGTTCCATTTTATTTTGGTGGAACATCGTTATTGATTGTTGTTGTTGTGATTATGGATTTTATTTCTCAAATTCAAACTTTAGTTATGTCTAGTCAGTATGAATCTGTATTAAAAAAAGCTAATTTAAATTAAATAATTTCTCGTTAAAAACGAAAGGAAAATAGAGTGAAAGTTAAAGCATCTGTAAAAGTTCTTTGTCGAAATTGTAAAATAGTACGAAGAAACAATGTTATTCGAGTTATTTGTAGTAATGATCCTAAGCACAAGCAGCGTCAGGGTTAAAGTTATCTTTTTCAATAAAATATTTTAATAAGATACTTTATTAAAATTTATTAATAATTTCCATCAATTTAAAAGGTTTTATAAAATGGCTCGTATTGCAGGTATTAATATTCCTGAACATAAGCATACTTTAATTGCATTGACCTCAATATATGGAATCGGAAAAAAACGTTCTAAAATAATTTGTTTTAATTCAAATATTCCTGAAAACTCTAAAATTTCTGATTTGAAAGAAGAAGAAATTGAATTATTAAGAGAAAACGTTGCTAAATATGTTGTTGAGGGTGATTTAAGAAGAGAAAAAACTTTAAATATTAAACGTTTAATTGATTTAAATTGTTATCGTGGCTTACGTCATCGAAGAGGTTTGCCAGTCCGTGGACAAAGAACAAAAACTAATGCTCGAACTTGTAAAGGTCCTCGAAAAGCAATAAAAAAATAATTTAGGTGATGTTAATTATGGTAAAAAATTCAACTGTTCGAACACGAAAACGTGTAAAAAAACAAATTACAGATGGTATAGCTCATATTCATGCTTCATTTAACAATACTATTGTTACAATTACTGATAGACAAGGTAATGCTTTAGGTTGGGCGACTTCTGGAGGATCAGGTTTCAGAGGTTCTCGGAAATCAACTCCTTTTGCAGCACAGATTGCTGCTGAACGATGTGCTGAAATAGTCAAAGATTATGGCATAAAAAATTTAGAAGTTATGGTTAAGGGACCTGGACCAGGTAGAGAATCTACTATTCGAGCTTTGAATGCCGCTGGTTTTCGTATTACAAATATTACTGACGTAACACCTATTCCTCATAATGGCTGTCGTCCTCCTAAAAAACGTCGTGTTTAAATTTTAGGAAATATTGGAGAATAAAATGGCAAAATATTTAGGTCCTAAATTAAAGTTAAGTCGACGTGAAGGTACTGATTTATTTTTAAAATCAGGATTTCGTTCAATAGATTCTAAATGTAAATTAGAACATCCACCTGGACAGCATGGAATTAGAAAACCAAGATTATCAGATTATGCTATTCAATTACGTGAAAAGCAAAAGGTTCGTCGTCTTTATGGTGTTTTAGAACGTCAATTTAAAACATATTATAAAAAAGCATCTCGTTTAAAAGGCAATACTGGAGAAAATTTATTACAATTGTTAGAAAGAAGACTTGACAATGTAGTTTATAGAATGGGATTTGGTTGTACTCGTTCTGAATCCAGACAATTAATCAATCATAAATCAATTAAAGTGAATAATAATATTGTCAATATTGCTTCGTATCAAATATCTCCTAATGATCGTATTTCTGTACGCGATAAATCTAAAAATCAATCTAGAATAAAAGCCGCTTTAGAACTTACTGAACAAAGAGAAAAATCAATATGGATTGAAGTTAATGCAACTAAAATGGAAGGAATATTTAAGCGATTTCCTGAACGTTCTGATTTATCTGCAGAAATTAATGAACATTTAATTGTTGAACTTTATTCTAAATAAAAAGTTCACTCTTAATAGAGAGGATATCATGCAGAATTCTATCATTGGTTTTTTAAAACCACGTTTAGTCGAAATTGAACAAATTACTGCAACTCATACTAAAGTTACTTTAGAACCATTAGAAAGAGGTTTTGGTCATACACTTGGTAACGCACTTCGTAGAATTCTTCTTTCTTCTATGCCAGGATATGCTGTAACTGAAGTTGAAATCGATGGAGTATTACATGAATATAGTACTAAAGAAGGTGTACAAGAAGATATTCTAGAAATTTTATTAAATTTAAAAGGATTAGCAGTAAGAGTACACGGAAAAGATGAAGTTTTTATTTCTTTAAAGAAATCTGGCATTGGTTCTGTAACTGCAGCTGACATAATTCATGATGGTGACGTAGAAATTATTAAACCAGATCATTTAATTTGTCATTTGACTGATGAAAATGCTTCTATTCAAATGAGAATTAAGGTACAACGTGGAAGAGGATATATTCCTGCTTCTTCTAGAATTCATATGGAAGATGACTTAAGACCAATAGGTTGTTTATTAGTAGATGCATGTTATAGTCCAATAAATCGTATTTCTTATAATGTAGAAGCTGCACGTGTAGAACAAAGAACAGATTTAGATAAATTAATTATCGAAATGAAGACTAACGGTACAATAGATCCTGAAGAAGCAATTCGACGTGCGGCTACTATTTTGTCAGAACAATTAGAAGCATTTGTTGATTTAAGAGATGTGAGAGAACCTGAAATAAAAGAAGAAAAACCTGAATTTGAACCTATTTTATTACGTCCTGTAGACGATTTAGAATTAACTGTTCGTTCTGCAAACTGTCTTAAAGCTGAATCAATACATTATATTGGTGACTTGGTTCAAAGAACAGAGGTCGAACTTTTAAAAACTCCTAATTTAGGTAAGAAATCGTTAACTGAAATTAAGGATATATTAGCAGCTCGAAATTTATCTCTTGGAATGAAATTAGAAAAATGGCCTCCATTAAGTATTTTAGAAGAATAATATTAAATATTAATTTAAAATTATTTCTCTTCTTTTTTTTTAAAAGGATAAATTCATGCGACATCGAAAAATTGGTCGTAAATTAAACTGTAAGAGTAATCATCGCAATGCGATATTCAAAAATATGGCTTGTTCGTTAATTCTTAATGAAATTATTAAAACTACATTAGCAAAAGCAAAGGAATTACGTAGAATTGTTGAACCTATGATTACTTTATCTAAAATAGATACTGTAGCGCATAGAAGATTGCTGTTTTCTCGTATTCGTAATAATGAAGTAGTCGCAAAACTATTTAAAAAAATAGGTCCTGTTTTTTATAATAGATCAGGTGGTTATACTCGTATTTTAAAGTGTGGATTCCGATCTGGAGATAAGGCACCTATGGCTTATATTGAGTTAGTTGATCGTGTTAGAAATAGTGAAGAAAAAAAGAAATTGTTAAGTAATAAAACTCCTATAAAAAACAATTAAAATTTTTAAGAAAAGTATATTGACAGTTTTGATAATTAAAAGCAAACGGAAGCTTACCGTTTGCTCATCTTTTAATAAATATTAAGATAGTATATATTTTTATATATAGTTTAGATAATTTTTCCCACATGAAACCAATCTTTCTTAGAAAGAACTATTTTTTCTATATTTATAATTTTTTTTCCAGGAAATTGTATTTTTTGAAGGTTTAATATTTGATGAGCTGTATTTATTTGAATTCCATATTTGTCAAAAGAAATAATTTCTCCTATATTAGCATTTTTTTTAATATTTTGTATGACGTTTGCTTTCCATACTCTTATTCGTGTTTGATTTATTATAAAGTAACAGATTGGCCAAGGATTGAAAGCACGTATTAATCTTTCTAAAAGATACGCTTTAGTATTCCAATTTAGTAAAGCATCTTTTTTACATATTTTTTTTGAAAATGTTGCATTTTTTTCATTTTGTTCTTTTTCAAAAATAATATTTATATTTATAAAATATAAAGTTTCTAATAATGCTTGAATTCCAATTTCAATTAATTTCAATGTTAATGTTTCAGTTGTATCTTCAGATGAAATGTTACATTTAACTGAATTTATTATGGTTCCACTATCTATTTTTTCATTCATTTTGATAATACTTATACCTGTTTCTTTATCTCCAAATAAAATTGCTGATTGAATGGGAGTTGCACCTCTCCATCTAGGCAATAATGAAGTATGAACATTAATGCAACCTTTTGGAAACATATTTAGTATTTTTTTTGGTATTAGTTTTGCGTAAGAAACGACTATCATAATATCTGCATTAAGATTCAATATTTCACTTTGTATTTTTTCATTATTTAATTCTAATGGTTGAAAAAAAGGAATATTTTTTTTTATAGATAATGTTTTTACAGGAGAAAAAGTTATTTTTTGACCTCTTCCTGAAGGACGATCAGGTTGAGTAATTACAGCTATTACTTCGTGTTGAGATTCTATTAATTCATTTAAAAATTTCATAGAAAAATATGATGTTCCGGCAAAAATAATTTTTAGTTTTTTCAAGTTTATTTTCTCTTTTTTACTTTTTTTAAAAATTATTGCTTTATTCTTTTTTTAATTTTGTTAATTCTTTTTAAAATTCTTTCTTTTTTAAGTTCAGAAAGATAGTCTATAAATAGTTTTCCATTTAAATGATCTATTTCATGTTGTATACAAATTGAAAGAATTGAATCTGCTTCTATTTCTTTTTTATCTCCATTTAAATTTAAAGCTTGGATTTTTATATAATTAAAACGTGGTACGAAAGCACGATATTCTGGAATTGATAAACATCCTTCTTCAATACTTACAGTACCTTTTCTTTCAATGATTTTTGGATTTATAAGAATTAAATGATCTTCTTTTTGATTTATTTTATTAATTACAATTATTTGTAGTTGAATATTTACTTGTGTTGCTGCCAAACCAATTCCTTCTTCTTGATACATGGTATCTATCATATTATTTGCAATTTTATGTATTTCTTTAGTTATTTTTTTAATAGGTTTGGCAATTAGTCTTAATCTTTGATCAGGATATTGTAGTATTTTTAAAACAGACATATTTTTAGATATAAAATAATTTAATTTTATATTAGTATAAACTTTTTTATTATAATTAAAAGTTAACTTTTAATTCTTTTTAAAATTTTTAGAAAAAAATATAATTATTTTTAATAAAAATTTATATCTATTAAACATTACATGTTATGTATGTAACAATATTGATGAAAAAGTAATATAATATATAAAATATTTTATAAAAATTTAAATTTTTTAATATGTAATTGAGGATGTAATGTTTGAAATATTAATATATTTATTTGAAACTTATGTTCATAGTGAATCAGAAATTTCTATTGATTATGAAAGTTTAACTAATGATTTGTCAGATGTAGGTTTTCAATCAAAAGATATTTATAAAGCCTTACATTGGTTGAAAAATTTATCCTGCTGTAAAAAAAATATAATTTCATCAATTAACTTATCTTCAAATCATACTACAACTCGAATTTATACTAAAGAAGAAGAATTTAAATTAAATTCTGATTGTCGTGGTTTTCTGCTTTTTTTAGAACAATTGGAAATATTAACATTAGATACACGTGAGATAATTATTGAAAGAATTATGGCTTTAGATATTGGTTACTTAAATCTTGAAGATTTAAAATGGATTGTTTTAATTATATTGTTTAACATTCCAGGATGTGAAATTGTTTATAGAAAACTTGAAAATTTATTATTTAATTTTAAAACAGAAATTGTTCATTAAATTTTTATTACGAGAAATTTTTTAATGAGTAAAGACTATACTTTAAGTTCGTTAATTAAATGTGTACGTATGTTATATGATAAAAAAGTTATTGCATATCCTACGGAAGCAATGTTTGGATTAGGATGTGATCCTACTAGCGAAAAAGCTGTTAAAAGATTATTAGATTTAAAAAAGAGAAGCATAAAAAAAGGATTAATATTAGTTGCTTCAAATTATAATCAGATCAAAATGTATATTAATGAAAACAAATTATCGGTACAACAAAAAAAAATGATGTTTTTTCATTGGCCTGGACCTTATACATTTTTAGTTCCTGCAAATTCTTTAGTTCCTCATTGGTTGACCGGTCAATTTAACACAATAGCTGTTCGTATAAGTGCTCATTTGAGCATAATTAAGTTATGTAATGTTTTTGGAAAAGCATTAATATCTACAAGTGCTAATTTTTCAAACATGTCTCCATGTCTTACTCAAGAGGATGTTTTTAAGAATTTTGGAAAAGATTTTCCAGTATTGCATGGTCATATTGGAAATGAAAATCATCCTTCTAAAATAATTAATGTTATTAATGGAAAATTAATTCGTTATGTGTAAACTTGAAAAATTTAATTATGCTTTATTTGGAAATCCTATTGATCATAGTCAATCTCCTAAAATTCACAATTTTTTTTCTGTACAGACAGGTATTTTACATACTTATAAAGCGATTAATATTCCATTAGATCAGTTTTCTTTAGTCGTTTCTGACTTTTTTAAAAAAAATCTCAAGGGTGCTAATGTTACAGCGCCTTTTAAAAAAGAAGCATATTTTTTTTCTAATAAGTTAACTAAAAGAGCAAAGATTGCTCAATCTGTAAATACCTTAAAGAAAATCAATGATAAATGTATTTTAGGAGATAATACTGATGGTATAGGATTGTTGTCTGATTTAGTTAGATTAAAGTTTATAAAAAAAAATTTTTCTATATTAATACTTGGTGCAGGAGGTGCTGTTAAAGGAGTTCTTTTACCACTTTTATCGCTAGGATGTTCAATTTATATTTTGAATCGAACTGTTTTAAATGCTAATAATTTAGTTCAACAATTTTATAAGTATGGAAAAATTTTTGTTTTTGAAGAAAAAGTTTTTAAAAAACAAAATTTTGATTTAGTTATTAATGCTATGTCAAGAAATACTAAGAAAAAAAATTTTGCACCGTTATCTTTAATTTCTTCTAAAACTTTTTTTTATGATATGAATTATAGTACAGAAAATACACCTTTTATTGATTGGTGTTCTAAAATAGGAGCAGATTTTGTTTCTAATGGAATAGGAATGTTGGTTTTTCAAGCAGCTCATTCTTTTTTAGAATGGCATAACATATTTCCAGAAACAAATTATATTATCAACGCTTTAAACATAAATTAATTTTTTGTATTTATTTTCTAAGGACTATTTAAAATTTATTTTTTATATATTCTCTTATATATTAAAGAAAATACTTGACTCTTTTTTTTCGATCTGTATTATTTAAAGTAATACTTTTTAAAATAAAAAATTAAAAATTTGTTTTATATTTAAAAAAAGTCCCCTTCGTCTAGAGGTTAGGACATCGCCCTTTCACGGCGGCAACAGGGGTTCAAATCCCCTAGGGGACGAAAAATAAAAATATTTTAAAAAATATTGTATACTATTTTAAATTGTTGTGTTATGATTAAAAAAATATTGAAAGATATTTTAATTTTTTCAAAAAGCTCTTTAAAAATTCGGAAAACAAGCATATAAATTTTATATTTTATTGCAAAAAAACACCTGTGGGTTGTAAGGTTAAGCAAATAAGCGTACATGGTGAATGCCTTGGCAGTCAGAGGCGAAGAAGGACGTGCTAATCTGCGAAAAGCGACGGCAAGCTGATATGAAGCGCTATAACCGTCGATTTCCGAATGGGGAAACCCGATGCATTTTTATGCATCATTATTAGTTGAATTAAATAGGCTAATAAAGCAAACCAAGGGAACTGAAACATCTAAGTACCTTGAGGAAAAGAAATCAACCGAGATTCCCTTAGTAGTGGCGAGCGAAAAGGGAAAAGCCCAGAACTATAATCAATTCTATATTATAGCAGAATGATTTGGAAAATTCAGCGATACAAGGTGATAGCCCCGTATGCGAAATAATTTTTATTGTGAGTTCGAAAAGTAGAGCGGGACACGAGAAATCCTGTTTGAATATGGGGGGACCATCCTCTAAGGCTAAATACTCCTGACTGACCGATAGTGAACTAGTACCGTAAGGGAAAGGCGAAAAGAACCCCGGCGAGGGGAGTGAAATAGAACCTGAAACCGTGTACGTACAAGCAGTGGAAGCATTAAGAATTTTAGAAATGTGACTGCGTACCTTTTGTATAATGGGTCAGCGACTTGTACTCTGTAGCAAGGTTAACCGAATAGGGGAGCCGAAGGGAAACCGAGTCCTAAATAGGCGTTAAGTTTCAGGGTACAGACCCGAAACCCGGTGATCTAGCCATGGGCAGGTTGAAGGTTGGGTAAAACCAACTGGAGGACCGAACCGACTGATGTTGAAAAATCAGCGGATGACCTGTGGCTAGGGGTGAAAGGCCAATCAAACCGGGAGATAGCTGGTTCTCCCCGAAAGCTATTTAGGTAGCGCCTCGTGAATTCATCTGCGGGGGTAGAGCACTGTTTCGGTTAGGGGGCCATCCCGGCTTACCAATCCGATACAAACTCCGAATACCGTAGAATGTTATCACGGGAGACACACAGCGGGTGCTAACGTTCGTTGTGGAAAGGGAAACAACCCAGACCGCCAGCTAAGGTCCCAAAGTCATAATTAAGTGGGAAACGATGTGGGAAGGCATAAACAGCCAGGATGTTGGCTTAGAAGCAGCCATCATTTAAAGAAAGCGTAATAGCTCACTGGTCAAGTCGGCCTGCGCGGAAGATGTAACGGGGCTCAAATTATGCACCGAAGCTGCGGCAGTAAAAAATTATTTTTATTGGGTAGGGGAGCGTTCTGTAAGCCGATGAAGATATATTGTAAAATATGTTGGAGGTATCAGAAGTGCGAATGCTGACATGAGTAACGATAAAGCAGGTGAAAAACCTGCTCGCCGAAAAACTAAGGTTTCCTGTCCAACGTTAATCGGGGCAGGGTAAGCCGACCCCTAAGGCGAGGCTGTAAAGCGTAGTCGATGGAAAACAGGTTAATATTCCTGTGCTTGATTTTACTGCGAAGGGGGGACGAAGAAGGTTAGGTTATCCAGGTGACGGTAATCCTGGTTTAAATGTGTAGGTATGATAATTAGGCAAATCCGATTATCTTTAATCTGAGGCATGATGACGAGTCATTAAGGTGATGAAGTAACTGATACCACGCTTCCAAGAAAATTCTCTAAGCATCAGGTAAAATTAAATCGTACCCTAAACCGACACAGGTAGTTAGGTAGAGAATACTAAGGCGCTTGAGAGAACCCAGGTGAAGGAACTAGGCAAAATAGTGCCGTAACTTCGGGAGAAGGCACGCTAGTTTTAAGTGAAAGGATTTTACTCCTAGAGCTGAAGCTAGTCGAAGATACCAGCTGGCTGCAACTGTTTATTAAAAACACAGCACTGTGCAAACACGAAAGTGGAAGTATACGGTGTGACGCCTGCCCGGTGCCGGAAGGTTAATCGAAGGGGTTAAAGGAAACTTGAAGCTCCAGACTGAAGCCCCGGTAAACGGCGGCCGTAACTATAACGGTCCTAAGGTAGCGAAATTCCTTGTCGGGTAAGTTCCGACCTGCACGAATGGCGTAATGATGGCCAGGCTGTCTCCACCTGGGACTCAGTGAAATTGAAATTGCTGTGAAGATGCAGTATATCCGCGGCAAGACGGAAAGACCCCGTGAACCTTTACTATAGCTTGACACTGAATTCTGAATTTTAATGTGTAGGATAGGTGGGAGGCTAAGAAGTTGAAACGCCAGTTTTAATGGAGCCAAACTTGAAATACCACCCTTTACAATTCGGTGTTCTAACCTAGCGCCGTAATCCGGTGCAGAGACAGTGTCTGGTGGGTAGTTTGACTGGGGCGGTCTCCTCCCAAAGAGTAACGGAGGAGTACGAAGATTGGCTAATCACGGTCGGACATCGTGAGGTTAGTGCAAAGGCATAAGCCAGTTTGACTGTGAGCGTGATGACGCGAGCAGGTGCGAAAGCAGGTCTTAGTGATCCGGTGGTTCTGTATGGAAGGGCCATCGCTCAACGGATAAAAGGTACTCCGGGGATAACAGGCTGATACCGCCCAAGAGTTCATATCGACGGCGGTGTTTGGCACCTCGATGTCGGCTCATCACATCCTGGGGCTGAAGCAGGTCCCAAGGGTATGGCTGTTCGCCATTTAAAGTGGTACGCGAGCTGGGTTTAGAACGTCGTGAGACAGTTCGGTCCCTATCTGCCGTGGGCGTTGGAAGATTGAGGGGGGCTGCTTCTAGTACGAGAGGACCGAAGTGGACGCATCACTGGTGTTCGGGTTGTCATGCCAATGGCATTGCCCGGTAGCTACATGCGGAAAAGATAAGTGCTGAACGCATATAAGCACGAAACTTGCCCCAAGATTAATCTTCCCTGAAACAGAAATGTTTACTGTAGGGACGTTGAAGACTACAACGTTAATAGGCTAGATGTGTAAGCATAGTAATATGTTGAGCTAACTAGTACTAATGACCCAAGAGGCTTAACCTTACAACACCAGAGGTGTTTTTTATAAAAAATGTAAAAAAAGCTTGTTTTACTGAATTTATTGTTGTATTAATATATATATATTATAATAGCATTAAAAAAATGCCTGGTAAAAATAGTGTAGTGGTACCACCTGAATCCATTCCGAACTCAGAAGTGAAACGCTATAACGCCAATGGTAGTACGGGGTCTCCCCGTGTGAGAGTAGGTATTAGCCAGGCAAATACAAAAAAACCCGAAAATTTTCGGGTTTTTTTGTATTTGAAACAAAATCATATTAAATATTTATTTAAATAAATAATGTTAATATGTAAAAAAAACAATATAATATTTTTTGAATGAATGTAAATATTTTTTTTAAAATAAATTACTTTCTAGCTAACAATAGATTTACATGTTAATCTATTAAAAAATTTCTATTATTTTTGATTTTTATTTTTTTTATAAAAAAATCATTTATAATTGTTTTAATGCGTTTTTTCAATTTAGTATATTTTTTTCATGTGAAGGTAATATAGATGTCCAAGATTAAAGGTAATGTTAAGTGGTTTAATGAATCTAAAGGGTTTGGTTTTATTACTCCGGAAGATGGAAGTAAAGATGTATTTGTTCACTTCTCAGCTATACAAAGTAATGGATTTAAAACTCTAGCAGAAGGTCAAAGTGTTGAATTTGAAATTACTGAGGGAGCAAAGGGGCCATCTGCTGCTAATGTTATTAGTTTATAGATTTTATTTTATTTTTTTTACTAAAAAATAAAAATCTTTTTTAGTACGGCTCTTTATCGAGCTGTACTATGTAAGATCTTATATATCTTTATAAAACCATTCTAACCATATTTATTTTACTAATATCATGATATAACGTTTCAATTTGTTCAAAATTTTTTGCACATATTGTAATGGAAACAGAAAGATAATTACCTCTATTACTTGATTTTACTTGAGGTGTGTAATCTCCAGGAATCTGAATTTGAATGACTTTTATTATTTGATCAACAAGTTCGGGTTGTGCCAAACCAATGATCTTATAAGTAAAAAAACAAGGGAATTTTAACATTTCTCGTAATTTTGTCTTCATTAATTAATCCTGGTTTTATTTTTAATGAATTTTTTTAATTTTAAAAAAATTAATTAATCTGTTATATTTTTATATAAACATATCATTTTAAAAATTTTTATAAAAAAATCGATATTAATATATATAATTATTTTAGCATATTGATTATGTAGAAAATAACATATTTTATATTATTTTTTTTTAAATATTTCATGAGAAATTTATGTTAAAAATTTTTAATACAGCAACGTCTAAAAAAGAAATTTTTAAACCTATTAAAAACAAAAAAATCAATTTATATGTTTGTGGAGTTACTGTATATGATTTTTGTCATATCGGTCACGCACGTACTTTTGTTGTTTTTGATATGATAGTAAGTTATTTGCGCTTAATAGGATTTCAAGTAAAATACGTTCGTAATATTACAGATATTGATGATAAAATTATTTCAAAATCATTAAAAGAAAAAATAGATATTAATGCTTTTACAAATACTATGATAAGGGAAATGCATAAAGATTTTTCTTTATTAGGTATTTCTCCTCCTGATATAGAACCTCGTGTTACCAATCATATTGATGATATAATCACGGTTATTAAAAAACTAATTAAAAGTAAAAACGCGTATATTAGTGATCAGGGTGATGTAGTTTTCTCAATAAGTAGTGATGAGTTGTATGGGACGTTGTCTGGTCAATTCTTAGATAAATTAATATCCGGAACACGTATTGCCACAAACAAAACAAAAAAAAATTCGTTAGATTTTATACTTTGGAAAAAATATAAAAAAGAAGAAAAATTTTTCTGGGATTCGCCTTGGGGTAAAGGACGTCCTGGTTGGCATATTGAATGTACAGCTATCACTAATGTTCTTTTTAAAGATTATATAGATATTCATGGAGGAGGTTCAGATCTTCTTTTTCCCCATCATGAAAATGAAATATCTCAGTCAAGATGTTTTAATAAAAAATTTCAAGTCAAACTCTGGATGCATTCAGGATTGGTAATAATTAAAAATCAAAAAATGTCTAAATCTTTAGGTAATTCATTTTTTTTAAAAGATGTTTTAATAAAATATGAAGCTGAAGTTTTGCGTTTTTTCTTTTTATCTACTCATTATCGACATCCTATTTATTATACCGAAGAAAATTTAAAAAAATCTCAAATATCATTAGAATATTTATACATGACATTATATGGTACAAAACCTATATTTGATCCTGTAGAAGGTTTAAATTTTGAAATAGATTTTTATAAAGCTTTGAATGATGATTTTAATACTCCTCAAGCTTTTTCTATTTTATTTAAATTGGCTCGAAAAATTAATTATTTAAAAAAAATAGATTTCTCTAAATCAAATTTTTTTGCTTTTAGATTACAAAAATTAGCTGGTTGTTTAGGTTTTTTATCAAATGAATCACGATTTTTCTTAAAAAAAGTATCGTTTCTTGATAAGACCACTATAGAAAAAATCGAATTTTTAATTGAAAAAAGAAATTTTGCCAGAAAATCAAAGTTATGGAAAGAAGCTGATAAATTACGTGATGAATTAAAAAAATTAAATATTTTTTTAGAAGACCTTCCTGAAAAAACCTTATGGCGTTTTAAAAAATAATATATTTTTGAAATTAAAAATCATGATATTTTTCACAAGCTTCTAAAGTATTTTCAAGTAATGAAATAACTGTCATAGGACCAACTCCGCCTGGAACTGGAGTAATATAAGAAGCTTTCAGACATGCTGATTTAAAATCTACATCACCTACTATAGATCCATTTTCTAATCTATTAATACCTACATCGATCACTATAGCACCTTCTTTTATCCAATCTCCATGTAAAAAATTTGGTTTTCCAATTGCTACAACTAATAAATCAGCGTTTTCGATGTGATTTTTTAAATTTTTAGTAAATCTATGTGTAACTGTAGTTGTACACCCAGCTAATAATAGTTCCATACTCATAGGTCTTCCTACTATATTAGAAGCTCCAATTACGACTGCATTTAATCCGTGAGTTTTAATTTTTTTATAGTTTAACATTGTAATTATTCCCTTAGGTGTGCAAGCTCTTAAAGTAGGATTTCTTTGACATAAAGAGCCTGTATTGTAGGGATGAAAACCATCTACATCTTTGTCAGCCCTTATACTACTGAATATTTTATAATAATTTATTTTTTTAGGTATAGGTAATTGTACTAAAATACCATCTATGCTGACATCGTTATTTAATTTTTCAATAAGATTCAATATTTCTTTTTCACTAATACTTATAGGAAAACTCCAATATTTAGAAATAAATCCAATATTTTTACATGCTGATATTTTTCTTTTTACATAAATCTCGGAAGCAGGATTTTTTCCTATTAAAATTACTGCTAATCCTGGTATTCTTTTTTTATTTTTTTTTCTTTTTTCTATTTTTTTTAAAATATCTATTTCTATTTTTTTTGCAATTTTATTGCCATTTATGATTATTGCAGACATTGTCTCGTAGCTCAGTTAATTTTTTATTTTAATCAAAAATTGTTTAAATTTTTTTATATTAATATGTTACATATTAATGTTAATTTAGTTGCATATATATTATTTTAATGTTAAATTTTACTTTAATCAATTTTTTATGTGCGTTCTTAGCTCAGCTGGATAGAGCAACGGCCTTCTAAGCCGTAGGTCACAGGTTCGAATCCTGTAGAACGCAAAAATAAACATTTATCTTTTTTTTAAAATCATTTCTATTTTTTTTTGAATATCCCAAATGTTTTCTTTTCCATCAATTTTAAAATAGTTTAATTTTTTTAATTCTTTTTGTTTTAAATAATATTGATTCAATAAATAAGCATTTTCTTCGTAATTTTTTAATCTTTTTTTAACGATTTCAATCTTATCGTCTTCTCTTATAGTTAATTTTTCCTGAGTTAAATCATCTTTTTCTTCTTCTTTGGGAGGATTAAAATTTATATTATAAATTCTTCCAGATGCAGTATGGACTCTTCTTCCGCATATTCTTTTTAATATTAATTCATATGGAACTATTAATTCTAAAACGTAATCAATCTTTATTTTAAGATTTGATATATATTCAGCTTGTTCCTGTGTTCTTGGAAAACCATCTAATAAAAAACCATTAATGCAATCTTTTTTTTGAATTTTTTCTCCTATTAAAGTACATACAATTTTATTGGGAACTAATTCTCCATTTTTTAAAAGATCATGTATTTTTTTACCGATTATATTTTTTTTTTGAATATTTTCTCTTAAAATATCTCCTGTTGATATTTTAGGGATATTATAATTTTCTGCAATCAATTTTGCTTGCGTTCCTTTTCCTGTACCAGGAGCACCTAATAAAATAATACGCATAGTTATCTTGTCATATTTAAAAAGTTATTTTGAGAGTAAGATTACTACTATAAAAAAGTAGTAATCATATTTTTATTGTTCTAAAATCAATTTGTTCATTCTAGCAATAAATTTATGTGGATTTTCTAAACTTCCTTTTTCAGCAAATAGTGCTTGATCTAACAATAATTTAATCCATTCATCAAATTTATCATTTTCTTTTATTTTGCATATTTTTTTTATTAATTTATGTTCTGCATTAATTTCAAATATATACTTTAATTCTGGAACAGTTTGTCCTGCTGCACTAAAAAGTTTTGCCATTTGAGTACTCATTGCATTTGAGTCACTTAATACAATGCACGGAGTTTCTGTTAACCGATATGTTAATCGTACTGATTTAACTTTATCACCTAAAGTTTTTTTTACTTTTTTTAAAAATTCTATCATTTCTGTTGATGTTTCTTTTTTGTTTTCATTATCTTTTGTTAATTTATTTAATGATAAATCTTCTTTGCTGATTGATTGAAATTTTTTTCCTTCAAATTCAGTAAGATAATTCATCATCCATTCATCGATTCTATCTGATAGTAATAAAACATCAATATTTTCTTTATTAAACAATTCTAAATGAGGACTATTTTTTGCCGACATATAGCTATCTGCAGTAATATAATATATTTTTTCTTGTTTCTCATGCATATTAGATATATAATTTTCTAGCGAAATAGTTTGTTCAGAACTGTTGTTTTTAATAGATGTAAAACGTAAAAGACTAGCAATTAAATTTAAATTTTTGCTATCTTCTGCAGGTCCTTCTTTTAAAACTAATCCGAATTGATTCCAAAATGTTTGATATTTTTTATTATCTTTTTTTGATAACGTTTGAAGCATTTTTAATGATCTTTTTATTAATGCTTTTTTTAGATTCCTTGTAATAGAGTTATCTTGTAATATTTCTCGTGAAACATTTAAAGGTAAATTGTTTGAATCTATTAATCCTCTAATGAATCTTAAGTAGTTTGGAAGAAACTCTTGGGAGTTATCCATAATGTAAACACGTTTTACATACAATTTTAAACCAGATTTATTATCTCTATTCCAAATATCCCAGGCTGCCTTTTCAGGAACAAATAATAAACTAATATATTCATTAGTTCCTTCTACATGATTATGAGTCCAAAAAAGTGGATTATTTTGATCATTTGTAAGATGTTTATAAAAATCTTGATATTCCTTTTCACTTATAGAGGATTTATTTTGTGTCCATAATGCTTTAGCTTTATTAATTTTTTCCCAAAAATATATTTTATTTTTTTCGTCGTATTTTTGTATTTGTACTGGTACAGTAATATGATCAGAATATTTACTAACTATATTTTGAATTCTCCATAATTCTAAAAATTCTTCTTCTTCTTTTTTTAAAAATAAAGTAATTTCAGTACCTCTTGTTTTTTTCTTTACGTTAGTAACGTTATATTCTCCTTCTCCAGATGATTCCCATAATATACCTAGATCAGATTTGTTTCCTGCGAATCTAGTTCTTACTGATACTTTTTTTGATACTATAAAAGATGAATAAAAACCAACTCCAAATTCTCCAATTAGTTCGTTTTTTACATTTTTTTCTTTTTTTTCTAAAGATTTTATAAACGACTTAGTTCCTGATTTAGCAATTGTTCCTAAATTTTCAATTACGTCCTGACGTGTCATTCCAATACCATTGTCACTAATAATTAAAGTTTTTTGCGATTTGTTAATAGAAATTTGAATTTTAACGTCACTATCATTTTCATATAAATCTGGATTTGATATAGATTGAAATCTTAATTTATCTATTGCATCTGATGCATTAGATATTAGTTCTCTTAAAAATATTTCTTTATTTGAATATAAAGAATGAATCATTAAATGTAATAGTTGTTTTACTTCCGATTGAAAACTATATACTTCTTTTTTTTGTACATTCATATAAAATATCTCTTTTTAAAAAATAAAATGTATAATTCTTTTTAAAAATTTTTTTATCAAAAATTCAAAGGAACTTTTAACAGATTCAAATCTTTTAAGTTTATTAAACAGAAAAATATGAAGTATAATATTAATTATAAATTTTAAAAAAATTACGTATTAAAAAATTATAATCTAATTAATAATATTTTTTTATTTTCTTGTATAATATATTTATATTGGCAAGTTAAATCCTGTAGGTAATTGCATTCCTGTAGATATAGCAGACATTTTTTTCTTTTGAACTTCAGATATTCTTCTAGTTGCATCATTAAAAGCAGCTGCAGCTAAATCTTCTAGCATATCTTTATCATCTTTTAGTAAACTGGGATCTACTTCTACACGTCTGCAATTATGTGCTCCATTAATAGTTACTTTTACTAATCCTGCACCTGCTTCTCCTGTAACTTCCATTTTAGCTATTTCTTCTTGTATCTTAGCCATTTTTTCTTGCATTTGTTGAGCTTGTTTCATAAGATTTCCTAATCCACCTTTAGTAAACATATTTATTCTCTCTTTTTAAAATGTGATAATAATCAGTATTATAGACAACTTTTATAGAATATATTTTTATTTTTCTATTTCTGTAATAGCTCGGAGTAAAGTCATTTCTACTCCTATTTTATGATTAGGTGAAAAAAATAATTCTTTTCTGCCATTTAATAGAATTTTATAGCATAATTGAATATTATATTTGCTATTATTTTCTGCAATTTTTTTAATTTCATTTTCGTTGTTTTTTATAAAAATTTGATTCCATGTCTTTGGACAAAATTTCACCATAGCAATATGGTGTAAAAAACGTAACATTTCTGTTAAAACATTTTGCCATTCTAAACCTATCTTACTTATTTTATTTAATAAACACATCATTTTTTTTGAATCTTTTTCTAATAGAAATTTTGTTAACAAAAAAGCATTTTTTTTGTTTGGTATACCTAGCATTTCAGTTGTATTTTTTAAATTAATATTATTTTTACTTAAATGTATCGCATGTTCTAACAAGTTTAGTGCATCTCTCATACTTCCATTAGCGTAATAAGCTATTATTTTTAATGCTTCTTCGTCAAAATTACAATTTTCTTTTTCTAAAACATATTTTATAAAATTAAAAATATCTTCTTCAGACAAGATATTTAATTTAAAATATAAGCAACGAGATCTAATGGTTTTAGGTATTTTTTCTACATCTGTTGTAGCTAAAATAAATTTTATGTGTTCAGGGGGTTCTTCAAGAGTTTTAAGAAGTGCATTAAAACTATGTCTAGATAGCATGTGAACTTCGTCAATTAAATATATTTTGAAACGACTTTTAGAAGGAGAATAATAAATATTATCCAAAATTTCTCGCATTTCTTCTACTTTTGTACGTGAAGCAGCATCTATTTCAATAAAATCTAGACAAATACCTTTTTCTATTTCTTGACAAATAGTACATTTTCTACATGGAAAAGGTGTGATGCCTATTTCACAATTTAAGCTTTTAGCAATTAGACGAGCAATTGTAGTTTTTCCTACACCTCTTGTTCCAGACAATAACCATGCATGATGAATTTTTCTAAGAGAAAATCCATTGGATATGGCTTTAATAATATATTTTTGACCTATTATTTCTTTAAAAGATTGAGGACGCCATTTTCTTGCTAATATTTGATAAATCATATGTTATTTCTTTTTATAGAAATACTATTATGCTATCAATATTTTTTAGAATATGAAAGTATTCTCTTTTTTTTATAAAAATTTTATTTAATTTTTATAATATTAAAAATATTAGTTGTCAAATATATATTTGGTCTATAAAATATAGAGTTATATTCTATTTTATAGAACTTAAAAATTAATTACAAACTGGAGTTTTCTGTTAGTCCTAAACACTGTTAAATTGAAAAATTGGTCAGATCTGGAAAGAAGCAGCCACATCAATCGATACAGGTGTTTTGTACAACTAACAGAATCTCCTGTATTTTAGCACTTCTTAGATAATTGAAAGTTGTACATTTTCCAATAAAAACCCTTTTTTTCTAATAGTTGATTATGTGTTCCAAATTCAATAATTTTTCCTTTATTCATAACTACAATAGTATCTGCTTCAATAATTGTTGAAAGTCTATGAGCTATAACGATTAACGTGGTTTTTTTTCGTATAGAAGATAAAGTTTTTTGAATTAATTGTTCAGTTCCTGAATCAATGTTGGCAGTTGCTTCGTCTAATATGAGTATTTTAGGATTTCGTACTAGTATTCTCGCAAGAGCTAATAATTGCTTTTGTCCAAGAGATAAATTATTTCCTTCTTCTCCTAATATAGAGTAAATACCTTGTGGCATTGATTTTACTAAAGAAGAAAGATGAACAGTTTTTAATACATTCCATATTTTTTTTTCAGATATTTCTTTTCCTAGTGAAATATTAGAAAAAAAAGTATCTGCTAGAACTATTGGATCTTGTTGTACCATTAATATATTTTTTCGTAAAATGTCATGAGATATGCAATCAATAGATATATTATCTAAATATATTTTACCATTTTTTATAGGATAATATCCCATTAATAAATTAGCTAAAGTGCTTTTTCCACTTCCAGTTTGACCTACAAATGCGACAAAACTTTTAGACGGAATATATATATTAATATCATTAAGTATATTTTTTTCATTTTTTTTGTATTTAAAGTTGAGATTTTTAATATTTATTTTACCACTTTTTAGTTCTTCTTTATTATTTCCATATTTTTGTTTTGGTGAATCTATAAGAGAAAATATTCTCTCTCCTGCTACTATAGCCTGTTGTAATATAGATTGTTGAATAGTAATTGAAATCAAAGGTTCATTGAGACGACCAAGATATGTAATAAAAGCGTATAGCACACCTACTTCAAAAACTCCAATAGAAAAGTAACTAAATAAAAACATAAAACTACAAAGTACTAAAGCTGATAATAAACTTAATAACGGTCTTAATAAAAAACCATCTAATTTTAATATTTTCATTCTAGCTAAATAATGCAATTCGCTGCTTTCTTTTATATTTTTTTCAAATCTCATTTGTTGTCTAAATTGTTGAATAACGTTCATTCCATTGATAGTTTCATTAAATTTATTATTAATATTAGCTACATAATAACGTACATTTCTTAATAATGGAGTACTATAATGTTGATATAGTGACATTAACATAATTACCAAAGGGATAATTAATATAGCTATTATTGCCATGTGCCATTCAAGAGTAAACATTGCAAATAATATAATTATAATTAAAGTGATACTTCGAAAGAAAGTAGGACCAACAGTATCATATAATTCTTTAATGACTTCAGTGTCATTAGTAACTTTTGAAATCATTTGTCCAATAGGTTGAGAATCAAATTGTTTTATAGGTTGATTTAGCGCTGCATTCATGACATCATTGCGGAGTTTATTAATAATTCCTACAGCTATTTTATTAAAAAAAATACTTTGAAAATAATTAAAAAAAACCGCTAATATTTGTAATGCAATAAATACTATTATAATAATAAGTATTAACTTTAAATTTAATTCATGTTTAGATAAAATATTATTAATAAAATAACTTATTAAAATTGGTCCTAAAACTTCAGAAGTTGCACCACTGAAAAGTAAAAAAAATGCTAATATTATTTTTTTTTTCCAAGGTATTGCATAAATTATTAAACGTTTTAAAATTGGCCAAAATTGTATTAAATGATCCATATTATAAATTTCTCACCTACTTTTTAAATATCCTCAATTTCTGTTTCTAACTTTTGATAGTGATACATAGACTTATACCAATTTTCTTCTTTTATTAGTTTTTCATGATTTCCTCTTTGAACAATAGTACCTTTTTTTATTACTATAATTTCATCTGAATTAATTAATGCAGATAATCGATGTGCTACAATTATTAAAGAATATCCGTTATCTTTCCATTTTTTCAAATTTTTTAAAATATTATTTTCTGTTTTACCGTCTACAGCAGATAAAGCATCATCTAAGATTAATATTTCTGTATTTAATAATAGTGCACGTGCTATAGCAATTCGTTGTTTTTGACCACCAGATAGCATTACACCACGTTCTCCTACTTGAGTGTTATATCCTTGAGGTAAAGAGATAATATCTTTATGTATATCAGCTAATTTAGCTGCTTTTTCAATTTCTTTTTTTGAAGCATTAGGCTTACCTAAAGAAATATTGTTTGATACACTATCTGAAAATAAAAATGAAGTTTGATTTACAACTGCTATCTTACTTCTCCAAGAATCAATTTTTAATTCTAATAATGATAAAGAATTATAAAATATTTCTCCTTTGTTAATTTTAAATTGTCGTTGTATTAGTTTTAATAAAGTACTTTTTCCAGATCCTGTAGGACCACAAATTCCTAAAGTTTTTCCTGGATTAAGATTTAAATAAATATTTTTTAAAGATGGTATTTTGCTTTTAGGATAAAAAAATATATCAATATTAATACTTAATTTTCCATTTATTGTTAATGTTTTTTTTCCATCTTCTATATACAAATTTTTATTAATAATAGAATGAATTCTATCCCATGCTGCACTACCTCTTTCAACAATATTAAACATCCATGCTAAAGCTAACATCGGCCAAATCATTAGACCTAAATACATAATGAAACTAGTTAATTGTCCGATCGTAATAGTATTATTCCAAACTAACCATCCTCCTGCCGTAATCGCTAATAAATTAGAAAATGCAACTGATAAGTAAATTACTGGATCAAAACGAGCATCTATTTCTGCAACTTGCATGTTTTTTTTTCCAGTTTCATTTACAATTTTATTAAATTTTTTTAATTGATTTTTTTCTAATCCAAATGCTCTAATCATTCGAATACTAGTTAATATTTCTTGTGTTTGATTGTTTAACAGAGAAAATGCACTTTGAGCATTTCGAAAAGTATTATGTAGTTCCCTCCCATATTTTTTTATTAAAATTGCCATAATTGGCATCGGTATTAATGAAATTATCGTTAATAACCAACTGATTTGAGTCACCATGACTATTAATACTGAAAAACCCATTACAGATGAATCTACTAATGTTAAAACTCCTTCTCCTGCTGCAAATACAACGCGATCAACATCATTAGTAGCTCTAGCTATTAGATCTCCAGTACGATTTTTTAAAAAAAATATTTCACTTTGTTTACTAAGGTAAGAATAAAATTTTACTCGCAATTCTGTGGCTAATTGGTATGAGGCACCAAACAAAAGAATTCTCCATAGATAACGCAGAATATAAACTACAAGGGCAATTAAAAGAATAATTGAAATCCAAGGTAGTATTTTAAAACCGCTCATTTTTTCTTTTATAATTAAATCTATTAAAATTCCAATTATCTTAGGTGGTAACAATTGTAAAAAAGCTATTATTATCAATAATAAAATTGATCCTAAATAGCGTTTCCATTCTTTTATAAAATACCATTTTAGTTGATTGAATAATTTCACAAAAAAATCCTAAAATTTAAACATTTAAAATATATATTTTTAATATTACATGTTTTTTTTCTTTATTTTTAATTTTTTGTAAATTAAAGAAAAATTATATTTGAATTACTTTTATAAAATTAGAAATTTAAATTTTTGTTAAAAAATGAATTCATATTTAAATATATTTTTATAAATGAATCATATACAATATTAATTTCCAAATCATTTTAATAAATTTTCTATAAATAGTTTAATGACTAAAAAATCATGAAAAAAGTACTAATTATTTTTAGCGGTGGACAAGATTCAACTACTTGTTTAATACATTACACTAACATATATAAAGAAGTTCACTGTATTACATTTAATTATAATCAATTACATAAATCTGAAATCGATTCTGCTCGTTTTATATCAAATTATTTTAATGTTAAAAAACATATATTCGTAGATATTAAGTGTTTAAAAAATCTTTCAATAAGTAGTTTAACAGATGAAAAAATTTCTATTCTTGATAACCATCCGTTAAATTGTTTATTACCAAGTACTTTTGTTCCAGGTCGTAATATTTTATTTTTAACTTTATCTTCTATATATGCTTTCAATAATCAAATTGATTCAGTTGTTTTAGGGGTAAATGAAATTGATTTTTCTGGTTATCCAGATTGTAGAAACGAATTTTTAAAAAAAATGAATGATGTTGTTCAAATTGGTATGAATTGTAAGATTAACTTTCAATCTCCTTTAATTAATTTAAGTAAAGCAGAAATATGGGCTTTATCAGATTACTGGAATTCTACTCAATTTATTCTTGATAACACAGTAACTTGTTATAAAGGTATTCAAGGAAAAGGATGTGGTCAATGTCAATCATGTATTCTTCGGAACGATGGATTTAATAAGTGGAAATCTAATCCTTCTTACTATATGAAAAAATTAAAAGAAAAATTTAATTTCTATAATTAATTTAAAAAAAATATATATTTAATGATTAAAAATTATACTTAACAAGTTTTTAAAAATTGTCTATTTTATTATATAAAATTGTTGATTTTCTATGTAAATTTTGGAGAATACACTGAAATATTGTATCTATATTATTTTTTTCTAAATATTTTATGATAATTTTTTCTTCTTCTTTTGAAAATTTTTCGTTATAAACTCTATCTAATAATGCGATAACAAAGTTTTTATTTTTATTTTGATAAACAGTATAAATTTTTTTTCCTTTTACTGGATATGGCATTGAAAAAATTACAGATAAATTTGGATTCGTATCATATCGAGATATAGTTTCATATTCTTTAAAAATAATATTTTCTTTTTTTAAAATATTTTCATTTCCATTTTTTAACTGAAATAAAATTTGTTTTGATTTATTTTTTATTTTTTCTATAGCTTTCATATATTTGAGTTTACTTATAATATTTCTTTTAACATCTTTCAGTTCTTTATTTTTTTTCTTTTGAAAATTTTTTATACTTAATAAAAAAGATTGACGATTATTTAATATAATTAGACCGGAATGTGATTTTAGTTTTTTTTGTCGATCTAATAGACCTTTTTTAAAAATAAATCTTTTTAATATAGGATTTTGCAATTCTTTAGGAACAGTATTTTTATCAAACCAATTAGTTTCTGAAGGAATGATATTAGTTTCTTTAAGAATTAAATCAAATCTGTTAATATTTTTTTTTGCAATGAGAAAAATTTTATTTTGTAATTTTTTATATATATTTAAAGATTTTTCATATTTTATCTCATTTTCAATGAGATCTGATACTTCAGATATTTTCTTATATTTTTTTGGTAATATTTTATTTAATTTAATTATTAAAAAATTGTTATTAAATTTAATAATATTAGAAATCTGATCTATTTTTTCTAAGTGAGAAATTTTTATTTCATTTGGTATCGAGTTTTTTTCTATCCATCCAATATTCCCTCCTTTTTTAGAAGAAATAGGATCTATTGATTTTTCTTTAGCTATTTTTGAAAAATCTGCTCCTTTTTTTAATTTTGATAAAATTGATAATGCTTCGTTCTGATTACTAATTTGAATAATACTGTATTGTCTTTTTTCTTGATTTGCATATTTATTTATGTTTTTTTTATACCAATTTTTTATTTCTTTATTATTGCATTTTATTTTAAATTGATTAGGTGTAAGTTGAATGTAACTAATTTTAAATTTTTCTGGAATATAAAATTTATTTTTATGTTGATTGAAATAATCATGTACTTCTGATTCACTTACTTTTTGACTATTCACAATAGGATTAATGTTCAGAATTGCTTTTTTTATAACTCTTTTTTCAGACAATAATTCTATTATTTTTCTTTTTTCATTATCTAATATAAAATTTGTATTAGAAATAGCATTTATTAAATATGTAGTGTTAAGTTTCTTTCTAATTAAATTGATATATTCATAATGTGTTAAATTTTTTGATGAAAGATAATTTAAATATTTCTTTTTATTAAATTCATTATTTTCTTGAAACGTCGACATATTTAATATTATTTTTTTTATTTCATCATCTTTTATGTTAAAATGAATTTTTTCTGTATATTGTTCTAAAAGAATATTATTTATTAGTTGAGATAATATATAGTTATATGTTTCTTCTTTAAATTTTTTATTTTTTTTAATTTTAAAAAAATTTTTTCCTAGTATTTTTTCTTGTTTTTCTCTTTCATCAACATACATATTTTGTAATGTTGTAAAACTAATTTCTTCTCCATTTACCTTGGCAATATATTTTTCTGTATCTCTATTAAAATAATTATTTATAGTACCAAAAACTAATGATAAAATAATTATTCCCAAAATACATTTGATTATAACAACATTGAATCGGGATTTTAAATATTTAAACATAATATAACTATCCTAGATAGTTTCAATTTTATATTGAAATCGTTAATTTTTTTTATTTAAATTATAAAGGCTGACGGTTTTTTGTCAGCCAGATTTAGATTTTTTTATACGTAAGGTGTATTTTCTAACGATATTGTTAAAACTTCTTCAATATTTTTTACCGGATGAATTATTAGTCCTTCAATAATATTTTTTGGGATTTCTTCTAAATTACGTTTATTTTCATATGGTATTAATACAGTTTTGACACCTCCACGATGTGCTGCAAGCAATTTTTCTTTTAGTCCTCCAATTGTTAATACCTTTCCTCGTAATGTAATTTCTCCTGTCATGGCAATATTAGACTTGACGGGGTTTTTTGTTAAAGAAGATACTATAGCTGTACACATTGCAATACCTGCACTCGGTCCGTCTTTTGGTGTAGCACCTTCAGGAACGTGGACATGAATGTCATGTTTTTCATGAAAATCTTTTTTAATTCCTAATTTTTTAGCTTGAGAACGAACTACAGTTAATGCGGCTTGAATTGATTCTTGCATTACTTCACCTAAAGAACCTGTATAAGTAAGTTTACCTTTTCCTGAAACACATGCCGTTTCAATTGTTAACAATTCTCCGCCTACTTCTGTCCATGCTAATCCAACTACTTGTCCAATTTGATTAGAACTATTTGTTTTTCCATAATCAAATCGTTTTATTCCTAAAAATTTTTTTAAATTTTTACTATTTATTTCTATATTTTTTAAAGATTTATTTAAAATTAATAGTTTTACTACTTTTCTACATATTTTAGAAATTTCACGTTCTAAACTTCTAACACCTGCTTCACGAGTATAATATTGAATTATACTAATTATAGCGCAATCGGTAATTGTAATTTCATTCTTCTTTAATGCGTTTCTTTCTATTTGTTTTGGATATAAATAGCACTTTGCTATATTTAATTTTTCGTTTTCTGTATAACCTGAAAGACGAATTATTTCCATTCGATCAAGTAATGGTGCAGGTATATTCATAGAATTAGAAGTTGCTACAAACATAACATCTGAAAGATCATAGTCTACTTCCAAATAATGATCGTTAAAATTTACGTTTTGTTCAGGATCTAGTACTTCTAATAATGCAGATGCTGGATCAACTCTTATATCGCAAGACATTTTATCAATTTCATCAAGTAAAAATAAAGGATTTTTTACCTTTGCTTTTACCATTTTTTGGATTAATTTTCCAGGCATTGATCCAATATATGTACGACGATGACCTCTAATTTCAGCTTCGTCTCGTATCCCACCTAAAGCCATTCTTACATATTTTCTACCTGTTGACCTTGCAATAGATTTTCCTAACGATGTTTTACCAACACCAGGAGGACCTATTAAACATAAAATAGGACCTTTAACTTTACTTGTTCTACTTTGTACAGCTAAGTATTCTAATATTCGCTCCTTTACCTTTTCTAAACCGAAATGATCTATGTCAAGAATTTTTTTAGCTTCTTCAATATCTTTCTTTATTTTTGTTTTTACACTCCAAGGAACTTGGATCATCCAATCAATATAACTTCGTACTACTGTTGCCTCTGCTGACATTGGTGACATCATTTTTAATTTTTGTAATTCTGACTCTGTTTTTTCTTTTGCTTCTTTTGGCATTTTTGAGTTTTTAATTTTACGTTTTAAAACTTTGTTTTCATCTGGAGTTTCGTCCATATCGCCAAGTTCTTTTTGAATGGCTTTTATTTGTTCATTTAAATAGTATTCTCTTTGACTCTTTTCCATTTGTTTCTTAACACGATTTCTGATTCTTTTTTCAACTTTTAATAAATCTATTTCTGTTTCCATTATAGCCATTAAGAATTCTAATCTTTCATTTACGTTGTATATTTCTAGTACTGATTGTTTATCAGCTAACTTCAATGGCATATGAGCAGCAATTGTATCTGCGAGTTTTTCTGCATTTTTTGTATTGCTAAGGGTATTAAGTATTTCTGATGGAATTTTTTTGTTCAGTTTAATATAAGATTCAAATTGATTAATCGTTGTTCGAATTAATACTTCTTGTTCTTTATCTATAATAGCAGGAGAAACAATTAGTTCTACTTCTGCAAAGAAATATTCACCATTATTTTCTATATCTTTAATACAAGCACGTTGCAAACCTTCTACAAGTACTTTCATTGTGCCATCAGGCAGTTTTAACATTTGTAAAATAGAGCTAATGGTTCCTATATTAAATAAATCGTTTGTGCTAGGTTCATCTTTTGATGCTTCTTTTTGCGCAATTAACATGATTTTTTTATCATTATTCATAGATGTTTCAATACACTGGATTGATTTTTTACGACCTACAAATAATGGAATAACCATATGAGGATACACAACTACATCTCTTAATGGTAAAACGGGAATTTTAATGCGTTCAGAACGCTCAGAATTCATAGAGCTCTCTCTTAGTTGAATTTCCGCTATTTATATTTATTAAAAACTGCAATATATTGAAATATGCAGCTATATTTATAATTAAGCCAAGTATATTGGAATGGTCGCTTGACATTTTAATTTGAAGCGTTTGGCAAAATAAAGGGAGAATGCCCTTTTTTGAGATTATCTGATGTCTTTATTTTTTATTCACCGGATGCTTTTTTGGATTTGTTTTTTTCTTCATATATTATTTTCGGTAACGAATGGGAATTTACAACTAATTCATTGATTAATACTTTTTCTACGTTTTTCATAGACGGCAACTCATACATAATATCTAATAAGATGTTTTCAATAATAGATCTTAATCCTCTAGCTCCTGTTTTTTTAGACAATGCTTTTTTTGCAATTGATATAACAGCTTCTTTTGTAAATTCTAATTTTACTTTCTCTAGATTAAACAATGTTTGGTATTGTTTAATTAAAGCATTTTTAGGTTTACATAATATCTTAACAAGAGCATCTTCATTTAATTCGTTTAAAATAGTAACTATAGGTAAACGACCAATAAATTCAGGAATTAATCCAAATTTTATTAAGTCTTTTGATTCCACTTGTTGTAACAAATATTGCTCTGATTCTTTCTTTTTTATCTTTTTAAAACTAGTATTAAAACCAATTGTATTACCAGTATCAATTCTTTTAGAAATAATTTTAGAAAGTTCTGAAAATGCTCCTGCACATATAAATAGAATATTTGAAGTATTAACTTGTAAAAATTCTTGTTGTGGATGTTTTCTTCCACCTTGTGGTGGAATTGATGCTAAGGTACCTTCAATTAATTTTAATAAAGCTTGTTGTACTCCTTCTCCAGAAACATCTCTAGTAATAGAAGGATTATCAGATTTTCTTGAAATTTTATCTATTTCATCTATATAAACAATCCCTAACTCTGCTTTTTTGACATTGTATTTGCATTTTTGTAACAGTTTTTGTATGACATTTTCTACGTCTTCTCCGACGTATCCTGCTTCAGTTAAAGTAGTTGCGTCAGCAATGCTAAACGGTACATTTAATAATTTTGCCAGTGTTTCTGCTAATAAAGTTTTTCCACTACCAGTTGGTCCGATTAATAAAATATTACTTTTACCCAGTTCAACATTATCTGAATTTTTAGAAATGTTACGGATACGTTGATAATGATTGTAAACAGCTACAGATAAAACTTTTTTTGTATGATTTTGACCTACTACATAATTGTCAAGATGTTCTTTAATTTCACGTGGTGTAGGTAAGTAACTTAATTCATCATCTTCTACTTCTTTTGTAGTTTTTGTTTCTTTAACAATATTATTACATAGTCTTATGCATTCATCGCATATATATACTGCTGGACCAGCTATTAATTTTTCTACTTCTTTTTGACTTTTTCCACAAAAAGAGCATTGAAGTAGTTTTTTAGAATTGTCTTTACTCTTATCTGTCATATTTTTTTAACCTTTTTATTAATATATTTATTGATTTTTTGAGTAAATAGATTCTATTTTATTCTCTTTAATAAAAATTTTTGTTAACGTTGAGTTAAAATTAAATCAATTAATCCATATTTTATAGACTCTTTTGCTGATAAAAAACAATCTCGTTCTGTATCTTTATTTATTTTTTTAATAGATTGACCGGTATGAAAAGACATTAATTGATTTAATTTCTTTTTCATTTTTATAATTTCTTGTGCATGAATTTCAATATCTGATGCTTGTCCTTGATATCCACCTAATGGTTGATGAATCATAATTCTTGAATTTGGTAAACAAGATCGTTTACCCTTAGTTCCAGATGAAAGTAAAAAAGCTGCCATTGAACATGCTTGTCCTATACAAATAGTATTAACATCAGGTTTTATAAATTGCATAGTATCGTAAATAGACATTCCTGATGTAATAATTCCACCTGGTGAATTTATATATAGAAATATGTCTTTTTCTGAATCTTCTGCTTCTAGAAATAGCATTTGTGCTACAATCGTGCTTGCCATGTTATCTTCAATGGTACTTGTTATAAAAATTATCCGTTCTTTTAATAATCTAGAATATATATCATATGAACGTTCCCCTCTTGAATGGTGTTCAACTACCATAGGAATTAATACTGAGTTAGATATCATTTAATTTTCTCTATAAAATATTTTAGTATATATTTCGATTAAAATTATTTAAAATTTAATTTTTTTAATACAAAATATATTTTTTAAAAATTATTTTCTTAATATATTAAAATTTAAAAAAAATAATATTAGGTAAAAATTTCTTCATTATGTCTCCAGTTATAATTCATAATTTCATCTAGAGTCCACTGTTTTTTAATAATTTTAACGTTTTTTGTTAAGAATTCCATAACTTGCATTTCTAATTCTATATCTTTTATTGTTTGTTTTAATCTTGCGTTGTTTTTATATATATTAATAATTTCTAATGGTTTTTTATAATTTAAAGATATTTTTTTTATTAATAGTTCTACTCTTTTTTCATTTACTGACATTTGATTATTATTGATAATTTTTTCTATAATTAATTTTATTTGTAATCTTTTTTTAGCTTTTAATTCAAGATCAGTATGATATTTTTTTTCTAAAATATTATCTTTTTTTTCTTTATATTCTTTTATAGATTGATTATATAAAAAATTTATTTCTTCTTTTAATAAAATTGAAGGTATATTTATAGGATTTTCTATTGTTAATTTTTTTATGATTTGATTTTGTAAATAAATTTGAGTTAAATTTTTTATTTGATCAATAATATTTTTTTTTATAGTCTGATAGTTTAATTTAGTCAGTTTATTTTTTTTAATTTTTTTTATATTTTTTTGTATTTCAATATTTTCTTGTTTTTCTTCAATATTTAATATTTTAATTTTAAATGTAATGTCTTTATTATGTAATTCTTCTTCTGGATGAAATTTACAAAAATTTATTTTTAAAAAAATAACATCATTGATAAAATGATTTATTATTTTATTATTTAATTCAGGTATAAAACTATTTTGAGAAACGATAAATTTAAGTTCTTCTGTATCGAATTTTTCTCTTCTTTTGTTATTTTCATAAATACAATAATTAATTGTTACTAGATCGTTAATTTTAACTGCTCTATTAACTTTATTCCACTTGTCTTCTTTGTATTTTTGTTGATCTATGTTTTTTTTTATGTCTTCATCTGTAATATTTACTATTATTTTTTCTGCTTTAATAAGTTTTATATCTTTTATTTCAAATTCTGGATAAACTTCATAGTTTACAGAATATTTAAAATATTCTTTTTCATCTTCATTTTCGTGCATAAAATATTTTGGAAAACCAACAATTTTTATTTTTTCTTTTTCTATAAATTCATAAAAAAATTTTTGCATTAGTTTATTAAATACATCATAATAAACTTTATTACCATATTTTTCTTGTATAATTTTAATAGGAGTTTTTCCTTTTCTAAAACCATTTATTTTTGTTGTTTTGTTAATTTGAACAAATTCTTGTATAAGATTGTTATTAACTATCTTTTTTGGAATCTTAATTGTGACATGATCACCACTTTTTTTGTTGTTTTCCATAAAAAATTTCATTTTTTGCCTCAAATTGTTTTAGATATTCTATAATTTTAAAAAATATTCTACATTTTTAATATTTCATATTAAGATTTTTTTAAACAAAAAATCAATTTTTTTCAAATCTATAAAAATTTCTAGTATATTTTTAATTTAATTAATTATTTTTAGATATTTTTTTAAAAATAATTTAAAGTTTATCTTGCTAGATAATTTTTTTAAACATTTGTTTTCACGATTTGAAAAATATATTAAATAGTTGGCTTCTCAAAACAAAATTTTTTTTATTTTTTAACACATTTTATAGAATTAAATTCTTTATATTTTTTATCTTTCCATTCGTTTAGAGTATAAGTATATAATGTAATTGAATATATACTTTCCTTTTCTATTTCTTTTAAAGATTTAAAAATTATACGGTGTCTAAAAACTAAATTTTTATTAACAAAATCATCACTAACGATAACAATTTTTATATGACTAATTATGTTTGTATTCGTAGAATAGTTATGCAGTTTGCTGTCATCGTAAATACTAATAGAACTTACATTAATTTTAGATTCTAAGTGTTTTTTTATTTTTTTTAGATACATGGAATTATTGTTATATCCTAATTGATTTTAGATAAAAGATGGAAATTGTGATAAAAAATATTTTATATTTATTTATCATATTTTTTTAAAAAAATTTTTTTTGAACAAAAATTCAATGAAGAATTGATTTTATTGATAAAAATATATTTTTTTTATTTTAAATGTTATCAATTTTTAAAAAATAATTCAATTATTTCACAAATTATTGATTTTATAAGAATAATAGTATTCTTTAATTTAATTTTTATTAAATAAAAAATTTAGTTAAAAATAATATTTTGCAAGATAAAAATTTTTAATAATAAATATTATATTTTGAGGTTTTTTGATGATATCTATAAATTTTAATAATTTTTTTAAGACATTATTATTAATTTCTATTATTTTTATATTACACGGTTGCAATAGTGTTTTATTAAATCCTCATGGAACAATCGCTATTCAAGAATGTTCAATATTATTGATATCATTTTTAATGATGCTATTTGTAATAATTCCTGTAATTTTTATGACTATATATTTTTCAGTTAAATATCATGCGTCTAATATAAATGAAAAATATAAACCAAATTGGTCTGATTCTAAAAAAATAGAAGTAGTAGTATGGACAGTTCCAATTGTAATAATTTCTTTTTTAGCTTTTTTAACATGGAATTATAGTCGTATATTAGATCCTCAAAAATCTATATTTTCTAAATATAAACCTATAAAAATAGATGTTATATCATTAGATTGGAGATGGTTATTTATCTATCCTGAATATCGCATAGCAACTATCAACGAAATTATGTTTCCTGTAAATAGACCTATAATTTTTCATATTACTTCTAGTTCTGTTATGAATTCTTTTTTTATTCCATCTCTTGGTGGTCAGATATATGCTATGCCTGGAATGATGACTAAATTGAATTTAATTTCCAATTCTCCCGGAAAATATAAAGGAATATCATCTAATTACAGTGGTAGAGGTTTTTCTAATATGAAATTTACTGCAATATCTGTATCAGATATTAAAAGTTTTGAAAATTGGATTAAAAAAGCACAAAAATCTCCTAAAAAATTAAATCAAATTAATATTTTTAATACAATTTCTTTACCTAACGAAAATCATTTCATAGAATATTTTTCTGATGTTAAGAAAAATTTATTTAATGAGATAGTTAATCAAAATTATTTAAAGAACAAAGTATTCAAACATTAGAAAACTTTAATATAAAATATTGATTGTAGAGGAAATAAAAATGTTTGGAAAATTGACATTAAATGCTATACCTTTTGATGAACCAATTATAATGGTTACATATATTTCCATTATTTTAATTGCATTATGTGTTTCTTTGAGTATTACTTATTTTAAAAAATGGAAATATTTATGGTTTGAATGGTTTACTACGGTAGATCATAAAAAAATATCTATTATGTATGGAATACTTGCATTTATTATGTTGTTTCGTGGTTTTGTTGATGCGATATTAATGCGAACTCAACAGGTAATTGCATCTTCAGGGAGTACAGGTTTTTTGCCACCTCATCATTATGATCAAATATTTACAGCTCATGGTGTTATAATGATTTTTTTCGTAGCCATGCCTCTTGTAATTGGATTAATGAATTTAGTAATTCCATTACAAATTGGAGCTCGTGATGTAGCGTTCCCCTTTCTTAATAATTTAAGTTTTTGGTTGAATGTAAGTGGTGCTGTTTTGCTTACTCTTTCTTTAGGAATAGGTGAATTTGCACAAACAGGATGGTTAGCATATCCTCCATTGTCTGAAGTTAAATATAGCCCAGGAGTAGGAGTAGATTATTGGATTTGGAGTCTTCAAATTTCCGGGATTGGAACTACTTTGACAGGTATTAATTTTTTAGTAACAATTTTAAAAATGAGAGCACCAGGAATGTGTTTTTTTAAAATGCCAGTTTTTACTTGGGCTTCTTTATGTACTAATATTCTCATTGTAATTTCTTTCCCAGTGTTAACTATAACTCTTTTCTTATTAACTTTAGATCGTTGTTTTTCTTTTCATTTTTTTACTAATGATTTTGGTGGAAATGCAATGATGTATGTTAATTTAATATGGATTTGGGGTCATCCAGAAGTTTACATTTTAGTTCTTCCAGTATTTGGTGTTTTTTCAGAAGTAGTTGCTACTTTTTCAAAAAAACGTTTATTTGGATACGTATCTTTAGTTTGGGCCACTTTAGCTATTACTATTTTATCTTTTATTGTTTGGCTTCATCATTTTTTCACTATGGGTGCTGGTTCAAACGTTAATGCTTTTTTTGGAATTACTACTATGATTATAGCAATTCCTACTGGAGTAAAAATTTTTAATTGGTTGTTTACAATGTATCAAGGTCGAGTTTATATGCATTCTTCCATGTTATGGACTATTGGATTTTTGATTACTTTTTCTATTGGTGGAATGACAGGTGTATTGTTATCTATTCCTCCTGTTGATTTCATGTTACATAATAGCTTGTTTTTAGTTGCTCATTTTCATAATGTTATAATTGGTGGTGTTGTTTTTGGTTGTTTTGCTGGAATCAACTATTGGTTTCCTAAATTATTTGGTTTTATTTTAAATGAAGTTTGGGGTAAACGTGCCTTTTGGTTTTGGATAATAGGTTTTTTTACTGCTTTTATGCCATTGTATTTTTTAGGTTTTATGGGAATGACTCGTCGTTTAAGTCAAAATATTGATATTGAATTTCATTTTTTATTATCTATTGCAGCTATTGGTGCTGTTATTATTGGTATAGGTATACTATGTCAAATAATTCAATTTTGGGTTTCAGTACGAAATCGTCATCTTAATTTAGATATTACCGGTGATCCATGGGATGGAAGAACTTTAGAATGGTCTACTTCTTCTCCTGCTCCATTATATAATTTTGCTATTATTCCAAATATTAAAAACAAAGATGATTTTTGGGAAAGAAAACAGAAAAAGAATCAATTTCAAGAAAATCAATATAACGAAATTCATATGCCTAAAAATACAGGACTAGGTGTATTTATTAGCTTTTTTTCTTTACTTTTTGGTTTTTCTGCAGTATGGAATATCATCTGGTTGTGTTGTTTATCTTTGTTTATTGTTATTATAAGTTTAATTTTTAAAAGTTTAGATGAAAATGTTGAGTATACTATATCAGTAAAAGAAATCAGAAATATTGAAAATCGACACTTAGAAAATATTCAAAAAGCAGGTTTAAAATGATACAAGAAAAAATAAAAAATAATAAGTTATTTGGATTATGGATATATTTGATGAGCGATTGTATAATGTTTGCTGTTTTATTTGCTGTATATGCAATTATTTCTTCAAATTTTTCTACAAATTTTATTAATCATAAAATTTTTAATTTATCTTATGTTTTTCTAGAAACATTTATTTTATTATTAAGTTCGTTGTCATGTGGCATGCTGACTATACAAAAAAATAAAAAAAATATTAAAATGATATATTTTTATCTATTTTTAACATTTTTTTTAGGTTTATCTTTTTTATTAATGGAAATAAATGAATTTCATCAACTTGTTCTAGAAAACTGTAGTCCTAGTCGACATGCTTTTTTTTCTATTTTTTTCACTATTATTGGTATTCATGGTATTCACATTTTTTTTGGTTTAATTTTTATATTATCTATTTTTTATCAACTATTTAATTTAGGAATAACTGACACTATTCGTATTCGAATATTGTGTTTTAGTTTATTTTGGCATTTTTTAGATATTATATGGATCTGTGTTTTTACTTTTGTTTATTTAAATGGAGTTATTTAATGAATAAATATGAAAAAATAAAAAATAATTTTAATAAAGAAATAAAGTCTTATATAGTAGGTTTTTTATTTTCTTTATTTTTAACTATTATTCCATTTTTTTGTACTTTAAATCATTTATTTTCTAGAAAAGTGAATTTTTTTATAATTTTACTATGTGCTTTTAGTCAAATTATAGTTCATTTTATGTTTTTTTTACATTTAAGTTTTTCTAAAAAAAATTCATGGAATATTATATCTTTATTATTTGTATTGATTATTATTTTTATTATTGTGTTTGGTTCTTTATGGATTATGTATAATTTAAATCATCATCTTATGTTTTAACTACTACTTACTTGAAAGTATTTTATCTATATGTTAAAAGATTATTTAGAAATAACAAAACCTCGCATTATTATTGGAAATGTTTTTTTAATAATAGGTAGTTTTTTGTTTTCATCTTTTCCTGATTTTAATTTTTTTTTATTTTTCTTTACTGTTTTTGGAACTTCTCTAGTTATTGCTTCAAGCTGTATTTTTAATAATATAATTGATATCGATATAGATAATAAAATGAATAGGACTAAAAACAGAGTTTTAGTAAGAAACTTAATAAGCCCCACATCAGCATTAATTTTTGCTTGTTTTATTGGAATTGTGGGGTTTTTAATATTAGGTTTTTTAGTAAATATTTTATCAATGTTTTTATCTTTTATAGGATTTGTTATCTATGTTTTTTTCTATACATTCTTATTTAAGAGAAAAACAATATACTCAACTTTTATTGGAAGTTTTTCAGGTTCTATTCCTTCTGTTATTGGACACACTGCTGTTAGCAATGATATCAATTTGTTTTGTTTTTTGTTATTTATTACTTTTGTATTTTGGCAAATGTCTCATTTTTACGCTATTTCTATTCTTCATATCAATGATTATAAAAAGGCAGGTTTACCTTTTTTTCCTCTAGTAAAGGGTATTTTAAAAACTAAAAAACATATCTTTTACTATATAATATGTTTTATGATTTCTACTTCGATGTTAACTTTTTTAGGTTATTTAAGTTATATTTTTCTTTTATTTTTTTCTTTTTTTTGTTTTTATTGGTTATATATATCTTATATAAGTATACGAGCAAGAGATGATAAGAAATTTTCTAGTAAATTGTTTTATTTTTCTATCGTAATAGTTACATTGTTTAATTTTTTAATGTCTATAGATTTTATTTTTTAAATTTTTATAAACATTGTGAAGGTTTAGGTACACCAGCTATCTTACTTGCTTGTTTAGCTGGTCCTTCAGGGAAAAGTTTAAATAAATAAATACTATTGCTTTTTTCTCGACCTATTTCTTTTTCTATGCTTGTAATCAACATTCTCATAGATGGTGTTATATTAAATTCGAAATAGAATCTTCTTATAAAATGTATTACTTTCCAATGATCATCCTTCAAAATAATTTTTTCTTTTTTTGCAATTTCTTTTGCTAAATTTATATTCCAATCTGTAGATTTTTTTAAAAATCCTTCGCTATCTTTTTCAATTTTTTCATATATATTTTTTTTATGATTTTTTTTTAACATAACATAAATAAGATGTAAAATTTTAATAATAATTGAGTTGAATATGAAAAATTATAAAATGAATTTTTTAGAATTACAAGTTACATTAAGTTTTTGTGTTGTTTTTTTTCTACGAATGTTAGGTGTATTTGCAGTTTTACCTATTTTAAGCAAATATGGATTACGTTTAAATGATGGAAATAAATTTTTAATTGGATTATCTATTGGTATTTATGGAGTGACTCAAATAATATTTCAAATTCCTTTTGGAATACTGTCTGATAGATTTGGTCGGAAGGAACTAATTATATTTGGTCTTTTTATTTTTTTTATTGGCAGTCTTGTTGCTATTAGTACTAGTTCAATTTGGACTGTAATAATTGGTAGAGCTATACAAGGTTCTGGTGCTATTTCTGGTGTTTCTATGGCATTATTATCTGATTTAATTCGTAAAGAAAATCGTATAAAATCAATTTCTATTATAGGTGCAAGCTTTGCTATTTCTTTTTTAATTTCTATTGTTTCTGGACCAATTATTGCTGAAAATTTTGGTTTTTTTTCTATTTTTTGGATTTCGGCTATATTATCTATTTTTTCTATTCTAACTATTATTTTTTTTATTCCTTCTTCTGATAAGAAAATTTTAAAAAATCAAAAAAAATATATTTTTAAGCAGAAAATACAATATATTTTTAATAAAATATTTATTAGATTTTATCTAGGTGTGTTTTCTCTTCATTTTTTATTAACTATGAATTTTTTAATTTTACCTTATGAGTTTGAACATTCTGGTCTTTTATTACATTATCATTGGATAGTTTATTTAACTACTATAATAATTTCTTTTTTTATTTTATTTTTTATTGTTTTTTATTTTAAATTTCATTTCTTTTTAAAAAATATTATTGAAATATGTGTTTTTTTTATTTTTTTATCATTTTTGTTTTTTTTGTTATCAAATCATAATTTGATATGTTTAATATTTTCTTTACAAATTTTTTTTATTGCTTTTAATATATTAGAAATTTTTTTTCCTTCATATTTAAGTCAAGAGATATCTATAAATCATTACAAAGGAAGTATAATGAGTGTTTATTCTACAAGTCAATTCTTAGGGATAGCTTGCGGAGGTATTTTAAACGGATGGTTATATACCTTTTTTAGTACTAAAGATATTTTTTTATTTGAACTTTTTATTGCTTTTATATGGTTTATATTTAGTTTTTTTTGTAAGAAATAATTTTTTTATAGTATAATTTATATAAATATTACAAAAATTTATATATTTTAAGTTATTTTTTTTTATTGATCTAATAATTGTTCTTTTTTTTAGGTGTTTGAATATGAATTTTTCTCATTTATATGAGATATATTGTAATCGTATAAACAAAAAGTTATTTGAAATAATGCAGGAATTGCCTTTTCAAAATTCTGTTCTTTTAAAAGCAATGAAATACAGTACCCTATCAGGAGGAAAGAGATTACGTTCATGTTTAATATATGTTACTGGAGAAATGTTTCAAGTACATATTACTACACTTGACGTTATATCTGCAGCTGTCGAATTAGTTCATTCTTATTCTTTAATTCATGATGATTTGCCATGTATTGATAATGATCATTTTAGAAGAGGAAAGAGTTCTTGTCATATAAAATATGGTGAAAATTTTGCTTTATTGGCAGGTGATGCATTACAAGGATTAGCATTTAATATTTTATCAAGTAATCATATGCCAGGGGTTCATGATTCCATGCGTTTAAAAATGATTTCTGAATTTTCCAATTCAATTGGTTGTTCCGGGATGTGTATTGGTCAAATGTTAGACTTAGAAAAAGAAACAAAAAATATAAATATATCTGAATTAGAAGAGATTAATTTATATAAAACTGCATTTTTAATTCGGTGTTCTATACGTTTAGCTTATTTTTCTTCAAATCATTTTTCTAAAGAAATTTTATTTATTTTAGATAAGTTTTCAGTTTCTATTGGTTTAGCTTTTCAAATTCAGGATGATATTTTTGATTTAGAAAATGATACTAAAAAATTAAAAGATAAAAAAAATAAAATAAAAAATACATATCCATTATTAATAGGATTAAAAAAATCTAAAATTAAAATAAAAAAACTATATAAAGAAGCTTTTTTTGCATTAGAAAATTTAAAAAAAAAATTTGATGTTAATAAATTAGAATTACTAACACAATTTATCATTAAACGTTTTAAATAAGTTTAATAATGAGTTTCCAATGAACTTTGATATTACAAGATATCCAATTTTATCTTTTGCTAGTTCAGTAAAACATTTGCGGCTTTTATCGATTAAACAATTGCCCCAATTATGTATAGAATTACGAAAATATTTATTAGACGTTATTTCTATGACTCAAGGACATTTTGCTTCTGGATTAGGTGTAATTGAAATTACAGTTGCTTTGCATTATGTTTATAATACTCCGTTTGACAATTTGTTATGGGACGTAGGACACCAATCTTATCCACATAAAATATTAACAGGAAGAGCTAAAAAAATAGCTAGTATTAGAAAAAAAAATGGATTACATTCTTTTCCTTTTAGAGAGGAAAGCAAATATGACACTTTAAGTGTTGGACATTCTTCTACTTCAATCAGTGCAGGTTTAGGACTTTCAATTGCAGCTGGAAAAGAAGGAAAAAATAGAAAAACTATTTGCGTTGTTGGTGATGGAGCCATGACTGCAGGTATGGCCTTTGAGGCGATGAATCATGCGGGTATGATACAATCTGATCTTTTAGTTGTATTAAATGATAATCAAATGTCTATTTCAAAAAACATAGGCGCTTTAAACAAACATTTAAAATTTTTAAGAAAAATAAAAAAAACTAACGAAATTTTCAATTCTTCAATATTTGAAAATTTAAATTTTAAGTACCTAGGTCCATTTGATGGGCATGATATTTTCAAATTAATTAAAGTTTTTAAAGAAATAAAAGATAAAAAAAAGAGTTGTCTACTGCATTTAATTACTAAAAAGGGAAAAGGTTACCCCCCTGCAGAATTAGATCCAATTAAATGGCATACAGTACCTCAATCTATTTCTTCATCTTCTAAAATTCTTACTTATTCAGATGTTTTTGGTTCTTGGTTATGTGAAGTGGCTTCATTGGATAAAAAAATAATAGCTATTACACCTGCTATGTGTGAGGGTTCGGGAATGTTAAAATTTTCTCGTCTTTTTCCCAATCAATATTTTGATGTCGCTATTGCTGAACAACATGCAGTCACTTTTGCAGCTGGTCTCGCTATTGCAGGATATAAACCTGTTGTGTCAATTTATTCTACTTTTTTACAACGTGCTTATGATCAAATTATACATGATGTAGCGTTACAAAAATTGTCAGTTTTATTTGCTATTGATAGAGGAGGAATAGTAGGACATGATGGCCCGACACATCAAGGAATTTTTGATTTATCTTATTTAAGATGCATTCCTGGAATTGTTATCATGACTCCGAGTGATGAAAATGAATGTAGACAAATGTTGTATACAGGTTATATGCATAAAGAAGGTCCTAGTGTCGTTAGATATCCTAAAGGTCAGGGTATTGGAATATCATTATCACCAATGAACCTAATTCCGTTAGGTAAATCTCTTATTAAAAGAATTGGAGAAAAAATAGCTATTTTAAATTTTGGTACTTTGTTACAAAATGCTTATTTGGCAGCAGAAAGTTTAAATGCCACACTTATTGATATGAGATTTGTTAAACCATTAGATACAAATATGATTTTAAGATTATCGTTAAAATATAAATTTTTTGTTACAATTGAAGAAGGCGTTATTGCTGGTGGCGCAGGTAGTGCAGTAAACGAGTTCATTATGATGAAAAAGATTTTACTTCCAGTTTTAAATATTGGATTGCCAGATACATTCATTTCTCAAGGTAGTCAGGAAGAAATTAAACATGATTATCAACTAGATCCAGAAGGAATTCAAAAAAGAATACTTTTGTGGTTATCAGATTAAAATAATGAAATTTTTTTTAATTATTTATTTTTTTATTTTCAATGCCGCTTTATCTAAAACACCATTGATAAACTTATGACTATCTTCAGATCCAAATAATTTTGCTAATTCAATACCTTCATTAATAGATACTTTATAAGGTATATCGTTTCTTTTATATAGTTCATAAAATGAAATTCTAAGAATAGCCTTTTCAATTTGTCCTAATTCTTTTAATGAACGAGATAAATATGGCTTCATTAAATCATCTATACTTTTACAATCATAGGTTATTCCTATGATTAATTCATAAAAATATATAATATCAATATTTTTTTTATTTTTTTCCTTTAGAAATTCTATTGCACTATCTTTTATATTGTTTTGAGAGATTTCCCAAGAATATAACATTTGTAGAGCACAAGCACGAGCTTTTCGTCGAAAATTTGGTTTTATTACCATATTTTTTCCAATTCTATTTTTTTTTAAAATTTTTTGTTTTTAGGTTCTAATTTCAATCGGATATCAGGTCCTATTCGACGAATATCCTTAAAATTAAATTTAAGACAGTTAAATAATTTTAATTTATTATCAAAAATAAATAATGGTTTTGCTTTATGTCCTAATATTTTAGGTGCCATATATATAATGATTTCATCAATTAGTTCTAGTTTTAAAAAAGCACCAGATAAAGTACTACCTGCTTCTATCCATAAATTATTAATTTCTGAATTTCCTAAAAATTTTAAAACAGATAATAAATCAATATTTTCTTTATACGATTTCATTATAATTTGTTTTATGTTTTCTGGCCATATTTCTTTATCTAATTTTAATCGCATTAATAAAATTTTTTCTTTTGTTTGTGTTATTTTATGCGATTTTTTAACACGGTTTTTACTATCTATAATAACTCTTATAGGATGTTGAAATATTTTTTTAGGAAAAACAGATAATGTTTCTTTATTAAAGTCTTTTTGACGTACAGTTAGTAAAGGATCATCGTTTAATATAGTAGTACTACTAGTAAGAATAGCTGAACTTTTTGCACGAAATTTTTGCACATCTTCACGTGAATTTTTTGAAGTAATCCATTGACTTTCTCCATTTTGCATTGCTATTCTTCCATCTATTGACATTGCTAATTTTAGTTGTATTCATGGCAATCCTGTTCTCATTCTTTTAAAAAATCCTTTATTGTACTTTTTAGATTCTTTTGACATTAAACCTGTTTTTACGAAAATACCTTTTTTTCTAAGATACAGAACTCCTTTTCCAGAGACTTTAGGATTAGGATCTAGACTAGCTATTATTACATTTTTTATTCCAGATTGTATAATTGCATCGCAACATGGAGGAGTTTTTCCAAAATAATTACATGGTTCCAGTGTTATATAAGCAGTTGAACCTTGTGCTTTTTTTCCTGCCATTCTTAAAGCATTAATTTCAGCATGATTTTTCCCATATTGTTCATGCCAACCTTCTCCTACAATTTGATTGTTTTTTACTATTACACATCCTACGTTAGGATTTGGAGAAGTCGTAAATTCTCCTAATTTACTAATTTTTATTGCTCGTGTCATATAAAATATATCTTTCATATTTCACCAATATTTTTTTATTTACTTTTTAAATAAAGTGATTGAATCCTGTTTTTTTAAAAATTATTTTTTTTTGATTTTTTATTAAATTAAATCCATTTTCTATCGATGTAATATAACCTATACACGTACATTTGATTACTTTTTTTTTAATGGCTAAATTTAATTTTTTAACATTTTTTTTTGAAATAGTAAAACATAATTCATAATCTTCTCCCGAATTCAAAGCCCAGTTTAAATATTGATTAATCTTAAAGTTATCAGTTAAAACTTTAGAAATAGGTATTTGATTTAAATTAATATCAGCTCCACATTTACTGCTTTTTAGTATATGGCCTAAATCAGAAATTAAACCATCTGATATATCGATAGCGGCATTGGCAATATTTCTTAATACTATTCCTTCAGAAATTCTAGGAATAGGTTTTAGATGTTTTTTGATTAAATAATTGCATATTTTCACATTTTTTAAAAAAGTTTTTTTTTGAAGTAAAGATAAACCTGCAGCACTTTCTCCGAGATTTCCAGTTATATATATTAAATCCCCGTTTTTAGCATTTCCTCGTAGTAATGCATTTTTCCCCTTTATTAATCCATAAATACTCAATGTTATACTTAAAGGGCCAGAATTTGTATCTCCTCCAATTAAATTTAATCCATATTTATTTAAAACGTTAAAGAAGCTTGTACTAAATGAATTAAGCCATGTACTATCAGATTTTGGCATTGTAATAGACAATGTGATCCATTTTGGTTTAGCTCCCATAGCAGCTAAATCACTAAGATTAACTGCTACAGCTTTGTACGCTAAATCTTTCGGAGTTATGTTTTTTAAAAAGTGTTTTTCTTCAACTAAAGTATCAGTGCTAATTGCAAGAAAGTTGTTTTTTGGTATTTTTATTAAAGCACTGTCGTCTCCAATTCCCTTGATTTGATTTTTATCTTTTCTTTGATGATTTTTAAAAAATTTAGATATAATTTCAAATTCGTTATATTCCATAATTTAATTATTTATTTTTTTTAATTTTTTCATAACATTAATCATTTCTAATGCAGCTAAAGCAGCCTCAGATCCTTTATTTCCCATTTTTGTACCTGATCTTTCAATAGATTGTTGAATATTTTCTGTAGTTAATATTCCCATTGTGATTGGTATAAAATACTTTGTGCTTATTTTTGAAAGATTACCATACGTGTCATTTGCAATATGTTTAAAGTGATCAGTACTTCCTTTGATAATTGTACCAATTGCAATTATAGCATCATATTTATTAGTATTTGCAAGATAACTTGCTACTATAGGTATTTCATAAGTTCCAGGAACATATATTTGTAGAATTTTTTCTTTCTCTATTTTGCCTATTCTTGTTAATGTATCTATTGTTCCAGATAATAAATTTTTATTAATAAATTCATTAAATCTGGCTATTATTACAGCAATAGAAGTATTTTTAACGGTAATTCCTGATTGAATTATGTTCATAATTTTTCTTTTTTAGTTATTTTTTTTGAATCAAACTTTAAGTATCCAAGCGTATCCATAATGATTATAGAAACCTGCTAATAAACCAGCTTTTTCTCCGATTCCTTGGTAAATATCAAAGTGTTGTCCTTTAATAACACCTCCTACATCTAATGCAATTAATAAATACATTTCATATTTGTGAGTAAAAACTCCGTTTTTATCAAGCAAAGGTGTTTGTACTAATACTATACTTCCACTTTTTATTATAGATTTATCTACTGCCATCGCTGCTTTTTCAACTAATGGAATTGCACTAGCACCATATGCTTCTTTTCTTCCCGTTTCTTTAAAAAAAACAAAAGATTTATTTTTTTCAAGTAAATTTTGTATTTCCTTTTGATTATGACGTTTGCACCAGTTTTTAATAGTTTGCATCGACATATTTTTTTTTTTTATATCTCCGTTTTTTATTAAAATTTGTCCAATACTTGTATATGGCCAATTATTTTTTTTTGAATAACTAAAAAAAGATAATGGTTTTTTATTACCATAATCTATAAAACCACTACCTTGAATTTCCATAATAAAATTATCTATTAAAGAATTGCTATAAGCTAAAATATATTTTTTTTTCAGAACACCATTGTATATATCTTTTCTCTGTGGTAATTTTTCATTTTTTTTAAAATTAGAAGGCATTCTGTATATTGGATATATAAAATTTTTTCTTTTTATCTTACTTGCTTTTACTATTGGTGTGTAATATCCAGTTATTTTAACGTTTCCATAGTTATCTACACCTTTCATTTGAAACAAATTAATTCCAAATTTACTTAGTTCATTTATATCTGCTTTTTTTTTTAACCATTTTAATACGATGTTGTAAGTAGATATATTTTTTGCATATAAACTTGGAGAAAAAAATTTAATCTTTTCAAGTTGTAGAAGAAATTCTTTTCGATTAACTAATTTAGTTTTTGTGTTTATTTTATTTACATTCGTAAAATTTTTAATTAACTTATTTTTATACTGTTGACCTTGATTTGTATTTTTAGTCGAAAAGGCTGCTGAAAAAATAAAAATTAAAGTCAAGATTATTTTTTTTATATTTTCTTTCTTTTTAATTTTATTAAGTATGTAAAGGTTAAGCATAGCAGTTTTATTAAATATTTTTAAGGTTTTTTAGTAAACAATATATTTGAATTTAAAAAAAAATCATTAAAAAAAAAGGTTGCTTTTTTTTTATCAAAGATGTATTCTTTATTACTAATAAGGCGCGGGGTGGAGCAGTCTGGTAGCTCGTCGGGCTCATAACCCGAAGGTCGTTGGTTCAAATCCAGCCCCCGCAACCAATTTTTCAGATTCTAAAAAAATAATCCCATCTTAAAAAAATATTCCAAATTTTACTTTTTTAAAAATTCATATTACAACTATGACAAAATTTTTTTATTTTTAATTTTTTAAGATAAAATATGTGTTTAAAAAAAAAGTGAATTATATAAAAAATAATATATAGATTTAAATAAAAATGCAAGAGGATTGTTATGAGAGAGCGTACTACTGAATTAGTTCAGGGTTTTCGCCATAGTGTACCCTATATTAATGCTCATCGCGGTAAAAAATTCGTAATAATGTTAAGTGGTGAAGCAATTAAATATGGAAATTTTTCCGGTATTATTAATGATATAGGATTATTGCATAGTTTAGGTATTCGTTTGATTGTAGTATACGGATCTTGCCCTCAAATTAACACTAATTTAAAAGAAAAAAATATTAAAATAACTTATCATAAGTATATACGTATTACTGATTTGTTATCTTTAGAACAAGTAAAACAAGCGGCAGGAAGATTACAACTTGACATAACAGCACGTCTTTCAATGAGTTTAAGTAATACTCCTTTGCAAGGAGCTAATATTAATGTTGTTAGCGGTAATTTTATCATTGCTCAACCTTTAGGTGTGGATGATGGTGTAGACTATTGTCATAGTGGTCGTATTAGAAGAATTGATAAGAAAGCTATTAATTGTCAATTAGAAAATGGAGCAATAGTTTTAATTGGACCAGTAGCTGTTTCTGTGACAGGAGAAAGTTTTAATCTAACTTCTGAAGAAATTGCAACTCAAGTTAGTATTAAGTTAAAAGCTGAAAAAATGATAGGTTTTTGTAGTAAGCAAGGTGTAATTGATAGTCAAGGAAAAACTATTTCTGAATTATTGCCTAATGATATACAAAATAAAATTAAAAAATTAGAGCAACAAGGTGATTATATCTCTTCAACAGTACGGTTTTTAAAAGGAGCAATCCAAGCTTGTAAAAGCGGAGTCAATCGTAGTCATTTAATTAGCTATCATAAAAATGGAGCACTGCTACAAGAATTATTTTCACGTGATGGAATTGGAACACAGATGGTTATGGAATCTGCAGAAAAAATACGACAAGCAAATATTAACGATATTGGAGGTATTCTAGAATTAATTCGTCCTTTAGAAAAAAAAGGAATTTTAGTACGCAGATCAAGAGAACAATTAGAAATAGAAGTAGATAAGTTTACTATTATTGAACGTGATAATTTAACTATTGCTTGTGCTGCGTTGTATCCTTTTTTTAAAGAAAAAATAGGTGAAATGGCATGCGTAGCTGTTCATCCTGATTATCGAAATTCTTCAAGAGGAGATTTGTTGTTAAAAAAAATGAAGTTAAATGCTAAGAGAATGAATTTAAAAAAACTTTTTGTTCTTACCACTCAAAGTATTCATTGGTTTCAAGAAAGAGGTTTTATTTTAGTAGATGTTGAAATGCTCCCAGAAAGTAAAAAGAAAATGTATAATTATCAACGTTGTTCTAAAATTTTAATGATTGATTTATTTTAGATTTTTTTAATTTTTTAGAATTTTTTTAAATATTTCTTTTGTTGAAAAAATATTTAATTTTTTTCGAGTTCTTGTGATACCAGTATATAAAATGTCTTTTTTTAAAATTTTTAAGTTTTTATTTGGCAGTATTAATGTTACGTTATCAAATTCAGAACCTTGAGCTTTATGTACAGTAATTGACCAAGCAGTTTCATAATTTTTCAATATTTCTACGGGAATATTTTTAAGGACATTGTCTTTTTTTAAAAAAGAAACTTGTAAAATATTTTTTTTACTAAGATTAGTGATACCTATTTCACCGTTAGATATTCCTAAATATTTATTATTTTCTGTAATTATAATAGGTTTTCCTACATACCAAAATTTATTGTTTATATAAAAGCGTTTATCAATAATATTTTTTTTATACATTTCTTCTTCTAAAATTTTATTTATAAAATTTACACCAAAAAAACCGTTTCGCACAATGCATAATATTTGATGATTTTTAAAAATCTTTATTATTTCTTTTATGTTTTCTTTTTCGTATATTTTTCTCCAAAAAATTTTATTATTATTAATAATAATACTAACCATGTTTTTGTATTGTTTTTCAGAATTAACTTCATAGAAAAAAATATTTTTTATTGAGTTTTTAAATAATTTTTGAAAAACTTTTTCTTTATTATTATAAATTGCATTTGATAATATATATATTCCTGTTTTTTTTCCAAATCTATAGCTTTTTTTGAGAATACATATTTTATCGCTTATACAAGCAGTATTTTTTTCATTTATTTTATTGTTTTTTATTGTATTTTGTGTAATTTTTTTTAAAATAGATTGAGTTTTTAAACTATATCCATCCTCAGCATAATTACAAACATATTTTAAAATAGAACTTGATTTTACTGGTTTTAATTGATTATGATCTCCAATAAAAATTATTTTAGTTTCTTTAGAAAGTGCTGATAATATATTACTCATCATTAAAATATCTATCATAGATGCTTCATCAATAATTAAAACGTCCATGATTAGACGGTTTTTTTTATTAAAAAAAACTTTTTCAGAAGTTTTTGAAATTCCTAGCAATTGATGTATAGTAATAGGATTTAAAAAAATTGTTTTTTTTTCTTCTTTATTGAAATAACAATCTAAAAATTTATCATTTAATGTTTCTATTAAATGTTCTGTAGCTTTTCCTGTTGGCGCGGATAATTGAATTTTTATTGTTTTTTTCGAGTTTTTTATTAACGCAATGATTATTTTCAATATTGTAGTAGTTTTACCGGTTCCGGGTCCTCCAGTTATAAAAACAATATTATTTATTAAAGTTAATGCTACAGCTATCTTTTGAAGATTGTCTTTTTTTTCAGGAAATAAATTATTTAATATATTAAAGCATTTTTTTATGTCAGTTTCATTAAACGGATCATTTTTATATAAACGTTTTAAGATTTTTTTTTCAGCTTTCCATGTTTTATAAAAATATACTTTTTCTTCAAAAAATACCAAAGGAGTTATAACAGAACCGTCGCTAAATGACGTATGTTTTGATAATTCTAATGACCAATTTATTTTTTTTTTGTTTAAACATTCTAAAATTTTTTTGATAAATTTTTTATTTGATATAGAAAAAAAATAATTTTTTTCGAAATATTTAATCGGTAAAAAAATATGACCATTTTTACTTTCAAAGCTTATACAGGCAGATACTAACATAACAATAGAGTTTTTTTTTGAAATGAATTGTGAAAAATAAAAATCAATTAAACTAATTATATTTTTCTTTGCTAAATTTTTTAATAAATTAGACATATTCATTTTAATTAAATTACTTATTTTTTTTGTAGAAATAAATTAGTTAATTTTTTAATTAACAAATAATCTGGAATAGTATAAAAAATGCTATCTTTTTTCTTTATACCTCGTACAAACATATAAAATATTCCACCGAAATGAGTTTCATAATGATATTTTTTTATTTTTTTCTTTAAATATTGATGTAATGCTAATGTATATAGCTGATATTGTAAATCATATCGATTTTTAATAATTTCTTTTTTTATGTTCTTAAAAGAATAACAATTATCATTGTTACCTAAATAATTAGACTTATAATCAAGTATATAATATTTTTTATTAAAAATAAAAACTAAGTCGATGAAACCTTTTAAAATTCCTGTAACAGGATTAAAGAATATTTTTGGAGAAACAGAAGAAATTAAATCGAGAGATTGAACAGTTTGATTAAGATCGTGGCTATATAATATATTTTTTATAGGTAAAAAAAATTCTAATTCTTTTATATATTTTGTTTTTTTTAATGACGATAATGTAATATTTAAATTATTTATTTTTAAATTTAAAATATCATTTATCCAAGATATTAATGTTGGAGCCCATTTTTCTGAAAATTCATATTTTTTTAGAATTGCATAAAACCAATCAATATTTAATGGGTTATTAAATTTTATTTTTTTTAATATGTAATGAATAAGAATACCTGTTTTATTACCAGGTGGAAAATTATGAATTGTTAGTTTTTTATCTTTTTTTTTTAAAAAACATGATTCAATGTTTTCATATTGAATATTATTTAAATATTTATTTTCTTTTGTTAATTTTGTAAAACTAGTTATCTGAGAATATAATTCTATTTCTTTAAGTAAGAATTTGGGTTGCGATAATATATAAAAATTATCTTTCATCGTTGGAATTTTTAAGTTTATAGCTTCATATTTTACTTCAATGTACGATTTTTTATTTAGTATTTTCAATTCATCCAGCAATTCTTTATAATTCATATATTTTCCATCTTGTATAAGATATCCCAAAGAACTTTTATGAATATCAGTGTTATTTTTATCTTTTTTTCTTTCTTTTGTTAAACAGGCTATTCCTATACTGCAATGATGAATTGATCTAGTTAAAGCCACATATAAAAAACGTAAATCTTCTGCTAATCTTTCTTCATCCGATTTTTTTAAAGTTTTATAATTTTTGTTGTTATCAAAAAATATTTTTAGAGTTTTTTTTTCATGATAAAAATATGATTTTGATTTATTAAAATCTATAATAAAGGGTATCCAAACAATAGGATATTGTAATCCTTTTGATTTATGTATAGTAATAATTCTTATAATGTTCGATTCTTTAAAATTTTTAATACATTCATTTTCTAATAGAGTTCTTTTTTCTAGTATTTTTTTTTCAAACCAGCGAATCAAAGAATTTTCTTTATAGAAATCTTCAGATTTTTCTTGCAATAATTCAGCTATATGTAAAAAATTTATATTTTTTTCTTGATTTTTATAAATCTCAAAATTATTAGCATATTTTTGATATTCTAGTATCATGGCTTTAACAGTATTAAATATTCCTATATTTTTCCATTTTTCATTATATTCATATAATTTTTTTATTAAGAAATATGATATCTCTTTTTTAGGATTTTCTTTTATTTTTCGAACAGCTATTTTATTTAAAATATGTGTTAAAATAGATTGCTTTAATAAATTTATATCATTTGGATCTAAAATAGATTTAAGTATTGACAATAATTCATAAGCATCAAAAGTTTTAAATACACTTTTGTAGGGAGATGAATATTTTGACATAATATTAACTTTTTCTAATGATTCTTTAATAATTTTTGCTTCTTTTCTATTTCTAACTAATATAACAATATCTTCTTCTTTTAAAACTCTCTCTTTATTTTGATATGAAATTATCGCTTCACCTTTTTTTGCACAATTCAACCAATAACCGATTTCGTTTGCACATTGTTTTGCAATCCAATATCGATAATCTTCAATAGGTACTTTTTCTTTTTTTTGAAAGAAAAAAGAAATAGCAGCTTGATTTTTTTCTTTTATTTTAAATTTTATGTTCGAGTTTTTAGAAGATGATAAAATAGGTTCAAATGGAATATTTTTAAAATAAAATGGATTTTTATTTCGTGAAAATAAATAGTTAACAGCTTTGCATATATCTTTTGAAGAACGCCAATTTGTATCAAGATAATAATAATTTTTTATTTTATACTTAGCATGCAAATATGAAAAGATATTCGCTCCTCTAAAACTATATATTGATTGTTTTGGATCTCCAACTAAAAATAGTCCTGTTTTTTTGTTTTTATATAAAGTATTAAAAATTTGATATTGCTGTATGTTAGTATCTTGAAATTCGTCAATTAATGCTACTGGATATTTTTTAACTATTATTTTTCTTAAAATTTTTTCTTTTTTTATACTTTTTAAAAGAATTTCCAATAAATCATTAAATCCTAATAATGATTTTTTTTCTTTTTCTTTTTTTATAATTTTAGGAATGTTTTTTATAGCATAAAATAAAATGATATTTTTTAAAGAAAAATTTTCTTTTAGTATTTTGTTAATCTCTTTAAAAAAAATATGTTTTTGAAAATTATGATTTTTTGCATTTTTTTCTATATTTTTTTCTGAAAAATATTTTAAACAAATTGGAATTTTATAATTTTTTGTTTCAGATTCAGCCCATTCTGTGATTTTTTTTTGCCATTTAAAGATATTAAAGCTATTGTATATTCTTTTATTAATTTGTAATTTATTAATTATTTTTAATATAATTGAATTATAATTCAACCATTTTTTTTTAAAAATATTTATTTTATTTATTATTTTTTCATGAAGATCTATTAAATTTTCTTTTTTATCAAATTTTTCTTTGAAATTTATTAGTGAATTAGTTTGTAATATCGGTTTTATGTCTCTTAAGAGAGCATCTGGACTATTATATTCTTCATAAATTATTTGAATAATTTTTTTTGGTAAATTATAGAAAAAAAATCTCCAAAAATCTTGTGTCGCTTGTAAATATAAAAAGGATTCGTTTTCAATTATTTCTCCACTGAAACTAAAAGTATTGTTTTGTAAAATATCTTGACAGAATCCATGTATTGTATAAATAGAAGCATTATTTATGTTTATTTTAGCATTTTCTAATATAGAAATTGCTTCTTCAAAATTTTTTATTTTTTTTAAAAAAGATTGAAAAATAGGATCTTCGCTTTTTTTATTTATGCATGATGAATATAATTTTTCAATATTTTTTTTTATTCGTACATATAGTTCTTCTTTTGCCGCATTAGTAAAAGTTACCACTAGTATTTCTTCTATTGGTAATTTTTTCACATTTTTTTTATCTTCTGACACTCCTAATAATAAACGTAGATATAAAAATGCGATCGTACTTGTTTTTCCTGTTCCTGCAGAAGCTTCAATTAAATTGATCCCGTTTAGAGGTATTTGAAATATATTTAATTTTTTTCTCATTATATTAATTTTATATATTTTTTATTTTTTTTGATTTTTTAGTATTGGAGTCAACCATTTTTTAGAAATTTTACAAATTTTTTTTACATTTAATTTAGAAATAATTTGTTGTATATACAAATCTTCTTTTTCTCCTGATATATATTCATTTCCTATCCATGTCTGATGTAGTATTTTATATGCTTTTCTTTTTATATTTTTGTCTTTGTGGATACAATTATTTTTTTTATCATAAACTTTGTCAAACCAATTTGATCCTGATTTGATCAGTAACAAAGGACTTTTTATTCCTTTTTTGTATCCTTCAATATAGTTTAAAAGATAATTATATGCTATGTTAGATGATAGAGAACAAAAAGAAAAAATTTGTTTTTTATACCCTATAATTTTACTTTCTCCAGTACCTCCTAAGACACAGTAAATTAAGTGTTCTAACCATAGTGATATTCGATCTCTATAATTAATCATACCTAATTTCCATCGAAGTAAACCTGTACTTTGTATTTCATCTAAACATCCGTTGATGTTGTATTTCTCTATTTTTATATCAAAAATTTCTTTTTTAGGTAATATTCGATATTTAGAAATTTGTTTTATTAATATTTCTATTTCTTTCTTTTTTTCTTTCAACAACAATGATCCAAAATACCCGTAGGGTAAAATACCAGATAAAATAATTTTTTTAAATGTGTCTATTGTATTTTCATTTTTCAACATTTTTTTAAAAATTATATGACTGATTTTAAAATCATCTAATTTATTGATTGAAAACGGTTCTGTTATGATATTTTTTTCCAGTTTTCTAAGCTTGATATTTAATGTATAATTAAAGAAATAACGTATTGGATTTTTCCAAAAAGATATTATGTTTTTTAAATTAATTTTAATAGAATCAAGATTTGTTGAATCTTGTACAGAAAAAATTTTATTGTATATTTCTTTATTTATTTTTTTTGTTTTTTGAATTTTATTAAAATTAATTTTTTCTATCTGTTTTTTTTCATAAAAATCTTCTTTTTTGTGTTTTTTACAAATGCTTTCAGAAATCTTTTCTTTATTATTTTTTAAATTGTAACATTTTGTAAAATAAAAATTTGATGTGATATAATTTAATAATTGATTAATTAATATTGACGGATCAATTTTATTATTATTTTTTAAAGAATATCCCACATAACTAATATAGAAAATTTCTTGAGTAGAAATGAAGTTTTGAAGAAATACATGATAACTTTCATTGCAAGAATTAAAATTGTTAGTAAATTGATATGTATCCAGTAAATTAAAAGAATTTAAAATTTTTTTTTAGGAATTTCTTGATGATCTGCCCCAATAATACATTTTATTTTAAATGGTATATAACATATTAAAGATGGATGACAAAAATTTATTACACCTGGTAAAAATTTTTTTCTACTGAAGTAATTCATAACATATGAAAATTTTTTTTTCAAAATACTTATAGGAATTTTTTTTTCATAGTTAGATATCAACGCATCATCAATCATTTTTATCCAATTTTTATTGATTGTGTTAATACCATCTCTTATTTTTTTATTTTTATAAAAAAAATCATTTGCGAAACAAATAAATAATGAACGCCAAGATTTAATTTTTTTTGAAAATAATAATTTTTTTCTCCATTTATCAAGTATTTCAATTAAATTCATCAGTTTTCCTATTAATTCTGTTCTTGAAGTGTTAATAGAAGTAACAGATAAAATATTGTTCCAAATTTTTTCTTCTTCATTTATCGCATAACTAACTAGTAATTTTTTAATACCGTAAAACCAAGTATTTTGATTATTTTTTGGGGAAATTAAATTCTTTTTTTGTTTTTTGTCAAGACCCCATCGTATATTTGCTTTTTTAATCCATTCATGTAAAATATTTATTTCTTCTTCTGAAATATTAAAATTATCTCTTATATCCTGGATTTCAATTAAATCTAATATTTCTTCATTGTTAAAACGGATATTTGATAAATCTAGTATTTTATTAAAAATAAATAGTACTTTTTCTATTGTATCAGAATGTTTTTTAGATATATAAAAAGGGATTATTTCTTTTTTATTTTTAGATTTAAATATCGAATTAATATAAGTTATGTAAGTATTTAATGAAAATGAAGTAACAACAATATCACCAGCTTTTATTTTTGGATTATTTTTGAAAAAAGTTAATAACTTTTGATATAAAACTTCAATTTCATGTTTTTTATTGTAGCAAATATTTATTGATATCGAGTCATCTTTTGGTACAAAACGTTTTTTGTCTAGTATATTTTTGTTTTTTTTCAAATTTAACATGTCATTTTTAATGATGTTAAGTAAATTTTTTTTATTATTTTTTTGAAAAAAATAATTGAATTTTATTTTTTTAAATGTTTTAAAAAATAAAAAATAAAACTTTTCATATTTTTCCCATAAATTTATTAATGAATTATTTTTTTGAAAAACACAGTTTTTTTTCTCTTCAATAAAATTATCATAAAAAATTTCTTTTTTACAAGCATTAACAGATAAAAAATATATATCCGTATATATACTTATTCTTTTAAAAACTTCCATATATGTTGGATTTAAATGTGAAGAAGAAATAATAAAAATTCGTTTTGGAAATTTTATTTTTGTTGTTTTTATTAATATTTTAAATTTTTTGAACAAATTTGAGAAATGCCATCTTGATTGTTGAAGTTGTTCTGTATAATGGATAATTTTAATCCATAATTTTACTTGCCATTCATCATCTTTGTTAATTTTTAATATTTTTTTTTGATTTTTTTCCCATGTATTAATCCAATTTGGTTGATATAGAATATATTGTTCATATAAATGAGCCATTAAAAATGAAAAATTAAATTTTTTTGTTATTTTATCTTTTTTTTGAATTAATTCAATAAAATCGTTTTCTTCTATAATTTTCATAATTTTCCAAGTTATAATTGATCTTGAAAATATATTATTAAATCTAATATTAGGTAGAATTTTTTTAAATAATTTCCATATAAAAACGTTAGGGTGAATTAATTTAAAATCTGCAGAAACTCCTGTATTGTTCGCAACAAATATATTTAAATATTGAAACAATGTTTCATTGTCATTAATAATAATTTCTCTTTCAAAAATATTAATAAATGGTTTTTCTTTTATTATTTCGCACATTTTGGTTAACAAAATATTAATTTGATTTGATTTATAAACAAAAAACATAAATACCTTATTTTTAATAAAATAAAAATTTAGAAAACAGTATAATATAAGTTATAAAAAATTAATTTTTATTTTTTTTATAAAGATGAACATCTATTTGAGGATAAGGAATATTAATATTATTTTTATCTAGTTCTTTCTTAAATTTAGCCATTAAATCCCAATATACTGCGTTTAATTCGTCGGTACTGCTCCAACAGCGAATAATAAAATTTAAAGAAGATGGAGCTAACTCACTTAAACCAATAACAATATCTCGATCTTTCATGACTCTATCTTCATTTTCTATTACTTTTCTGAGTACTTTTATCACTAAATCAATATCAGTGTTATATGAAACACTAATAGAAAATTCGTTACGACGAGCAGGTTCTCTAGAATAATTAATAATGTTTCCAGAAATAATTTTATTATTTGGAACTACTACAATTTTACCGTCTAACGTTCGTAATGTAGTATAAAAGATATGAATATTTAAAACTGTTCCGGCTACGTTTCCTAGATTAACATATTCTCCTGTTTTTAAAGGTCTTAAAGTAACTAATAGTACTCCTGCTGCAAAATTAGATAAAGAGCCTTGTAGTGCCAATCCAATTGCCATACCAGCAGCTCCCAATATAGCAATTACTGATGTTGTTTGTACTCCAATTCTTCCTAGTGAAGCAATAAGCGTAAAAGTTATGATAATATATCGCATTAATGCAGAAAGAAAACCAGCAATAGTAGCGTCAATATGACGTGTTATTAATATTTGATTTACTCCATTAGATACTATTTTAGCTATAAACATTCCAGAAATTAGAATAATAATAGCTGAAGTTAAATTAATTAAATATCCAAACAATAATTCTTGATTTCGTATTAACCAATTTCCTGCATGATTAATATCATTTACTACGTTTAATTCATCCATTTTTATCTCTATTTTGTTAATGTAAATAATTTTTATTAATATTTTTTTAAAAAATTAAATAAATATAAAATGTATTAATATATTACATAGAATAAATTTTTAAAAAAATTTCGGAGAATATTTTTATTTATTCCCCGGACTTAAATATAAAATTTTTTTATTTATTTTTATAAAATGTTAAAAGCATTAAGATCCTTGAATGTTTTTTCTAATCTTTTAGACATTGATTCTTGAGATTCTCTGATCCATGATCTAGGGTCGTAATATTTTTTATTAGGTATGTTTTTACCATTTTTGTTGCCTAATTGTTTTTGTAAAAAGTCTTTATTTTTTTTATAAAAATTTAAGACCCCTTTCCAAGTTGCCCATTGCATATCAGTATCAATATTCATTTTTACTATACCGTACTCGATAGATTCATGTATTTCTTTTAAATCTGAACCTGAACCACCATGAAATACGAAATTTAATGGAAATTTTTTTAAATTATGCTTAATTCTTACATATTCTTGTGATGCTTTTAGAATACTTGGTTTTAGATTAACGTTCCCAGGTTGATATACACCATGTACATTTCCAAATGAAGCTGCAATAGTAAAATTTGTGCTGATTTTACTTAATTTTTCATATGCATAATTAACATCCTTAGGCTGTGTATAAAGTAATTTTTTATCTATTTTGCTGTTGTCTATACCGTCTTCTTCTCCTCCTGTGCATCCTAACTCAATTTCTAACATCATGTTTATTTTTTTTATTTTTTTTAAATAATTGCTGCAAGTGGAAATGTTTTCTTTCAAACTTTCTTTTGATAAGTCAATCATATGAGAAGTAAAAAGAGGTTTTCCAAAATTTTGATAGTGTTTCTTACCTTCTTTTAGTAATCCATTAATCCATGGCAACATTTCTTTTGAACAATGGTCCGTATGCAATATTACTGGAATTTGATAGTATTTTGACATTAAATGTACGTGTTGAGCTCCTGATATAGATCCTTGAATAGCTTGATCTTCGTGATTTTTTGAAGATATTTTTTTATAACCTGCAATAAAAGAAGATCCCCCATAAGAAAATTGTATAATCACTGGAGATTTTACTCTGGAGGCAGTTTCTAAGACTGTATTTATTGAATCAGTACCTATGCAATTGACAGCTGGTATCGCAAATTTCTTTTTTTTAGCTAATTCGAATATTATCTGACATTCATTACCTGTTAGAACTCCAGGTTGAATAGAATTTAAAATTTTCAATTTCTTTCCTATTATTTGAATTTTTTATTAAAATAGATTATTTAAAACTTATTTGTTAAAATTTTCTTCTAGCATTTTTATTGCTGGTAATTTTTTTCCTTCTATAAATTCTAAAAATGCTCCTCCTCCTGTGGAAATATAAGAAATTTTGTCTTTTATTTGAAACATATCAATGACAGATAATGTATCTCCACCACCTGCTATTGAAAATCCATTATTTTCTGAAATTGTTTTTGCAATCATTTCAGTTCCTTTTCGAAAATTAGGAAATTCAAACACCCCAACAGGTCCATTCCAAAGAATTGTTTTTGCTTTTTTAAGGATTTTAATAATTTTCTTTATTGTTTCATCACCAAAATCCATAATTTCTTCGTTATTTTTGATTTTAGAAGATAATTTTATTGTGCATTTTTCATTAGGAGAAAAATTTTTTCCAACACGAGAATCAATCGGTATAATAATATTACTGTGTTCATCACGTAATTTTTTAGCTTTTAGTATGAATTCTGGTTCATATAATGATTTTCCAACATTATTATCAATGGCTAAAAATGTATTAGCTATACCTCCTCCGACAATTATTGTATCTGATATTTTAGCTAATTTATTCAGTACATTAAATTTAGTTGATACTTTTGCACCTCCTACTATAGCCACCATAGGACGAATTGGATTTTTTAATGCTTTTTTTAAACTATTAATTTCAGATATTAAAAGAGGTCCAGCACATGCAATTTTAACAAATTTTCCAATGCCATATGTTGAAGATTGTATTCTATGTGAACTACCAAAAGCATCCATAACAAAAATATCACATAAATTAGCATATTCTTTAGATAAATTTTCATCATTTTTTAGTTCTCCTACGTTAAAACGAACATTTTCTAAAATCAATATTTCTCCTGAATTTATTTCAACTTTTTTTAAATGATTATGAGAAAAATAAATTTTTGTTTCTTTTAATTTTTTCTTTAGATATTCAAAAATAGGGAATAAAGAATATTTTTGTGTATAGTGTCCTTCTTTTGGACGTCCTAAATGAGACATAATAATTATTTTAGCTTTTTTTTGAACTGCCATTTTAATGGTAGGAAGAGCAGCAAGTATTCTTGCATCAGATTGAATTATTCCATCTTTCATCGGAACATTTAAATCTGTTCTTATTAAAATTTTTTTTCCTGTTATATTCAATTCAGTCATTTTTCTCAAATTCATAAAATCACCTTTATTTAACAAATTTTAATTTTTAAACCATGCTCTTATTCCGTCAAGAAACATTTGGGTAGAGAGCATTATTAGTATAAGACCCATTAATCGTTCTAATGCATTTACACCTTTATCACCAAATAATTTTAAAAATAAACCAGATAATAATAATATTATAATTGTAAAAAACCATGCAATTAGTAATGATCCCACCAAATAAGACATATGATGAAGATACTGATGAGACAATAACATCAAAGTAGCTAATAAAGATGGTCCTGCAACTAACGGAATAGCTAATGGAACCAAAAACGGTTCCTCGTCTGAAGAAGTTCCACTATTGTTGTCATCTGAAGGAAAAATCATTTTTATAGCAATAAGAAATAAAATAATTCCTCCAGATATAGAGACTGTTTCAGTTTTTAAATTAAGAACAGTAAGTATTTTTTCTCCGACAAATAAAAATATTAACATAACAACTAGAGCTATAATCATTTCACGTATAACTACTATTCTTCTCCTTTTTGCATCTAAATTTTTTAATATTGTCATAAAAATTGGAAGATTGCCTAAAGGATCCATGATTAATATTAGCAATATAGTTGTAGAAATTATTTCATTCATTTTAATTTATTATGTCCTTTTAGAAATGTAAAGTTTTTAACGATGTGCAATTTGAACAAAATATTGAAAATTTTATTTAACAATATAAATATATTAATATTATTTTTTTTTATATATATATAAATCTTAATTTTAAGATAAATTTATAATTTTATAGTATATTAAAAATTTAAATAAAATTTTATATTTTCTGCAAATAACTATTTTTTTCATAAAAAGTATACAGTATTTATATTTACTTTCGGAGGACGGAAAGATTTTACTTTAACTAAATTAGTTATCAATTTTGATGAAAATTGTTGTTAATTTAAAAATCCGTATATTAATTAATGATTAAGTCTGTTGGAATAATTGGTTGGCGTGGAATGGTAGGATCAGTTTTATTAAAAAGGATGCAGGAAGAAAATGATTTTTCAAAAATTGTTCCTCACTTTTTTTCCACTTCTCAATCTGGTCAAGATGGTCCTATTATAAATAATATATTATTTAAAAACTTAAAGGATGCTTATAATATTAATTTATTACAAGAAATGAATATTATTATTACATGTCAAGGAAGTTCTTATACTGAAAAAGTTTATCCACAATTGCGCAATAAAAATTGGAAAGGTTATTGGATAGATGCTGCTTCTACTTTAAGAATGGAAAATGATTCTATAATCGTATTAGATCCTGTAAACTTAAACATCATAAATAATGGATTAGATAAAGGAATTAAAACTTTTGTAGGTGGTAATTGTACTGTTAGTTTAATGTTAATGGCTTTAGGGGGATTATTTTCAAATAATTTAATAGATTGGATTTCTGTATCTACTTATCAAGCAGCATCTGGTGCTGGTTCTCGTCATGTAATTGAATTATTAAAACAAATGGGTTCTTTATATAATGTTGTTTCTGAACAATTATTAGATAAATCTTATTCTGTTTTAGATATTGAGAAAAAAGTCACTCGAGAAAGTCGTAATAAAAACTTTCCGTTAGAAAACTTTTCTGTACCGTTAGCTGCTAGTTTAATACCTTGGATAGATGTAGAAATGGAAAGTGGTCAAAGTCGAGAAGAATGGAAAGGACAAGCTGAAACAAATAAAATTTTAAATTTGAAAAAAAAGATCTTAATTGACGGGACATGTGTTCGAATTAGTTCAATTCGATGTCATAGTCAGTCATTTTTAATTAAATTAAAAAAGGATATTTCTTTAGAGAATATCAAAGAAATTATTGTTAATCACAACCAATGGGTTAATGTTGTGCCTAACAACATGAAAGAAACGTTATATAATTTAACTCCATCTTCGGTGACTGGTACATTAAAGATACCAGTAGGTAGATTAAGAAAATTAAATATGGGTAATAAATATCTTTCTGCTTTTACTGTGGGAGATCAATTATTATGGGGTGCCGCTGAGCCTTTAAGAAGAATGTTAAATTTATTAGTTGACATTTGATTTTTTAAGAAAAAAAAATTTTACTCATAAAGTATATATTAATATACACACCTAGTGTGTATATTAATTTTTTGACTATTTTTTTACAAAAATTGTATGAATTAGTCTATTTTCGTAGAAGAAAGTCCTTTTTTTAATAAGTAGCGATATGGTTTTACATGAATAAAACGATCTATAAGTTCATGATCCATAAAATGACAAAAATACGGAATATCTCTTTTAGTTGATGGATCATCTGCTAATACTAGTATTTTTTCATTTTTTTTCATTTTTCTTAGTGTTTTTCTTATCAACATAATAGGTTCAGGGCATCGAAGTCCAATTAAATTTAATATAATATTTTTTTTTTCATATTTTTTATTTTTTTTAAAGAAATAGAAATAAATTTTGATTATAAATTTTTATACAGATTTTTTGATAAAATATATTTGTCTATTTTTGAAGGTAATAATCCGTAAGAACTTTTACCTTCATAATAATTTTTCCTTATTTCAGTTGAAGAGATATTAATCATAGATATTTTTGAAAAAAAAATAAATCCAAACGGTTTTTTATATAAAAAATTAACATTATTAACAGTGTGAGATACAATCCATTTTTTTAATTTAGAATTGTTTTTTTTTACATGTATTCTAGGACAAATTAATAAATGAGATAATGATAATATTTTTTCCCAATCTTTCCAAATATTTAGATTATTTAGATTATCTTCTCCTATTATAAAACATAATGGTTGCAGATAACCAATTTTTTTTCTTATTTTTATTAATGTTTCTATCGTGTAAAAAGTTGTGTTTTTTTTAGTTTCTAAATAACTTATTTTAAATAGTTGATTGTTTTTAATAGCGAACTTAATCATTTTCAATCTATCTATTATAGATGTTTTTGTTTTAGATCGATGAGGAGGTCCATGATTTGGCAGTAATATTATTTTTTTTATTGATAGTTCTTCTGCTAATTTTTCAGCAGAAGTAATATGACCATAATGAATGGGATCAAAATTCCCTCCAAATATTGCATACATTTCTTTCATTTTTTTACTATTTTTATGATATGTATTTAATTGGTGAAGATAACAACAATGTTAACGTTTTTAACTGTATCCATACAGAATTGTTGTATTCTTTTTTTATTTTAATTTCTATTTGTAATAAGATTCTTATTATTTTTAAAAAGTTATTAAAATCAATAGAACGCAGTGCATTAATAAAAAATTTAGATCTATTAAACCAAACGTTGTTTTTTTTTAAGACGATATTTATATCTAATTTTTTTTCTCTTTTCATATTTAGTAAAATTAATAGATCTTTTTGAAGTGACCGTATTAAAACAAGAGGATTGTATTTTTGTTTAAAAAAACTATCTAATATGTAAATAGCTTTTTCTTCATCATTATTAAATATTGCATTTATCCAATTTGAAGGAGAAAAAATTGAAAATTGATTAATAATTTTTTTTATTTTTTCTATTTTTATATTTTCATTAGGCCATGTAATTAAAAGAATATCTAATATTTGATATGCACATAACGCGTTTCCTTCATAATATTTATGTAATAATGAAAAAGATTCTCGTGTTATTTTTAAATTTCTTTTTTTTATTTCATATTTTAACCAGTTTTTAAATGCCCATTCATATGGAGTTGAGCAATATATAATATCGCTTTCTGACATTAGAACTTTTAGTGTTGTGTTTTTTTTTATAAAACCGGATAATTCATTAAATTTTAATATTATTAATATATCTTTATTTTTAAAAAAAGGTATTTTTTTTATATTTTTAATTAAAGATGAATTTAATTTTTTTATAATAAAATTAATTATTAAAATAGTTTTTTTGAAAAATAAATTTTTTAATTTATAAAAATTAATTACTTTATTCCAGTCTATGGTTTTTTCTATATTAATAACGTTTTTTTCTAAAAATTTTTTATTCTTTGCAATATCGAATATTAATTTTTCAGTTTTGTTTAAAAAAAATGAATCTTCTCCTAACAATACATAGCAATAATTTAATTTTTTAATTAATTTTTTTTTCAGTTCTTCTTGGTATATAATTTTCATTTGGACAAAAACATCATTATCTAAACTACAAAGTTGATTATTTTTTTAGGAATATAAATTATTTTAATTATTTCTGAATTTTTTAATTTTTTTTGAACGATTGAGTTGTTTTTTATATAAGATAGAACTTCTTCTTTATTTAAATTATTTTCAACTTCTACAGTACATCTTTTTTTACCATTTATTTGTACAATCAGTGTGTTTTTATCTTTAGATAAAAGATTTTTTTCAAAAGTTGGCCAGGTTTCATAATCAATAGAACAGTTTTTATTTAAATTTTTCCATAATATGAAACAAAAATGTGGTGTGAATGGATAAAGCATTTTAATAATAGCAATTAAAGATTCTTTCATAATACATTTATCTTCTTCATTTTCTAGTTTAAAACTTATTAGTTCATTAACCAGTTTCATAATAGCAGAAATCGCAGTATTAAATGTTTTTCGACGACTTAGATCATCAGAAACTTTAAAAATAGTTTTATGCAGAAAACAATAAATTTCTTTTTGCTTTTCGTTTAATACATCAAAATTTATTTTTTTATTTATTGTTTTTATTTCAATATAATTAAATACTAATTTCCAAACTTTTTTTAAAAAACGATAAATTCCTTTTACACCAGATTCTCTCCATTCTAAAGATGATTCTATCGGAGCAGCAAACATTATAAACAAACGAACAGTATCAGCACCATAACGATTTATCATTAATTCTGGTTCAATTCCATTATTTTTAGATTTAGACATTTTAATCATACCTGCATATATAACTTCTTTCTTGTTTTTATCATAAAATTTAATAGTTTCTCCTTTTAAATTTTTTTTTATTTGCACACAAGATGGATGAATCCAATTACGTTGATTATTTTTATCAAACTGATAAAATGCTTCAGCAAGTACCATACCTTGACACAGTAAATTTTTTACTGGTTCATTAAATTCAACTAATTTAAAATCATATAGTAATTTATGATAAAACCTAAAATACATTAAATGCATAATTGCATGCTCTATGCCTCCAATATATTGGTCTACAGGTAACCAATATTTTGACGCTATAGGGTCAATCATTCCTTTATTATAATTCGGACAAGTATATCTTACATAATACCAAGATGATTCCATAAACGTATCAAAAGTATCGGTTTCGCGGATAACGTCTTGATTTTCAATTTTAATTTTAGCCCATTCAGAAGTACTATTCATAGGTGTTTGTAATAAATTAGAACTATGTTTTATTTCTGGTAATACTACCGGTAGGTTATTTTCTGGTATTGCTATAATGTCTCCATTTTTTGTTGTTGCCATAGGAATAGGTGCACCCCAATAACGCTGTCTTGATACACACCAATCTTGTAATTTGTAATTTATTTTTTCTGTTATAATTTTTTTTTGTGATAGTGTTTTTTTTATTTGCTTAGTAGCATCTTGATAATTAAGATTATTAAATGTTCCAGAATTGAATAGTATTCCTTTTTCAGTCGTAAATAAATTATATAATTCTACGTTTTTAAACTTTTGATTTTTAATGACATATTTTATTTTTAAATTATTCTTTATGGCAAAATTCCAATCGTTTTGATTATGTCCTGGAACTGATATAACTGCACCAGTACCATATTCTTTTAGAACAAAATTTGCTATCCAAATAGGTATTTTTTTATTGGTAATTGGATGAAAAACAAACATATTACTATTTATACCTTCAAATTTTATTTTTTCTATATCTTCTTGAGAAACATTATCGTTAATTTGTTTTTGAATAAAATTTTTTATTTCTTTTTTTTCTTTAGAAATCTGAAGTGAAAATTTATGAAAAGGTGATATGGAAATATATGTTGCCCCCATTATTGTGTCTAATCTAGTAGTAAATACTTTAATTTTTTCAGTACTATTTAAAATATTTAAAACAATTTCAAATCCTTTTGATCGACCAATCCAATTTCTTTGCATGTTTTTTACTTTTTCAGGCCAGTTTTCTAAACGATTGAGATCGTTATATAAAGATTCTGCATAATCTCTGATTTTTATAAACCATTGTGGTATTTTTTTGATTGTGATTTTATTCTGACATCTCCAGCAACAACCTTTTATAACTTGTTCATTAGCCAAAACAGTTTTGTCGTAAGGACACCAATTTACGAAACTATTTTTTTTATAAACTAATTTTTTTTTATATAACTGAATAAAAAACCATTGTTCCCAACGATAATAGTCTGGTTTACATGTAGTTATTTCTCGGTCCCAATCATAACTAAAGCCTAGCGATTGAAGTTGTTTTTTCATGTATTCAATATTTTTATGTGTCCAATCAGATGGTTTAGTTTTATTTTTAATAGCTGCTTCTTCAGCAGGTAATCCAAAAGCATCCCAACCAATTGGTTGTAAAACATTTTTTCCTAACATTCTTTGATATCTTGAAATAACATCACTAATTGTATAGTTTCTTACATGACCCATATGTAATTTTCCAGAAGGATATGGGAGCATTGGAAGACAGTAATATTTTTCTTTTTTGTCATCTTCATAAACATGAAAAATTTTATTATCTTTCCAATATTTCTGCACGTATGATTCAATATTTTTCGGACAGTATTCTTTTTCCATAATTTCACTCGTATAAAATATATGATAGTTTAAAAAAAATTAGCTTTGATAAAAATATAAACAAAATGTTTTTAATTTGATTTTTTATGGATGAACAATTTATCTTAAAAAAATAAGAGGATTTTTAATTTTATTATTTAAATTAATTTTTATTAATTTTTTATTAAATTAAAAGTATAAAAATATACTGAATAGTATAATTTTCATTTTTAATAAAATAATTTTTCAGATAAAAGATATTAATATAATTCTTATTTTTCTAATTTTTTGGGGATTTTGTTTTCTGGAATAGTTACATGTATTTGTATAACTTTTCGACTGTCAGCTATAGAAACTTTAAAATTATATCCATTAATATTAATATTATCTCCTCTACTTGGTAAATGTCCAAAAACTTTCATGACTAATCCACCAATTGTATCTACTTCTTCGTCGCTGAAATTAGTTTCAAAAGTATCATTAAATTCTTTTATTTCTGTAAGTGCTTTGACGGAAAATATACATTTTTTTAATTTTCTAATATTTACTTTTTCTTCATCATCATATTCATCTTGAATTTCTCCTACAATTAATTCAAGAATATCTTCTATTGTAACTAATCCTGAAACTGCTCCAAATTCATCTATTACTATGGCCATATGACTTCTTTTTAAACGAAATTCTTTTAGCATTCTATCTACAGATTTACTTTCAGGAACTACAACAGCAGATCTTAATATATTTTTTATACAGAATGTATCTCTTGAATTTTGCATAAATGGTAATAGATCTTTTGCAATTAAAAATCCTTCTACATAATTTTGATCTCGACTCATTACTGGAAAACGTGAATGTGCAGATTCAATTATAATATCAAGACATTTATTAAGATTATAATTTAGTTTTAATGTTATCATTTGTGTTCTTGGTATCATAATATCTTTGATTCTTTTTTTTGCAATATGCATAACGCCTTCTAACATATCACAAGTATCTTGATCTATTAACTCATTTTGTTCTGAATCACGAATCAATACCAGTAGTTCTTCTCTGTTTTTTGGTTCATCGTGAAAAATTTGATTTAGTAAAATAGAAAAAAAACCTTTTCGATTGATTTTTTCAGTACTTTGTGTATCTTCGTTGCTCATAGTATTATGATTATCTATTTTTAAAATATCTTTTTACTATTCTATAGGTAGAAAGAGATAGGTTGAAATATTTTTTATAAAAAAATTAAGAATTTTTCATAAAATATGGTTGTTCATAATTTAAAGATAACATTATTTTATTTTCTTTTTTTTCCATAACATTTTTTTCTTTTTCATTTTTATGATCATATCCTAAAAGATGTAGTGTTCCGTGTATTGTCATATGTGCCCAACGTGATTCTAATGTTTTTTTGTATTTTAAGGATTCTTGTTCAATTATTTTTTTACATAAAACAAGATCTCCTAATAATTTTTTATTTTTATTTATAAAAGAATTAAATGGAAAAGATAAAATATTTGTTGATTTATTTTTTCTTCTATACTGTAAATTTAGATTTTTTATTTCTATTTCATCGACAATTCTAATTGTAATTAAATTAATATTTTTTTTTTATATAAGGTTCTTTTTATCCATCTTTCAAAAAAATGTTTTTTTGGTATATTTTTGGTATTTTTACAATTTATTTGAATTGTTAAGATAATATTATTTGTTTTTTTCATCTAATTTTGAATTAATTCAGCTTTTAATGAATGAGTATGTATTTCTTTTATTTTTAGTTTAATAAACTTACCAATCATATGATGAGATCCTTTGAAAGTAACGATTCTATTGTTTTCTGTCCTTCCATATAATTCCATAATATTTTTTTTTGATATACCTTCTACTAAAACAGATTGTATACTTTCTAACATTTTTCTACTCCAAGACATAGTTTGTTTGTTTATACAATTTTGTAATGTATATAAGCGTTTTTTCTTCTCTTTTAAATCAATATTATCTTCCATTTCTGAAGCCGGTGTACCTGGTCGACTAGAATATATAAAACTAAAACTCATATCAAAATTTATTTTTTTTATAAAATTCATAGTTTTTTGAAAATCTTCTTCAGATTCACTAGGAAACCCCACAATAAAATCGGAACTAATTTGAATATTTGGACGAGCTGATATAAGTTTTTCTATAATTATTTCATATTCTTCTGTTGTATACGATCTTTTCATTAGCTGGAGAATTCTGTTTGATCCACTTTGAACGGGAAGATGAAGAAAGCTAACTAATTTTGGTGTATCTTGATAAACTTCAATAATGTCATCACTAAATTCAAGTGGATTACTTGTTGTAAAACGAATTCTCTCGATACCGTCTATTTCAGAAACTAATCGTAATAATTCTGAGAAAAAACAAATTTTTCCATTAAAAGTTCGACCTCGATATGCATTGACATTTTGTCCTAATAAATTAATTTCTTTAATACCATTTTCAGCTAATATTGATATTTCTAATAAAATATCGTCAGATGGACGACTAATTTCATGTCCTCTAGTGTATGGTACAACGCAAAATGAACAGTATTTATTACATCCTTCCATTATAGAAACAGAAGCTGTATATCCTGTAGTTTTAGTTTTTAAAGAATAATTAAATTTTTCTAATTGAGGAAAACTAATATCAATTATAAATTGACGATTTTTTTCGATTTCATCTATCATTTTAGGTAATTTATGTAAAGTTTGTGTACCAAATACAATATCTACATAATTTGCTCTTTTAAAAATTTCTTTACCTTCTTGTGTTGCTACACAACCTCCTACTGCAATGATGATATCAGGTTTTTTATTTTTTAATTTTTTCCATCTTCCTAATTGATGAAAAACTTTTTCTTGAGCTTTTTCTCTTATAGAACAAGTATTTAAAATTAATACGTCAGCTTTTTCGGCTTCTTTAGTAATTAAATACTTTTTTGTCTTTTCTAAGAATGTCATGATCATAGATGAATCATATTCATTCATTTGACATCCCCAAGTTTTTATATATATATATTTCATTCTGATAAAATTTATCCTAGTTATTATATGAAGATACTGTATCAATATAAAAATACGGTGTTTTATACAGATATTTCTCCCTTAATTAAAGGATAGGGTTTATATCCAACAATTTTAAAATCTTCAAAAGAATAATGAAACAATGATTGAGGTTTTTTTAAAATTATTAATTCTGGTAATTTCCGAGGTATTCGAAGTATTTGTTTTTTTGCTAATTCAATATGATTTGTATATAAATGAACATCTCCTCCTGTCCATAAAAATTCCCCAACTTGTAATTCGCATTGTTGAGCTATCATATGTAGAAGTATTGCATAGCTAGCTATATTAAAGGGTAAACCAAGAAATACATCGCAAGAGCGTTGGTAAAGTTGACAACTTAATTTTTCTTTTAATACATAAAATTGAAATAATATATGACATGGAGCTAAAGACATTTTATCAATTTCTCCAACATTCCAGGAAGATACTAATATTCTACGAGAATCAGGATTTTCTTTTAGTTGTTTTAGTACGTTTTTTATTTGATCAATTTTTTTTCCGTTAGATGCATCCCAACTTCTCCATTGTTTTCCATAAATTGGACCTAAATTACCAAATTTATCTGCCCAATTGTTCCAAATTGATATTTTATTTTTATTAAGGTATTCAATATTTGTATCTCCTTTAAGAAACCATAAAAGTTCATGAATAATTGATGGTATATGACATTTTTTTGTTGTAATCAGAGGAAATCCTTTTTTCAAGTTAAATCTCATATTATGTCCAAAAATAGATAAAGTTCCTGTACCAGTCCGATCTTTTTTTAAATTTCCATTTTTAATTATTTTTTTTATTAAATTTAAATATTGTTTCATAATACCTCAAGAAAAGAACTATTTTTTATGAATAAGTTTAAACATTATAATACATCCAATAATAATCATTGGAATAGATAATATTTGACCCATAGATATTATATTTTTGAATAATCCAATTTGAGGATCTGGCTCTCGAAAAAATTCACTTATTATTCTTAATATTCCATAACTTATTAAAAATAAAGCACTTATACTACCTGTATTCCTTTTTTTTCTGGAAAAAAAATAGATTATAAAGAATAAAAAAATACCTTCTAAAATAAATTCATATATTTGTGAGGGATGACGGGGTAATACTCCATATTTATCTAATATAGGTTGTAATTCAGGATTTCTAGAAACTGCTTTTAAATCTTCTTTGTATGTTGTGGGAAAAAGAACAGCATATGAAAAATTTGGTGCTATACGACCGCATAATTCGCCATTGATAAAATTACCTAACCTTCCTGCTCCCAATCCGAAAGGTACTAGTGGAACTATAAAATCAGACATTTTTAATATTTTTATATTCTTTTTTAAAGAAAAGTAATATATAGCAATTATTGCCCCTATTAATCCTCCATGAAAAGACATACCACCTTCCCAAATGTGTAAGAAGCATAATATATTTTGAGAAAAATATGAAAAGTTATAAAAAATTATATATCCTATTCTACCTCCGATACATGAACTTATAAAAATAATATATATTAATTTTTCTATCTTTTCTTTATCTGATTTTTTTTTAATTTTTTTTTTCCATACCACATAGCAAATACAAAACTTATAAGATACATAAAACCATACCAGTAAGCTTTTATAGGACCAACTGAAAAAATAATAGGATCTATATTTGGAAAATTAATATACATATATTGTATTGCATCCTTTTAAATTGAAATTAGATTTAATCTTAAAAAACAAAAATTTTTTTTGAAAAACATTATGTTTCTAAACTTAATAGTTCTTTAATTGTTTGTCTTCTTCGGATAGTTCTGAATTTATTTTTTTCTAACATTATCTCTTGAATTAATGGTCTTGTATTATAATTAGATGACATTGAAGCACCGTAAGCACCAGTGTCATGAAAAATTAAATAATCTCCTATTTTCAAAATTGGCAGTTTTCTTGTTTCTATTTTTCCTCCTTCTTTCTGTGTAAATATATCGCCTGATTCACATAAAGGACCGCCTATAACTGTATCTATTGTTTCTTTTTCATTTATTTTGCGATTATCTTTAGATACAACAGATATATGATGATAACTTCCATACATAGTTGGACGCATAAGATCGTTAAAACCAGCATCAATTAAAACAAAATTTTTATCTCCCATTTTTTTAATTGCTCTTACTTGTGAAATTAAAATTCCTGATTCTGCTACTAAAAATCTACCTGGTTCAATTTCTAATTGGATTGGTGTATTTAAAAAACGAGATATTTTTTTTCTTGCTTCATCCCAAATCATAAAATATTTTTTCGTATCAATAGGTTTTTCATCAAATTTATAGGGAATTGGCAGTCCACCTCCAGCAGAAATAAACAATATTTTTTCATTTATTTTAATTGCATGTTCTATCATAGCTTGACACACTTTTTTTAAATGTTCATAGTTAACTCCTGAACCAATATGCATATGTAAACCTATTAGTTTTAATTTATATTTTTTTATAACAGGTATGGCTAAATTGGGATTCCAAATACCATGTTTACTATTTTCTCCTCCAGTGTTAGTTTTTTTACTATGTCCATATCCAAATCCTGGATTAATTCTTAACCAAACATGATGACCTGGAGAAAGTCTACCTAACTGTTTTAACATATCTATTGATCCAGCGTTGACTGGAATCTTAAAATCAATTACTTTAGATAAAGTTTCTTGGTCAAAAAGATCTGCAGTAAAAATTATTTCGTTTGAATTAGGTTTAAATCCAGCAGCTAAAGCTCGTTCTATTTCTCCTAAAGAAACTGCATCTATTTTTAAATTATTTTTTTTCATTAAGCGCAATATATGAATATTTGAACATGCTTTTTGAGCAAATCGAATAATATCAAATTCTTTTAATAATTTTATTTTTTTATAGATAACACTCGAGTCATATACCCAAAATGGAGAGGGAAATTTTTTTATTAGTATTTGAATATTTTCAAAATTGAGATTTGTTGTGCTTGTACTTAATAATTTTGGCATTTTTTTTCCTATTTAATTATTTTAACATTGTATTTTTTAAAAAATTTATTTTTTAAATAAGCGTAACGTTGGAAATAAAATAACATCGCGAATGCTTACTTGATTTGTTAATATCATAATTAAACGATCAATTCCAATTCCCAAACCTGCAGTAGGAGGCAAACCGTATTTCAATGCTTCTATATAATTCTCATCATAAAATATATCTTTATTTTTTTCTTTTTCTGTTATTTGCATCTGATTTAAAAATCTATTTTTTTGATCTTCTGCATCGTTTAGTTCGGAAAATCCATTTCCTATTTCATATCCAGCAATAAATAGCTCAAATCTATCTGTTACGTTAGAATCAGAATCATTACGTCTAGCTAGAGGAGAAACTTCTACTGGGTATTCAGTAATAAAAGTAGGTTGAATAAGCTTTTTTTCTACTGTTTTTTCAAAAATTTCGTTTTCTATATAACCTAAATTCCAGTTATCTTCTATTTCTATACCAATATTATTCGCAATTTTTTTAATTTTTTTTAAGTTTTTTAAGTCTGATAAACAAATATTTGAATTAAATTTTAAAATAGACTCTTTCATTGTTAAGACTTCAAATGGAACATTGAAATTTAAACAGTATTTGTCATACTGTATTTTACTTTTTTCAAAAAGTAGTTTTATTAGATTTTTTATTAAATTTTCAGTAAAATTCATCATATCTTTATAATTAGAATAAACCATGTATGCTTCCATCATAGTGAATTCTGGATTATGTCGAGCAGAAACTCCTTCATTACGAAAATTTCTGTTTAGTTCAAAAATACGTTCAAAACCACCTATAATAAGTTGTTTTAAATACAATTCAGGTGCTATTCTTAAGTACATTTCTTTGTGCATTTCATTATGATAAGTAATAAAAGGTTTAGCAGTAGCTCCTCCAGGAATGTTATGTAACATAGGGGTTTCTACTTCTAGAAAATCATTTTCTATCATAAAATTTCGAATTAATCTGATTATTTTAGAACGACTGTTAAAAACATTAAATAATTTACTATTACTAATCAAATCTAAATATCTTTTTCGATAACGTTTTTCTTGATTAGACAATCCGTGAAATTTATCAGGTAAGGGTCTTAAACATTTAGTTAATATTGTTAATATTTTAGCAAAAATAGATAATTCGCCTGTTTTTGTTTTAAACAATATTCCTTCTATGCCTAAAATATCTCCAATATCCCATTTTTTGAAATGATTGTTGTAAAATTCAGATGTAATTGCTTTTTCTCTGGTATAAATTTGTATTTTTCCTTCCATATCTTGTAATGTAAAAAAAGATGCTTTCCCCATAATTCTTCGTTGTATCATACGACCTGCAATAGAAACTTCAATATTTAGAGTTTTAAGTTCGTTAATTGTTTTGTTTTTATATAATTGATGTATTTTTATAGAATTAGTGTTTCTTTTAAAAATGTTTGGAAAAGAAAATCCATTTTTTTTCATATTAATAAGTTTTTCTTTTCTTATTTTTTTTTCATCGTTAAAAATATTATTATTTGAATTTATTTTTTTAATCATTGTATTTCTTATAACCCCATTATTAAGCTTTGTTCAATAAAATCATCTAAATCACCGTCTAATACAGATTGTACATTATATTTTTCGATTCCAGTTCTAAGATCTTTTATTTTTGAATTATCTAACACGTAAGAACGAATCTGATTACCCCAGCTGATATCTAATTTATTGTTTTCTATTTTTTTTTGTTTTTCTTTTTTTTCTTTTATTTTCATTTCATATAATTTAGATTTCATCTGTTTAATTGCTTGCTCTTTATTTTTGTGCTGTGATCGATTACTTTGGCATTGAGTGACAATGTTTGTAGGTAAATGAGTAATTCGAACAGCTGATTCTGTTCTGTTTACATGTTGTCCTCCTGCTCCAGAAGCTCTGTATACATCTACTCTAAGATCAGATGGATGAATTTCAATATTAATTTTATCTTCTATATCAGGATATATAAAAACTGAACTAAATGAAGTATGACGTCGTTTTCCTGAATCAAATGGACTTTTCCTAATTAAACGATGTATGCCTGTTTCTGTTCTTAACCATCCGAAAGCATATTCTCCAGAAACTTTGATAGTAGACGATTTAATACCAACTATTTCTCCTACAGATTCTTCAATGATCTCTGTTTTAAATCCTTTTTTATCAGACCATTTTAAATACATTCTTAATAATATTTTTGACCAATCTTGAGCTTCTGTTCCTCCAGAACCAGATTGTATGTCAACATAACAGTTGCAGTTGTCATGTTTATTTGAAAACATACGATAAAATTCAAGTTCTTTTATCTTTTCTTCTATTTTTTTAATTTCTTTAAGAATATCTTGTAGTAAAATACTATCTTCTGTTTCTATTGCTAGATCTAAGAAAATAATTATTTCTTTTATATTTTTTTCAATATTATTGATTTTATTTACTATTATATTTAATAAATTTTTTTCCTTGTTCAGATTATATATAGATTTTTTTCTTTTCCATATTTCAGGTGATGATAATTCTAAATCAATTTCTAAAATACGTGCATTTTTTATTGTATAGTCAAAGATACCTCTTTAAATCTTTTTTGCGTTGTGTCAAGTTTTTTATTTGACTTGTTATTATATTGATATCTATCATATTTTTTTCCAAAAATTTGTTTAAAAAAATAATTTTAAGATAATTTTATAAAAATTATTAAAAAATAAAAAATTTATTTTTTTATTATATATTTAATCTGATAAGTTTATTTTTTTTAATTAATATATTTTTTTTAGGAGAAATGACGTTGTTATCTAAATTTTTAGAAAATTCCGTTCATCCTTCAATAAATTTACCTTTAACATTAAGTTTACTTGAAGAGTGGTGCTTAGTTTATATAGATGGTCTTGATAGTAAAAAACATCTTCAAAATCAATTTACTATTGATGTAGATTTTTTAAAAAAAGAAGAATACAAACTTTGTGCTCATTGTAATTTTAATGGGAAAGTATGGGCAACTATGTTTTTATTTCATTATAAAAAAGGTTATGCTTATATTATTCGTAAAAGTGTTGCTAAGATACAAATTAAAGAATTAGAAAAATATGCTGTTTTTTCTAAAGTACAAATTCGAAAATTAGATAATATTTATTTATTTGGATTGTCTGGTTTTAATGCTAAGTTTTTTTTATCAAAAAATTTTTTTAGCATACCAAATAAAAAATCTCCGTTAATTTCTAATGAAGATAGAACTATACTTTGGTTTTCGGAACCTTTTGAAAGATTTTTATTGGTTTTATCTTTAAATGATGTATTGTTTCTACAGAAAAAAGAAAATGAAATAACATTACTCAATGATAGTAAACAATGGCTTTTATTAGACATGGAATCAGGATTTCCTATTATCGATGAAAAAAATACTCAGAAATTTTTGCCACAATCTATTAATTTAACAATGCTACAAGCTGTAAGCTTTAACAAAGGATGCTATTATGGACAAGAAACAATATCACGAATGTTTCATAAAAATTTGAATAAACATGAATTATATCTTTTATTAAGTACAGGAAATATTAATCCTGAAATTGGTTCTATTATTGAAATGAAAAAAGAAGAAAAATGGTATAGAGTTGGTTTCTTATTAGCAATAGTTCATATTAAAGTTAATGAAATTTGCATACAAGCAGTATTAAATAAATCTATAAATATTAAAAATATGTTTAGAATTTATGAATTCGAAAATGTTTTTTTCATTAAAAATTAGTATTCTTTATCTTTTATTTAACAATTTTTTTAAAAAATCTTTTTTTAAAAAAAATTAGATAATACTTTTTAAAACATCATGTCTCAAGGTATTCTTTTTATTATTTCAGCTCCAAGTGGAACAGGAAAATCCAGTTTAATTGAAGGATTATTAAAAACACAATCTTTGTATAATATTCAAGTTTCTATCTCTCATACTACTAGAGTTATGAGACCCGGTGAATCTCATGGAAAGCACTATTATTTCATATCAAAAAAAGAATTCAGAATAATGATTAAACAAGAATCTTTTTTAGAATATGCTAAAGTGTTTAATAATTATTATGGAACTTCGCGCCAATCTATTGAAAAAATGTTGTTTTCAGGGATTGATGTTTTTCTTGACATTGATTGGCAAGGGGCCAATCAGATTAGATATAAAATGCCAAATTCAAAAAGTATTTTTTTGCTTCCTCCATCTAAGGATGAATTATATAAAAGATTACGAGAACGAGGACAAGATAGTGATACAGTTATTTCAAAAAGAATGGAAAAAGCCGTGGATGAAATGAATCATTATTCAGAATATGATTATTTAATTATCAATGATGATTTTCAAAAAGCTATAAATGATTTAAAAACTATTATTGTTGCTGAACATTTGTGTTTATTTCATCAAAAAAATAAACATAATTTATTAATTTCTCAATTGTTAAAAAGTTGAATTTATAAAAATTTTTTTATTCTATGTGAAATACTTTTTCTTAAAATTATTTATATAATTCTATTGAGCAAATAGAATTATATAATTAATAAAAGTTAATCTTTGATAAAACTCTCTTAATTAACTGTAGTATTTTTATTCCTATTTGCTTTTTTTCGCTCGTTTTCTTTTAAACAACGTTTTCGTAAACGTATTGAATTTGGTGTAATTTCTACTAATTCATCATCGTTAATAAAAGATAAAGCTTCTTCTAATGTAAATTTTGTAAATGTTGTTAAAATTATCGCTTCGTCTGTTCCTGAAGCTCTCATATTAGTTAGTTTTTTCCCTGTAAGACAATTGACTGTTAAATCGTTAGAACGATTATGAAGTCCTATTATTTGCCCTTCATAGACTTGACTGCCGTGTCCTAAAAACAACTTTCCTCTTTCTTGTAAATTAAATAAAGCGAAAGCGACTGCCATACCAGTGCTATTTGATATTAAAACTCCATTTTTCCTTTGTCCTATATTATTTTTTTGATATTCTTGATAATGACTAAAAGACGAATAACAAAGTCCAGTTCCAGAAGTTATACTCATAAATTCTGTACGAAATCCAATTAGAGCTCTACTAGATAAAATATATTCAAGACGTATTCTTTTATTAGGATCAACAATAATGTTTTTTAACTCACCTTTTCTTTCTCCTATAAATTTCATGATGTTGCCTTGATGTTTTTCTTCAATATCCAAAATCAAATTTTCGAATGGTTCTTGTTTTGTATTATTAATTTTACGAAAAATTATTTTGGGGCGAGATACCTCTAGTTCAAATCCTTCACGACGCATATTTTCTATTAATATCGATAAATGTAATTCGCCACGTCCGGAAACAGAAAAAATATTTGCATCTTTTGTTTCTTCTACTTGTAAAGCTACATTGTGTATAGTTTCTTTTTTTAATCTTTCTAAAATTTGACGTGATGTGACATATTTACCTTCTTTTCCTGAAAAAGGTGAAGTGTTAACTGAGAAAAACATGTTTACTGTAGGTTGATCTATAATTAACGGTGGAAGGGGGTTTAAATTATCTGGATGACAAATTGTATCAGAAATATTTAATTTATTTAGACCTGTAATAGCAATGATGTCACCCGCTTCTCCTTTTTCTATCTCTAATCTTTTTAGTCCAAAATAATTTAATACCTTATTAATTTTACCATTTCTATTGTTTCCCAAACTATCAATAATAATTACGGAATCATTTGGTTTTACATAACCTTGTTTAATACGACCAACACCTATTACTCCTAAATAATTATTGTAGTCTAGTTGCGAAATTTGCATTTGAAATTTTTGATTAGGATCAACATTAGGAGCTGGGGCATATTTAATAATTGATTCGTATAATGGAATCATGTTTTCTTTCATGTTAAGATGATCTATTCCTGAAGTTCCACGAATTGCAGAAGTGTATACAACTGGAAAATCAAGTTGTTTGTCATTAGCATCAAGATTGACAAAAAGATCAAAAATTTCATTTACAACCCAATCAGGACGAGAGTTTTTTCTATCAATTTTGTTGATAACTACAATAGGATTTAGACCATATTTAAAAGCTGTTTTAGTAACAAAACGAGTTTGTGGCATAGGTCCATCTAATGCATCTACTACTAGCAAAACCGAGTCTACCATAGACATCACTCGTTCTACTTCACCACCAAAATCAGCATGACCTGGTGTATCAACAATATTGATTTTATATTCTTTCCACTTAATAGAAGTATTTTTAGATAATATTGTGATTCCTCTTTCTTTTTCTAAATCATCAGTATCCATAATACGTTCTTTCTTTTCTTCATGTTTTTGAAAAGTTCCAGATTGTTGCAATAGCTGATCTAGCAATGTAGTTTTACCATGATCAACATGTGCTATGATAGCAATATTTCTTATATTCTTATGCATTTTTTTTCCTTTAAAAAGTGATCTATTTTAAATGATAGATATATTATAGAGACTGTTTTTAGATAAAATATGAGAAAAGATTAAATTTTGCGGATTATATTTTTTATATTAAAAATATCAAATTTATTTGAGAAAGATTTTTTAAAAAAATAGTAATTTTAAATAAAAAATATTTTTAAAAAAATTTTTTGATTCCAAACATTTGAGGTTATATTTTGAATATTTTGAATTATAATAAAACATTTTTTTTAAAGAGTATTGCTAAAATTTCTGATATAAAAATTGAACATGGCATTGAAATTGCTTTTATTGGTTATTCTAATTCAGGAAAGTCTAGTGCTATTAATTCATTGACTAATCAAAAAAAACTAGCTCGTTTTAGCAAGACCCCTGGTCGTACTCAATTAATTAATTTTTTTCAAGTAACTTCTAATTTTAGAATTGTTGATCTTCCCGGTTATGGTTATGCTAAAGCCCCTTTATCAATTAAAATGAATTGGCAAAACATGATATACAGTTATTTGAAAACTAATAGATCTTTAAAAGGATTAGTTTTGTTAATGGATATCAGATATCCTTTAAAAAACTTAGATCAAGATATTATTAACATTGCTTTAATTTATAAAATTCCTATTTTATTACTACTAACGAAATGTGACAAGTTTACAATAAATAATCAAAATATTCAATTTCGAAAAGTACATAAAAAATTAGAAAAATTTTCCAATCAATTGGACATTCAATTATTTTCATCTTTAAAAAAAATAGGAATTGAAAAGCTTAAATCTAAATTAAACTATTGGTATGAAAAATATTATTTAATATAAATGTTTTTTATTCGTTAAATGAATATAATTTGATTAAATTCGATAATTTTTTAAAACATGTTTTTTTTAAAGTAATTTCTTCGGAAGTAATATTGATAGGAATATCTAATTTTATTTTTGCTAACTGATATGAAAGAAAAGCAGTTTTTTTATAATTTTTTAATTGAATGGCAGCGTTTTTAGCGTTTCGAAAAGATAAAAATTGTACCTTTTCAATGTTATTATAAACATTTTTAATATTTGAAAATTTTTTTAATAGAAATAATGCAGTTTTTATACCAATTTTGGGGATTCCTGGAATATTGTCAGAAGCATCTCCCATAAGAGCTAAAAGATCAACAAATTCTTGAGGATAAATGCCATATTGTTCTTTTATTTTATCTGGAGTAAGAACAATATTTTTACTTAAATGCAATATATTAATGTTATCAGTTACAAGTTGTATCATGTCTTTATCATGACTAACAATTAATACTTGTTCTCCTTCTCGTTCTAGTTTACATGACAAACTTCCAATAATATCGTCGGCTTCTATTCCTAAAATACTTAAAGTCTTAATTCCAATTTCTTCAAGAATTTCAAGAAGAGGTTGGATTTGTATATAAAGTTTATTTGGCATTGTAGATCTATTACTTTTATATTCTTTAAATATTGTATTTCTAAAGGTTTTTTTAGATGAATCAAAAATAATAATGATTTTTTGTGAACGATAATTTTTTTTTAAAATGTTTTGTATCGTTTTTAACATTCCATATATAGCTCCAGATGGATTTTCTTCATTATGATTAAAGTTTTGAAATGTAAAGTAAGAACGATATAAATATAAACTACCATCTACTATAATAATAGGTTTTTTTTTTATGTATAACATACATTTTTTATCTTTTAATTAGTTAAAAAGGAATGCATTGAAACAAAAGAAAATAATATCATTAAATAATTTTTTTCATAAAAATTATTTACAGGATAACTTTATATTTAAAATGTAGGACATTAAAACAATATTTTTTTTATTTTCTAGTAAAATAAAAAATTTAAGTCAATTAAATTTTAATAAAAAAATAATATAAAAAAAATATATAAATTAAATATTAAAAATATTTTACTACTTATTAAATAAGAGTTTACTATAAAAAATACATATCTTCATATTATATCGTATTAATTTATTTTTTAAAAAGTAAAAAATTTACTAGTTCTATATATTTTTTAGAGAAATTTTTTTTAAAAATCATCTCTAGTTTATAATAGTCAATAATATATTTACCATTTATTATCATACTAGGAACATGATCTAATTGAATTTTTTTTATTTCATTATCATTTTTTTGTACTAATATTTTAATTGTAAAACTATTCCAAAATTTGTTGTATTCGTCGTTACTAATACCTGTTTCTTTTAAAAATACATCTTTAATATTAGAAGCATTGCTTATAGTATTATTTTCTTGAATTTCTTTGAAAATGGGCATCATAATTTTTTCTTCAACTTTCATTTGTTGAGATATGATCCAAATTTTTGTTAATATTTTACTTAACTCTCCTCCTAAAAAATTAACGTGATAATTTTGTATTTCTATTTTTTTATCTATTTTATTTTTAATTAAAAATTGAATATTATGTATTTTTTCTAACTCATAACAGTATGGACAAAAAAAAGAAAAAAAATTCATTACTTTAGGAACATCAGAAATATTTCTTTTTTTTATTTCATATTCTTTTTTATTAGTAAATTCATAAGATAAAGCACTATAAGATAAAAATATGCTGTATAAAACAATTAATATTTTTTTCATTTTTCTATCCATGTTTTATGTTTTTTTTAAAAATTAAGAATTTAAAACTAATTTATAAAATAAAATCATACATTTATCTAGTATATAATGTTAAATTTTTAATTTATAAATTTTAAAGTATTTATTTTTAATAATTTCAATAATTTTATCAATATTTGAGTTCCAGATGACTGAAAATAATTTTTCTAATAAAAAAAATAATCATACTCCAATGATAAAACAATATTTATCTTTAAAATCAAAATATCCTGATATGTTACTTTTTTATCAAATGGGTGATTTTTATGAATTATTTTATGAAGATGCTAAACTTGTTTCTAGATTGTTAAAAATTACTTTAACAAAAAAAGGTCATTCAAATAAAAATATTATACCTATGGCTGGAGTACCATGTCATACTGCAGAATATTATCTTGCTAAGCTTGTAAAAATGGGAGAATCGGTTGCAGTATGTGATCAAATAAAAGATGTTTATTCTGAAAAAAAATTGATAAATCGTCAAGTAGTGCGGGTTATCACTCCTGGAACTATTACAGATGAAGCGTTTCTTGAGGAAAATAAAGATAATTTTATAGCAGCTGTTTGGAAAGAAAATAATAAATTTGCATATGCTATTTTAGATATTTCTTTAGGATTTTTTGGTGTTTCTGAGCATTTTGATAAAAATTCTTTATTATCAGAAATTGAACGTACAAATCCTACAGAATTGTTATACCCTGAAAATTTTGAAGATGTTTCATTAATATCTCATAGAAAATGTATACAAAAACGTTTATTATCAGATTTCGATTTAGAAATTTCATATAAATTACTTAATTTACAATTTAAAACTTCTAGTTTAAATGGATTTGGTATTAAAAAAAATAATTTTGTTATTCGCCCAGCTGGTTGTTTAATTAATTATGTTAAATTAATGCATATATCGTGTTTACCTCATATTCGTAAAATAAAATTTGATTATATGGAAAATCATATTTTTATGAATACCAGTACGCGTAAAAGTCTTGAAATTACTGAAAGTATTTTAGACGATAACAAAAATACTTTATCTTCAGTATTAAACAAAACAGTAACATCTATGGGTGGAAGATTATTAAATCGCTGGTTAAATGCTCCATTAAAAGATTTAAATTTGATTAGAAATCGTCATAAAATAGTTAAATGTCTGCAGCCTTTTTATAAAGAAATACAATATATTCTTGGTCAAGTTAGTGATCTAGAAAGAATATGTTCTCGTTTAGCTTTACGTACTGCCTTACCTCGTGATTTTGTGCGCATGCGTTCTACGTTAAATGTTTTACCTGATTTAGATGGCATATTAAAAAAAATAAAATCAAATAATATTAATAGGATTCGCCTTTCTATTGGAAAGTTTGAAAAAATATTATTTTTATTAAAAAAATCAATAAATGTAACAGTTCCTTCATCTATTCGAGATGGAGGAGTAATTGCATTTAATTATAATAAAAAGCTTGATGAATTACGATCTTTAAAAAATGATTCTCAAAAATATTTAAGCGATTTTGAAGTAAAAGAAAAAAAGAGATTAAATATCGATTCATTCAAGATTGGATACAATAATATTGTTGGTTATTATATTCAAGTAAATAAACGTCATACTCATTTAATTCCGCAATCTTATATTAAAATACAAACTTTAAAAAACATAGAGCGTTATAGTATCCCTATATTAAAAAATTATGAAAAAAAAGTTATTGCTGCTAAATTTCAAGCTTTACTTTTAGAAAAAACACTGTATATAGAATTGTTTGACATAATCGAACCATTTTTAGAGAAATTAAAAAAAAGTGCATTGGCATTATCAGAATTAGATGTTTTGGTAAATTTATCCGAACGTTCTATATCTTTAAAATATGTCTGTCCTAAAATCACTAAAAAATATGGTATTTCTTTGCTAGAAAGTCGTCATCCAGTTGTTGAATGTTTTTTAGAAACCCCTTTTATTAGCAATTCTATTTCTTTGTCAAAAACAAATAGAATGCTTATTATTACAGGCCCTAACATGGGTGGTAAAAGTACTTATATGCGTCAAATTGCTTTGATTGTTATAATGGCTTGTATAGGTAGTTTTGTACCTGCAAAATATGCTTCAATTGGTCCAATTGACAAAATTTTCACACGTATTGGTTCTGCAGATGATGTAAGCAATGGCTATTCAACATTTATGATGGAAATGACAGAAATATCTAATATTCTTCACAATGCTACTTGTAATAGTTTAATTTTAATAGATGAATTAGGACGAGGAACATCAAATAAAGATGGATTGGCATTAGCTTGGTCATGTTCTAAATATTTAATTATTAAAAATAAATCTATGATTTTGTTGTCTACTCATTTTATCGAATTAACAAAATTAGAAAATTTTTTTAAAAAAATTCAAAATTTTCATTTTTCTGCTGTTGAACATGATTCAAATATAGCTTTTCTATATAAAATCAAAAGGGGTATTTCAAAAAAAAGTTATGGTATATCAGTAGCCGCTTTATCTGGAATTCCAGATATTGTAATAAATGATGCAAAAGCCAAATTAGTTGAATTAGAAAAAAAATAATCTTTTTAAAATAGTTCTACATAAAATTTTGATTTTTTATTAGTAGCTAAAAATTAATATTTTCTGTAAATTATATTAAATTAACAATATTAGGTTTTTTAATATAATGAGATTTAGGCATTTAGCATAATGAAAAACAAAAATCCCTTTAATACCTTTTTTCCTTTTGATTTAGATAAAATAGAAAATTTAGAAGAAATAAAAAAAAATTGTTCTAATATTCAATATGCCTGGCTTTCAGGATATTTTTGGAATCTAGCAAATCAAACTTCTTCAGAATTAATGTCTGAAAAAAGCAAATTTTTTCAAAAAGAAAATATAGAGAAAACAATTACTATTGTATCTGCTTCTCAAACGGGTAATGCTAGACTACTTGCTAATCGTTTTAATGAATATTTAAATAATGAAAATAAAAAAACTAATTTAGTTAATGCTTCTGATTACAATTTTAAAAAAATTAAAAATGAAAATTTTTTAATTTTGATTATTTCGACTCAAGGTGAAGGTGAACCTCCAGAAGAAGCATTATCTTTTTATAAATTTATTATGTCAAAAAAAGCTCCTAGATTAGATGATTTACACTATAGTATATTTGCATTGGGAGATACCTCCTATGATTTATTTTGTCAATCAGGTAAAGATTTTGATAAAAAATTTAGCGAATTAGGAGGCAAACGTTTACTTAATAGAGTAGACGCAGATATTGAATATGAAGAAACTTATATTGAATGGTCTAAAGAATTATTACTTGCTTTAAATAAAATAGATATTTCTTCTATTTCTTGTTTAAAAAAAAATAATAAAAAAAATTTTATTAATGAATTAAACACGTATACAAAATATAAACCTGCTGTAGCTACTGTATTAGTAAATCAAAAAATTACTGGTCGGCATTCAACTAAAGATATTCATCATATTGAATTAGATATAAGTAATTTAAATATTATTTATACACCTGGTGATGCATTAGGTATATGGTATCAAAATAGTACTCAATTAATTAAAAAAATATTAAAACTACTTTCTATAGATATATTTGATAAAGTTAAAGTAAAAGATAAATTAATTACTGTTTTTGACGCTTTAAAAAATGATTTTGAATTAACTATAAATACTAAACGTATTGTTCAAAAATATGCTGATATTACACAAAACAAATTTTTAAAGAAAATTATATCTAACGATAAAGATTTAAATGATTATGTAAAAAAAACTCCCTTATTAAATATGATATATGACTACCCTAAAAAATTATCTTCTCAGCAATTAATTAGTATTTTACGTCCTTTAACTCCAAGATTATATTCTATTTCTTCCTCTCAATCTGAAACAAATGACGAAGTTCATATTACAGTAGGAGTGGTAAAAAAAATGATTTCTGGAACTTTACATTTAGGAGGTGCTTCTGGTTATTTATCACAATTTTTAAAAGTTGACGATTCTATAAAAATTTTTGTTGAAAAAAATAATAATTTTCGCTTGCCCGAAAACAAAGACTTACCTGTTATCATGATTGGATCAGGAACTGGTATTGCTCCATTCCGTTCTTTTATACAGCAACGAGATAACGATGGATCTAAAGGGAAAAATTGGATATTTTTTGGTAATCCTAATTTTACTGAAGATTTTTTATATCAATTAGAATGGCAAAAATATTTAAAAAAAGGACTTCTTACAAAGATGAGTTTAGCTTGGTCAAGAGATCAAAAACAAAAAATATATATACAAGATAAAATAAGAGAAAATGGAAAAGAATTATGGAAATGGGTAGAACAAGGCGCACAAATCTATGTTTGTGGCAATGCCTCTAAAATGGCAAAAGATGTTGAAAAAGCACTATTAGATGTTTTTAGTGAAAATAGTTCAATGGATATTGAAGAATCTAGTGAATTTTTAAATGATTTAAGAATAAAACGACGTTATCAAAGAGATGTATATTAATGAAAAAAAATCACAAAAAAATATTTTTAAAAATGACTCAAGAAGAACACATCAAAGAAAATAGTAATTATCTTCGAGGTACTATTGTTGACGATTTAAAAGATGAAATTACTAATGGTTTTAGCGGAGATAATTTTTCTCTAATCCGATTCCATGGTATGTATCAACAAGATGATCGAGATTTACGTTTAGAACGTAATGAACAAAAATTGGAACCCCGTTATGCAATGATGTTACGTTGTCGTTTACCTGGAGGTATTATTGAAGCTAAAAAATGGTTAAAAATTGATCATTTTGCAAGTGAAAACACATTGTATGGAACAATTCGATTAACTAATCGTCAAACTTTTCAACTTCATGGAATTTTGAAGAAAAAATTAAAAGATGCGCATAAAATGCTACATGAAGTAGGTTTAGACTCTTTAGGTACAGCTAATGATGTTAATAGAAATGTTCTCTGTACATCTAATCCTATGGAATCTTTAGTACATCAAGAATGTTATACATGGGCTCAAAAAATTTCAAATGTTTTATTACCTCAAACTAAAGCGTACGCAGAAATTTGGTTAGATCAAAAAAAAATAGCTACTACAGATCAAGAGCCAATTTTAGGAAAAACTTATTTACCAAGAAAATTTAAAACTACAGTAGTAGTTCCACCATATAATGATGTAGATTTATATGCTAATGATATGAATTTTATAGCAATTATAAAAAATAATAAAGTAATAGGATTTAATGTATTAATAGGTGGTGGTTTATCTATAACTCATGGAAACAAAAATACATGGCCATTTCTTGCTGTTGAATTAGGTTATATTACTCTTGAACACACTTTATCTGTGGCTAAATCTATAGTAACAACACAACGAGATTGGGGAAATCGTACTGACCGAAAAAATGCAAAAACTAGATATACTATAGAAAAAGTTGGTTTAAGTGTTTTTAAAAAAGAAGTTGAAAAAAGAGCTAATATAACTTTTGAACCTATTCGTCCTTATTATTTTACTGGTCGAGGAGATAGATTTGGATGGACGAAAAATATTAATAATAATTGGAGTTTAACAATTTTTGTTCAAAATGGAAGAATATATGACACTGACAAACAGTTAGTAAAATCAGGTTTATTAAAAATAGCTAATTTACATAAAGGTAACTTTAGATTAACAGCAAATCAAAATATAGTCATCTCTGAAATATCTAATGAAAACAAGAAAAAAATAAATGAAATTGCCATATCACATGGATTAATAAAAAAAGTAAGTCCATTACGTGAAAATTCCATGGCTTGCGTTTCTTTTCCTACTTGTCCATTAGCAATGGCGGAAGCTGAACGTATGTTATCGTTTTTTATTACGCAAGTAGAAAATATCATGTTAAAATATGGTGTTGAAAAAGAAATAATAATTTTACGTATTTCTGGATGTCCTAATGGTTGCGGAAGATCTTTATTAGCTGAAATTGGTTTGATTGGAAAAGCTATTGGTCGATATAATTTATATATTGGTGGAAATCGAATAGGTAGTCGAATTCCAAAGATATATAAAGAAAATATTACAGAAAAAGAAATATTAACTCATTTAGAATTCTTAATAAAAATTTGGTCTATTAAACGTAAAAAAACAGAACATTTTGGAGATTTTGTTATTAGAAAAAATATTGTAAAAGAAATTGTTAATCCTATTCATGATTTTTGGAATTAATGGTGATAAAAATGTCTCAATCTAAGTATGAAAATATAAATTCGTTAAATTCTGAAAAAAAAAAAGAAGTTTTGTCTGAAATTAATATGCTAATGTCTGGATATTCTGCTGAAAAACGTATATCTTGGTCATTAAAAAATTTACCATTTACACATGTTATGTCATCTAGTTTTGGTATTCAATCGATTGTATTATTACATCTTATAGTATCACAAAAACCCGATATTCCTATTGTATTAATCGATACTGGATATTTATTTCCTCAAACGTATAATTTTATTGATATGTTAGTAAAAAAATGGAGTTTAAACTTAAAAGTTTTTCGATCAACTATATCTTCAGCTTGGCAAGAAGCGCGATATGGAAAACTATGGACACAAGGTATTGAAGGAATTAATTTATATAATACTATTAATAAAGTAGAGCCAATGAATTTAGCTTTTAAAAAATTATCAGTAAAAACGTGGTTTTCAGGATTGCGCCGTGAACAATCTAAAAGTAGAAGTGCATTACCTTATCTTTCTATTCAAAAAGGAATTTTTAAAGTATTACCAATTTTAGATTGGTCTAATAACGAAATATATAAATATTTAAAAAAAAATAACTTAGAAAATCATCCTCTATTAAAAGAGGGCTATATATCTGTAGGAGATATTCACACTACTAAAAAATTTAAAGTAGGTATGTTAGAAGAAGAAACTCGTTTTTTTGGATTAAAACGTGAATGTGGTTTGCATGAAGATTAATTTTAATATTTTTAAAAATTCTATATATTTAAATTCAGATATAAAAATATATAAATATTTTTCAAAAATTTATATAAACTTTTTATTTTTTTTAAACAGGGTAAACGTGAATTATTTTCCTATTTTTTTAGATTTAAAGTATAAAAATGTATTGGTAGTTGGTGCTGGAGAAGTTGCTTTTAATAAAATTAAATTATTACTTCGTTCAAGAGCTATAATTAGCATTATTAGTAAAGATATATCTTTAGAAGTTAAAAAACTTCTAGATCAAAAAAAAGTACATTGGATTTCTAAAAAATTTCATTTATCTTATTTAAATAAAATTTTTTTGGTTATTGCTGCTACTAATAATGTTAAGTTAAATCAAAAGATATTTGAAACATGTGACAATCTTAAAATATTAGTTAATGTCGTGGATGATCAATCAAAATGTTCTTTTATTTTTCCCTCTATTATTGATCGATCTCCTATAGTTGTAGCTATTTCTTCAGGAGGAACAGCGCCTGTTTTGTTACGTTTATTACGTGAAAAAATTGAAGCCATTCTTCCTGCAAGATTAGGTAATGTTGCTAAAATTGCAGGCAATTGGAGATCTACAATTAAACAAAAATTTACTACCTTATTAGAAAGACGTCGTTTTTGGGAAAAGTTATTTAACAGTATTTTTGTTCAATATATCATTAATGGAGAGGTAAAAAAAGCAGTTAAAACTTTAATAAAAATGATTGATCAACCTAATTTATTAATTGGCGAAATTATTTTAGTTGGAGCAGGCCCTGGAAATAGCGGGCTTTTGACTTTAAGAGCACTACAAGTATTACAGGAAGCAGATGTAGTATTATACGATCGTTTAGTTTCTTCAGAAATTTTAGAATTTATTCGTCGAGATGCAAAATGTATTTACGTTGGCAAATCCGCTGGTGTAAAAACTATTACCCAAGATGAAATTATTAAATTATTAATATCTTTAGCAAAAAAAGGAAAAAAAGTAGTTCGTTTGAAAGGAGGAGATCCGTTTATTTTTGGCCGTGGTGGTGAAGAATTAGAAGCAGCAAAAAAAGAAGGTATTAATGTTCAAGTTGTTCCAGGTATTACATCTGCGATTGGTATATCTGCTTATACCGGTATACCATTAACACATCGAGATTATGCAAAAGGCGTAATATTTATTACAGGTCAAAAATGTGCGAATGACATATCAAATAATTGGTCTATTTTATCTGATTCTTCTTATACCTTAGTTATATATATGGGAACTTTACAAGCTTCATATATTTCTCAAAATCTCATTTTATATGGTCGTTCAAAATCAACACCAATAGCTGTCATTGGAAAAGGTACTACTATAAAACAAAAAGTTATTATAGGACGTTTAGATGAACTTGATAAAATAGTTAAATTTACTATAAATCCATCTTTATTGATTATTGGAAAAGTTGTTTTATTACATAAAAAATTAGAATGGTTTAATACTTCTAGTGCATTTAATAATACAAAAAATCTATCTTCTATAGTAAATTTAATTTAAGGAAAGAAAATGTTTAAAAAAAATACCACTCATTTACGTCAATTAGAATCAGAAAGTATTTATATAATGCGAGAGGTAATAGCTGAATTTGAAAATCCGGTAATGCTTTATTCTATTGGAAAAGATTCTTCAGTTATGCTGCATCTTGCGAGAAAAGCTTTTTATCCTGGACGTTTACCCTTTCCATTATTGCATATAGATACTGGGTGGAAATTTAAAGAAATGTATTCTTTTAGAGACTACATTGCTCAATCGTTAAATATAGAGTTAATAGTTCATTCTAATCTAAAAGGAAAATTATTAGGTGTAGATCCATTTCAAGATAGTGGTACAAAATATACTGATATAATGAAAACAGAAGGATTAAAAGAAGCAATAGATAAATATAAATTTGATGCTGCTTTCGGTGGAGCTAGACGTGATGAAGAAAAATCACGTTCTAAAGAACGAATTTATTCTTTTCGCGATTCTTTTCATCAATGGGATCCCAAAAAACAACGTCCAGAATTGTGGTGGAACTATAATGGACAAATTAACAAAGGAGAAAGTATTCGTGTTTTTCCTCTTTCTAATTGGACTGAATTAGACATTTGGCAATATATTTTTTTAGAAAAAATAGAGATTGTACCACTTTATTTTGCTGCTATGCGTCCAGTTTTAGAAAGAGATGGAACTTTATTAGTTATTAATGATAAACGTATTAATATTAAACCAAATGAAAAGATAGTTCAAAAAATGGTTCGATTTCGAACTTTAGGTTGTTGGCCTTTAACGAGTGCCATTGAATCAAAAGCTGTTACTCTATCCGATGTTATTGAAGAAACGTTGATAGTGAAGACAAGTGAACGTACAGGTCGATCTATTGATCATGATCAAAGAAGTTCAATGGAATTTAAAAAGAGACAAGGTTACTTTTAAAAACAGGTTAAGATTAAAATGAATAAAAATATTAATATTAAAAAACTTAATATAAAAAATAGTTTTCAAAATTGGTTGTATTTAAATGAGCAAAAAACTCTTTTAAAATTTTTAACATGTGGAAGTGTAGATGATGGAAAAAGTACCTTAATTGGTCGTTTATTACATGATACCAAGCAAATTTATGAAGACCAGTTATCTTCTTTAAAGAATGATAGTAAACGTCATGGAACACAAGGAAAAAAAATAGATCTTGCACTTGTAGTTGATGGACTACAATCAGAACGTGAACAAGGCATTACAATTGATGTTGCATATCGTTATTTTTCGACTAGTAAAAGAAAGTTTATTATTGCTGATACACCAGGTCATGAGCAATATACTCGAAATATGGTTACAGGCGCATCTACATGTGATTTATCTATTCTATTAGTAGATGCTAGAAAAGGATTATCAGAACAAACCTATAGACATAGTTTTATTTCTACATTACTTGGAATTAAATATTTAGTTGTTGCAATAAATAAAATGGACTTAGTAAAATATAAAGAAGAAATTTTTTTAAATATAAAAAAGAAGTTTCTTCTTTTTTCTCAAAATTTTTCTAAAGATTTGAAAATTTTTTTTGTTCCTATATCCGCATTAATTGGTGAAAATGTTGTATTTAAAAACCAATATATGCCTTGGTATAAAGGATTTACATTATTACATCTTTTAGAAACTATAAAAATTCAAGACACTGTTGATTCTAAAGAAATTAGATTTCCAATACAGTATGTCAATCGTCCTGATTCAAATTTTCGTGGATACTCTGGTACGTTAGTTTCTGGTAAGATTTATGTTGGACAAAAAATCAAAATATTACCTACTAATATTAATTCATCTATTTCTCGTATTTTAAAATTTGATCAAGATTTAGAAACAGCAGAAGTAGGTGAAGCTATTACAATAGTTTTAAAAGACGAAATAGATGTTAATCGCGGAGATTTTTTTGTAAATTTTAATTCTCTTTTAAAACCTTCTCGAGAAGCAATTATAGATGTTGTGTGGATGACAGATACTGTATTAAAAATAAATAATTCGTATGCTATTAAATTAGCTGGAAAAAAAACACGTGTTTATATTAAAGAAATTTTGTTTAAAATAGATGTAAATACTCTAATTAAGAAAAAAACTAATGTACTAAAATTAAACAGTGTTGGACGAGTAAAAGTTCTATTCAGTGAAGAAATGATATTCGATGATTATAAAGAAAACAAAATAACAGGTAGTTTAATTTTTATTGATCTTTTAAGCAATATCACAGTAGGAGCAGGAATGATTCAAAAAAGTATACAAAAAGAAGAAAAAAATATTTCTGATAATACAAAAAATTTTGAATCAGATTTATATAATTTAATTTTAAAACATTTTCCACATTGGAATATAAAAAAATAGAATATAAGGTTTTTTTATTAAAATGAATAATAATTTAAAAGAAAATATTATTTGGCAAAAACATTCAATAACACGTATAAAACGTGAGAAAAAAAATGGTCATAAATCTATAGTAATATGGTTTACAGGACTATCAGGTTCAGGAAAATCTAGTATTGCTAATTCTTTAGAAAAAACATTATTTAAAAATAATTTGAATACTTATTTATTAGATGGGGATAATATCAGATCTAATTTATGTTCGGATTTGGGTTTTAGTGTTCTAGATAGAAATGAAAATATTAGACGTATTGGAGAAGTAGCAAAACTAATGATGGATGCAGGCATTATAGTATTAGTTTCCGTTATTTCTCCTTATAAAAATCAAAGAAAAAAAATTTCTATTATGTTAGGAAAAAAAAATTTTTTGGAAGTTTTTGTTGATACTCCAATAAATATATGTGAAGAACGTGATCCCAAAAAATTATATAAAAAATCTCGCCTTGGTGAAATATCTGACTTTACTGGTATTCAATCTATATATGAAATTCCAGAAAAACCAGATCTATGTTTAGATGGAACAATATCTTTAAAAAATAATACAAAAAAATTAATTAAAATATTATATGATAGAAATATTATATCTTTTTCAAATATTGATAAAACATTTTTATTTTAAATAAAATTATTTAGAGTGACATATGAAAATGTTAAAAATATTTTTACTATTTTTATTTTTTTGGTTGCAATGTTCTCTTTGGATCGGAAAAAATGGTATTTTAGACTATATTAAAATGTATAAAAAAATTATAGTCCAAAAAAAAAAACGAAGATTTTGAAATAAGGAATAATCAATTAATATTAGAAATTGAACGTTTAAATAATGTAATTAAAAAATGATATTTATTTTTAAATATATTAAATAAAAATTAATTTTTTTGGATATTAAATGAAATTAATTAATTCACCTAAACTAAAAATTATCGCTGTAGTACCAGCTGCAGGAATAGGTAGAAGAATGGAACTAGATTTTCCTAAACAATATATAAAAATTAAAAATCGTACTATTCTTGAATATACTTTAAAAACATTATTATCACATCCTAACATAGTTCGTATTGTTGTAAGTTTGCATCAAGAAGATAATTATTTTCAAAAATTATCTATATCATCTGATTTACGTGTTTTCTCTGTATTAGGTGGTAATGAAAGAATACATTCAGTTTTATCTGGTTTAATCATAGAAACAGATGCTAAATGGGTAATAATTCATGATGCAGTTCGTCCTTGTTTGAGTTATCAAGATTTAGAAAATTTAATAGCTATCACTAAAAATAGCAAAGTAGGTGGCATTTTAGCTCGACCTGTATGTGATACTATTAAATATAGTAATTACAAAAACAAAAAAATATTACATACTCTCCCTAGAAATCATTTATGGCATGCTTTAACTCCTCAATTATTTCCAATAAATTTATTACGATTTTGTTTAAAAAAGATCATTGAAGATAAAATAAATATAACAGATGAAGCGTCGGCATTAGAATATTGTGGATATCATCCATTAATCGTTTTAGGAAGTTATAAAAATATTAAAATAACTTATCCTGAAGATCTTTTTTTTGCAGAATTTTATCTGAAAGAATTATTAAAGAATTAAGAGGATATATTTATAATGAGAATTGGATATGGTTTTGATATTCATGCATTTGGTGGTATAAAACCATTAATTATTGGAGGTGTTCAAATACCTCATAATCAAGGTTTAATTGCTCATTCTAATGGTGATTTATTAATACATTCTTTAATAGACGCATTACTAGGAGCTACTGCTATGGGGGATATTGGAACTCTTTTCCCAAGTGAAAACGAAAAATATAAGAATATTAATAGTAGAATTTTATTAAAACATGTTTGGAAAATAATTTATTCAAAACATTATCGTATATGTAACATTGATATTACTATTATTACTGAAACTCCTAAGATATTATCTTATGTTTTTCTTATGAGGTCCAATATAGCATCAGATCTTAATATTAAGATAGAAAAAGTCAGCGTAAAATCTACAAGTTCTAAAATGATAGGATGCATCGGAAGAAAAGAAGGAATAGCCTGTCAATCAATTGTAATGATTGTAAAATCTAAAAATAGTCATTTACAAAATTAACACAATTTAATATATATTAAAAGTGTTTTTTAGTATAATACACTACTTTTTTTAATAAATTTGTTACTTAATTTTGTTATTTATGTAATTAAACGGTATAATTTAATGCAATTAAAACTTTTAATGTACAAATTATTTTTTTTAATCTTTATGTTTTTTCTCTGCAAAAATTTTGCTTTTGGAAATTCAATTAATAAAAAAAATGCCTTTTTTAATAATTCTAAAATTTTACAGGATAAATTTTATAAAAAATATTTAGAAGATCTTATTTTTTTAAAAAAAAAGAATGTTTTTCTTTATTAAGAAATAACAAGAAATATTTTTTTGAAAAAAATAAGATTTTTATCAGTAATCATGAGTATATTATTTCTTTTAAAAAAAATATTTTCCATGTTTTTTACATTATTAAAAAAAAAGATACATTATATTCTATATCTAAACGTTTTGGTTACAATTATAACCAACTATCAAGATTTAATAAAATTAAAAAACCTTATAAAATATTTGTAGGTCAAAAAATATGGATAGCAAATATTAAAATTAATAATATTAATCATTTAAATTTTTCTTTTTTTAATTATACTAATAAAGTAAAAAAAGAATATAATTCTTGTAAATCTTTTTTTGAAAAATTATCAAATATTGAAATTTTGATTAAAAAAAATCAATTTTTTACTAAAATATGTTCTTTCTATAAAAAAAAAATAGATGAAAAAAAATATATTCAATTTCAAAAAAACATAATTATTGTTTCCAACAATTGGTCTTGGCCTATAAAAAACCCAAATATAAAAAGTTTTTCTCGTTTTCAAATTAATAATCGACACGGAATTGAAATTTCTGGTTTTGCAGGGCAACCTGTTTTTGCAGCTGATTCTGGAGAAGTAGTATATGTTGATAATAATTTTGAAAGTTATGGTAAATTAATTATTATTAAACATAAAAACGATTACTTGAGTATATATGGATTTAACGAATCTATTTTTGTTAAACAAAAAGATAAAGTATATAAAAATAAAAAAATTGCCGTTATGGGTTCATCAAATAATAATTCAGGTAAATTATATTTTGAAATACGTCATAAAGGTGAACCTGTTAATCCATTAAATTTATTGCCTAGTTTAAAAAAATAAACATAATTAAAAATTTTATTAATTTTTTAATACTATATTGAGAAGTATATGAAAACTATTATATTTAAAGATTTTCAATTCGAAGCAGCACATTATTTGCCGTATGTTCCCACAACACATAAATGCAGACGATTACATGGTCATTCTTTTTTTGTTCGTTTAGAACTAAAAGACAAAATTAATAAAAAAAAAGGTTGGATAATGGATTATTCTGAAATTAAACTAGTATTTCAACCTATTTATGATCAGTTGGATCATCATTTTTTAAATGATATTCCAGGTTTAGAAAATCCAACAAGTGAAATTTTAGCTAAGTGGATTTGGGATCGTTTAAAACCTAAATTATCTATTTTAAATACTATTATAATTAAAGAAACATGTACAACAGGATGTATTTATCAGGGTTGTTAAAATTTCAAACATAGAGTTTTATTGAATTTTGAGATACTTATGTATTTGTATTGATAATCGCCAATTTTTTATTATACATGTTTTAATACAAACGTTTAATGCTTCTTCATTTTGACTAATTGGTTGTAAAAAAATTAAATTATTTTTTTTATTTTTTATTTTTTTTAAAATATTTTCTAAATAAAATAAATCTTCTTCTTTTAAAACAGGGTATTTAATTTCATTAGCACGTAATATTGATGTATCTAGTGTTTTTTGATTTATTTTAGGAGAAAGTGTAATCCAAGTATTTAAAGAACATCTGATTAATTCAGTTCCACTGGTTTCTATTTGACATTTATAACCTTTTTTTTCTAGTTCTTTTGTAATCTCTAAAAGATTGTATAAACATGGTTCACCACCAGTAATGACAACATGTTTAGCAGTCCATTTTTTTTTTTTTATTATTAAAATAATTTCTTTAGAATTAATATAACTCCATTTTCTATTTGACTTTTTTTTCATTATTATTTTTTCATAAGAAATCTGATCTTGATTATTGCATTCCCATGTATATTTAGTATCACACCATCTACAATGTACTGGACATCCTTGCAATCTAATAAAGATTGATGGTGTTCCAACATAGTAGCCTTCACCTTGTATTGTTTGAAACATTTCATTAATTGGATAATGCATAGTTAGACTCATAAAAGTTTTTAATGTTTTATATTAATGAGAAACAGGCATATTTTTTAAAATACCTGATTCTCTCTAAGAATTTTTTTTATCTTAAAAAAGATTAGTTAATTATTTTTAGTCCATGGAAAGGAGCGTTTTTTTCACCTAATTTTTCTTCTATTCTGATTAATTGATTATATTTAGCCGTTCTATCAGAACGACTCATAGATCCTGTTTTGATTTGTCCTGATGCTGTTCCTACTGATAAATCTGCTATTGATGTATCTTCTGTTTCACCTGAACGATGAGAAATAATAACACCATAATTAAATTTTTTTGCCATTTTAATAGTTTCAATTGTTTCAGTTAATGTTCCAATTTGGTTTAATTTTATTAAAATTGCATTTGCAATACCTTTTTTAATTCCTTTTTTCAAAATCTTTTTATTAGTAACAAATAAATCATCTCCTACTAATTGAATTTTATTACCTAATTTTTTTGTTTGATATAAAAAACCTTCCCAATCTGATTCATCTTGTCCATCTTCTATAGAAACAATAGGATATTTATTTGATAAATTTTCTAAATAATGAGTTAGTTCTTGTGAACTAAATTGAATTCCTTCTCCTATAAATTGATATTTTTTTCTAGTTTTATTATATAATTCAGAAGCTGCACAATCTATGGCTATTGTGATATCTTCTCCTAATTTGTATTTAGTTTTATATATTGCATCTTGAATTGTGTTTAACGCTTCTTCGTTGGATTTAAAATTTGGAGCATATCCTCCTTCGTCTCCTACTGTAGTACTCATTCCTTTATCTTTTAGTAAGTTTCCTAATGAATAAAAGATTTCTGCTCCGATACGTATAGCTTCTTTTATCGATTTAGCTGAAATAGGTTGTATCATAAATTCTTGAAGATCAATATTATTATTAGCGTGTTTTCCACCATTAATTATATTAATCATTGGTAAGGGCATTGAAAAAACACCTGGTGTATCATTAATTTCTGCAATATGTTGATATAAAGGCATTCCTTTAGAAGCAGCAGCTGCTTTCGCAATTGCTAAAGATACTGATAAAATTGAATTAGCACCTAAATTAGATTTATTTTCTGTACCATCTAAATTTATCATAGTTTGATCGATGTCAAATTGATCTTTTGCATTTTTGTTTTTTAAAGCGTGAAAAATTTTATTGTTTATTATTTCGACTGCTTTTTGAACACCTTTACCCATAAATCGATTTTTATTTTGATCTCTTAATTCCCATGCTTCAAAAGAACCTGTTGAAGCTCCAGAAGGTACTGAAGCTAAACCAATAAAACCTCCTTCAAGAAAAACTTCACATTCTACAGTGGGATTACCTCTAGAATCAATTATTTCACGACCAATTATTTTTGTTATTTTAGACATTTTTTACCTTTATTTTAAAATTATTTTTTTATTTTTTTTTGCTGATTTAATAAAATCTATGAACAACGGATGCCCATCGCGTGGTGTGGAAGTAAATTCAGGATGAAATTGGCAACCAATAAACCATGGATGATTAAAAATTTCTATAATTTCAACTACATTATTTTTTTTAGAACGTCCTGCGATTCTTAATCCGTTTTTTTCTATTCTTTTTAATAAAATATTATTTACTTCGTAGCGATGTCTATGCCGTTCTATAATAATATCTTTTTTATATAACTTTCTAGATAAACTATTAATAATTAATTTACAGGGTTGACTTCCTAATCGCATAGTACCTCCCAAATTAGAATTATTATTATTTTTTCCATTAGTTATATCTTTTGTGTTATTTTTTTTAGTTTTAATCAAATCAATAACAGGAAATGTACATTTTGGATCAAATTCTGTAGAGTTAGCGTCTTTAATTCCTATAACATTTTGTGCAAATTCTATAATTGCTATTTGCATTCCCAAGCATATTCCAAAATATGGAACGTTGTTTTCACGTGCGTATTGAACAGATAATAATTTTCCTGTCACACCACGATCTCCAAAACCACCTGGTATTAAAATACCATTAAGATTTTTTAATAACTTAAAATTTTTATTTTCTATTTCTTGAGAATTGATTAATTCTATTTTTACTTTAATTTTATTTTTTAATCCTGCGTGTTTAAGTGCTTCTATTACGGATTTATACGCATCAGGTAATTTAACATACTTTCCAATTATACCAATAATAATTTCATTGTTAGCATTTTTTTCTTCATAAATAACTTTTTCCCATTCTTTTAAATTAGCTTCAGGAACATCTAATTTAAAATATTCGCAAATATAATTATCTAATTTTTGATCTTTTAACAATTTTGGTATTGTATATATTGAATCTACGTCTTTTAAAGAGATTACAGCATTCACTGGAACATTGCAAAATAATGCAATTTTTTTTCTTTCGTTTTTTGGAACTGTTTGTTGAGAACGACAGATTAAAATATCTGGTTGTATTCCAATCGATAGCAATTCCTTTACTGAATGTTGAGTGGGTTTAGTTTTAATTTCTCCAGCTGTTTTTATATATGGTACGAGTGTTAAATGTATATATATTACATTTTTACGTCCAATATCTACTGCTAATTGACGAATAGCTTCTAGAAACGGTAAAGATTCAATATCTCCAACTGTTCCACCTATTTCGACAAGAATAATGTCGCTATTTTGAGAACACAAAATAATTCTGTCTTTAATAGCGTTAGTAATATGAGGTATGACTTGAATAGTGGAACCTAAATAATCACCTCTTCTTTCTTTTTTTAAAACTTCAGAATAAATACTTCCAGTAGTAAAATTATTTAAACATGTCATTTTTGTTCGAATAAAACGTTCATAATGACCTAGATCCAAGTCAGTTTCAGCACCATCTTCAGTAACAAACACTTCTCCATGTTGAATAGGACTCATTGTTCCTGGATCAACGTTAATATATGGATCTAACTTCATAATAGTTATTTTTAAATTTCGTGCTTCTAATATAGCTCCTAATGAAGCAGCCGCAATACCTTTTCCTAAAGATGACACTACGCCACCAGTTATAAAAATATAATTTTTAGTCATGCTAAATGTAAAAACATTAGTTAAAATGAATAGGTAGTTTAAAATTTTTAATATTTAATTAAATTTTTTAATAAAAATTAACTTAAAAAGTTTTTAAAAATATAAAATTTTTTTATTTAAAAAACATTGGCTATAATATACATTTTTAATTTTTCATTTTTTTTTCAAATTCCATGAATCTCGTAAATTAACGGTGCGATTAAAAACTAATTTGTTTTCTTTTGAATCAAGTTTATCTAAACAAAAATAACCAATTCTTTCGAATTGAAAAAATAAATGTATAAAATTTTTATTTATTTTTTTTATTATTTTTTGAGCTAATTTTTTTTCGATAAAACCATTTTTGACTATTAATGAATTAGAATTTAAAAAAGATAAGAAATTTTCTTCTTGTTCAGGATTTTTTATTTTAAATAATTGATTATATAATTTAAATTGAGCTGGAAATGAATTTTTTATTGAAATCCAGTGAATTACCGCAGGATTTTTTTTATTGACTGGCTTTTTTCCTAAACTATTAACATCACAGAAACATATTATATTAATAATATTACCATTTTTGTCTTTTTCTATTTTTTCTGCTTTTATTATGTACGAATATCTTAAACGAATTTCCTCTCCAATTTTTAATCTTTTATATTTTTTATCGTATTTTTCTTTAAAATCTTCTCGTTCAATGTATATAGTATTTGTAAATATAATTTCGTGAGTTCCTAAATTTGGATTGTTTGGATGATTTGGAACTATTAATTTTTCTTCATGATTATCATCTATATTATATAAAAATATTTTAATTGGTTCTAATACAGCCATAGTGCGTACTGCTTTTTGATTTAGTTCATTTCTAATACAGTATTCTAGCATAGAAAACTCCACTAAATTATTTTGCTTAGTAACACCAATTCTATGACAAAATTCACGAATAGAAGATGCTGTATATCCTTTCCTTCTTAGTCCTGAAATAGTTAATATTCGTGGATCATCCCATCCATTAACTATTTTTTTTTCAATTAAAACTGCAATTTTTCTTTTAGATAAAATTGAATATTCTAAATTTAATCTAGAGAACTCATACTGTTTTGAATAATGTGTAACACTAGTTTTTTTTAAAATCCAGTTATATAGATTTCTATTATCTTGAAATTCTAATGTACAAAAAGAATGTGTTATACCTTCAATGGAGTCAGAAAGACAATGAGCAAAATCGTATGTAGGATATATACACCATTTATTTTTAGTTTGATGATGTGTGGAAAAAATAATTCGATACAATACTGGATCACGCATAACAATAAATGAAGAACTCATATTAATTTTAGCACGTAAACATGCTTCTCCTTCATTAAATTTTCCTTGTCTCATTTTTTCGAATAATTTCAAGTTTTCTTTAACACTTCTATCTCTATAAGGACTTTTTTTTCCTATAGTATTTAAAGTTCCTCTGTACTCACGTATTTCTTGTTTTGTTAATTCATCTACATATGCTAAACCTTTTTGAATTAATTCTTTTGCATATTCATACAATTTTGAAAAATGTTCAGAAGAATAACGAATTTTTTCATGCCATTTATAACCTAACCATTTAATATCGTTTTGAATCGAATTAACATACTTGATATTTTCCTTAATAGGATTTGTGTCATCAAAACGAAGATTGCAATATCCATTGTATAAATTTGCAAGTTCAAAATTTAAACATATTGATTTAGCATGTCCAATATGAAGATATCCATTAGGTTCAGGAGGAAAACGGGTATGTAATAATAAATTTTTATTTTTTTTTAAATCTTCATTGATAATTTTATAAATAAAATTATTACTATTTTTTGCTATTTTAGTATTCATTTTTTTAAAGCTCATTTTTTTATTAAAACATATAAAAAATTACTTGTTTTACGTAAATAATTATATTGATTATTCACTTTTTATATTATAAAATAATAACAGTGATATCTTTATAAAACCTTAAAAAAATATTTTATATTTTTAATAAGGCTACGTAGCTCAGTTGGTTAGAGCACAGCACTCATAACGCTGGGGTCATGGGTTCAATTCCCGTCGTAGCCACCATTAGTAGCGGGAGTGGCGAAATAGGTAGACGCACCAGATTTAGGTTCTGGCGCCGTAAGGTGTGCGAGTTCAAATCTCGCCTCCCGTATATTAAATATTCTTCTTTTAAAAAATCTGTAATGATAATGGGGTATAGCCAAGTGGTTAAGGCACCGGTTTTTGATACCGGCATCCCTGGTTCGAATCCAGGTACCCCAGCCATTCTAGAAATATCTTTTTCTTATCTATATAAAAAAAGTATTTTTTAAATATATAAAATTATTTTTTATATTATCGAAATTATAGATAATTAAATTATCAATTTAATAATGTTAAAAATCTATTATTCTTTTCTATTTTAGAATATTTATTTAAAATAAAATAGGTTTTTTATGCTATGAATTTAAATGAATTAAAAAAAAAAGCAGCATGGGCTGCATTAGATTATATTTGTCCTGGAACTGTTATAGGAATAGGAACAGGTAGCACTGTTTTCTATTTTATTCAAGCCTTAAGCACAGTAAAAAATTTAATATCTGGAGCTGTTTCTAGTTCTAATTCTTCTACTTTTTTATTGAAAAAAAATGGAATAAAAGTATTAGATTTAAACACCTTTGATTCATTAGAAATCTATGTAGATAGTGCGGATGAAATTAACAATGCAATGCAAATGATTAAAGGTGGTGGAGCAGCTTTAACAAGAGAAAAAATTATTGCTGCTATGTCAAAAAAATTTATTTGTATTATTGATGAATCAAAAAAAGTAAAGATTTTAGGCACTTTTCCATTACCTATCGAAATAATTCCTATGGCATTATCCTATATTTCAAAAGAAATGTTAAAAATAGGCGGACAACCAAAATTGAGAGAAAATATTATAACAGACAATGGAAACATAATTATAGATGTATATAATTTATATATACATGATCCAATCTCAATAGAAAAAAAAATAAATGCATTACCTGGAGTAGTAAGTGTGGGTTTATTCGCTTCACGAGTTGCAGACATTGTTTTAATTGGTACTAAAAAAGGAGTTAAGATTATTAACAATTAAATTTAATTGTTAAAAATCACTAATTTTATAATTTATATACATCATGTCAACTAAATTTTTAAAAAATAGAAAAGAAATTCGATCTTATGTTCGAATAGTACGTAATTCAGTGACGTTAACAAAACAATATGATGCATCAAACAAAATTTTAAGAACTGCATTGAATTGTAATCTTATTTGTAATGCTAAAAATATTGCTTGTTTTTTATCATTTGATGGAGAAATAAATACATATCCCTTAATTTTAAAATTGTGGTTAAAGAAAAAAAATATATTTCTCCCTATAGTAAGTTCTATTTATTCAAGAAAAATGTTTTTTGTTCCGTTTACTTCTCGATCTATTTTATATTATAACAAATATAATATATTAGAACCGTTCTATGACGTTAAAGATATTATTTTAGAGTCAGATTTAGATTTGATAATAGTACCTCTAGTTGCTTTTGATAGAAAAGGTGTTAGGCTTGGTATGGGTGGAGGTTTTTATGATTATTTTTTAATGAATTGGAAAATAAAAAATTTTATTCCAATAGGAATAGCTTATGACTTTCAGTTCGTAAATTACATACCTAGACAGCCTTGGGATATTTCTTTACCTGTTGTTTTAACTCCTAATAAAATACATTTTTTTCATTAAAATTAACTTAAATCACCAAATTTTATTTGTAAAGCAGTAATTGCTGCAATTACAGCTGTCTCTGTTCTTAAAATTCTAGGTCCTAATCTAATAGGAATAAATCCATATTTAATGATTTTTTTAATTTCTAAGAATGAAAACCCACCTTCACAACCAATCAAAAATCGAATAAAATTAATTTTTTTAGGTATTTCATTAATTGTTAAAACAGCATTTGGATCAAATACTATTTTAGTCTCATTATTATATACTTTTTTACACCATGTAAGTATGTATTCTGGACTTCTAATTTCAGGAATATTATTACGATTACATTGTTGACAAGCGGAAATTGCTATATTTTTCCAACGTGTATGTTTTTTTGAAAAACATATTAAATTTTCTTGAATATTACAATATTCTGAAAATAGTGGTGTAATCGTATTGACTCCTAACTCAACAGATTTTTGAATAGAAAAATTCATTTTTTCATTTTTTGACATTACTTGTCCTAAATGAATTGATAATGGTGATTCAAGATTTTTTATTTGTTTTTTTAAAATAATTATTTTTATTTTTTGACTATTAATTTCTATTATTTCGGAAAAGAAAATGCAATTAGTATTGTTAAATATTTCTAATTTATCTTTTTCTCCCATCCGTAATACTCTTTTTATGTAGTGTGTATAAGATTTTGGTAATGATATCACTTGATTAATATTTAAATAATCTTCAATATAAATTCTTGGAATACGTTTTTTCATTTTTTTAATTTTTTATTTTTGAATAAGAAGTTTTACATTTTTTATAAACATAATTATTATGATTTCCTTGTACTTGAAATATTAATTTTTCTCTTTCACATTCCCATTTAGTAACAGGAAAACTAATATCCCATATTTTTAATAATTTTTTTTCTATTTTAGATAGTTTAATTTTATATGTTTCACTCATATAAAAATAAGTTCGAGCTATTTTTCCCCTAGCTCTTTTAGGTGGTTCAGCTACTTGTTTTTTAAAATCTATTTTCATATTGCATTTACCATATTGTTCGATATGACTGTTTAATTGTCCATATTGAAAATTAGATCGATCTCCATTTATTTCTCCAATAGCAGGTTGTAAGTTATGAAGATCAAATTCAATTTTTTTATATAATTTGTTTTTTATGCATTTTTTTCGTCCTCCATTTTTCCAACATTTTTTTTCATGTCCAAATTTCCATGCTGGTACTACATGTTCCCATTCTATTCTCATTGCTCGGTTTTTATTTTTTCTAATTTTATATCCACATGATGATAAATCAGGTACTCCTTTTTTTCCATTCCAAATAATTTTACATCCGCAATAAAACGATCCAGGTGCATTTTTATGGATTTTGATTGCAATATTTTTAGCTTGTTGAAAATTTTGTATATAATTTTTTTTAAAGTTATTTCTTTTAGTTGAAGATAAAAAAAAAATATACTAATTATAACAAAAATTATTTTTTTTATCATGTTGATTTATCTTTTTAAAAGTTAATTTGTATTAAATAAGTAATTCTTTATTTTTTATTTTAAATAAATATGTTAATCAAGTATTATTTTTAATAACATTTTAAATTAGATAGAAATATTAGCATATCTTTCATTCAAATATTTTTTAATTTTTCAGAATTTTAAAAAAAGGTAAACAAAAAATGACTGAATATCTTTTTACATCAGAATCAGTTTCAGAAGGACATCCTGATAAAATTGCAGATCAAATTTCTGATGCTTTATTAGATGAAATTATTAAACAAGATTTAAAAGCAAGAGTAGCATGTGAAACTTATGTTAAAACAGGTATGGTTTTAATTGGAGGTGAAATTACAACTACAGCTTGGGTTGATGTTGAAGAAATTACTAGAAACACTATTAATAATATTGGTTATATTAATTCTGAAACAGGTTTCGATGCTAATTCTTGTGCCGTACTTAGTACTATAGGAAAACAATCACCTGACATTACTCAAGGAGTAGATCGTATCGATCCTTTAGAACAAGGGGCAGGAGATCAAGGAATTATTTTTGGTTATGCTACCAATGAAACAGAAGTGTTAATGCCTGCACCTATTACTTATGCACATTTATTGGTAAAAAAACAATCTGAATTAAGAAAAAAAAACATTTTACATTGGCTTAGACCAGATGCTAAAAGCCAAGTAACGTTTAAATACAAAAATGGACGCATACTTGGAATAGATACAGTAGTTTTTTCTACTCAACATAAAGAAAATATTAGGCAGCATATTTTAAAAGAAGCTGTTATGGAAGAAATTATAAAACCAATTTTACCTAGAAAATGGTTAACTAAAAATACAAAATTTTTTATAAATCCTACAGGTAGATTTGTTATTGGAGGTCCTATGGGAGACTGTGGTTTAACAGGTCGTAAAATTATTGTAGATACTTATGGAGGAATGTCAAGACATGGAGGAGGTGCTTTTTCTGGTAAAGATCCTTCAAAAGTAGATCGTTCTGCTGCTTATGCAGCAAGATATGTAGCTAAAAATATTGTTGCAGCAGGATTAGCTGATCGTTGTGAAATTCAATTATCTTATGCTATTGGAATTGCTGAACCTACTTCAATTATGATAGAAACTTTTAGAACAGGAAGAATAAGTAATAAATCTTTAATTGATTTAGTGCGTAATATTTTCGATTTACGTCCTTATGGATTAATTAAAATGCTTGATCTTCTTCGTCCAATTTATCTTAATACAGCAGTATACGGACATTTTGGAAGAGAGGAATTTCCTTGGGAAAAATTAGATAAAGTAGAAGAATTATTGCAATAAAAATCATCTAATATTATTTTTTATTTTTTACTAGAGATAAAATAATTAAACAAATTATATATATTAAATTAAACTTAATATGGAAAATTATGTTGATTTTTAATTATTTCCCATGTTAGCTTTTAGCATGGGAGAAATTATTTTTTTAGATGAAATTTCATTGTTTTCTATTTTCTTTTGTTTCTGATGCGAACGTATAGTTTCACGTTCTAAAATGTTTTTGTCTGAATTATCAGGAAATTTATTAATAAATTGTTTATGATATTTATTTGCCAAATCTAATCCAGTTTTTTTTATTCCATTTTTTATTAGAAGTTTTAAAAATTTTGCTGAATAAGTTAATTCTGGATTTTTAAAAAAGAGTATTGTTTCTTGACATGCTTGTTGATATTCAAAATTTTTAGATTGATCATCAAGTATTTTGGCAATTTTTTTTAAATCTTGAAAAATTGTTTCACCAATTTCAATTAATGTTTTTGTTTCATATTTGCTGTTAACATAAATTTTTTGATTTGGTTTTCTTCCTTCTAAAATAATTTTATCCCAATTTTTATTATTTACTAAAAAATTTTCTTTATTCATTTTAGGTGCATTAATTAGTGCACACCAGATTAGAAATAAATCTAATATAAGTATTTGTTTTTTATTTATTCCTATTGAAGAGAATGGATTTATATCTAAAGAACGTATTTCTACATATTCAATTCCTCTTTTTCCAAGAGCTTCTAAAAGTGATTCACCAGGATTAGTTTTTCTTTTTGGCCTTATTGGAGTATATAGTTCACTTTCCATTTGCAATATATTCGTATTTAATTGTAAAAATTTACCTTTTTTATCTTTTATTCCTATGTCAGAAAACTTTTTTGAAGGTGTATTTATTGCCTTGTGTAAAGATTTAATGTATGATTTTAAATCATTGAACATAATATTTAATTCTGTAGTCGGTGTTTTAGTATATCCAATGTCACTTAACCTTAATGAGGTTGACCACGGTAAGTATAGTATATTCTCTATATTTTTTTTAAATTCATATTTTTTATTTTTTAAAAAATATTTTGATATTGCAGGTGACGCGCCAAATAAATAAGTAATAATCCATCCAAATCGATAATAATTACGAATTAAGTTTAAGTAACCACATGAAATATAATCTGAACTTTTTTCAGATTTTTTCCGATTTTTCCAAAATATTTTCGGTAAAGAAAAGTTATAATGTATACCTGAAATAGTGTTTACTAGATCACCATATCGATTTTTTAAACCCTCTCTATAAAGACTTTTTATTTTTCCAAGATCAGAATTTCCATATTGAGCTATTTTAATATTTGTTGATTTATTATAAAGATACGGAATACTGAATGGCCACATTCGTTCATTTTGTATTTTATATGCTACAAAAGAATGTAAGTTTTTTAAAAATTTTAATAAATAATTTATACTATTACTAGTAGGTGTGATAAATTCTAACAAATTTTCTGAAAAATCAGTTGTAATCCATTTATGTGTTAAGGATGAGCCAAGTAAATATGGATGTTTAGTATTAGAAAAGTTTCCATTTTTTTCAATTCTTAAAGTTTCACGTTCAATACCTCGAAAAATATCTTTTAATATTACAGGTTGATTTTCTAGCCAGGCGATTTTTTTTGAGATATCTTCTATCAATTTTTTCTCCTATATTTTTTTAAAAAAGATAATTATTTTTTAAATAAATCAATTTTTTTTTATATAAGGATTTATTTTTAATTATTGTACTTGATTGATTAAGATTTTTTTGAATTTTTATTTTGCATCCGGAAGGATTCGAACCTCCGACCGCTCGGTTCGTAGCCGAGTACTCTATCCAACTGAGCTACGGATGCAAATTTAAAAAAAAAGTAACATAATAAATATGGCGGTGAGAGAGGGATTCGAACCCTCGATGCAGATTTTTTCTGCATACTCCCTTAGCAGGGGAGCGCCTTAATCCTCTCGGCCATCTCACCTGACTAAAAAATTTTTACTATTTTAATTTTACTTTTTTTTTAATATAAGTCAATTTCTTTTTAAGAATATTTTTTATAAAAAATAAAAAGGCATCTTACTTAAAACAAGTAAGATGCAGTGTTTATTATCAACTTTTTTTTTGCTTTTTTTCAGCCTGAATACGTTGATATATTTCTTCACGATGTACCGAAACTTCTTTAGGGGCATTTACACCAACACGAACTTGGTTACCTTTAACTCCTAGTACTGTTACAGTTATCTCATCGCCAATTATTAACGTTTCGCCAACTCGACGAGTTAGAATAAGCATTCTTCTTTTTTCCTTGAAATAAAAAAAATTTCAGCCCATCTGGTTCCTGGTGTTATAAATAACATGGGGTTAAACGTAGACTATAAAATATCTTAATAATATATCATTACATAAAATTCTTTTAATTATAAGTAATTTTTTAGAAAAATAATTATAAAACAAGTCTTTTTTTATTCAAATTAAGAACAATTTAGTTAAATATTAATTATTAAAACTTTCTATTTTTATATTTTCTAATTTTTTTTTGATCCATAATTTTACGTTAGTTAAAATCATAGGTAATGTTTTTATATTCATACTGCCTCCTTCGGCAATTTCTTTCTTTCCCCCTCCCTTTCCGTTAGTTTTTTGAATAAAAACGTTGATAATTTTTAATGCGGTTATATGATTAGTTAGGTTTTTTGTCACTCCAATAATAACTGTAAAATCTTCTTTCTTTTTATTTATCAGTACAATAATTGCAATCTTTAGTTCTTTTTTTAATTGATCAACTATCATTCTCATTGATTTTTGATCGTAATTTTGAAATATGTTAATTAATAAATTTATTCCTTTAATGTTATCAATATTTTTAATTAATTTTTTAATTTGATATATATTTTCTTTTTTTTGTAATTGGTCTGTTTTTTTTTCTAAAGTTTTCACTTGTATTATTAATTTTTCTATTTTTTCCTTTATATTAGAATGTTTACATTTTAAAAGAAAAGATATATTTTGCATATTATTGTCTTTAACATGTAAATAATCTATTGCTTTTTGTCCAGTTACAGCTTCAATTCTTTTAATTCCTGATGATATGTTTGATTGTTCTATTATTTTAAATAATCCAATGTTTCCAGTTCTTTTTGTGTGAGTACCACCACAAAGTTCTATAGAAAAGTCTTTTATAAATACGACTCGCACAAAATCTTTATATTTGTGATCGAATAATGCTATAGCTTTTTTCTTTTTAGCTTCGTCTAAACTTAAATTTTTAATTTTAATTAAATCGTTACTGCGAATTTTTTTATTAATAACGTTTTCAATTTTTTGTATTTGAGATAAATTTATATTATTAGAATAAGAGAAATCAAATCTTAAATGTGTGTCACTTACTAAAGAACCCTTTTGAACAACATTTTTTCCTAAAACTTTTTGTAATGCAGCATGAAGTAGATGTGTTGCTGAATGATTTAACTGAATAGAATTTCTATAAGTTTGATTAATCTTACTATATAATAATTCATTAACAATAATTTTACCTGAAATCAATTTTCCGAAATGTCCGATTGAATCGCCATATTTTTTTGTATTTTCTACTATAAAACAAGATTTTTTGTAATATAATTCACCTACGTCACCTATTTGACCACCAGATTCTGGATAAAAAGAAGTTTTATCAAGAAAAATTGTGGCGATTTGGCCTTTTGAGATTAGAGAAACCGATTTATTTTTTATAAAAATATATTTTACGAACGATTTCGTTTTATGTTTTGTATAACCTTCAAATATACATGAATCATTGATAATGATATCTTGATTATAATCTTTATAAAACTTATTTTTTATATTAGATCTTTTTTTTTGTTCTTCTTTAGCTATATTATAACTTTTAAAATCAATTTTTATGTTTTTTTCACGACAAACATCAGATGTCAAATCAATAGGAAATCCGAATGTATCATACAAATAGAATGCAGTTTTTCCAGAAATTTTTTTATTAATACTTTTTTTTATTTCTGCATTTAGTATTTTTAAACCTTTATCTAATGTTTGAGAGAATTGCATTTCTTCTATTTTCAGCGTACTTTTTATTTTTTTTTCTTTTTTTTTCAATATTTCAGCAGAATCACCCATAATTTCTATTAAACTAGGAACTAGTTTGTAAAAAAAATTTTTTTTTATTCCAATTTTATGACCATGTCTAAGTGCTCTTCTGATAATTCTTCTTAAAACATATCCTCGATGTTCATTCGAAGGTAAAATATCTTCAGCAATAAGAAATGCACAAGATCTAATATGATCTGCTATTATTTTTAAAGAAATATTATTTAAATCTTTTAACTTAGTAAATTTAGATATTTTTTTTATCAATTTTTGAAAAATATCAATATTATAATTTGAATGAACATTTTGTAAAACAGCTGTTATTCTTTCTAAACCCATACCTGTATCTATTGATTTGTTTACTAAAGGTACTATTTTTGTTTTAGAAATACGATTAAATTCTATGAAAACAATATTCCAAATTTCTATAAAACCTTCATCTTTATTTTTTAAAAAATCATTACGTTCATCTGAATTATTATAATTATAAAATATTTCTGTACATGGACCACATGGTCCAGTTTCACCCATTTGCCAAAAATTTTCAGAATCATATTGAGAATTATTTTTATTACCTATCTTGATAATATGATTTGAAGGAACTTGGATAATATTACGCCATATTTCATATGTTTCTTCATCCTCTTCGTATACTGAAATCCATAACTTATTTTTGTCTATATTAAACCATTTTTTCGATGTAAGTAATTCCCATGCATACATAATGGCTTCTTTTTTAAAGTAATCGTTAAAACTAAAATTACCAAGCATTTCAAAAAATGTATGATGTCTCTTTGTATATCCTACATTTTCTAAATCGTTGTGTTTACCTCCAGTTCGTAAACAGTGTTGTACAGTTGTAACACGCGGATAAAATTTTTGTTTTTGACCCAAAAAATATTCTTTAAATTGATTCATTCCTGCATTAGTAAATAGTAATGTAGAATCATTTTCTGGAATTAAAGAGCTACTTGGAATAATCACATGCCCTTTTTCTTTAAAAAAATTTAAGAAACTTTGTCTTATTTCACTTGTTGTTTTTTTCATTTTTTTTACTTAAATATTAAAAATAAAAATTAATTTATTTACAAAAAAAATTAAACTGTGTTTAATAAAATAATTTTAGATATTTTTTCAGCTGTATCAAAAATTTTTAATGCAAGAAAAGATTTTTTCATGTATTTAAGTGTATCTATTGCAGCTAATGTTTCTGGATACTTTTGAAGTATTTCTTCTCCGCGATTAATAACTGCTATGTATTTTTTGTGAAAAAAATAATATTTTAATATTTTTAGATCATATTCTGATAAACGTTTTTTTAAATAAAATAAATCTTTTTTTGCATTTATAACATATACGCTATTAGGATAGTTATAAATAAAGTTTTTAAGTTGGAAAAATGCTTTAGTTGCATAAATAGGATTGCTTTTATAAGTTTGGATAGGAAAAAAATTATGAAATATTTTTTTATCTAGAGATATATCAATCAAACTTTTTATATAAAAGATATAATCTATATTTGGATGTTTTGGATACAATTTAATAAATTCTTCTATATTTTTTTCAGCTATTTTGAAGTCTGAAACTTTATAATAAGCATAAATTAAATTCATTTTAATTTTATCATTATTAAAATTATTTTTTTTCATTGTTTCTAAATCAAATATTGCTTTATAAAAATTTTTTTCTTTTAATTCTATTCTGCATTTTTGGTAAAAATAATTATTTGATATAAAAATATGATTTTTTAAATTTTGAGAATATACTGCAAAACTTAAAAATAATATCATAAAAATAAACACAAAATTTTTGTTTTTTTTCATTAGTATTGTTTTCTTTAAAATTAATAAAAAATTTTTTAGATCATATTTATATTTAATAATATATAAATTACATAATATATAAATTACTATGAATCTTAGTAAGATATAGAATATTAATAATATTATAGAATATCATATTCTGTAAAAATTAAAGGTTTAGATTTATATAAATATATTTTATTGCAAAACAAGGATTATTCCATTGGAAAAAAAAGAATTGAATGTTTTTGTACCTTTTATTGGTTTTTTTGGAAAAAGACTAGATCAAATTTTATCTCAATTTTTCATACAATATTCTCGTTCTTGTTTAAAAAAATGGATTGTTATGAATTATGTTTATGTTAACGGAAAAATTGAAAATCAACCCGATAAAAAAATGTTAGGAGGAGAAAAAATTACTGTGTATCCTCCTATTGAAAAAGTGCACTGTAATTTACCTGAAAATATTTCATTAAATATTATTTACGAAGATAACGATATATTAGTTATTAATAAACCTTCTAGTTTAGTTGTTCATCCAGGAGCGGGTAATCAAAATGGAACAATTTTAAATGCATTATTGCACCGTTATACTGATATTAGTAATATACCCCGTTGTGGAATTGTTCATCGTTTAGATAAAAATACAAGTGGATTAATGGTTATTGCCAAAACAATTTTTTCATATAATAAATTAGTAAAAATGCTAAAAAAAAGAAAAATTATCCGAAAATATCAGGGTGTTGTTAAAGGAAATATGATTTCAGGTGGTATTGTGAATTATCCTATAATGCGTCATCCTATTAAAAGAATATGTATGATGGCTCATTCTTTAGGAAAAAAATCTATTACACATTATAAAATAATTGATCATTTTAAATTTCATACATATGTTTCATTTAGATTGGAAACAGGTCGTACGCATCAAATTCGTGTGCATATGTTGCATATTGGATACCCCTTACTCGGAGATCCTTTATATGGTGGTATTAACTATAGTTTTAATTATTTTAAAAAAAAGAGAAATATTTATCAAAAATTTGATTTTTTTCGTCAAGCATTACATGCTAATTATATCGAATTTATTCATCCTATCACTAAAAAATCAATGAGTTGGACAGCTCCCTTACCAGAAGATATGAAAGAGCTTCTTTCATATTTAAATAAATAAATATATAATATTTTTAATAAAATTAAAAGTAATTAGATTTTTTTAAAAAAACATATTACTTTTTCGAAATATGATTTATTGTTTTAATAAAAAATTTAATTAATAATATATATACATCAAAAAAGATTAAAGAGTCGATAATTCTATGTCAGAAGAGTCAATGGATACAGAGTTTTTAGTCGTTAATACTAAAGATAAAAAAGATAAAGTTGTAAAAAAACCTTTGCGTATATTAATAAAGAAATCTTTAGAAAATTATTTTTTACATTTAGATAATAGCAAATGTATAACTAACTTATATCAATTAATGTTATCCGAACTAGAACGCCCGTTGTTAGATATAATTATGCAGCATACACGTGGGAATCAAACACGAGCTGCTCTAATTATGGGTATTAATCGAAGTACTTTGCGAAAAAAATTAAAAAGGTATGGTATGAATTAATTTTAAAATCTTATTGCACTTTCTAAAATTTTGTCTTAGAGCAGAAGGTGCAAATCAGATGTTTTTTATTTATTAAAATAAATCTTTATTTATACTTCTTTTATAAACAGCATCTTTTTGATATTGTTTCTAATGCCCAGCGATAACCATCAAAACCTAGACCTGTAATAACACCTTTAGAAATGTCAGATAACCATGAATGTGAACGAAAATTTTCTCTTGCATAAATATTAGAAATATGGACTTCAATAAATGGAATATCAACAGCAATTAATGCATCTCTTATTGCTATACTTGTATGTGTAAACGCTGCAGGATTAATAATAATATAATCAATTTTATCTTTTTTAGAAGAATGTATTTTTTCAATTAATACATGTTCGGCATTAGATTGAATATGACTTAATGATATATTAAGTTTTTCTGATCTTTTTTTTAAGTCATTTACTAAATGAGATAAAGTTTCATCTCCATAAATTTCAGTCTCTCTTGTTCCTAAAAGATTTAAGTTAGGTCCATTTATTAATAATACGTTTATAATTTTTTTCATTATTATCTCGAATAAATATTTTATTTAAAGTTTTTTATTAAAATTTTCGAAGATATTATATAACAATATCTATAAAAAATATTTTTTATTTTTTTAAATAATATTTTATAATAAAAATATAATATTTTAACGTAAAAAGTGAATTCAAATGACATTAAAATTAGTTAGCGAGTCTTTATTAATTGCAAATAAAATAAATCAACAAGATGTTCTTTCTTGTTTAGAAGATTTTTGTACTCATAATATAGATTATGGGGATTTTTATTTTCAATCTCGTGTTTATGAATCTTGGTCGCTAGAAAATAGAATTATAAAAGAAGGTAATTATCATTTAGATCAAGGAGTTGGCGTAAGAGCTGTTTCTGGGGAAGCAACAGGATTTTCATATTCTGATCAAATATCGATAGATGCAGTGAGAAAAAGTGCTCATATGGCAAAAAGCATTTTTGATAAAAAAGAAAAAATAAAAATTAAACCTTTATTAAACCAAGAAAAAAAATTTTTTTATGATCCTATTAATCCATTAAAAACATTTACTTCTAGTGAAAAAACTAATTTACTCTATAGAGTAGATCATATAGCACGTAAGATTGATGATCGTGTTGTACAGGTAAATGCGAGTTTGAGTGGATCATACGAACAAATTTTAGTTGTTTCTACTGAAGGTAATTTAGCCACAGACATAAGACCATTAGTTGAATTTTCTGTTAGTGTGTTAGTAGAAGAACGAGGTAGAAGAGAGAGAGGTAGAAGTGGAGGAGGTAGTCGCACTAATTATAACTTTTTTATAACCCAAGATGATTTTTTGGGAGAAAACAGAGTTGATTATTGGACAAAAGAAGCTGTTCGTATAGCTTTATTAAATTTATCTTCAAAAGAAGCACCTTCTGGTACTTTTCCAGTTGTTTTAGGATCTGGATGGCCTGGTGTTTTATTACATGAAGCAGTAGGACACGGTTTAGAAGGTGATTTTAATAGAAAAGGAACTTCAATTTTTACTAATATGATTGAAAAAAAAGTTGCCTCGGAATTATGTACTGTAATCGATGATGGAACAATAAAAAACCAACGTGGTTCATTAAACATCGATGATGAAGGAGTTCCAGGACAATACAACGTACTTATTCAAAATGGTATTTTAAAGAAATATATGCAAGATAAACTTAACGCTCGTTTAATGGGAACAAAATCTACTGGTAACGGACGTCGTGAATCTTATTCCCATTTACCTATGCCTCGCATGACAAATACTTATATGACATCTGGTGAATCTAAGTTAGAAGATATTATTAAGAGTATTGATTATGGAATATATGCTATTAATTTTTCTGGAGGACAAGTTGATATTACTTCTGGACAATTTGTATTTTCCACTTCAGAAGCCTACTTAGTAAAAAAAGGAAAAATTTTTTCACCAATTAAAAATATTACTCTTATTGGATCTGGATTAGAAGTTATGCAACAAATATCAATGGTTGGAAACGATTTGAAAATGGATCAAGGTATGGGTATGTGTGGGAAAGAAGGTCAAAATATTCCGGTAGGGATAGGTCAGCCGTCTATAAAAATAGAAAAGTTGACTGTAGGTGGGACTGCTTAATTTTTTAAAATAAAATTTTTTAATTTTTACAAACAATCGTGCAGTCAAGAATAACGTCATGACTGCATATTTAAGTGTTTATTTTAAATAAAATAATTTATTCCATTCTTTCTTTAATTCTTGCAGATTTTCCAGTTCGTGTTCTTAAATAATATAACTTTGCTTTCCTAACGTGTCCTTTTCTTTTTACAAATATAGTATCAATACTGTGAGAATGAGTTTGAAAAACGCGTTCAATTCCTTCTCCATTAGAAACTTTTCGCACAGTAAATGATGAATTTAAAGAACGGTTTTTTATTGAAATAACTATTCCTTCAAAAGATTGTAGACGTTTTTTTGAACCTTCAATCACCCATACTTTTACTTCAACTGTATCACCAGGACGAAAATTAGGTATATTTTTTTTTAATTGTTCTTTTTCAATTTCTTGAATAACATTAGTCATTTTTCTTCCTTTTTATAAAAAAATTAATAATTATTTTGTTTTTTTTTATTAATTTTATTTTTAAATTCATTTAAAATTACTTCCTCTTCTTTTTTTAAAATTTTATTTTTTAACAAATCTGGGCGTTTTGTCCAGGTTTTTTCTAAAGATTTTTTTAAACGCCACAGACGAATTTTATTATGATTTCCTGAAAGTAATTCTTCGGGGACTTTCATGTTTTTTATTACTTGAGGTCTCGTATAGTGTGGATAATCGAGTAAATTATTAAAAAATGAATCCTCCTGTACTGATTGTTTTTTTTTAATAACACCTGGTATAAATCTAGAAATAGAATCTATTGCAACCATGGCTGCAAGTTCGCCTCCAGTAAGTATATAATCTCCTATAGACCATTCTTCATCTACTTGATTGTCAATAATTCTTTGATCTATTCCTTCATATCGACCACATATAAAAATAATTTTTTTCTTTTTTACTATTTCTAGAATTTTTTTTTGATTTAATCTTCTTCCCTGAGGTGATAAATAAATAACTATTGCAGTTTTTGATAAATCTTTTGCATGTTGAATAGCTGAATATAACGGTTTGACACTCATCAACATTCCTGGTCCTCCTCCATAAGGACGATCATCTACAGATTTATATTTATTATCAGTAAAATCTCTTGGATTAAAAAATTGAATATTTATAATTTTTTTATGAATCGCTTTTCCAGTTACTCCGTAATTTGTGATTGCATAAAACATTTCCGGAAAAATGGTGATAATATAAAACCATATTAAAGTGTTATCATATTTTTTTTTAGTTTGAGAACAATTATTTAATTCCATATGACTGTTATAACTTTATGTGTAATATTAATATATTGAACTATTTTTTTATGAATAAAGGGAATCATTATTTTTTTTAAATCATTTTTTTCTAGATTATTTTGTATGATAAGAATATCGCTGCTTTGATTTCTTATCAAATTAATTACCTTTCCCAAATATTCTTTCCTTGTATTAAATACTTTACAATCAATAATATCGTTCCAGTAATATTCATCTTTTTTTAGTATAGGAAGTATGCTTTTTTCTATAAAAATTTCTAAATTAGTAAATTCACTGATTGTTGAACGATCAATAATATTTTTTATACGAATAATAAAATTATTATTATGTTTTTTCCATTTATCAATCTGAATTATTTCCCATTTTTGTTGTTTAAAAATAAACCATGGAAAATAACTAAATATTTTTTTTTTATTTTCACTAAAAGAGAAAATGTTTATCCAACCTAGTATTCCATAAGCTTTTCCTATTTTCCCTATTACAATAGGATTTAACGGTTTTTTCAAAATAATATTTATAATATATCCTCTTTTTTACTTAATAATTTTATTAGTTTTTTAGATCTTTTTGAAATTTGAGCTCCTTTTTTTTGCCAGTATACAATACGATCTAAATTTAATTTGAGAGCTGAATTTTTACATTTAGAAACTGGATTAAAATAACCTAATCTTTCAATAAATCGTCCGTCTCTAGAAAATCGACTATCTGCTACTACCATTTTGTAAAACGGACGCTTTTTACTGCCATATAAGGCTAATCGAATTCTTACCATCTATGTTTTCTCTCTTAATATGTAAGGATGTTAATTTATTATGTTTATTTTTTTTATATAAAACTAAAAATTGTTGGTTTATTCTTTTTTAAAAGTTTTTAGGTAGTATATTTTTTATATTTCGAATGATTTTGCTAATTCCTCCTTTTTTAATTTTTTTCATTATTCTTTGTATATCGTCAAAATTTTTTAATAATTTATTTACATCTTGAATTGTTGTTCCAGAACCTAAAGCAATTCTACGTTTCCGAGAACCTTTAATTATTATCGGATGCATTCTTTCTTTATGAGTCATAGAATATATAATTGCTTCTATTCTATTTAAAGTATTTTTATCCCCATCTAATAATGGATTCTTAGATAGAATTTTATTTTTTGAAAATTTTTCTATAAAATAGTTTAAACCTCCCATTTTTTTCATTTCTTTTAGTTGTATTAAAAAATCATTTAAGTCAAAATCATCACCTTTTTTAAATTTTTTAGTTAAATTCTCTATTTGAGATTGATTTACTCGTTCTTCTATATCTTTGATAAGAGATATAACTTGATTCATTCCTAAAATTCTATCAGCTATCCTTTCAGGATTGAATATTTCTAATTGATTTAATTTTTCCCCAGTTCCTATAAATTTAATTGGTTTTCCAGTAATATAACGAATTGATAAAGCAACACCACTTCTAGAATCACTGTCAGTTTTAGTTATTACTATACCTGATATAGACAAATATTCGCTGAATTTTTTTGCTACATTTATTGCATCTTGACCCATCATCGAATCTATTATTAATAATGTTTCAATAGGTTTTGAAATTTTTTGTATTTGATTTATTTCATTCATCATTGTTTCGTCAATATGTAAACGTCCTGCTGTATCGATTAACAAAACGTCATATAATTTTAGTTTTGCATATTCGATCGCTTCTTTTGTTATATTTATTGGTTTTTGATTTATATTAGATGAATAAAAATCTATTTTAACTTGATTAGATAAGATTTGTAATTGTTTAATTGCAGCAGCTCGATAAATATCAGTTGATGTTGTTAATATTTTTTTCTTATATTTATTTTTAATCCATGTTGCTACTTTTACTAAAGTAGTTGTTTTTCCAACTCCTTGTAGTCCTACAACTAACATTATTGCTGGTGGTTGAGTGGAAAGATTCAAATCATTATGTTTTTCACCCATTACTAAAATTAATTCATTTTTTACAATTCTTATGAATTCTTGACCCGGTGTTAAACTTTTATTTATTTCATGACCAATTGATTTTTTTGAAACATTTTTTATAAATGTTTTTATTACTGACAGCGTTACATCAGCTTCTAAAAGTGCTTTTCTCACTTCTCGTATGGTATCTTTAATGTTTTCTTCTGTTAGTCTTCCTTTATTAATAATTTTACGTAAACTTTGTGAAAGACGTTCAGTTAAGTTATTAAACATTTTTCCTTACTCATTTTTTGAATTTTTATTAAATCATTATTTTTAACAATTTTTTTTCATAGATTACTATCATTTTTAATATTAAAATAATATCTAAAAACCTTCTGTTTAATTAGATAATTCTATGGAATTATTGGTACTATATTTTCACTTGGATAACAACCTAGAATTTTTATAAATTTAGTAATTTTTCGAATTTGTTCAAGAGTTTCTTGCATTGAAGAAGATGATAAATTTCCTTGAATATCAATATAAAACATTTCTTCCCATGGATTTTTATAAATATTTTGAGAAGTTAATTTTTTCATAATTAATTTTTTTTTCTTTAAGATTAGCAAGACTTCGGCAAGGGCTCCTGATTCTTGACCTGTATTAAACATTAATGTTGTTTTTGTAGGTATTTTTGAAGAAGAAACAACAGGTTTTCTTGACAATAGGATAAATCTTGTAACATTTTTCTTTTTGTTTGCTAAATTTTTAGATAATACTTTTAATCCATAAATTTTACTTCCTAGTTCACTTCCTAAAGCAGCATTGGTTTCTATATTATGTTTGGCAATTTTTTTCATTGCATCTGCTGTACTATTAGTGTATTGAATTTTCCAATTTGGAAATTGTTTTATAAAATAACTACATTGTTGAAATGGTTGAGGATGACTATATATGACTTTAATTTTATTCAATTCTATTTTTTTCATTGCAAGTAAACAGTGATTTATTAAAATATTGATTTCTCCAACAATAAACAAATTTGTTTTTTTTAGAATATCAAATATTTCATTAATAAAACCAGAACAGCTGTTTTCTATTGGTAAAACAGCATAATCTGCTTGATTATTTTCAACTGAGTGTACAACTTCATTAAAATTTAAACATGCTTTTTCAATGCATGTTTTGAAATTTCGTTCTGCATATTGAGACGCGGCAATATGTGAATAAGAACCTTTAGGGCCAAGAAAAGAAAAACTAGAAAGATTAAGATTATTATCATTACAAAACTTATTTAATAATTTTTTTTGTGTTAATACAGATTCTTCGATTATTAGTTGAAATAAACGTGTTATATAATTAGTATCTAAATTGTTTTCTTTTCCTAAATTAGTTAGTTTTTCTAACAAATTTTTTTCTCTTTCTATATCTCGTATAGGTTGATTATTCTTTATTTTTGATTCTGCTATATTTAATACTAACTTTTTTCTTTTTGCTAATAATTGAACAATATTTTTATCGATCTCGTTGATTTCATGTCGAAAATTTAATAAATCATTTTTAGATAGCATAATTTATTTTACCTGTGAAATATTTAGTCTTTTTTATATTGAAATAAAATATATTTTTAATATACATTTTTTTTATTTTAAAATAAAAATAATAGTAATTTACATAAATCAGAATTTATTCTGCTGTTTTTTACTTTTTTTATAGTTTTATATAAAAAATTTATATTTTATATGTTTAAAATATAGGTAAATATTAATTTTAAATTAAAATGATGTAATTTATTAAAAGATGTGTATTTTTGATTAATTATTTATAAAAACATTTAAGAAAGTATTATTATCAATAATATATTTACTATATCTTATTAATTATAATCATAGTATTATTTTCTCTGTGAATAACTATTTTAAGTGAATTAGGAAATGAAAACTTTTTCAGCTAAATTAAATGATATAAAACGAAATTGGTTTTATGTTGATGCAACTAATAAAATATTAGGTAGATTCGCAAGTGCGTTATCTATTCGTCTTAGAGGTAAACATAAGATTGAGTATACTCCTCATCTTGACACTGGAGACTATATTATAGTTCTAAATGCTTCAAAAATATTAGTTACTGGACAAAAAAGAACTAATAAAATTTATTATCATCATACTGGCTACATTGGCGGTATAAAGCAATCAAGATTTGAAGAAATGATATTAAAAAACCCTGCTAAAATAATAGAAATAGCTGTAAAAGGCATGCTACCAAAAGGTCCTTTAGGCCGTTCAATGTTTAAAAAATTAAAAGTTTTTTCTGATGAAAATCATGATCATATAGCACAATGTCCTCAGTTTTTAAATATTTAAAAAAGGTATAAAAATAAATGGTTAAAATTCAAAATTATGGAACTGGACGTCGTAAAAGTTCTTCTGCTAGAGTTTTTCTTAGATCTGGTAACGGAGAAATAACTGTAAATAAACGTTCTTTAAAAGATTATTTTGGTCGTGAAACTTCTTGTATGATTGTACGTCAACCATTAGAATTAGTTGATATGATGAATAATTTTAATATTTATATCACAGTAAAAGGAGGAGGAGTTTCTGGCCAAGCTGGTGCGATTCGACAAGGAATTACACGTGCTTTAATTAAATATAATCATTTACTACGTTCTGAATTAAGAAAATCCGGTTTTGTTACACGTGATTCGAGACAAGTCGAACGAAAAAAAGTAGGTTTTCGTAAATCTAGAAAACGTACACAATTTTCTAAACGTTAACTAATTTTTTTTAAAGAACTTGGTTTTTATAACTTGATTTTTATAATAAACCGAGTTCTTTTTTTTATTTTCACAATGTTAAAAATTTTTGTTTTAAATTAAAATTTTAAAAAAGAAATTTTTATAAAAAAACTACTGTTTTTGTAAGTAAAATATTATATCAGAACATAATTTTTTAATGCCTGTTTTCTTAATTGCAGAAATTAGATAGAATTTTTCTTTTATTCTTAAAAAAGTTTTAATTTTACTAATTATTTTTTCCATGTCTGCAGGTTTTATTAAATCAATTTTATTAAGAACTAACCATCTTGGTTTTTTATATAAACTTTTATTGTATTTTTTTAACTCGTTTAAAACAATTTTTATATTTTCAATAGGATTGGAATAATCTATAGGACATAAATCAACGATATGAAGTAATATTTTACATCTTTCTAAATGTTTTAAAAAATGAATACCTAAACCAGAACCTTGAGATGCATTTTTAATTATTCCAGGAATATCGGCTATAATAAATTTTTTATCTTGCATGCATACACTTCCTAAAACAGGATTTAGTGTGGTAAAGGGATAGTTTGCAATTTTTGTTTTGGCACCAGATATATTTTTTACTAAAGTAGATTTTCCGGCGTTTGGCATACCGAGTGTTCCTACGTCAGCTATTAAAACTAATTCTAATTGAATATCCCGTTTTTCTCCTATTGATCCTAGTGTTCTTTGTCGTGGAGTTCTGTTAATTGAAGATTTGAATCTAGTGTTGCCTAATCCATGCCAACCGCCTTTGGCTATTAGTATTTTTTGTTTATGTTTAATTAAATCACCTATTATTTCACGTGTTTGATAATTAATAATTTTTGTACCAATAGGAACATATATTTTGATATCATTACCCTTTTTTCCAGAACAATTTCTTCCAGATCCATTTTCTCCGTGTGGAGCTTGAAATGTTTTTTTAAATCTCAGATCAATAAGAGTATTTAAATTATTATTAGATTCTAACCAAATATTTCCACCATCTCCACCATCTCCACCATCTGGTCCACCTTTGGGAATGTATTTTTCTCTCCTAAAATTAACACATCCATTTCCTCCATTTCCGGCAATAACTTGAATAATTGTGTGATCAATAAATTTCATTTTTTTTTCATTCTTTATTTTTATAAAAATTATTTGTTGTATATTTTTATATATTCAATTTTCTAATTTTTTAAAAGAGAATACCCCTCTTTAATTTAAAAAAGGGGTTTTCTATAATTAATGTTTTATAGAATATTTTATATTAATTAATTATGTTAATATAAGTTCTTTTTTTAATTCCCTTTTTTTTAAATTCTACTTTTCCTCGTGTAATAGCAAAAATAGTATGATCTTTTCCACACCCTACATTTTTTCCAGGATGAAATTTAGTTCCTCGTTGTCTTACAATAATACTACCTGCTGAAATAAGTTCGCCACCAAAACATTTAACACCTAATCTTTGAGCATTAGAATCTCTGCCGTTTCTTGTAGATCCACCAGCTTTTTTATGTGCCATTGTTATTTATTTCCCATTAAAATTATTAATATCTAAAATTTTTACGTTAGTAAAATGTTGACGATGACCTTGTTGTTTTTTATAGTGTTTACGACGATTGAATTTTATTACTTTAATTTTTTTTAATCTACCATGATTTTCAACATAGGCTTTAATTTTACTTCCGTGTAAAAAAGGTTTTCCTATTTTTATTTCATTTTCATCAGCAATCATTAAAATTTTATCAAATTCAATTATCGAACCCGGTGGATTGTTTAATTTTTCTAATTTAATAATTTGATTTTTTTTTACTCGATATTGTTTTCCACCACTAATAAAAACTGCATACATAAAAATACTCCTGTTTTTTCAGTTATTTTATTAACATAATGTTGTTAATCAAAACTTAATTTTTAATTTAAATAAATAAAAATAACATCATTAAAATATAAAAAACATTTTATATATATTTAATATTCGCGCCTAATTTGTTTAGTTTTTCAGAAAATAATTCATATCCTCTTTTAAAATGATAAATATTATTAACTATTGTAATTCCTCTAGCAATGCAACCTGCTAGAACTAATGTTGCTGATCCTCTTAAATCGTTAGAAAACACATTTTGAGAATGCAAATTAGAAACGCCTTTACAAATAATAGAGTTGTTTTTTATTTTTATTTTTGCTCCCATTTTAATTAGTTCTGAAACATAAATAAAACGATTCTCAAATATGTTTTCAGTGATAATACCTTTACTTTGAGAAATACTGTTAAGTAAAGTAAATTGTGGTTGCATATCTGTTGGAAATCCTGGATATGGAGAAGTTGAAACGTTTATAGATTTTGGTTTTTTCCCTCTCATGTCTAATTGAATCCAATCCTTCCCTGTTTTAATTTTAGCTCCTGATTCTGATAATTTTATTAATACATTTTTTAAATTTTTAGGTTCGGTATGACAGCAAGTAATATATCCTTGAGATACTGCTGCTGCAATTAAAAAAGTCCCTGTTTCAATTCTATCAGGTATAATTTGATGTTTGCCTCCAGTTAGTTTTATAACACCTTTGATAAAAATCTTATTACTACCTGCTCCGACAATGTTTGCACCTAAAGTATTTAAAAACTTAGCAATATCAATAATTTCTGGTTCTTGGGCTGCATTTTCAATAATAGTTGTACCTTGAGCCAATGCAGCTGCACTCATAATAGTAATAGTTGCTCCTACACTTATTTTTTCGAGATAAATATGTTTTCCTATTAAGGGTCTTCTAATAGAAGCAGAAATATAATTTTCTTCTAAAACAATTTTTGCTCCTAATTGAATTAAACCTTTAATATGAAGATCAATAGGTCTGGATCCTATTTTACAGCCTCCTGGTAGAGATATTTTAGCTTGACCAAAACGAATTAAAAGAGGTGCTAGCATCCAGATAGATGCTCTTATTTTTTTTGTTAAATCATATGGTGGAGAATAAATTTTTATTGAACTTGTATCAATATACAAGAGTTTTTTTCGATGTTTTATTTTTGCTCCTAAACTTTTTAGCAATTTAATTGCTATAGTTATATCTGTTAGTTGCGGTATATTACTTATCTTAACTTTTTCTTCTGTTAATATAGTCATAAACAAAATAGGCAGAGCTGCATTTTTAGAACCAGAAATTCTAACATTTCCATTTAATTGTTTATTGCCTTCTATATATAATTTATTCATTTACTATTAAATCTCTAAACTATTTTTTAATATACGTTATTCGTGATTTTTTATCCCATTCTTCTAACGTGTAAGATTTTATAGATATAGCATGAATTTTATTTTCTGTGATCATATCTACTAAAGGATGATAAATTGTTTGTTGTCTTTTAACTTGAGTTAGTCCTTTAAATATATTTCCTATAGCTGTTATTTTGTAATGATTATTATCTTCTGTAACATAAATGTCTTTTAAATTTAATTTTTCTTTTAGAATTGATATTATTTTTTGTTTATTCATTTTTAAATATACTTTTGAACGATTGTTATAAAATATTAAATTTTTAAAATTTTGATAAATTTTATTTTTTACATTAAAATAGATATCTAAAATAGATACATAAATTGTTAACTAATGGTTATAAACATATGTACCATTAGGTTATATAATTTAAAAAAAATATTAAATTTAATAATTTTTTTAATTTAAAATTTATTAAATTTTATCAATGATATAGTAATATTACTATATTTTTATTTGAATCATTACTTATATAAAATAAAAATTTTTTAATATTTAAAAAATTTTATAGAAATATAAAAATAATGATATTTTATAAATATTTTTTTATGCTTAAAAAAAAGATTAGTTTTATATTTTTTTAAGAAGTAACATAATGAGGTATTTTATATGATTAATTTAATTCCAATGACTGTTAGAGGTGCTGAAAAACTTCGCGAAGAACTTGAACAACTAAAAAACGTAAAACGTCCTCGTATTACTATCGAAATAGCAGAAGCCAGAAAGCATGGTGATCTAAAAGAAAATGCTGAATATCATTCAGCTCGAGAAGCACAAAGCTTTTGTGAAGGACGAATACAAGAAATTGAATCTAAATTATCTAATTCTCAAATTATAGATATAACAAAGATATCAAATGATGGAAGAGTGGTTTTTGGTTCTACAGTTACCATTTTAAACATAAAAAGTAATGAAGTTTTTACTTATCAGATTGTGGGTGATGATGAATCAGATTTCAAAAAAAATTTAATTTCTATTAATTCTCCAATGTCAAGAGGTTTAATTGGTAAAACTATTAATACCATTGCCATTATATGTACACCATCAGGTAACGTTGAATATAAAATTTTAAAAATAGATTATATTTAAATTTATGTTTTTTTTGTAAAGATACTAAAAATATGATTTCTAAAAAAAGATCAAATAGTTCTAATCGTTGGTTAGAAGAACACTTTAAAGATCAATATGTTAAGGAGGCTAAAAATAAAAAAATACGTTCTCGATCTTGGTTTAAATTAGAAGAAATTGATAAAAGTAATAGATTATTTAAACCCGGAATGAATGTTCTTGATTTAGGATCTTCTCCTGGAGGATGGTCTCAATATGCAATTAGTAAAATCGGGAAAAAAGGATATATTTTAGCTTGTGATATATTGCCAATGAAGAAAATAATAGGTGTTGATTTTTTTCAAGGAGATTTTCGTAATAAAAAAACATTAAATTTTATATTAAGTAATTTATCTAATATTAATTTTAATTTAATTATGTCTGACATGGCGCCTAATATTACAGGTTGTTCGTCTATTGATATGCCACGGATTATCGAAATATGTAAGATAGTTTTTAAAGTATCCGATTATTTATTATCTCGAAATGGTATTTTATTAGTAAAATCATTTCAAGGAGAAGGTTTTAATGAATTCTTTGCACATATTAAAAATTTATTTTCAAAAATTAAAATTTGTAAGCCTAAAACTTCTCGATCAAGATCTCGAGAAATATTCATTCTAGCAACCAGATAAAAAAATGATAATCTGTGTTGTTTTTTAAAAATAGATGTTAATGAGAGGTTGTTCCCTTGAGTGACATGGTTAAAAACCTGATCTTCTGGTTAGTTATTACAGTTGTTTTAATGTCTGTTTTTCAGAATTTTAATTCTAGCGATACCAGTAATCATAGAGTTGATTATTCCACTTTTTTATCAGAAGTTAATCAAGATCAGGTCCGTGAAGCATATATTAACGGACGGATAATTAGTGTTACTAAAAAAGACAGTAGTAAATATACTACATATATTCCTATTAATGATCCTAAGTTATTAGATAATCTTTTAACAAAAAATGTTAAAATTATTGGTGAAATGCCTGAAGAACCAAGTCTTCTTATATCTATTTTTATTTCTTGGTTTCCAATGCTATTGCTGATAGGTGTCTGGATTTTTTTTATGCGTCAAATGCAAATGGGTGGTGGGAAAGGAGCAATGTCTTTTGGTAAGAGTAAAGCACGTATGTTATCAGAAGATCAAATTCAAACCACCTTTTCTGATGTTGCAGGATGTGATGAAGCAAAAGAAGAAGTTAGTGAATTAGTGGAGTATTTAAAAGAACCTAGTCGTTTTCAAAAATTAGGAGGAAAAATTCCTAAAGGTATATTAATGGTAGGTCCTCCCGGAACTGGTAAAACATTACTTGCAAAAGCAATAGCAGGTGAAGCAAAAGTTCCATTTTTTACAATTTCTGGTTCTGATTTTGTTGAAATGTTTGTTGGAGTAGGGGCATCTAGAGTAAGAGATATGTTCGAACACGCCAGAAAATCTGCACCATGCATTATATTTATTGATGAAATTGATGCAGTTGGTCGTCAAAGAGGTGCTGGATTAGGTGGTGGCCATGATGAAAGAGAACAAACATTAAATCAAATGCTTGTAGAAATGGACGGATTTGATGGTAATGAAGGTGTTATTTTAATAGCTGCTACTAATAGGCCAGATGTTTTAGATCCTGCCTTACTTCGTCCTGGTCGTTTTGATCGTCAAGTAATTGTCGCATTACCAGACGTGCGTGGAAGAGAACAAATTCTAAAAGTACATATGCGTAAAGTTCCTTTATCTAAAGATGTAGATCCAATGATAATTGCTCGTGGTACACCAGGGTTTTCAGGTGCAGATTTAGCTAATTTAGTTAATGAAGCTGCACTTTTTGCAGCTCGGTTTAATAATCGAGTAGTATCTATGATACATTTTGAAAAAGCAAAAGATAAAATTATGATGGGTTCTGAACGTAGATCCATGGTAATGAGTGATTTCCAAAAAGAATCTACTGCATATCATGAAGCGGGTCATGTCATCATTGGCAGATTAGTACCCGATCACGATCCTGCACATAAAGTTACAATTATTCCTAGAGGTCAAGCATTGGGAATAACCTTTTTTTTACCGGAATCAGATACACTCAGTATTAGTCGTCAAAAACTAGAAAGTCAGATATCTACACTTTATGGTGGTCGTTTGGCAGAAGAAATTATTTACGGTTCTAAAAACGTTTCAACTGGTGCTTTCAACGATATTAAAGTTGCTACAAATTTAGCACGAAATATGGTAACTCAATGGGGATTTTCAGATAAACTTGGTCCTTTGTTATACGCTGAAGAAGAAGGAGAAGTTTTTTTAGGTCGTTCAGTTGCTAAAGCAAAGCATATGTCCGATGAAACAGCTAGAATTATCGACGAAGAAGTGAAATTGTTAATTGAAGTTAATTATAACCGCGCTAGAAAAATTTTAAATGAAAATCTTGATATTTTACATGCTATGAAAGATGCTCTAATAAAATATGAAACTATTGATTCATTGCAAATTGATGATTTAATGGAAAGACGAGAAGTGCGACAACCAAAAGGATGGCCTGAAATTAATCAGAAAAAAGATGTTTAAATAAATATATTTTTAAAATAAGTTGTTATTTTTTTTATTTAGTTTTTAAAAAAATATTTTTTGTTAATGAAATAAAATTTTGATGTAAATCACATTCTTTTTTTAAAAAAGAATTAGAATAAGATGAAGTCATAAAATTATTATAGCTTCATCTTGTTTTCTAAAAATTAAGATTATATTTCATTTTTTTTAAAAAAATATTTACTATATTTAAACATTAAAAATAATTTAAAAAAATATAAGGATAAAATTTTTATGACATATTTAAAGTATTTTAGCACTGACGGTATACGTGGACCGGTAGGGAAAAAGCCTATGACTCCAGATTTTTTATTAAAGCTAGGACAAGTTATTAGTACAGTATTAGGTGAAAATAAAAAAAAAAATTGTTATAGGAAGAGATACGCGTATTTCAGGATGCATGTTACAGTATTCTTTAGAGTTTGGAATTTTATCAAAAGGGTTTTCAACTATTTTAGTTGGTTGCATACCTACTCCTGCAATTGCATATTTAACTCAGTCTTTAAATGCTTCTGTTGGAATTGTTATTTCAGGTTCTCATAATCCTTTTTATGATAATGGAATAAAAATTTTTTTTAAAAATGGAACAAAAATAACTGAAGAAAAAGAATTTATTATTGAAAAAAAATTAGATGATTCTCTATATGATTCTTCTTATTCAAGAAATTTTGGTTTTTCTAATAAAATTAGAAATGCTGTAAAAAGATATGTTAATTTTTGTAAAAGCACTTTTCCTCATAATATAAACTTATCTAAATTTACTATTGTACTAGACTGTGCCAATGGTTCAACTTATAACGTAGCGCCTAAAGTTTTTCAAGATCTTGGTGCAAAAGTCATAACTTCTTCTATTTATCCAAATGGAATCAATATCAATAAAAATTCTGGATCTACTAATATTTGTGAGTTAAAAAAAATAGTTGTGTCAGTAAAAGCAGATATTGGTTTAGCATTTGATGGCGATGGAGATCGTGTTATTATGGTAGATCATTTAGGAAATGAAGTAAATGGAGATCAAATTATTTACATAATTGCACAAGAATATTTAAAAAATAATCAATTAAAGGGTGGAGTAGTAGGAAATTTAATGACTAATATGGGTGTTGTTTCTGGATTAAAAGCACTTGGTATTCCTTTTTGTGCAGCAAAAAAAATAGGAGACCGTTACATATACAAAAAAATTAAAGAAAAAAAATGGATGATTGGCGCAGAACAGTCAGGACATGTTGTTTTATTAGATAAACACTCTACTGGTGATGGAATAATAGCTAGTTTACAAGTATTATTAAGTATGATTAGAAATAATACATCTTTATATTTTTTGTCTAATCAAGTAAAATTATTACCCCAAATATTGTTGAATGTTTTTTTCAATAAAGACAAAGATTTTGAAAAAGATGCAAAATTTCAATCTATTGTTTATAAATCTAGAAATATTTTAGGCCAATCAGGTCGTTTGTTTATACGGAAATCTGGTACAGAACCGTATATTCGAATTATGGTAGAAGGTGAAAATTATCTTCAAATAAAAAAATTAGCTTATAATATTTCAGATATAATTAAATCAATGTAGTTTCTTATAAATAAGAAATTTTATTTTAAATTGAAAATATATTATATTAATTTTTATTTAAAAAATAAAAAAAGAATTTTTTTAAAAAAAACATATATAATCTAAAAATGTATATACTTTATAAGTATAAAATATTTTTTAAATAAAATATGAATTGATGTATATTTAAAAAATAATTTATAAAAAAGGAAAATAATATTTTATGTATTTATTTTTTTTAATTTTTTTAATTTTAATTTCTTTTTCTTTGATTTTCTTGATTTTATTACAACCAGGGAAAGGATTTAATAACACTATACATTTAAATACATCTAACAATCTTAATTTTTTTAATAATATTGGAAATAGTAGCTTTATAAAAAATGTTATCGGTGTTTTTGCTGGTTTTTTTTTAGTTCTTAGTATTATTTTATGCAATATTAATGATAAAAAAGTTAATTCAGATGTTTTTTTAGAAAATAATATACAAAAAAAGATTATAAATGAAAGAAAAGAGCTAAAAATGTTAAATAATGAATTACCGCATTAAATTTAAAATCTTTTAGCATAGAAATCTTTTATACTTATATATATTTTATACCGAGGTGGTGAAATTGGTAGACACGCTATCTTGAGGGGGTAGTGCCTTTAGGCATATGGGTTCAAGTCCCATCCTCGGTATTGTTTTTTAATGAAAAAAGTTATAGAAAAATATTTTATAAATCATATTTAGTAATTTTATAAATAGGGTGATCTTACCTAAAACCCCGAATTTTCGGGGTTTTTTATTATAATATTTATTTGAAAAATTTTTAGTTTGAGGTTGTCTAAGATGAATAAAGAAATCTTAGCTGTTGTAGAAGCTGTATCTAATGAAAAATCACTTCCACGTGAAAAAATTTTTGAAGCTTTAGAAATTGCATTAGCAACAGCAACTAAGAAAAAACATGAACAAGAAATTGATGTAAGAGTCAGTATAAATCGTAAAACTGGAAATTTTAGCACCTTTAGACGATGGATGGTAGTAGATATAGTGACTCATCCAACAAAAGAAATTACTTTAGCAGCCGCTTGTTTTGAAGGTGAAAAAGTTAAAATTAATGATTATATAGAAGATAAAATTGAATCTGTAAACTTTGATCGAATAACAACTCAAACTGCCAAACAAGTAATTGTTCAAAAAGTACGCGAAGCGGAACGAGCAATGTTAGTTGATCAATTTCGAAAACATATTGGTCAAATAATTACTGGTGTAGTTAAAAAAATCAATCGAGATAATTTAACTTTAGATTTAGGTAATAATGCTGAAGCATTAATTTTACGTGAAGGGATGCTACCTCGAGAAAATTTTCGGCCTGGAGATCGTATTCGTGGTATTTTATATGGAGTATGTCCAGAAGCCCGTGGTGCACAATTATTTCTTAGTCGTTCAAAAACTGAAATGCTCATTGAGCTTTTTCGTATAGAAGTGCCTGAAATTGGAGAAGAAGTGATTGAAATTAAAGCAGCTGCGCGTGACCCTGGTTCTCGTGCTAAAATTGCAGTAAAAACTAATGACAAAAGAATTGATCCAGTGGGAGCTTGTGTAGGGATGAGAGGTGCACGAGTACAAGCTGTATCTAGTGAATTATGTGGAGAACGAATTGATATTATTTTATGGGATGATAATCCTGCCCAATTTGTTATTAATGCTATGGCTCCTGCTGATGTCGTTTCTATTATAGTAGACGAAGATCACCATACTATGGATATTGCTGTGGACTCAAGTAATTTAGCACAAGCTATTGGACGAAATGGTCAAAATGTTCGCTTAGCTTCTCAAATTAGTGGTTGGGAACTGAACGTTATGACTACAGAAGATCTTAGATCTAAACATAAAGAAGAAGCTTATGCTGCTTTTAATACTTTTAAAAAAAATTTAAATGTTAGTGAAAAAATTATTAAAACTTTAGTTAAAGAAGGTTTTTCTTCTCTTGAGGAATTAGCTTATATACCATTTAATGAATTATTAGAAATTGATAATTTAACAGAAAAAGAAGTACAATTAGTTCGCGAAGGCGCTAAAAATGGATTACTTCTTCTTGAGTTAGATCAAAAAAATAAAATTAAAAATAAAAAAATTGAAAAAGATTTGTTAAACATAAATGGTATGAATGAACTATTAGCTTTAAAATTAGCGGAAAAAAATATATTTACTGTGGAAGAATTAGCTGATCAAGGAATAGATGATTTAATTGATATTGAAAATTTAAATTCTGAGCAAGCTGGTTTATTAATTATGGCTGCTCGTAATATATGTTGGTTTGGTAATAAAGTCTGATAATAGGAAAAAATAGTATGGTTGATATAAATTTAAAAATTTTGTCAAATGAAATTAAAATATCTGTTAAAGAATTAATAAAAAAATTATCTGAAATTGGTATTTCAAAAAATGAAAATGATTGCATCAATATAGCAGAAAAGAAAAATTTATTAAAATATTTAGAAAATAAAAAAAAATCTTTTTTAAGTACTTTTATTTTACAAAGAAAAACAAGAAGCACCTTAAATGTATCAACTCCTGGAGGTAAAAACAAATCTGTTCAAATAGAAGTAAGAAAAAAAAGAACATATCTTAAAAACAATAAATCTGAATTAGAACCTTTATTAAAAAATAAGATTTTATCGCAAAAAAAAGAAAAAAATCACTTAAAATCATTCAAAAAAACTCTTTTAAAAGAAAAAAAATCTCAAAAAAATACTGAAGTTTTAGAAGAAAGTAAAGCTAATATCAATTTTACGTATCCAGGTAAATTAAATCAATTAAAAAAATCTAATATTTCAAACAAAAATGAAAAAAATAAATCTTTAAAAAAAAACATAGATTTAAATAATCGTTTACTTAATACGAAAAAAATAATAAAAGATAACACTGAAAATCGAAAATTATATAAGGAAGAAAAAAAAGACTATCGTTTAACAACATTTCTTCATACTCAAAATACAGAAGATGATAATAATCATGAAATCGAAAAAAACAAAAAAAATTACAATCGAAACGTAAAAAATTATCGTCAAAAGAAAAACAATAAACAAAATAATCAAATAAAAAATAAAAAAGATGAAGTTCGTATTTCTAAAAGTAAAAAAAATATTAAAAAAAAGAATAAATCTACTTTATTACAACAAGTTTTTAAAAAACCAGAATCTATTATCAATCGAGATGTAGTTATCAATGGTACTATTACTGTATCCGATTTAGCCAATAAAATGGCAATAAAAAGTTCTGAAGTAATAAAAAATATGATGAATATAGGGATAATAGGCACAATTAATCATGTTCTTGATCAAGATACAGCGCAATTGATTGCAGAAGAAATGGGACATAAGGTTATTTTACATCGCGAAAATGAATTAGAAGAACTAATAATGAAAGACCGTGATACAGGGAATAACATTTCTATGGTACGTGCACCCGTAGTTACTATTATGGGACATGTTGATCACGGTAAAACATCACTTTTAGATTATATTCGCTCTACAAAAGTAGCTTCTCATGAAGCAGGTGGGATTACACAAAATATTGGTGCTTATCATGTTACTACTGATTTAGGTTCTATTACCTTTTTAGATACACCAGGACATTCTGCTTTTACAGGTATGCGATCTCGTGGGGTAAAAATTACTGACATTGTTGTATTAGTTATTGCAGCTGATGATGGAGTAAAACCACAAACTATTGAGGCAATTCAACATGCAAAAGAAGGCAATGTTCCAATTATAGTTGCTATTAACAAAATAGATAAATTAGATTCTAATATAGATCAAATTAAAAATGATTTGACAAAATATAATATTCTTTCAGAAGAATGGGGCGGTGAAAACATATTTGTTCTTATTTCTGCAAAAACAGGTAAAGGTATAGATGATCTGTTAAATGCAATTGTATTACAATCAGAAATATTAGAACTTAAAGCTATATCTACAGGTATGGCTGAAGGTGTTGTAATAGAATCCTTTTTAGATAAAGGAAGAGGACCAATAGCGACTGTTTTAGTTCAAAAAGGAAATTTAAAAAAAGGAGATATAATACTATGTGGTTTTGAATATGGTCGTATTAAAATGTTACGCAACGAAACTGGGAAAATACTTAAGCATGCAGGACCATCTATTCCAGTAGAGGTTTTAGGTTTATCTAAAGTACCATTTGCTGGTGAAAAAGTAACTGTAGTACGTGATGAAAAAAAAGCGAAAGAAGTTGCTTCCTATAGAAAAGATAAATCTCGTGAAATTAAATTATCTAATCAGAATAGATCAAGTTTAGAAAATATGTTTGAAAATATTAAAAGAAATGATTTTTCTGAATTAAAGATTATTATTAAATCTGATGTACAAGGTTCTTTAGAAGCTATTTCTGGTGCTTTACTTAAGTTATCTACTAATGAAGTAAAAGTAAATATTATAGCTTCAGGTATTGGAGGAATTACAGAAACAGATGCTTCTTTAGCACTTGCTTCTAATGCTATTATTTTAGGTTTTAATGTTCGAGCAGATGCTTCTGCTAAGAAAATAATTGATTTAGAACATTTAGATCTTCGTTATTATTCAGTTATTTATGATTTAATTGATGAAGTCAAAACAGCTATGACGGGTCTTTTGTCACCCGAATATAAACAAAATATTATTGGTCTAGCTGAGGTAAGAAATACATTTAAATCTCCTAAATTTGGATTAATTGCAGGATGTATGGTTACTGAAGGTATTATTAAAAGAAAGAATCCCATTCGTATACTAAGAAATAATATAGTTATATATGAAGGTGAATTAGAATCATTACGTCGTTTTAAGGAAGATGTAAATGAGATACGGAATGGCATAGAATGTGGGATTGGTATAAAAAACTATAATGATCTACGAATTGGGGATGTCATAGAGGTATTTGAAGTTAAAGAAGTAAAAAGAATATTATAAATTCAAATTTATAGAAGATTATATATTTTTTAGAATATCTTAAATTTGGTAATAAAATCATGGAAAAATCGTTTAGTCGATCTTTTAGAATTGCTCAAGAATTACAAAAAAAAATTGCTTTTATTATACAGTATTCTCTTAAAGATCCACGTATTAAAACTATAATAACAGTTTCTGAAGTTCGATTGTCAAAAGATTTATCTTATGCTCAAGTTTTTGTTAGTTTTTTAGAAACTAAAAACTGTTTAACTGTAAAAAAAATATTGATTTTATTGAATAACGCTTCTGGCTATGTTCGAAAATTGTTATGCAAGAAAATAAATTTAAGAATTATTCCAACTATTGTTTTTTGTCATGATGATTCTTTTTTTAAAGGCAATAAAATTTCTATATTATTAAATAAATTAACAAAAAAGAATAACATTATATTATGAATAAAATAAAGGATAAATAAATGTTTTTTCATAAAAAACGTAATGTTAATGGATTTTTATTATTAGATAAACCTCAAGGAATGTCTTCTAATAATGTTTTACAGAAAGTAAAAGTTATTTTTAATGCTAGAAAAGCAGGTTATGTTGGAACTTTAGATCCCTTGGCTACTGGTATGTTACCTATTTGTTTTGGTGAAGCTACAAAATTTTCTCGTTATTTGAGTGAATCTGATAAACATTATAATGTAGTTGCTAAGTTGGGCGAAAAAACATCTACTTCTGATTCTGAAGGAGTAATTTTAAGAAAACGACCTATTATTTTCACTTCTCTTGAACTTAGTTTGGCTTTAAAAGAATTGACAGGTTTAATTAATCAAATACCTTCAATGTACTCGGCTATTAAATATAAAGGTCTTCCTTTGTATAAATATGCACGAAAAGGAATAAATATTAAACGTAATATCAGACATGTTTTTATATATAAGATTACTCTTATTGAGCAAAAAGATGATTGGATTGAATTAAATGTGCATTGTTCAAAAGGTACTTATATTCGAACACTTATTGAAGATTTAGGAGAAAAACTATTTTGTGGAGCTCATGTAGTTGCATTACGTCGTTTAAAGATAGGATTACTTTCTTATTCTAAATTAGTTAAGTTATCTTTTTTAGAAAAATTATTGAATGAAAAAAATACTAAACAAATAAATTTTTTAAAAAAAGTAGACAATTTTCTGATGCCAGTTGACACTCCAATTCATTTTTTACCTAAGATATATATTTCTATTAAAAAAATATCTTTTTTCAAATTAGGACAAAAAGTTAATTTTTCCTCTACTATTCAAAATAGTTTAGTACGTGTTTTTGAAAAAGACAATAATACATTTATCGGATTAGGAAAGATTAGTTCTGAACAAACATTAATTCCATATCGATTAGTTTCTATGTTGACTAATTAAGTTAATCTATATTAAATTTAACAATAGCATGATATTATTTTTTAAATAATTTTATTAAATTATAATTAGTTTCATATAGTTTAAAACATATGGAGTTCCAAATGTCTCTCGGTATAATAAGTATTAAAGAAACAATTTTAAAATATGGCCAAAATGAAAAAAATACTGGAAAAACAGAAGTTCAAATTGCATTGTTAACGAATCAAATTAATCACCTTCAATTACATTTTTCTCAACATAAAAAAGATCATTGTAGTCGTAGAGGTCTTTTAAATATGGTTTCAAAACGTCGTAAGTTATTAAATTATTTAAAGAAAAAAAATATATCTTGTTATGTTAAATTAATTGAAAGTTTAAATTTAAGACGATAAATAGTTTTTTTCAACCATTATAAAATTAAAAAATATTTAAAAACTTTAAATTAATAGATAAAAAATTTTTTATTAAGGGCTTTTTAGCCCTTTTTTTACAATTTTGTTTAAATATTTATTAAAAATGCACCAATTAAAAAGTTTATTTAAAAAAAATAAATAAAATTCATATGTATAATAAATGTTGTATTTATAATTTGTAGATCAAATACTATATTTATTTATAATGTTAACTTTTAAAGTTAAAAGTTTTTAATGAATATAAAATTAGTTTTATATTAAGGATATTATTTTGCTAAATCCCATTGTACGTAAATTTCAATACGGCCAACATACAATTACCTTAGAAACAGGTATAATGGCTCGTCAAGCAACAGCAGCTGTTATGGCTAGCATGGATGATACTGCTGTTTTTGTAACTGTTGTTGGAGAAAAAACAACTCATTCTAGTCAAAAATTTTTTCCTCTTACAGTAAATTATCAGGAAAGAACATATGCTGTTGGTCGAATACCCGGAGGTTTTTTTAGAAGAGAGGGACGTCCGAGTGAAAATGAAATATTAACTGCTCGACTAATTGATAGACCAATTCGACCTTTATTTCCAAAAGGTTTTTTTAATGAAATTCAAATAATTGCTACTGTAGTATCAGTTAATCCGCAAATAAATCCTGACATAATTTCTATTATAGGTGCTTCAGCAGCATTAAGTTTGTCAGGAATACCATTTTATGGACCGATTGGTGCTGCTAGAGTTGGTTTTATTAATAATCAATATGTTTTAAATCCTACAACTGACGATATGAAATCTAGTTTTTTAGACTTAGTTGTTTCAGGTACTCAAAACGCTATTTTAATGGTAGAAGCAGAATCAAAAGTATTAAGTGAAGATAAAATACTTGGTGCTATTACGTTTGGTCATCAACAACAACAAGTAGTTATTAATAATATTCGTTCTTTATCAAACGAAGCAAGTAAATTACCTTGGATAGTATCTTATCCTGAAATAAATACAGAATTAGAATTAAAACTTACTAAGTTAGTTGAGAAAGATATAAGTAGCGCTTATTTAATATTTAATAAACAAGAAAGATATGAGAAGTTAAATTTTCTCAAGGAAGAAATAACAAAATTATTTTTGAGTGAAAATCCAAATGTAGATATATCAGAAATTGAAGATATTTTTAAAAATATTGAAAAAAAAGTTGTAAGAAAACGTATATTAAATAATGAAAATCGTATCGATGGACGAGAAAAAGATATGATTCGCGCATTAGATGTGAGAACAGGTGTTTTACCTCGTACTCATGGTTCTTCTTTATTTACTAGAGGTGAAACACAATCTTTAGTTTCTGTGACTTTAGGAACTTCTCGAGATGCTCAAAATTTAGATGAACTATTAGGAGATAAAACTGACAATTTTTTATTTCATTATAATTTTCCTCCGTATTCTGTTGGAGAAATTGGAATGGTAGGTTCACCTAAAAGACGAGAAATCGGACACGGCCGTTTGGCTAAAAGAAGTCTTTTAGCAGTTATGCCCAAGTTAGATGATTTTCCTTATACTATAAGAATAGTATCTGAAATTACTGAATCTAATGGTTCTTCTTCTATGGCTTCAGTTTGTGGTGCGTCTTTAGCTTTAATGGATGCTGGAGTGCCTATAAAATCTGCTGTTGCCGGGATATCTATGGGTCTAGTCAAGGAAGGAGATAAATATGTCTTACTTTCAGATATTTTAGGTGATGAAGATCATTTGGGAGATATGGATTTTAAAGTTTCTGGAACAGAAGAAGGAATTACAGCTTTACAAATGGATATGAAAATAGAAGGAATTACTAACGACATCATGCGTATTGCGTTAAACAAAGCAAAATCTGCTCGATTGCATATTTTAAATGTCATGAAACAAGCATTAAGTAAACCTAGAAATGAAATTTCTGAATTTGCACCTCGTATTCATACAATTAAAATTAACCCTGAAAAAATTAAAGATGTAATAGGTAAGGGGGGATCTGTAATTCGTATGTTAACTGAAGAAACGGGGACTATAATTGAAATAGAAGATGACGGTACAGTGAAAATATCTGCAACAATTGGGGAAAAAGCAAAAAATGCTATTCGTAGAATTGAAGAAATTACAGCAGAAATTGAAGTAGGACGTATTTATCCTGGAAAAGTAACTCGTATTGTTGATTTTGGCGCTTTTATTTCAATAGGTATTGGAAAAGAAGGTTTAGTGCATATTTCACAAATTTCTGATAAAAGAGTAGAAAAGGTTTCTGATCATTTATCAGTTGATCAAATGATTTCAGTAAAAGTATTAGAAATAGATCGTCAAGGACGTTTAAGATTAAGTATTAAAGAAGTATAAAACTCTATTATTTCCAATAAATCTATAAATAATATTTATATCTGATATAATTAAATTTAAATTAATAAAAAATTTGATTTTCTTTATGTAATGCATTTATTTTTTTTGAATTTAAAGATCGAAAAATTTTTATTTTCAATAAAATATAGATTTATATCTTATCAAATAGTACCATATGAATAACGTATAAATAAAATCTAATCTTTTAGATTATTGTTTACAGTTTTTTTACTAATAGTAGAAATAAAGTTTTTAAAAATAATTCTCACTATTTGCTGATTTTATGTTTTATTTATTTAAAAAATTATTAGCAATAACTAATAAATATTATTTATTTTTAATATATTTATTAGATCATTTAATTTGAGCCGGTTCACAACTTTCAATGAGAATAATAAATAATATATATTTTCATAATGAGCTATGTAGACTGGCCACTGTAACTTAAAAGGCATATCTATTGCATGACTCATACTGAAAGCACGTTTTCTTTTCTTGGTTTAAATCCTTTTATTATTAAATCTTTAGCTAAAATGGGATATGTTAAACCTTCTCCTATTCAAGCGGCTTGTATTCCATTGCTTTTAGAAGGACGAGACGTATTAGGAATGGCACAAACAGGAAGTGGAAAAACAGCAGCATTTTCATTACCCTTATTACACAATCTTGATGTTAACTTAAAAGCACCTCAAATTTTAGTATTAGCTCCAACAAGAGAGTTAGCTGTTCAAGTAGCTGAGGCTTTTTCAGATTTTTCTAAATATATAATAGGAATACATGTATTACCTTTATATGGTGGTCAACGATATGAAGTACAACTACGAGCACTACGACAAGGACCTCAAATTGTTGTAGGTACTCCAGGACGTTTATTAGATCATTTAAAAAGAGGAACTCTTAATCTTTCAAATTTACACGCGTTAGTTTTAGATGAAGCAGATGAGATGTTACGTATGGGTTTTATAGAAGATGTAGAAACAATTATGTCTCAAATACCTAAAGAGCATCAAACAGCTTTGTTTTCAGCAACAATGCCAGAAGCTATACGTCGTATTTCTAAAAGATTTATGAAAAATCCTCAAGAAATAAAAATACAGTCGAATATAACTACGCGTCCAGATATTAAACAAAGTTATTGGATGGTTTATGGTAGAAAAACTGACGCATTAATTCGTTTTTTAGAAGTAGAAGATTTTTCTGCAACAATTATTTTTGTGAAAACAAAAAATGCAACTTTAGAAGTATCTGAAGCTTTAGAACGTAATGGATACAATAGTGCTGCATTAAATGGAGATATGAATCAAGCATTACGAGAGCAAACTTTAGAACGACTGAAAAATGGCCGATTGGACATTTTAATTGCTACAGATGTAGCTGCTCGTGGTTTAGATGTTGATCGGATTAGTTTTGTTATTAACTACGATATCCCTATGGATTCAGAATCTTATGTTCATCGTATAGGTAGAACAGGTAGAGCTGGTAGAGCTGGTAGAGCTTTATTATTTGTCGAAAATCGTGAGCGTCGATTGTTGCGCAATATTGAACGAACAATAAATCAAACTATTCCAGAAGTTCAATTACCGAAAATTGAATTATTATGTAAAAGACGTCTTGAACAATTTGCTAAAAAAGTACAAGAGCAATTAGAAAGTAGAGATTTAGATGAATACAGTGCATTATTAGATAAATTATATTCTCCTGACGATTTAGATATAAAGACTCTTGCTGCTGCTTTATTAAAAATGGCTCAAGGAGGACGACCTTTGATTATTAAGAAAGATTTATTAAAACGTCCATCTAGAGAATTTTCTTTTAAAGATGATCGCCGACGTGAAGAGAACAGTCGTAATAATCGAAATCGTCGTGAACGTCGAGATATAAAAGATATAGACTTATATCGAATTGAAGTAGGTCGTAATGATGGAGTTGAAGTACGTCATATAGTTGGTGCTATTGCTAACGAAGGGAATATTAATAGCCGTAATATTGGAAATATTAAACTATTTTCTTCTTATTCAATCTTAGAATTACCTAAAGGATTGTCTAAAGATTTATTGCAACATCTCATGAAAACAAAAATTTTAAATAAACAAATAAATATAAAATTATTACGTGATATTAAAAATTATGAAACTAGAACACATAATCGTTCTATTTTTAATAAAGATAAAAATAATAAGCGTCGTTTTTCTGAAAATCGTTTAAATAAATCTAATAGTATTAAAAATGAAACAAAATTATCTTTTTTTCGTCGTAAAAGTATTTGATTTTATGCCGCTTTGCGGCATATTGAAGATATTATAGTAAAAAATTGTTTAAAATTTTGTGAAATTTATTTTTTAAATGCCATTGCTTCCATTTCAATTTTTACATTTTTTGGTAACTTTTGAACTTCCACACAAGATCTTGCAGGAAATAATGATTTGTTATCTATAAAAAATTTTTCATAGATTTCATTAATTATATGAATTTTTTTCAAATTAGTAGTAAAAATTGTTATTTTTATAATGTCTTGTATTTTATATTCTGATGCAATAACAATTGATTTTATATTTTTTAATACAATATATGTTTGTTCAGAGATATTATCTGGTATATATCCTGATTTAACATCAATAGGTATTTGACCAGACGTAATTAAAAAATGTTTATTTTTTATAGCTTGTGAGTATGGTCCGATAGGTTTCGGAGCGTTTTCTGTATTAACTATAACATTCATAAAGCACCATTTTTTTATGTTATTAAATAGAGAAATAGAATCGTTTCTAAAAAAATACAATGTTTAGATTCTTTTTATTATAAAACTATGTTTTTAGCGAATTCTTTTTCACAATATTGACATTTTAAGTTTATTTCATTATTTATATCTTTTGTGAAAATAAAACTAGAAGTGATAAAATGATTGTGACTAGCACAATTACTATTTGGACAAATTAAAATACGATCTATTTTTTTAGGTAAAGATGGAAAAGTTTTTCCTACTAAACTGTATTTCTCAATGTAATTAACTGTAGCACATGGTGCATAAACAGCTAATTGATTAATTTGATCATCGCTTAAAAAAGTATTTTCAATCTTTATAATATCTTTTTTACCTAATTTTTGAGAAGGTAAATTTAATCCAATAGTGATCCTTTTTTCTGTTTCGGTAAATCTGAATAAAGAAAGCAGTTTAAAACCAATATGTGCTGGAATGTGATCAATTACACTACCAGATCTAATAGCTTCTACTTGAAGTTTATTTATTTGCATATATTTTTATTAAAAGTGTTTTTCTATTAATACCAATGATAAAATTGCTTGACGTGCATAAATTCCGTTTGCTGCTTGTTTAAAATACCAAGCATAAGGTGTATAGTCAACATCATGATCTATTTCATCTATACGAGGTAGTGGATGCAATATTTTTAAATTATTACGTGCATTTTTTAAAGTTGAAGTTTGTAAAACAAATTTTGATTTAGCATTTGCATATTCAGTTGAATCAAGTCTTTCTTTTTGAACACGAGTCATATAAAGAATATCAATTTCAGAAATTATTTCTTCTATATTTTTATATCTTTTCCAATGAATTTCTTTTTTGTAAAGCATATCGTTGATATAATTGGGCATAGTTAATGCATCAGGTGAAATAAAAAAAAATTGATTATTTTTATACTTGGCTAATGCTTGTGTTAATGAATGAACTGTTCTTCCATATTTTAAATCTCCTACCATAGCAATGTTTAAATTACTAAGCTTAGTTTGTGTTTCTTTAATGGTAAATAAATCTAAAAGTGTTTGTGTTGGATGTTGGTTTGCTCCATCTCCTGCATTAAATATTGGTATTCCATGAGAAAAATTTGCCGCTAAACGTGCCGACCCTTCTTGGGGGTGTCGAATAACAATTGCGTCTACATATGAGCTTATAACTGAAATAGTATCTGCTAATGTTTCTCCTTTTTTTCCTAAAGAAATATTTTCACCATCAGAAAACCCTATAATTGATGCTCCTAAACGATGAAGAGCCGTTTCAAAAGACAAACGAGTACGCGTTGACGCTTCAAAAAAACAACTGGCAACAATTTTATTTTTTAGTAAATTAGGTTGTGCTTTTTCTTTTAATAATGCAGATTTTTTTAATACTAATTCTAATTCATTTCGATCAAGATCATTGATTGAAATTATATTTTTTTTATACAGAGAATTTCTCAATTTTTAGTTTCCTTAATTATAGTGAAAAAGATAGTTTTGGATATCTTATCAATATACAAAGAGATAAGAAAAAAAATTATTGAGTGATTTTTTACATATTAAAAACTTTATATTTTTTTATATAAAACATTTTTTTTATTAAAAATTAATTTCTTTTACAAGACTAGATATAAGAAGCGCTTTTATAGTATGTAATCTATTTTCTGCTTGTTCAAAAATAGTTTTTTGATGTTTTTGAAAAAGATTATCTGTAATTTCCATTCCATCTTTTAATCCATATTCTTTCAGTATAGACTTTCCTGTGCTTGTTTTTTGGTCATGTAAAGCAGGAAGACAATGTAGTATTTTTACTTTGGGATTTTTTGTCATTTCTATCATAGAATCATTTAATTGATAATTTTTTAATAATTCAATTCTTTCTTTCCATTTTGTTTTATCTTCCCCCATCGAAACCCAAACATCAGTATAAATAAAGTCTGTATTTTTAACACCTTCCTTAATATCTTCAGTGCATATTATATTACCTTGATTTTTTTTTGCTAATTTTTTACATTCAACAAAAAGATTTTTATCAGGCCAACATTTTTTTGGAGACACTAAACGCAGGTCTAATCCTACGATCGAAGCAGCTTCTAAAAGACTATTTCCTATGTTATTACGTGAGTCACCAACATAAGTACATTTTATATCAGAAAAACTTTTATTTGAAAAAATTTCTTTCATGGTTAATAAATCAGCTATTAATTGTGTAGGATGAAACTTTTCAGTTAATCCATTCCAAACTGGTACAGTAGAATGCTGAGCTAAAATCTCTATCGTTCTATGATTATGACCTCGATACTGAATACCATGATACAAACGACTTAGTACTCTTGCTGTATCTTCAATTGATTCTTTTGTTCCAAGATGTGTGCTACCTGGTCCAAGATAAGTAACATGTGCACCTTGATCAAAAGCTGCTACTTCAAATGAACATCTTGTACGAGTTGATTCTTTTTCAAAAATTAAAGCAATATTTTTTTGTTTAAGTAACTTAATTTCTTGATGGTTTTTTTTTGTTTTTTTTAATTTTTCTGATAACGTAATAATGTTTTTTAATTCTTCAGTGGTAAAATCTAGTAATCTTAAACAGTCACGTTGATAAAGATGGTTCATAACTTAAATTCTCCATAATCAGATAAAAATATATTTTTAATGAAGTAAAATTAGAAGTTAAAAATACCATTATATAGTATATAATATTTTTCTGTATTTTATTTCTTTATTTAATATTTAAAAAATAAAACATACAATCAATTGATAATATTTATTATACTTTTCGAGAAAAAATTATGAAATTTTTTATAAAAAATTCTCTTCTAGAAGAAGAAAAAACTGATTGCATAATAATTGGTATTTTTGAATTTTGTGAATTTACATGTGAAAACAACTATTTTAATGAATCTGTTTGTAATTATATTAATAATTTTATTAAGAGGGGTGATATACAAGGAAAAATAGGTCAAACACTTTTATTATATAACATTCCTCACATTCTTTCTAAAAGAATATTACTAGTTGGCTGTGGGAAAAAAGATAATTTAAATAGATATAATCTTAGTAAGATTGTAAAAGAAAGTATGAAAATTTTAAATAAATTTTCTATTAAAAACATTCTTTTTTCTTTAATTGGATTAAACATTAAAAATTGTGATACATATTGGTCTATTAGAACCATGGTTAATGCTATTAATAAATATTTATATAAAAATTTTAAGATAAATACGTCTTTAGAAAAAGATATTTATTTATATTCAATTTCATTTCATATAATGGAAAAAAAATACTTGCATATAGCAAATAACTCTTTAAAGCATGCTTTAGCAATTAATTCTGGAATTACAGCTGCAAAAAAGTTAGGTAATTTACCACCTAATATTTGCAATCCATTATACTTATTTTTACAAGCTAAAAAATTATCTGAAAAATATAAAGATAAAATTAATGTAACATCTATTGATATCAAAGAAATGAATAGTTTAGGTATGAATGCTTATATTGCAGTTGGAAGTGGATCTAAAAACAAGCCATATATGTCTGTAATTAAATATTCTGGAAAAAATACAATTAAACAGGAAAAAGTTATTGTATTAATAGGAAAAGGATTGACATTTGATTCTGGAGGTATATCTATAAAACCATCTAAAAATATGAATGAAATGAAATATGATATGTGTGGTGCCGCAGCAGTATATGGAACTTTAATTGCTGTAGCTAAATTAAGTTTACCCCTGACTGTTATAGGTATTCTAGCAGGTTGTGAAAATATGCCAGGAGGTAACGCTTTTAGACCTGGCGATATTTTAACTACTATGTCAGGTAAAACAGTAGAAATATTAAATACTGATGCTGAAGGTCGTTTAGTATTATGTGATGTTTTAACATTTGTAAAACGTTTTTCTCCAGATGTAGTTATTGATATTGCTACTTTAACTGGCGCATGTGCTGTAGCATTAGGAAGTCACTTTAGCGGTCTTTTTTCAAACGATGAAAAACTTGCTTGTGATTTAGAAAAATCTTCACGACAAACTAACGATAAAATATGGCGTTTACCATTATCTTCAGAATATGAAAAAGAATTAAATTCTAGCTTTGCAGATTTTTCAAATGTTGGAAAAGGTAAAGCAGGTGCGATAACTGCTGCTTGTTTTCTTTCTCAATTTTCAAAAGAATACACTTGGGCACATTTAGATATTGCTGGAACTGCTTGGAAATCTGGTAGAAATCAAGGTGCAACAGGTCGTCCTGTTGAACTATTAAGTCAATTTTTATTAAATGAATCTAATTTTTTTTAAGTTTAAAAAATATAAAAGAATTTATTTTTTAATACGGCAATGTTGCCATTTTTGAATTAAAAACATAGTTGAATACAATGGAAAAAAATTATAACCCTAAAGATATTGAAGAATCTTTATACGATTTTTGGGAAAAAAATGGATTTTTTAAACCTAATAACGATTTAAATAAACCAGCTTTTTGTATTATGATGCCACCTCCTAATATTACAGGTAATTTACATATGGGGCATGCTTTTCAACAAACAATTATGGATATATTAATTCGCTATAATAGAATGCAAGGAAAAAATACGTTATGGCAAGTTGGAACAGATCATGCTGGAATAGCAACACAAATTTTAATTGAGCGTCAAATATATTCAGAAGAAAAAAAAACGAAAAAAGATTACAGTAGAAACGATTTTGTTAAAAAAATATGGAAATGGAAAAAGAAATCTAATGTTTCTGTTACAAAACAAATGAGACGATTAGGAAATTCTGTTGATTGGGATCGAGAGAAATTTACTTTAGATCCTGATATTTCTAATGCTGTTAAGGAAGCTTTTATTATTTTATACAAAAATAATTTTATTTATCAGAAAAAGAGATTAGTACATTGGGATTCAAAACTGGAAACAGTAATATCAGATTTAGAAGTAGAACATCGTTTAGTAAAAGGTAAAAAATGGTTTATTCGATATCCAATTGTTAAAAATACAAAAAATATAAATATTAAATATTTGTTAGTAGCTACTACTAGACCTGAAACTTTATTAGGTGACACAGCTTTAGCTGTAAATCCAAAAGATCATAAATATAATCATTTAATTGGTCACTCTGTTATATGCCCTATTGTTAACAGAATAATACCGATTATTGGAGATAATTATGCAGATTTAAACAAGGATACAGGTTGCGTAAAAATAACTCCTGCACATGATTTTAATGATTATAAAGTAGGACAACGTCATAAATTACCTATGATTAATATTTTTACTCGTAATGGAAAAATTAAATCTAATTTTTCAATTTATAATTACCAAGGTATAAAATCTAATGTTTATAATTCATCCATTCCGATTGAATTTCAGAACTTAGACATTTTATCTGCAAGAAAAAAAATTATTTATGAGATTGAAAAATTAGGATTTTTAGAAAACATTGAAGAATGTGAAATTCTTGTTCCTTATAGTGATCGAAGCAATGTTGTTATTCAACCAATATTAACTAATCAATGGTATTTAAAAACATTACAGTTATCTAAATTAGCTATTAATATTGTTAAGGAAAAGAAAATTAAATTTATACCTGATCAATATGAAAGTATGTATTTATCTTGGATGAATAACATTGAAGATTGGTGTATTTCACGTCAGTTATGGTGGGGTCACCGCATTCCGGTGTGGTATGATGATAATAAAAACATATATGTTGGTTACAGCGAAAAAAAAATACGTGAAGAATATGATATAGCTGACAACACAATATTAAATCAAGATAATGATGTATTAGATACCTGGTTTTCTTCTGCTTTATGGACTTTTTCTACATTAGGTTGGCCTGAAAAAACAAAATTTTTAAAAATTTTTCATTCAACTAATGTTTTAGTTAGTGGTTTTGATATTATCTTTTTTTGGATTGCTAGAATGATTATGTTAACAATGTATTTTATTAAAGATTGTCATGGAAATCCTCAAGTACCATTTAAAGATGTTTACATAACAGGTTTGATACGTGATGAAGAAGGCAAAAAAATGTCAAAATCAAAAGGAAACGTTATTGATCCAATAGATATGATAGATGGAATTTCGTTAAATAAATTAATTGAAAAAAGAACAAGTAATTTATTACAACCTAATTTATCTGAAAAAATTCGTTATCGTACTATAAAACAATTTCCTAATGGAATAGAGGCAACAGGTACAGATGCATTACGTTTTACTTTTTCTGCTTTAGCATCTAATACACGTGATATAAAATGGGATATGAATAGATTAAAAGGATATCGTAATTTTTGTAATAAATTATGGAATGCTAGTCGTTTTGTTTTAATAAATACAAAAGATCATAATTATTTTAATTTTTCAGTTCATGATAACATGTTATTAATAAATAAATGGATATTAATAAAATTTAACAATGTTGTTAAATTATATAGAAGTTCATTAGATACTTATCGATTTGATATTGCGGCAAATGTTTTATATGATTTTATTTGGAATGTTTTTTGTGATTGGTATTTAGAATTCGTAAAGTCTATTATAAAATTAGGTTCTCCTGAAGATATACGTTTTACTAAAAATATTTTAATTCATATATTAGAATTATTGTTAAGATTATCTCATCCTATAATTCCTTTTATTACAGAATCGATTTGGCAGCGGATAAAAAAAATAAAATATATTAAAGATAAAACAATTATGCTTCAATCCTTTCCTGAATATAATAATCAATTACTTGATAAAAATATATTATCTAATATCAGTTGGATGAAAAAAATCATTATTTTTTTGCGAAATACTAGAGTTAAAATGAATATTAGTTCTACTAAATTATTACCGTTATTTTTAAAAAACATCAATTCCGAAAAAGAGAAAATAATTAAAGAAAATAAATTTTTATTAAAAAATATAGCGTTTTTAGAAAAAATTAAAATTTTATCTAAAAAAGATAATGAACCTTTTTTGTCTATAAAAAAAATAATCGATGGAGTTGAAATTTTAGTTCCAATACTTAAAATGATTGATAAAGAAACTGAACTAAAACGATTAAACAAAGAAATAAAAAAAATAAAATCACAAATATTAATTTCTGAAGAAAAAACATCTAATCAAAATTTTTTATCTTATGCTCCTAAAAACATAATAAAGCAAGAAATAAAAAAATTAAGAAACTTAAACGAAATATATTTAAAACTATCTAAACAATTAGAATCTCTTAATAACTTATGTTGTGAAAAAAAATAAACATTTTTAATTATAGGTTTTTTATTATGTCAAATTTATATAATCGTATTTCCAAAAAAGAATTGAAAAAAAAGATGTTGATTAATCAAGAATCTCGTTTTGTGGTCTCTTTTTATAAATATTTTTTGATAAAAAATACAAAAGAATATAGAGATCAAATTTATAAAAATTTTTATAAATATAATGTTTTAGGAAGAGTCTATGTATCTGATGAAGGGATTAATGCACAAATTAGCATTCCTGTAAAATGGTATTTTTTTGTAAAAAATTTTTTATATAGTCTTGATCCAGAACTAAATAATTTATTTATTAATAAATCATTAAATAATGACGAAAAAGCATTTTGGGTCCTTTCTGTTAAAATTAAGAAAAATATTGTTAATGATGGTATTAAAAATCCATTATTTAATCCTAAAAACGTAGGTATCTATATAACAGCAAAACAAGTTAATATGATGTTAAGTGATCCAAAAACAATATTTATTGATATGAGAAATTCCTATGAATATCAAATTGGACATTTTCCTAATGCTATAGAAATTAAAAGTTTAACTTTTCGAGAGCAGTTACAGAAAGTTATTAAAGTTATGGATTATGCTAAAAATAAAAAAATTGTAATGTATTGTACAGGTGGTATTCGTTGTGAAAAAGCCAGCGCTTGGATGCATTTTAATGGTTTTAAATATGTATATCATTTGAAGGGTGGAATTCTTGGTTATGTATACGATGCTAAAAAAAACGGATTACCAATTCTTTTTCAAGGAAGTAATTTTGTTTTTGATAATCGTATGAGTGAAAGAATTTCAGATAAGATTATATCTTTTTGTAAACAATGTCATAAACCTTCAGATAGATATGTCAATTGTAGTTTTGATTTATGCCATCTTCTTTTTATTCAGTGTGAAAAATGTATGATTGATTTTAAAAATTGTTGTTCTAAAAACTGTATGAAACATTTTTTATAATTTTTTTTCTAAATTTTCCCAAAATATTAATGTTTTTTCTAATTTTTTTTCTTCTATACTAAATTCTTTTAAAATTGGTAATTGATTGATAATATTTTGTTTAAAAAAGTTTGGTTCATTCATTTTATTTTGTAATTTTTTAATGTTATTTTCTATTTTTTCTATTTTATTTAATACTTCTTTTAGTTCTTTTTTTACTTGATTATGTTTTATTTTTAAAAAATTAGCATTAGATTCAGTTTGATTTGATATATATTTTTTTTGTATTTTTTTATTTTTTTCTTTTATTAAATTATCATATGAATTAAAATGTGTATTTATTAATCCGTCTCCTTTAAATATCCAGTATTTATTTACTGTGTTTTTAATAAAATTTCTATCATGACTTACTATTAAAACAGTTCCTAAATATTTGATAATAATTTTTTCTAATAATTCAAGTGTGTCTAAATCTAAGTCGTTTGTAGGTTCATCAAAAATTAGAACATTGCTTGGTTTTAAAAATAATTTTGCTAAAAGTAATCTATTACATTCACCTCCAGATAAAGTTTTTACTAAACAGTGTATTTGATTTGGTTTAAACAGAAATTTTTTTAGATATCCTATCAAATGTTGTTCTGTTCCATTTAATACAATCTTTTCTCTTCCATTATTAATATTTTCTAAGATAGATTTATTAGAATCTAAAATTGATCGATCCTGATCAAAATATGCTATTTTTAATTCCTTTCCAAAATGAATTGAACCTGTTTGAATTTTTTTCTCTCCCATAAGTATTTTAATCATAGTACTTTTTCCAGATCCATTATTTCCTATTAATCCTATTTTGTCACCATATTGTATTATTGAAGAAAAATTTTGAATAATACTTTTTTTTTCAATAAAGAAATTTATATTTTTTAATTTAAAAATTATTTTACCTGGATAGCTTTTAACTTCATTAATTTTAATGTTATTAAATGTTTCTATTTTTTTATAATTTTCATGCTCTTTTCGTAATATTTTTAAATTTTTTACTCTTCCTTCATTACGTGTAGTGCGAGCTTTGATTCCTTTTCTAATCCAGATTTCTTCTTTTTTCAAATTTTGATCAAATAATTTTTTGTTTATTTTTTCAATCCGATTATGTTCTTTTTTCAATTTTATAAATTCTTTATAATTTCCTGGAAAAGAAGTTAATCTTCCTCTATCAAGATCAACAATTCTTGTACATACATTTTGAATGAAAGATCTATCATGTGATATGAATAATACTGTTCCTGAAAATTTTTTTAAAAACCCTTCTAACCATGTAATGGTATTAATATCTAAGTGATTTGTTGGTTCGTCAAGTAACAAGACATCTGGTTTTCCTAATAATACTGAACTCAATACAACTCTTCTTAAAAATCCTCCAGATAGTTCTGCAAGCAAAGAATTTTTGTCAATCTCAAAAGTTTGAATCATTTTTTTTATTTCTATAATTTCATTAACATTTATTTCTTTTTTGTTCTCTTTTTTAAATTTATTTTTAATAAAATCATATATAGAAATATTTAAATTTTTTGGATTATCTTGTTTTAAATAAGATATTTTTATATTCTTTTGATAAATAATAGAACCATGATCTAAATCTTGACTTTTATTAATTACTTTTAATAAAGTTGATTTTCCAGCACCATTTTTACCAATTAAACTAATACGTTCATTTTTTTTGATATAAAGTACAGCGTTTTTTAATATTTCTAAATCACTGAATGATAAAGAGGCATCTTGGATACTAATTAGAGGCATATATTTCTCGTTTTTTGAGTTTATTAAATATGTTTTATTAACCAAGAATGATAGTTCTTTTTTAAAAAATCTTTCGTTTGTGCTAAATGAGTAATTTTTCTTGCATATAGATTTATTTTTTTAATATCGTCGAAATTAATTTCAAAATTATGTGTTGAGCTTGAAAAAATAATATCACCATTTTTACGTAAGATTCTTTTTAGATTTATCATCAATTTAATATAATCTCTTTTTAATTCAAAAGTTTTTTTCATTTTCTTAGAATTTGAAAAAGTAGGTGGATTTATGAAAATTAAATCAAATTTTTTATTAGTTAAAACAATCCATTTTAAACAATCTTCTTGAATAAAAATATTTTTACTATTTATTAAATTGTTAATAGACATATTACGCATGGACCATCGAATATATGTGTTCGATATATCTATAGTTGTAGTACTTTTAGCTTTCCCTAATCCTGCATAAACAGTAGCAGCACCAGTATATGAAAATAAATTTAAAAAATCTTTTCCTATAGACATTTTACCTAATAATTTTCTTACAAGTCGATGTTCTGAAAATAAACCAGTATCTAAATAATCAATCAAATTTACTATTAATTTTACGTGATATTCTTTAATTATAAAAAAACTATTTCTATTAAATAATTTTTGGTATTGTGCTTTGTTTTTTTGTTTTTTTCTAAATTTTATTACTATATTATTTGTAGGAATAGATAATATTTCTTTGCTATGGTAAATGGCACTACATAATCTTATGTGTGCTTCTTTGTAATTTATTGATTTTGGTGCTTGGTATTCTTGAATGACTAACCATTTTTTATAAATATCTACTATTATTTTATAATTTGGAAGATCTGAATCATATACACGAAAACATTCTATTTCTTTTAAATCTTTCCATTTTTTTAATTGTTTAAAATTTTTTCGCAGTCTATTTTGATATTCTTCACTTTTATCATTAAGTTCATTTGGAAATATTTCACAGTTTTTTAAAAGGCAATCTAACAGACCATTTTTAAAAAATAATTCTTCATACGATTCTATTTGTAAAAACGTTAATAAAAACCTAGAAGAACTGAATACTGATAATTTCCAATTTTTAAAATGTTTTTTTAATACAATTCCTAGTTCAATATATAAAGCAATCAAATTATTTTCAGTTTTATATCTTTCTCTATAAGAGAGATTACTTATTAATATTCCAATTTCTTTGCTTTGATAAGGATTTTTAAGAGAATTTAAATCACATTGAACAAAATTAACAATATTTTCTAAATTTGCATTTATTGCGTTTTTTTTAGCTTTTTTTATAACATTAGGATTAAAATCATATCCTATAAAATAATTTTTAACACATGTTTTTATACCTATTTCAAATCTTTCTTTTGCTTTTTTTAAAATTTTATTCCAAATATTTTCGTTGTGTCTTTTCCAAGATTGAAATCCCCATTTTTTTCTTGTAAGTCCAGGAGCTCTATCAGAGGATATCATTGCTGCTTCAATTAAGAGTGTTCCTGATCCGCACATAGGATCTATTAAAGGAGTATTTTTTTTCCATCCTGAACTTAATATAATTGCTGAACTTAAATTCTCTTTAATCGGAGCAATATCAAAAAATTTACGATATCCTCTTTTATTTAAAGATTCTCCACTTAAATCTAACATAATATGCACTGAATTATGAAATAAATATGCCGTAATACGAACATCTGGAGTAAGAAGATTTACATTAGGACGAGCAGAATATTTTTGGTAAAATTTATCAACAATCGCATTTTTAATTTTTAATGAACCAAATAAACTATTTTGAATAATATTATTTGTTCCCTTAAATTTAACTAAAAAAGTTTTCTCTAAAAATAATATTTTAGTCCAATTAATATTATAAGTATTTTTATATAAATCATCGCTATTCTTTATAACAAATTTGCTTATGCATAAAAAAATTCTTGAAGAAATTCTGCTCCACATTAAAGTATTATATAATATTGAATCCTCTCCTTCATAATAAATACCACCTTTTATAATTTTTAAATTTTCACCTCCTAGCGATAGGAGTTCTTTTTCTAAAAGTTTTTCACATCCAAAATTTGTACTAGCAAATAAACAATTCATTTTTTTACTTTCATTTTTTTAAAAAAATGTTTCAAGTTTTTTAAAAAATTGATATCTAAAAAGATATTTTAATAAAAAACATTAATAAACATTTTTAAGAAATAAATTTTTAATTTATGTAAAATATTTTTACTTTATAGATTTCTAATTATTTTTCTAATAAAATTCGGACCATGATATATTAATCCAGAATATACTTGTATTAAATTAGCTCCACACACAATTTTTTCTCTAGCAGAATTTATAGAATTAATACCTCCAACTCCGATAATAGGAATTTTTCTTTTTAGATTTTTATATAATATAGATATCACATTATTGCTTTTTTTTTGCAAAGGTAAACCACTTAATCCTCCTTCTTGTCTACTATTTTTAATTTTAGGTATTGATGAACGATCTAATGTTGTATTAGTTGCAATTACTCCATCTATTTCATAGTTAATTAACTGATTAGAAATATAAATTAGTTCTTTTTTTGATAGATCTGGAGAAATTTTAATTACTATAGGTACATATTTAGAATATTTAGAATGCATTTCTCTTTGTTTTTTTTTTATATCTCGCAATAAATTTTCAAACAATATACCATATTGTAGTTGTCTTAAATTAATAGTATTTGGAGAAGAAATATTAATAGCAATATAACTGGCATAAAAATACACTTTTTCTATACAAATTAAATAATCTTTTATTGCATTTTCAATTGTCGTTTCTTTATTTTTTCCTATGTTTACACCAATTATTCCATTAAATTTAGACTTTTTTATGTTAGAAACTAAATAATCTATTCCTAAATTGTTAAACCCCATTCTATTAATAATGCCTTCTATTGAAGATATTCTAAAGATTCTAGGTTTTGGATTTCCATATTGGGGTAAGGGAGTAACTGTTCCTACTTCGATAAAACCAAATCCTATTTTAGATAAAGAATCTATATAATCTCCATTTTTATCCATTCCTGCGGCTAGACCAATTTTGTTATTAAAGGTTAATCCCATACATTTTATTTTTTTTAGTGGAATTGGTTTAATAAAAAGATTTCTTAGAATTTGAACCTTTTTAGAATCAAAATATTTTAATGTTAGTATATGTGCTTTCTCAGGATCAATTAAAAATAAAAGTTTACGAATTAAATAGTAAAACATTATAATTCCTTCTAAGAACAGTTAAGAATTTATTAAAAATTTTTATATATATTTTTTTAATAAAAAAACACTATTTTTTTAAAATTGATAACCTTTTTATTTATGTTATATTTTTATATATATTGGGATAATTGTTATAATTTTTTTAATATTTTATATATTTTAAATATAAAATTATATCATAATTATCATACTATAAAAAAGAATACCATGAAAAAATATATATTATGAAACGATATAATTACCCAATAGTAAAAACATTACTTGATACTGATGCGTATAAACTTCATATGCAACAAGCTGTTTTTTATCATTATAAAAATGTAAATGTAGTTGCAGAATTCATTTGTAGAGGCCCTAATATTTTAGGTTGTTATTCTCACATTTTATTAGATCAAATCAATATGATGTCTTCTTTATCTCTTAGTCATGAAGAATATCTATATATGACTACTTTCCCATTTTTTAAAAGAGAATATTTATATTGGTTAAAAAAATTTCGTTATAATATTACACAAGTTAAAGTAAGTAATTATCATGGTCAATTACATATTCGTATAAGTGGCTTATGGAAAGAAGTGATTTTATGGGAAGTTCCTATTTTATCATTAATTAGTGAAATTTTTCATAAACATTGCTATCCAGAAATTACTTCAAATATTGCAGTACAGCATTTAGATAAAAAATTAACAGAATTTTTTCAAAAAAATAAGCATTTAGATTTATCTCGTTTAAAAATAGTGGATTTTGGAACAAGAAGGCGATTTTCTTATGATGTACAGTATTCAATTGTAAAACGATTAAAAGATAAATTCCCTTTTTTAATTGGTTCAAGTAATTACCATATATCACGTATTTTAAAATTACTACCAGTAGGAACTCAAGCTCACGAATGGTTTCAAGCACATCAACAAATTAGTTCTAGTCTAAGAAATAGTCAAATATTGGCATTGAAAACATGGTTGTGTCAATATGATCAACATTTAAGTATTGCTCTTACAGATTGTATTACAATGGATTCATTTTTACGTGATTTTAATTTATTTTTTTCAAAATCTTATCAGGGTATCAGACATGATTCAGGGGATCCAGTAAAATGGGGTGAAAAAGCTCTTAAACATTATGAACGTTTAGGAATTGATCCTACTACTAAAACATTGTTGTTTTCAGATAATTTAAATTTTAGCAAGATTATATCTCTTTATAAAAAGTTTAATAATAGAATAAATGTTATATTTGGTATTGGAACACAACTAACTTGTGACATTCCAAACGTTAAGCCATTAAACATAGTAATTAAACTTGTTAAATGTAATGGTAAACCAGTTGCTAAATTATCTGATAGCCCTGGTAAAACCTTTTGTTTAGATAGAGAGTTTATTAAATCTTTATGTAAAGCTTTTGATTTATCGTTAACATTTTGATTTAAAACCGGTTATAGTGACTCACTATCTTTTTCGATAGACTATTTAAAAAAAAAGATACAAGGAAAAAATTATGAGTACAATATCAATATCAGAAATTTATAAAGATGATATTATAGTAAATACTTCTATTACTGTATCTGGATGGGTTCGAAGTCGTAGAAGTTCGAAATCTGGTGTATCTTTTATTACAATTTACGATGGTTCATGTTTTGATTGTATACAAGTTGTTGCCAATAATACTTTGTCCAATTATCATAAAGATATATTGCATTTAACTATTGGTTGTTCTATAACGATAACTGGAATTCTTATTTTATCTATAGGGAAAAAACAAAAATATGAAATACAAGCAAAAAAGGTTCAGGTATTAGGATGGATTCAAAATCCAGATACTTATCCAATGTCTGCAAAAAAACATAGTCTAGAACACTTAAGAGAAGTGGCTCATTTACGTTCTAGAACAAATTTAATTGGAGTAATAGTAAGGATAAGAAATCATATATTTCAATCATTACATAAATTTTTATATCAAAAAGGTTATTACTGGATTCCTACACCTATTATTACTGGACTTAATACAGAAGGTGCAGGAGAAATGTTTCGTGTTTCAACAATGGATATGAAAAACATTCCTAAAAAAACAAATGGTTCCGTTGATTTTAAAAAAGATTTTTTCGGAAAAGAATCTTTTTTAACTGTTTCGGGACAGCTTAATTTAGAAACATATGCTTGTTCTTTGTCAAAAGTATATACCTTTGGTCCTACATTTAGAGCTGAAAACTCTAATACCAGTCGTCATTTAGCAGAATTTTGGATGTTAGAAATTGAATCATCATTTTGTAATTTATATGAAATATCATTATTTGCTGAAGATATGTTGAAATATGTTTGTAAATCTATTTTAAAATATTGCATGAATGATATTAAATTTCTTAAAAATTATATTGATAATGATATAATTAATCGTCTGGAAAGTTTTCTATTAGTAGATTTTATACATATAAATTATAAAGATGCTATAGATATTTTATTAAATTCTCAAAATAAATTTGAGAATTCTGTTTCTTTAGGAATTGATCTTAATACTGAACACGAGAGATTTCTTGTAGAAAAACATTTTAAAGCACCTATAGTAATCATTAATTATCCTAAAGAATTAAAAGCATTTTATATGAGATTAAACGACGATAAAAAAACTGTTGCTGCAATGGATTTGCTGGTTCCAGGTATTGGAGAATTAATAGGTGGTTCTCAACGTGAAGAACGTATTGAAGTTTTAGATTTACGTTTATCAGAGTTGGGTTTAAAACAAGAAGATTATTGGTGGTATCGAGATCTTCGTCGTTATGGTACTGTTCATCATTCAGGTTTTGGGATGGGTTTTGAACGATTAATTTCTTATATTACTGGAATATCGAATATAAGAGATGTAATTCCATTTCCTCGTACTGTTAAAAACGCTAATTTTTAAGTATTTTTTTATATATAAAATTATTTATTATTTTAACAATGTTTTATCAATCAAAACTTTATGAGAATATAATCATTATTTAATTTACATCTGTTTTAATTTAAACTATATTTACTAAAAAGGTAGTATAAAAATTATGAAAAATCATAAATCTTTGGCAATTTTAATACCAATGCTATTCGCTGGTAACAGCTCAGTAAATGCTGTAGAAATTTTTAACAAAAATGGTAATAAATTAGAACTATATGGTAGCATTAATCCAAATCACAATTTTTCTAACAAATTCTTATCTACTAAAGTTACTTCTAAAGAAGATAACACAAATGCCATTTTAGGATTATCAGGAAAAATAAATATTACTGATAAACTATCAAGTTACGCTAAAATTGAATATAAGACAGATCTTTTTATGCCAGAAGAACTAATGGATAAACAACAACCTAACACTGTACGTTTAGGATATGCTGGTTTAAAATATGGTAATTTAGGATCGATAGATTATGGTCGTAATTATGGTGTTATTCATGATGCTCAATCATTAACAAATCACATTCCATATATTAATAATAAAAGCGTATTTGCATATAACGATAATTATATGGTAGGTAGAAATAATAGTTTACTTACTTATAGAAACAACAACATTTTTGGTTTAGTAGACGGTGTCAGTTTTGCATTACAATATCAAGATGAAATCAAAAACAGAATTTCAGATCAGCAAAACAGTGCTGGTTGGGGGGCATCATTAAAGTATGAGAGTGATTCTGGACTAACTGCTATTGGTTCTTGTTTTACATCTGAAAGACTAACATCTGATAAAAACAAAAAAGATTTAAAAAATGCATCTGTAGATTCATATGGATTAGGTTTTAAATATGATGCTAATAATGTATATATTGCAGCTTTTTATGGTGCTGCTCGTAATTTAACACCGTATCATATTCCTAGTAATCGTTTTATTAACGAAACGCAAAATATTGAAGCCATTGCAGAATATAGTTTTGAATCTGGATTTCATCCTTCTTTAAGTTATTTAGATTCCAAAGGACAAAATTCAAATACTCCGAATAAAAGTGAACTAGATTTAGCAAAACAAATTAATATTTCTACTCGTTATGAATTTAATAAAAATGTTTCAACATATATGAATTATAAAATTAACTTATTAAAAGAAAATGAATTTAATACAGAAAACAAAATTTCTACAGATAATATTATTGGTGCTGGAGTAATTTATCAATTCTAATTTTATTGAATATAATTTTTTGTATTTTATAGAAATTTTTAGAATTTAATTATTAAAAATAAAAACTTTCTACTGATTTATAAAAAATAAAGGAAATTGATTTTAATATCAGCAAAATTTTATTTTTTATTTTTTAGTAGAAAGTAATTTTTTCCATAAAATAAAAGTAATTTTATTTCTAGTTTATCAATAAAATTTTTGTATTTTACAAAATATAATTTCACCTGTCTTTACAAGTATCAATTGAACTTTTAATAAAAAAGGCTTATTATTACCCATAATACAAGTATCAAGATAGTATGTTGCATTGTTATTACGAGAAATTAGAATTGCTTCGTTTATACTCAATGTATTATTATTTTTAGATAACCCTAATTTTTTTTTAGTTTTATTAATAGACTCTATGTCAATAATATGTATTTTTTTTATGTTTTTAGAAATAGTTTTTTTAAAAATATCAATTAATTTTTTATTTTCTAAAAAAATATTGCTTTTGTTTTTTAGTGTACTAATATATAGCGATATTTTTTTAGAAAAAAATATATTCTTATTTTTTAATATTTCTAAAATAACATTTTCAATAGCATTTTCAAAACTTAAAATAATAAACTGTTCTTTTTCTAAAAAAAAATTAGTTTTCTTTATATTCTTTAGTAAAGAACAACTACTTATAAAAAATAAAAAAAAAGTTAAAAGCAATAAAATTTTATTCAATTTTAAACCTTGTAAATTTTAAAGAAGTTAAATATTTTTTAATATAGCGCTTTTAATTTCTCACCTCCTAGTAAATGCATATGAAGATAGTTTATTTCTTGTCCACCATTTTTATTACAATTAATAATTATTTTATAACCATCTTCACTAATTTTTTTATCTTTAGCTATTTTAACAGCAATATAAAACATGTGTGCAAAAATATTTTTATTTTTTTTATTGATATCATTTGATGTTTTTATAAAAGTATTGGGTATAATTAATATATGTATCGGAGCTTTTGGAAAAATATCTTCAAAAGCAGTTACTATTTCATCTTGATAAACAATTTTTGTTGATGTTTCTTTTTTTATTATTTTTTTAAAAATTAAATGTTTATTTTTCATAGAATATTTTTTTTATAATTTAATTTTATACAAATTTTTGTTAATACTAGGGCGAGTTAAATTTTACTCACCCTTTTTATTATATATTATTTATATGCTCATCTATTGCGGTTTTTATGTTTTCTGATCTAGTTCCAAAAACAGCTTGCACTCCAGATCCTGAAATAACTACACCAGCTGCCCCAAGATTTTTCAAGCTATCTTGATTGACTTTGGATATTTCTAAGACTGTAACACGTAATCTAGTAATACATGCATCTAAATTTTTAATATTATTTTTTCCACCTAATGCTTCAATAATATACGGTGCTATTTCTATATTGTTTTTAAAGAATATCGTTTTTTTGTTTTCTTCACGTCCAGGTGTTTTTAAATTGAATGTAGTTATCAAAAAATAAAATATTATGTAATATAAAAGACCATAGCAAATTCCAATAATTGGAAAAAGAAATATTTGATTACTATGTCCACTTAATACTATAAAATCTATAAATCCGTGAGAAAAACTAGTTCCAGCACGCATATTTAAAAAAATACATAATGGAAAAGATAATCCTGCCAAAATAGCATGGACAACATATAGTATTGGAGCAACTAATATGAAAGAAAATTCAATTGGTTCAGTAATTCCTGTTAAAAAAGCTGTTAAAGCTGCAGAAATCATAATACTACCTATTTTAGCTCTATTTTCTCTTTTAGCTGTATGCCAAATTGCTAAAGCAGCTCCTGGAAGTCCGTACATTTTAAAAATGAATCCACCTGATAAATTTCCAGCTGTTGTATCACCTGCCATATATCTTGCAATATCTCCATGAAAAATTTGTCCTACTGAATTTTTATATTCTCCAATTTGCATTTGAAATGGAACGTTCCATATATGATGCAGACCAAATGGTACTAATGCTCTTTCTACTAAACCGTATAGAGAAAAAGCGATAATAGGGTTTTGATAAGCAGCCCATTCAGAAAAAAGTTGAATTTTATTACCTATACTAGGCCAAATGAAAGATAATATTAATCCTACAAATATTGCAAATAGTCCTGAAATAATAGGAACAAATCTTTTTCCAGCAAAAAAACCCAAATATTCAGGTAGTTGAATTCTATAAAATTTGTTAAACATATATGCTGAAATTGCTCCTGCTATAATTCCTCCTAATATGCCAATATCAGAAAAATTTTTGTTTTTTATTATATCAATATCTGTATTTAATATAGTTGATTCAACTGCAGATAGTGTTTGTATCAATATACTGTAAGCAACAACAGCAGCTAATGCTGCAACACCATCATTATTACTGAATCCAAGAGCTACACCAATTGCAAAAATTAATGGCATATTAGAAAAAACAGAACCTCCTGTTTGCGCCATAATTTGAGAAACAGTTTCTGGTATTAAGCTGAAATGAGCTGATCCTATCCCAAGAAGTATTCCTGCAATAGGCAATACTGAAACAGGTAACATCAGTGATTTACCAACCTTTTGAAGGCTTGCAAATACATTTTTAAACATATTAAAAAACTCCTGACTATATCTAAAAAATCAAATTAATTAAATAATGTATTTTTATTAAAAATTTAAGTTAAATAATGTAAAAAAATTATTTGTAGTAATTTGTGCCAATTCTTCTAAACTGATTTCTTTTATAAGAGCAACTTTTTTTGCTATTTCAAGTAGATATGCCGGTTGATTTCTTTTTCCTCTGTATGGTATAGGTGCTAAATATGGTGAATCTGTTTCTATCAATAATTTTTCTAGTGGAATTTTTTTTAATGTATTACGTAATTCAATTGAATTTTTAAAAGTAACTATTCCAGAAAAGGAAATATAAAATCCGATATCTAACAATCTAAATGCTGATTTTTCGCTTTCAGTAAATGAATGTAAAATTCCGCCACATTTTTCTGCATTTTCTTCCTTTAATATTTTTATTGTATCTTTTATAGAATTTCGACTATGTACTATGATTGGTTTGTTTAGTTTTATTGCAATTCTAATATGTTCTCGGAAAAATTTTTGTTGTAGATTTTTCGTTTCAGATGAGTAATAATAATCTAAACCTGTCTCTCCTAATGCTATAACATGTTTAGAATCAGATAATTTTTTTAATTCATTCAGATTTTTTGTTTCTTTTTGACAATGTAATGGATGAATACCACAAGAATAAAAAATAGAATCATATTTATCTAATAATTTTTTTGTTTTATAAAAATTATCTATAGAAGTTGATACTGTTAAAAATTTTTTTACATGATTTTTATATGATTTTTTTAATATTTTTTCGATGTTTTCATGTAATGAATTATGATTTAGTTGGTCAATATGGCAGTGGGAATCAATTAAAAACAAAATTTTATCTCTTTAATTTAAATGACGTAAAACTTAAGGTGCAACAATAAAACATAAAATTTTTTCCCATACAAGTAATTTTTCTAATAATAGTAATTCATTGTTAATACTAGATGTATTTAACAAAATAAATCGACATTTTATCCAATTTTGAATACTTTTATTTAAAATAACATTATTGTATTTTTCAGAAAAAAAATTAATTAGTTTTATTTGATCGCAGTTAGTTAATTTTTTTCTTTCATTGAAATTTATTTTTATAGCATCAAATAATAGTAAACATATCCAATCTATTTTAATTATAGTGTTTTTTTTACATAATATGGGCAATATTTTTAATAGGTTTTTATCTTTAATAGAATTTGATAAAGATTTATATAAATTCTTTCTTTCTTCCCATAGTTCTCCTTCAATAAAGTTTTGAGCACATATAGGGGAACCTTGATTAATACGTAATGACGTTATATTTGATCTGTTATTTTTTTTATTTTGATTTTTTAACCAATTTAAACTTTCTTTTTCTATAGGAGGAGACAATCTATATAAAAAACAACGACTTTTTAATGTAGAATGTAATTTTAAACAGCTATAATCTATCAGAAAAAACCAATTTTTTTCTGGTGGTTCTTCTAAGGTTTTTAATAATGCGTTTACTGCTGATTCTGTTAATTTATGAACATCTGGTAAAAAGATGATTTTGTTATTTCCTTGTTGTGCTCGTTTAAATACTTTTTCATTAATTATTCGAATTGATTGAACATCAAAGATATCATTTTTTTCATTAATTATATTGTGCCAATCTGGATGGTTTTTTGCAGACATTAACTTGCATCCATGGCAATTATTACAAAATTTTATCCCTGTTGGTTTTAGACATAACAACCATTTACTAATAAGCCAAATCAGTGTAGAAACTCCCATGCCTTTTTGGGTTCTTATTAAGATTGCATGATGTGCTTTTTTTTTTATATGTAGTCCAATAATTTCTTTATATGGTTTTGCTAACCAAGGATACCATTTCATACGATTTTTTTTTCAAGCCATTTTAAAATTTGGCTTTTAATGTTTTGAGTAACAATGTGAATGTCTAAATTGGCATTTATTTTTATTGTTTTTTTATCTAATTTTATATTTTTTAAATAGCTTTCTCTTGTTTTTTTAAAAAAATTTAAAGATCGATGTTCTATTCGATCTAATTTACTTCGTTTTAACGCTCTTTTTAAACCAATTTCAGGACAAACATCCAAATAAATAGTTAGATCAGGAATAAAGTCTTTTAAAAATAAATGTTTTAGCTGATTAATTAGTTTCTTTTTTATACCTAAACCACCACCTTGATAAGCTAAAGAAGATAAATCATGACGATCTGAAATGACCCAAATTCCCTTTTTTAATGCTGGTTGTATTATTTTTTTAACTAGTTGTATTCTTGCAGCATACATTAGTAATAATTCTGTTTCTTTTACGAAGTCTTCAATATAAAAGTTATTTTTTATTAGTTGTCTTATTTTTTCTGCAATTGGTGTACTTCCAGGTTGACGTACCAATATAACATTCTTTATATTACATTCTTTTAAAGTTTGTTGAATGCAAATGCTAGCATTTGTTTTTCCAGCACCTTCTAGTCCTTCAATCACAATAAATTTACTTTTTTTTATCATTGTTTTTTTAATTTATTTACGTGCGGTTTTAATTGTATGCTTTGGGGAAAAATATTAAATATACAATAAAAATTTATTTTTTATTTTGATTGTTAATATAATCAATAGATTTTTGTACTGTATTCATTTTTTCTGCATCTTCATCTGATATTTCAATATTAAATTCTTCTTCTAAAGCCATAATTAATTCTACTGTATCTAACGAATCAGCACCAAGATCGTCTAAAAAAGATGAATTATTAAGTATTTTTTCTACTTTAACATCTAGTATTTTTGAAATTATTTTTTTTATTCTTTTTTCGATGTCGTTCATTTTAAATATCTCATTTTTTTAAATTGTTGTCATTTTATCACAAAAAAACAGATTTTTTAGATATAAAAAAATTATGTCATGTACATACCACCGTTAACATGAAGTGTGTGTCCGGTTATATATGATGCTTTTTCAGAAGAGAGAAATATTACTGCATCAGCTATTTCTTCTACTGTTCCTATTCTTTTCATAGGAATTTTAGACAAATGTTTTTTATATTGAAAAACATTTAAACTTTTTGTAAGATTAGTTTTAATAAATCCCGGAGCAACAATATTAACGGTAATACCTTTTGATGCCACTTCTAGTGCCAGCGATTTATGAAATCCAATAAGTCCTGATTTTGAAGCACTATAATTTACCTGACCTTCATTTCCAACGTAACCAATTACAGAGCCAATTGTAATAATGCGTCCATATTTATTTTTAATCATTGAACGAATAACAGATTTTGACATATAAAATATTGATGTTAAATTAATTTTTATTACATTTTCCCATTCTTTATTATTCATATAAACTAATAAATTATCTAATTTAATTCCAGCATTGTTAATCAGTATATCAATAGAATATTTTTTTTTGTAAATTTCTTTCATTTTTTCTAAAATTGAGTCAGTGTCTTTTAAGTCTAAAACAAAACCGAATCCATTTTTTTTTAAATATCTATCAATTACTTTAACTCCACTTAGAGTTGTGGATGTTCCAATCACTTGTATTCCCTTTTGTGATAGTTTTATAGCAATTTCTTTCCCAATACCTTGGTTTGCACCTGTTACTAATGCAGTTTTTTTTTAATTTTCATGATTTTTTTTATGAATTTTTTTAAATGCGATTAAAAAATTTTTTAAATTGTTTGTATTGAACATGGTTACATTTTCATTTTTTTTTATTAAATTACTTAAAATTTTATTTGGTCCTATTTCTAACATTGTAAAAATTTTTTTTGATTTTATTAAATCGATTATTTCTTTCCATCTTACAGTACTGTAAAATTGTCTTACTAATGCTTTTTTAATCTTTTTTTCATTGTTTTCACATATTACGTCTACATTGTTAATAACTGGTATTGTTGGAGATTTTATTTTAATAGATTGCAAGACGTATTGAATTTTTTCTGAAACGGGTTTCATTAAACTACTGTGTATAGGTGTGTTAATATTTAATTTTACTACATATTTAGCTCCTTTTTGTTTACAATTTAAACCGACTTTATGTACTGTCGATTTATGGCCTGAAATAATAATTTGATTATCAGAATTTATACTTGCTATAGAAACAACTTTTGGCGAATATTGTAAACATATATTTTCAATAATTGTTTTATCTAAACCAATAATTGCTTGAACTAGAGATGGTTGATTAATAATAGTTTTTTGCATCAATTTACTTCTTAATTTAACTATTTTTAATGCATCAGAAAATTTTATTGCATTAGCACAGACTAATGCTGAATATTCCCCTAAACTGTGTCCTGACATAAATGCTGGATATCGACCATTTTTTTCTTTCCAAAATTGATAAATAGCAATTGATGAAGTTAATATTGCTGACTGTATATATTTATAATTATCGCTTTTTTTTGTTTCTTTATTTTGTATTAACTTTAATAAGTTATAATTAATATATTCTGATGCTTCATCAAATATTTTTTTAAAAATGTTGTTTTTTTTTTGAAAAAAAGAAGACAACATATTTATATATTGAGAGCCTTGACCTGGAAATAGCATGGCAAATGAGTTCATTAAACTTATCCTTTTTACTGAAGAAAATATTTTTAAGGATATAAATTTTTTTTTGCAATAAATATATTTGATGAAATGGTACTTTTTTTTAAAAAAGTACCGTATTTTTATTTTTTAAATTACTTTTTTTCCTCTATAGTATCCTTTGGCAGTAATATGATGTCGAACATGCGTTTCCCCAGAAAATTTATCTTTAGATAATGTCATTTCTTTCAAAGAGTCATGAGAACGTCTCATTCCTCTTTTAGATCGAGTTGGTTTGCTTTTTTGAACAGCCATGTTTTTTTCTCTATATAATTTTATATAAAATGAGTATTTTTTGTATAAAATTTTAGTAAAAATAAATTTTATTGTATAATATTATCTTAAAGTCTTACAGTTGCTATACAAGAGTGTTTAAATAATTTTTAAAATGTACATCTAATGGTGCCATAATATGCATTTTTTTTCCACTTTCAGGGTGTAAAAAATTAATTGAAGTAGCATGTAGTAAAAGTCTATTAATTTTTGTTTTGTTTTTTATATTAGAATCTAAATTGCGTTTTCCATAACGTTTGTCAAATAATATTGGATGACCTGCATGTAATGTATGTACTCGAATTTGATGAGTTCGACCTGTTTTAGGTGTAATAGAAACTAAAGTTGTGAATAAATATTGTTTTTTTATTCTAAAATATGTTTCTGAAGGTTTTCCTTTTTTGTTAATCGAAACTTTTTTTTGTTTGTTTTTTAAGTGAGTTGTTAACAAAGGTTCAGATATCTTTCTTAAAGAAATAGGCCATAGACCATGTACTAATGCTATATATTTTTTCTGTATTTTTTTTTCTCTCATTTGTTTATGTAGTGATACAAGAGATTTTCTTTTTTTTGCTAGCATTAGAATACCAGATGTATCTCGATCAATACGATGTACGAGTTCAAGAGATTTCTCTAATGGTCGAAGTTTTCGAAAACATTCTATAACTCCCAAGTTTATACCGCTTCCACCATGTACTGCAATACCAGAAGGTTTATTTATTATTAATAAATGATTATCTTCGTATAGAATATTATTCAATAAACTTTTTTCATATTTAGTTGCAAAAATGCTATTTTTTTCTTTGTATATTATTTTTATTGGTGGAATTCTTAGCTTATCTCCAATTTTTAATTTGTAATGTGGTTTGATTCTTTTCTTATTAATTCGGATCTTTCCTGTTCTTATAATACGATAAATCATGCTTTTTGGTACTTTTTTAAATTTTTTTTGCAAAAAATTATCTATACGTTGATTTATCATATCTTCATTAATATATATAATAGATACAGCTGTCGTTTTATATGTCATTAAAAAAATCTCTATAAATTAAGTAATTTTTTTAATTTTTATTGATTATAATATAATTAAATATATAAATATATTAGTATAAATAATTAAATATTTATAATAATAAATTTATAGAAAAAAATAACTTTTTTGATTTTTTAAAGATTTTTTTTATTTTTAAATTATTTCAATACTATTTTAAAACAACTTATTTTTATATATATTTTAAATAAATATCAGAATTAAATATTAAAAAATTAATTTTTTAAAAGTATATATTTCCTGTTGATGTATTTACTTATTTATAAAAATAAGAGAGAAAACGTTATAATGAAAAGAATGTTAATTAATGCAACTCAGCAGGAAGAGTTACGTGTAGCTCTTGTTGATGGTCAGCGTTTATATGATCTTGATATAGAAAGTTCTGGATCAGAACAAAAAAAATCAAATATATATAAGGGGAAAATTACTCGAATTGAACCTAGCTTAGAAGCTGTTTTTATAGATTATGGCGTGGAAAAACATGGTTTTTTACCATTAAAAGAAATTTCTAAAAATTATTTTCCAGAAAACTATAATTATGATATGCGCGTCAATATCAAAGATATTTTACGAGAAGGTCAAGAACTTATTGTTCAAATAGATAAAGAAGAAAGAGGAACGAAAGGTGCTGCATTAACTACTTTTATTACCTTAGCAGGAAGTTATTTAGTTTTAATGCCTAATAATCCTAAAATTGCTGGAATATCAAGACGGGTTGAGGGAAGTGATAGAATAGAATTGAAAGAATTACTATCATCTTTAAAAATACCTGAAAAAATGGGTTTAATAATAAGAACAGCTGGTGTGGGAAAATCTATAAAGTCGTTACAATGGGATTTATCTCTTAGATTAAAACATTGGGATGCTATTAAAAAAGCTTCAAAAAGAAAATCTGCACCATTCTTAATCCATCAAGAAAGTAATGTCATTGTTCGTGCTTTTAGAGATTATTTACGTCAAGATATTGGTGAAATTTTGATCGATAATCCAGAGACATTAGATATTGCTCGTGAACATATTACAGCTTTAGGACGTCCAGACTTTATTAATAAAATCAAATTATATACTGGAGAAATACCACTTTTTAGTTACTATCAAATTGAATCTCAAATAGATTCTGCTTTTCAAAGAAAAGTAAGACTACCTTCTGGTGGATCAATTATGTTTGATACTACAGAAGCGTTAACAGCTATTGATATTAATTCTGCTCGTTCTACTCGTGGAGCAGATATTGAAACAACAGCATTTAACACCAATTTAGAAGCAGTAGAAGAGATTTCTCGTCAATTAAGACTACGTGATTTAGGTGGTTTAATAGTTATTGATTTTATAGATATGACAGCTATAAGTCATCAAAAAACTATTGAAAATAAATTACGTCAAATTGTTCGTGAAGATAGAGCACGTGTTCAAATTGGCAATATTTCTAGATTTGGTCTTTTAGAGATGTCTAGACAAAGGTTAAGTTCATCTTTAGGTGAATCTAGCCATCATATTTGTCCTAGATGTACAGGTACAGGTACAATAAGAGATAACGAATCTTTATCTTTATCTATTTTGCGTTTAATTGAAGAAGAAGCTCTTAAAGAAAATACATATGAAGTGCATGCAATTGTACCAATAGAAATTGCTTGCTATTTATTAAATGAAAAAAGAGAAGCTGTCTATGCAATTGAAAAGCGTCAAGCGGGTGGTAAAACTATTATTGTTCCTAATAAAAATATGAAAACCCCGCATTATCTCGTATCTAGAATAAGGAAAGGTGAACAAATACGCTCTATGAGTTATTCTCTTTCTCATATCAGAAAGAATAAAATATTAAATAATATTAAAAAAGAAATTGTAGAGAAAAAAATTAAATCAAATCCAATTTTAACAGATATTTCTTTATCTAATTGTTCATTTGATAAAAAAAATATAGAAAAAGAAAGGATTTCAAGAAAAAAAAATAATAATAATTTTATTATTAATGCATTATTAAATAATAAAAACCCTTTTTTTAAATTTATGACTTGGATAAAAAATTCTTTTCTAAAAAAACATGTTTTTATTAAAAATGAGATTTTTAAACGAAATGTTTTTCAAAATAAAAAAAACATTCTTTTTAACAAAAAAGAAAATTTTAATACCATAAAAAAAATTAGTAAAAAAGATAAAACCGCATCTTCTATTGATAATGATAAAAAAAAGAAACTACTTGATGAAATTAAAAAAAATAATTACAATCAAAATTGTAATTTTTTTAATAAAAAAACTAAATCTACATCTTTAAAAAATACTAATTATAAAAATAATAGTATTCATTTTGAATTAAAAAATTTAAATATTTTAGAAAAAAATTATTTTTATATTTTTAATAAATATAATCTTTTGTATACAAACAGTTATATTAGAAATAAATTTAAAGATTCTTTACTTTTTCAAAGTAAAAAAAATATAGATTGCTATAAAATTTTTCAAAAAAGTTTAGAAAATGATGTATTTTTTAAAAAAAAATTATTAAATAATAGTATTATTTTTAATAGTTATTATCCTAATAATGTTACAGTTAATATTAGTTCTATAATTTCAAAAAAATATAATAATTCTCAATTTTACAATTTTTTTCCTGTTGAAAATTTAGTTTTAACAAATCCTCATACTATTTTTTTATTAGAATTAGTGTTAGGAACATCGTTAAAAAAACATTCTTTTTTTAAGGAAAATCAGGTAAAAAAATGTCAAAAAATCAATAATTATAAAAAATCAAATTTATCTTCCATTTATAAAACAAATAATTTTATTAAAAATTTAATTTTATGGCCAAAACCATTTAAAAATAAAGAAATTAAAATCAATCAGTTTTGTAAAAAAAATAAAATAACTACAAAGTCATATTTTATTAAAACATGTTTTAAATATAAAACTTTTACTCAAAATACTACAAAATTAAAAGTAAAATTGATATCTAAAAAAAACAATTTTTTAGTTTCAAATGAAAAAAAAGTTTTTTTAAATCAAAATTTAAAAAAAGAAAATACAAAAAATAATTCAAGTGCACCAATAACAAAAATTTTTAGTGATGTATCTTTAAGTAAAAATCAAAAAATTATGAAATCTTCAAATTTTTCAAAAAAATTAAATAAAAAATTAAAAAAACCAGCTGGAGCACATTCTGCTACAAATTTTTCTACTTCTCCTGTTAAAAAATTCGAATAAAATTATTTATCAAACATAAAATTTTTTTTAAATAAAAAAATATTAAAAAAAATGAAATCTATTATTTATTAATGATATAATTTTTATGAAAAATAAAAACTTACTTAAAAAGTAAGTTTTTATTTTTTATAAAACATTATTTAATTGTGCAATTAACTATAACAATCAACAATTTCATTAAAAATTGTTTCAGCCATTTTTAAAATTTTAACGTTTGCAAGATAACATTTTTGTTCATAACTTAATTTTTGATAATTTTCATGAATATCATCAGATTCTGATATTTTTTTGTTTTTTAATATTTCAATCATGTTTCGTTTAAAAGGAACTTTTTCTTCAAGATCATTACATTTATAGGATATAGATTTTAAAAATTTCCGATAAGAATCGTATAACGTTTCGTTTTTATTAACTATTTTTTCTTGGTTTAAATGATGTATTTTAATTGCATTGTTTTTATTTTTTTGACTTAAATCATTTGATGAAGATATTGAAAATAAATCATTTTTAACAATTAATAATTCTAGCTGATTTAAAGTTTTAGAATATGGTTTAATCATATAAATATTACCTTCAGCATTATCTCCTTCAATTTTGAATTCAATTCCATCAAAAGTAATATATGTGTTATTATCTAGTTGATATATATCTGCTTCAACCGTTGAACGATCTCGTAATCTTGTAACTGTCCAATGATTGTTTTTTAAAAAGACTACATAGTTAGTATCTTGTGCATCACTAGTAGAAACCCATTTTATAGATGTAGGAAGATACGATTGATTTGTCGAACTAGATATAATTTCTGGATCGCTGATGCTAAAAACTTGTTTTCCAAGATTTCCAAGAATATCGTATCCCAATGTATGACATTCATTGATACTATCAGCGAAATTTATAGTTAATTGTCCAATTTTATTTCTTGCATTTTGTAAATCTTCTCTACGAAACATGAGAAGAGCCCCTAAAGAAGAACTTGGAATCATATGTTCCATTTTTTTTAATGTTTTTTCATTTTCGTCCCAATATCCTACGCTTATATACTTATCATCAGTACTAGAAGTTAATGCGATTAAATTTTGTTTGTTATGATCATCTATAATGCACATACCATTATTTAGGCATACTTTAAAAGTATTGTTTTCTTTAACTACTTTTACTCCTATTATATCATTTAATTCATCTATTAATTGATCGCGTCTATCTATAAAACTATCTACTCTATTAGGTAACTGAACAGTAGGAAAAAATTTAATATCAATGTTAGTATCATAGATTTTATTAATTAAAATATTTGCTTTTTTTATTTTTTCTGTTATTGATTCTTTAACATCTTTTTCTAAAAAACTTAATTTTTCATCGAAATTTTTTAATTCACTAATAATTTTTTTTAAATTATTTTCTATGTTTTCATTAAATCTATTACCATTGTTATTAACAACATCATTTTCTATAGAAGAATACAATTGATTTATCAAAAGAGTAAAAATATTTGATTTTTCGCCAAATAAGTCTTCTAATTTTAAATATTCTTCTATTTTTGTTTGTTCGTCTTGTACTCTTTCACTAATTTTTCGTTTTTCTTCTTTAATAAAATCGTTGTAGTCATCATATACTTTTTTTATTCGCACTCCTGCGTTAAAATTAGATTCATCTGCAGTGTTTTCTACAAAAATATTTTGTTGTATTTCGTCTTTGTGTTTTGGATTGATAATTTTATTAGCAGTATTGTTAATTAATATCTTTATTGCATTTATTCCAGTAACAGTAGAAGTTAATATAGAACTCATTTGGCTTCCCTTTTTATGAAAAATATCATTATTTATGTGATTTTTTTTGTTGAATTTGTTGTAAAATAATTTTTGTCAATCCTATACCCTTACTAGTCATTTCTTTTGAAATTTGTTGATCATAAACTTCTGTATAAAGACGACTTTGATTACTATCTAATAAATTATCTTGTGTTAAAGAATTTCTCATACTTTTTAATAGTATCTGAATAAAAAGACTTTCTACCTCTCTTGCTATCTCTAATTGATATTTTTTAGGATTATTTTTTACTTGATATTTTAAATCATTAACAAATTTTGCTCTATAATTTGTTATATTGAATAAAGATAAATCACTTTTCATTAAACAATTTCCAATTTAGCATGAAGACACCCAGCATTTTTCATTAATTGTAGAATAGATATTAATTCGTCAGGTTTAGTTCCTAAAGAATTTAAAACTCGAACAATATTATTCAAACTTTTATTTTTAAAAGAATTATTATTAATGTAATTGCTATTAGTTATATTTTCTAAAAAACTTTCTTTTTTGTTTTTTATTAAGGTATTCAAAAAATTTGAATTAATGTTTTGCTCTTCTTTTTTTTCTATTAATATAGATAAATCACCATGAGAAACAATGCATGTTCCTAATTTTACTTCTTGATTAATAACAATGGATCCAGTACGAGGATTAACTATAACTTTAGCTTCTTGAGATGGCATAGAAATATCTATATTCTGAATATTAGAAAGCATATGAACTTGTATCGTATTATTAGCATACGTATTTAATTGTACTGTTTTAGAATTTAAAGCTGTTGCTGTATCTGGATATTTTATATTAATCATATCACTTATTTTTTGTGCTATGCTAAAATCTTCTTCATTTAATTGTAGATTAATTATTTTATTTTTTCCAAAATCAGTATTTATTTCTCTTTCAATTGTTGCACCATGATTAATTCTTCCTGAATTTACTTGTTTTGAAAAAATAGAATTATTTTTTTTTTGAGAATTATTTTTTTCAGATACTAATATATTTCCTTGAGCAATAGCATAAATTTGATTATCGGTACCTTTTAGAGGAGTCATTAACAATGTCCCTCCCTTAAGGCTTTTTGCATCACCCATTGATGATACTACTACGTCTATTTGTTCTCCTGTATGGCTAAATGGAGGTAAGTTTGCTGTAACTATAACTGCAGCTACATTTTTTAAATGCATTTTGGTATCAGGAGGTATAGTTACACCTAATTGAGATAGCATATTATGTAATGATTGATTGGTAAATGGAGCTTGTGTTGATTGATCACCTGTTCCATCTAAACCTACTATTAAACCGTAACCAATTAATTGATTATCTCTTATACCTTCAACACTTGTTAGATCACGTATTTTTTCAGCATATGTAAAAGAACATAAACTTATTAAAATACAAATAATAAATTTTAATAACGATATTGTCTTAGACATAAAATACCTTATATGCATTTACTTTATTAATTCTATTTTTACATCTATTATATATAAACATCTATTATATATAAAATATATCTTCTACAATAAATGTTTTTATTAATAAATTTTATTTTTTTAGTTTTTTTACTCATAAAGGATTAAGATAATCCCTTATGAGTTTTATTTAAAAAAGTTTATTTTTAAACGTTTTTGTAATTAAACAGGTGAAATTTTTAACAAAAATCGCTGCAACCACCCCATTTTCTGAATATCGTTAATACGATTATTACTTACATATTCAATACGTGTATCAGCAACTTGCGTAGAAGCGACTAAATTATTTTTATTTATATCATTAGGATTAATTACACCTGAAAAACGAATAAATTCTCTACCCTGATTAATAGCAACTTGTTTTTCACCAATTACTTTTAAATTTCCGTTCGGAAGAACGTTCTGAACAGTAACAGTAATAAGACCAGTAAACGTATTTTTAGCTGAATTACTCCCCTTTCCTGAAAAATCATTTTTTCCTATACTATCTATTCCTGTTTTGTTATCATTAATATTAAATCCTAATACAGGATTTAATTTTCCTGGTGTTACTGTTACACCTACATTTGCTGTTCCATCACGAGTTAAATTTGAAGAAGAACTATTGCTAGCACTTATATTTTCCTGTAATACAACAGTTATTATATCTCCTACATTATGAGATCTATGATCTTCAAAAAGTGGTTGATATCCATAATTTATAGGTATTTTTTCTTGAAACAAAGAACCATTTTTAATTTTAGGTATTACATTAGGTGCTACAGCAGTTGTAATACCACCAACTAAAGGATTATTTTCAACAGAAGCACAACTTTGAATCATTATTATAAAAAAAGCAGTTAAATAATATTTAATTTTATAACTAAATAATTTTACCACGGAAAAACAATCCTTAATTAAAACAGGTTAAAATATATATTTTAAAATTCATTGTATTGATAATAAAGATCGATTTTTATAGTTGAGATAATTTTTGTAACATTTGATCTGAAGTATTTATAGATTTACTATTAATTTCATATGCACGTTGCGTTTGAATCATATTTACTAGTTCTTCAGCAACGTTAACATTAGAAGTTTCAACATATCCTTGATATAACAAACCTGTACCATTTAAACCAGGTGTGGTATCGATAGGACTTCCAGATGCTTGTGTTTCTTGATATAAATTTTCCCCTAAGCTTTCTAATCCAGAATGATTGACAAAATTAACTAAGTTTAATTGACCAATAGAAATTGGTTGCGTTTGCCCTTGTATAGTTACACTAACAATACCATCTCTTGCTATATTAATATTTATTGAATTAGGTGGAATGTTAATTTCAGGAATGATAGGAAAACCACTATTAGTTACTAATTGACCATTTTGATCTAATTGAAAGGATCCATCTCTAGTATACGCCATATTACCATCTGGTAGTTGTACTTGAAAAAATCCAGGTCCATTAATAGCCACGTCTTTTGAAGAGTCGGTTTTAGAAAGATTTCCTTGACTATAAATTTTTTCGGTTGCTACTGGTCTGACTCCTGTACCTAATTGTAATCCGGACGGTAAAGTAGTATCAATTGATGAATTTGTTCCTGCTTGTCGCATTGTTTGATACATCAAATCTTCAAATACTGCTCTAGAACGTTTAAATCCGTTTGTACTTACATTTGCTAAATTATTAGAAATAACATTCATATTTATTTGTTGAGCATCAAGACCTGTTTTAGAAATCCATAAAGAAGGAATCATTTTTTTATCCTTTGAACTTAATTGTTAATATTAAATAATTGATTTGCATATTCTGTATTTTGATCACACACGGATATAATTTTCATATTCATCTCAAATTGTCTAGCATTTGAAATCATATCAATCATATTTTTTGTTGGATTCACATTACTTGCTTCCAACATTTCTGGTTGTATGCGTACACTGCCATCATGAAGAACATTTTTATATTGATTTAAATTATCTTTTTTAAGATAAAACAAACCATTTTCTTTTTGTACAAGATTATTATTTGGTAGTCGTACTAATTTTAATGAACCTATTGTTGATTCGATAATACTATCTTTAGTTTTCTTGACCTTTTTAATTATACCATTAGATGAAATTTTTAAATTTATATCATTTGGTATTTTTATGTTTCCATTATTTCCTATCACTTCATAATTTTGAACAGTGAGTTTTCCTTCTTGATTTATTTTCATATGACCATTTTTTGTATATGCTTCTTGACCATTTATATCTTTTATCGCTAGCCAACCATTATCTTTAACAACTAAATCTAACTTTCTTTGAGTATGAATTAAAGTTCCGGGATATAAATTATAATATTCTTTTACATTTTGATTATATGTTTTATATAAATTTTGAACGTTTTTATCTTTTATAAAAAGATTAAATGATTCTTTAAAACCTACTGTAGATATATTTGCTAAATTATTTGCAATAACTGCTTGTTTATCTAATAATTTAATAGCAGCATTCATAGATTCATATATTGCTTTTTCCATTAGATTATCCAATTTGATTGTAAAATTATTTTAAATTAACTAATGTATTGATTATTTTGTCTTCTGTTTTAAAAGCTTGAGCACTAGATTGATAATTACGTTGTGCAACAATCATATTAATCAGTTCTTTATTTAAATCAACGTTTGATGCTTCTAAAGATTTTGTGTATAACACACCAAAACCCTGGTCTCCAGCTGCTCCGATTTTTTCCTTTCCCGCTTCATTTGTTGCTGACCAAATGCTACCACTTTCAGGTTTTAATTTTTCTGGATTGATAAATTTTGATAAAAATATTTGCCCTATTTTTTGCTCTTGTTCGTTTGTATATTGTCCAATAATTTCACCATTATTTAAAATTTCAAAATGTTTTAAAGAACCTTCTGAATATCCATTTTGAGATAATTCTATTGAAGCAGTATCGGTTTCTGATTTTTTAAGAGCGCATTCTATATTTAACGTGATTTCATCTAAAACAAGATTTTTAGAATTTTTTGATTTAATCCGCAAAGAAGAGTCAGATATCAATTTACCTTCAGAATCAAATTTTAAAATAAAATTATTATTGATGATTTCATCAACTGGAATTTTTTTATCACTTAATTTTATATTTAGGTTCCATTGACTATCATCAATTTTATTAAAAGAGATATTTAATTCTTGAGGATTTTTATTTTTATCATAAATAGTAATATTATGTATTTCTGTATTAGAAATATCATCATTAGTTCCAGTTATACTATTTGTAGAACCAATATCTTTTATTAAATTAGCTTTTAATTTAATTTGATTTGTTGCTTTTGCTCTTAATAAATCAGATTTTCTTAAATTAATAGGTTCGAGATTAGATACATTATTTAAATCATTTTTTAAATCAAATTGATTTTGTCCAGTTAAGTACATCCCCTGTGCATTAACAATATTTTTATTTTTATCAAGTAAAAAATGACCATTTCTTGTATAATGTACATAACCTTTAGAATCTAAAACTCGAAAAAAACCATCTCTTACAATACCTAAATCTAAATCTCTATCTGTTTGAACCAATACTCCATCACTGAAATTTTGAACTAAATTCGAAATTCCAGCACCAGATTTAGTTATTTGATTAGAATAAAATGAATGAGAAACTATATCAAAAAATGAAGGAGTACTAGATTTAAATCCAATAGTAGAAGCATTTGCTATATTATTCGAGACAATATCTATATAATCATTATTAATCATTAATCCATTGATAGCTTCTATAATTGACATATAATTTGTTCCTTAATAATTTTATATATAAAATTTTTGTCAAATTGAATTATCTTTATTTAAGAATTTTACGAATCTTTGATAATGTTGTAGTGCCCATTGCTCCTAAATCAATAATTGGATCGATTGAGGAAGTAATAATACTATTTACTAAAGCTTCGCTTAAAACTTGTACAGGAACTTCTTTGTTCTTGTTTTTAGCTACAACAGTGACATTATATTTTGCAGTTTTCATTTCTTCTCTGTCTAAATTTTTACCGTCCCATATAAAACCATATATACCAGATTTTAAGTTTTCCATTTCTTTAACGTATATAATTTGTCCTTTATCATCTGTTATTTTTATGTTCACCTTTGTTGTGTCATTAATCAATTCCATTCCAAACTTTGTTTCGATACCTTCGGTATGTACAATTTGAGAACTAGGTATCATTACATGATGTCCAATTAATGCAGAGACTTGTATATTTTGGCTTTGATTAATTTTATTAGAAAATTTTCCAACAGTATTATTTAATTTTTCAATTCCAGTTGCTGTGTTAATTTGAGCTAATTGTGATGTTAATTCAGTGTTTTTGATAGGATCTGTAGGATCTTGATTTTTAATTTGTGCCATTAATAAACTTAAAAAGTTTTTTTGTAAATCTAGTGCATTAGAATTATTATTTTCAATAATATTGTTATTGATGGAAGAATTAATATTTACAGTATTCATTTCTTCTTCCTTATTCTCCAATTGATAATGTTTTCATTATCATAGATTTTGCAGTTTTTACTACTTCTATATTAGCTTGATAACTTCTCGAAGCTGAAATATGATTTATTGTTTCTGTAACTGGATTTACATTAGTTTGTAAAACATATCCTTTTTTATTAGATAGGGGATTATTTGGATCATATATTAATTTTATTGGATTAGGATCATTTACTATAGAAAAAACTTTTACTCCACCAATTAAAGAATTTTTTAATGGATCTAATTTAAAAATAACTTTTTTTGCAATATATGGATAAAATTTTCCATCTTTGCATACTATACTTTCTGCATTAGCTAAATTACTAGCAATAACATTTATTTTTTTTGACTGAGCAGTCATGGCTGAACCAGCGATATTAAGTATATTTAATAAAGACATAATTTTTTATCCTTTTAATACATTCATTATATTTTTAATTTCATTTTTTATAAAAACTAAATTTTCTTCATATTTCAAAGTATTTTTTATAAATTCGATTCTTTCTCGATTCATGTCTACTGTATTGCCGTTTGATGAGATTTCTTTATTTAATATAGGTTTAATTTCAAATGTAAAAAAATTATTTTTTTTTGGATTTAAATGATGTGATGAGGTTTTTTTTAATGTAATACCAGAATTATTTTTTTTAATTATTTTTTTAATTTCATCTTTGAAACTGATATCTATTGATTTATAGTTTGGTGTATCTGCATTTGCTATGTTTGATGATAAAATTTCTTCTCTTTTAGCATAAAAATTTAATAAATTTTGATTAAAATCAAGTATTTTATTTATTTTATTAAACATTTTCTATTCCTAATATTTTTATGAAAGATATAATGTTATTTGTTTTTGATAAAGAAAAAAATATTTCCCAAATGTTAAATTATGTAGTATTAAATAAAATTTTTTATACAATTATAATATAATTATATTATATATTTTAAAAATGTTACCCTATTGAATAAATTTATATTATACATTTATTAGATATTTTGTATCAAGAAAAGAACCTTAAAAAATATAATATACTTATTAAACAGTCTTGGTAAGTTTAATATTAATTTATATTACTCGATAATTAAGGAAATAAATGAAACTAATAAAAATATTTTTTTGTTTATTCATATTTTTTTTATCTTTTAAGTCTTTTAAAGCTAATGCGTATAATTTAAGTGATCAATTAAACGATTTTTTTAAAAAAGAATATACTCTTAAAACAAAAAATATAAAAACAATAATACATACTCCACTAAAAAAAAAAATATTGTGTAAAAAACCTATTTTTTCATTGGTAAATAATAATCACAATTTTGGAATAGTTGATATTATTCTAATTTGTGGGGCTCAACATCAATATTTACAAGTTGAATTACAAGTAGAAGGAGAATATATTATAGCCAAGAAAAAAATACCTAGAGGCACAAGAATAAGAGATGGAGATTTAAAAAAAATGGTAGGACGTTTAGATACGTTACCTCGTAGTACATATCTTAATAAAAAAGATGTTATTAATAGAGTTAATTTACGTGATATTTTTCCTTTTCAACCTATTACTTCTTTTATGACTCGCCCCTATTGGTTAGTTAAAATCAATCAACAAGTTACTGTAAAAATGAAAGGGATTGATTTCGAAGTGGTTTTTTTAGGAAAAGCTTTAAGCAATGGGGTGAAAAAACAGAAGATACGCGTACAAATAAAAAATGGTAAAGTTTTAACCGGTATGATTGATAAAAATGGTGAAGTCATAGTTTTTTTATAAAAATCAAATAAAAAAATTATATATATAAATTTAAAGATAAGTATTGTAAAAAAAATGAAAGAATTAATTAATTTAGTTAAAGAGATGCAAGAAAATCTTGTTTCCCTAGAAAATTTAATGAACCAAGAACATGATCTTTTATCAAAATCTAAAACTAATATAGAAAAAATAGAGTTAATTATAGAAAAAAAAGAGTTTTTTTTAATGAAAATAGCATCTTTAAAAGAAAAAAAATTATTTCTTGAAAAGAAATATAGTATTTTCCCACCCTATTTTCAATTTAATGAATTAAATCAATGTTGGAGTGAAATTATTTCCAAATGTTGTTTGCTGAGGAAAAAAAATATAAAAAATAAAATGATTTTAAATCAAAAATTTTATTTAAATCAACATTTTTTAAATATTTTTCAAACATATAAATCAAATAAAAATAATACTATATATGATATTGATGGTAATTTAGAAAATTAAAAATTTATTTTTATTTTTCAATAGACCAATCTAATTTTTCTCCAGCTAAAAAAGGAATAATAAAGTTATTTCCAATATTAATTTTTTTTAAAATTTTATGAGGTTTTTTAACAAGTGTGATAGTTTCTTTATTAATTGGCATATTATAAAAATTAGGTCCATTTTCGGAACAAAAAGACTGTAAATGTTTTAACGAATTCATTTCTTCAAAAACGCTAACGTAACATAATAAGGAAGATGGAGCATTAAATATACCTGCACAACCAAAAATATTAATTTTATTTTTATGAAAGTGTGGGGCTGTATCACTTCCTAAAAAAAAATGTTTACTACCACTTGATATAGCAGTTCTCAAAGCTATTTGGTGTTTTTTTCTTTTTAAAATAGGTAAACAATAAAGATATGGTTGAATTCCATTAATAAACATATTATTTCTATTTAGCATTAAATGATGTGGTGTAATAGTACCAGCTAAATATATAGAATCAGATTCTTCAATGTAAGATACAGCTTCTTCTGTGGTAACATGTTCTAGTATTATTTTTAATTCTGGAAATTTCTTACGTAAGGGTTTTAATGTATTTTTAATAAATTTTGCTTCTCTATCATATATATCAATATTTGGATCTATTTCTTCTCCATGAATAAGCAATGGCATTTTTATTTTTTCCATAATCCTTAAAAGATGATAAATATCGTGAATATTTTTTACACCGTATTTTGAATTAGTTGTAGAATAGTTTGGATATAATTTTGCTCCTACAAATATTTTTTCAGAAAAACCTTTTTTTAATTCTTGAGGAGAAGTTTTTTCTGTTAAATAACAGACCATTAATGGTTGAAATTGAGTATTTGATTTCATAGAATTTAAAATTCTACGACGATAGGAAATTGATCTAAAACAATTTGTAATAGGTTGATCAAGATTAGGCATAATTATTGCACGTTGATAAAATTTTCCAGTATATTGAGAAACTTTTTTTAAAATTTCATTATCTCTTAAGTGAACATGCCAATCATCAGGTTTTATAATTGTGATTTTTTTTAAAAATTTAGACATTTTGTATTTAATTAATATAAAAAATAATTTAATATTAACATTTTTTTTATTAAAAATACCTTACAAGTAAAGATATTTATTTTTTAAAAATTAATTTTAAATCATAATTACAATATTTTAACCTCATAGGTTAGGTTAATTTCAAATGAATATTCTAAAATCTTTAATATCAGTAAGTGTAATGACATTAATATCACGTGCATTAGGTTTTTTTCGTGATCTTTTAATTGCTCATATGTTTGGAGCTTCTATGTTTACTGATGCTTTTTTTATAGCTTTTAAAATTCCTAATCTATTACGTCGAATTTTTGCTGAAGGTGCATTTGCTCAATCTTTTGTTCCTACTTTAATAAATTATAAATTAAAAAAAGATAAAGAGTATATACAAGAATTTATTAGGTCTATATGCGGTTTAATTATATTAATTTTAACTATTATTGTAATTTTAGGAATAATTTTTTCTGATTATCTTATTATCATTAGTGCTCCAGGATTTTCCGAATCACCTGAAAAATTAAAATTGTCTTGTACATTGTTAAGGATTATGTTTCCTTATATTTTATTTATTTCTTTGTCATCATTATGTTCATCTATTTTGAATAGCTATAATTATTTTTTTATTCCCTCTTTTTCTCCTAGTCTTTTAAATATTAGTATTATATTATTTCCATTTTTTTTTAATGCTTATTGTGAACCTTCTATCATTTCTTTGGCATGGTCTGTTATTATAGGTGGAATTTTTCAGCTATTTTATCAATTCCCATATTTGTATAAAATAAATATGTTAGTTTTTCCTAATATTAGTTTTAAAAATATTGGTATCTTAAAAGTTTTAAGAAAAATGGGACCTTCTATTTTAGGTTCTTGTGCTAATCAAATTTCTTTAATCTTGAATACTGTTTTTAGCTCTTTATTAAATTCTGGTTCAATATCTTGGATGTATTATGCTGATCGACTCATTGAGTTTCCAATAGGTATTATAGGGGTATCGTTGAGTACAATTTTATTTACATCTTTTTCTAGCAGTTATTCAAATAGCAATAAATCAGAATATAAAAAATTGCTTAATTGGGGAATTCGTTTTGGTTTAATTTTATCTTTACCTATTTCTGTTATATTATTTGTATTTTCAAAACCATTAGTTATTATTTTATTTCAATACGGAAAATTTACAGATTTTGATGTTTTAATGACGCAGAAAGCACTAGAATTATATTCTTTTGGATTGGTGTCTTTTATCTTGGTTAAGATTTTAGTTTCATCTTTTTATGCTCATCAAGAAGTAAATGTTCCAATGCGAATTTCAATTTTAACATTGTTTTTAACGCAATTAATGAATCCATGTTTAATTTTTTACTTTCAACATTCAGGTCTTGCTTTATCTTGTAGTATAGCTAGTTGGATAAACTTTTTTTTACTTTATCGAAAATTATATCAAAAAAAAATAGTTGATTTTAAATTTAATGATTTTATTTTTATTTGTCGTTTATTAATTGCAATATTAGTTATGACATTTTTTTTAATTTTTATGCTATATTTTATTCCTTCTTGGAAGGTTGGTTCATTTTTTGATAAAATAATGCGTTTATTTACTATTTTATTAATTTCTGGAATAGTATATTTAATTACTTTATACTTTTTAGGAATACGTTTGTTACATTATTCCCATAAGATATTTCAAAAAAATTAATTTTATACTAATAAAATTAATTTAAATATGTTATTTATAATAATGTATTATTTATAATATAATTCGATTTTATAAATCTTTTTCTATCAAATACGTAAAAAATTATATATATTTTTTATTATTTTCTAATTAAAAAAACGGAGTTTCAAATGAAAAAACAAGCTCTTACTATTATTTTTTTATTAGTAAGCTTAGTTACTGGTGTTGAAGCAAAAGAAAACGATGGTTGGTATTTAGGTACCAAAATGGGATGGTCTAATTTTAATATTCTTGAATATAAAAGTAAAGAAGTTACAAAGAATGATATAAAAGATAAGTCAGGTGCACCTGTTTTTGGATTGTTTTTAGGTTATAAATTTAATCCATATTTTTCTTTTGAAATAGAAAATGATACAACAGGATTTTCTCCTCACTTAATTCTTCAAAAAAATGCAAAAAATACACAACCTAACAGTATTCAACTTGCTACAAAATTCTCATATCCCATAACAGATGATTTTAATGTTTATACTCAATTAGGTGGAATGATGTTTTGGGACAATTTATCTTCTAAAGAAGATTTAAAAAATATCTTTACTAAAAAAAGTACATTGCTTCCTAATGTATCTTTAGGAGCTGAATATATTTTTAATGAAAAATTTATTACTAGATTAGATTATACTTGGAAAAGTAATGTTGAAAAAATAATGAATTTATCTATGAAACCTATCTTAGGAGACTTTGTTCTTTCTTTTGGATGGAAATTTGGAAAATCTCATATAAATGACATATTTTATTCGTATATTCCTGAATCATCAAATAAGCAATATGTTGCACTTAATGAAAATATTAATTTTCCCTTTAATAGTACAGAACTAAAACCTATATCTAATGACAAATTACAGCAATTAAACAATAAAATAAAAAATATTAAATCAAAAAATGTTTTTATTATGTTATCTGGCCATGCTGATAGAATAGGAAACAAAGAATATAATCAAAAATTATCTGAAGACCGTGCATATAGTATTAAAAATTATTTTACTTCACATGGTATTTCTCAAGATAAAATAACTATTCAAGGGATGGGAAATGAATTTCCTTTAACTAATCAGATATGTAAAGATATATCTAGTAGACCTTTATTAATTAGTTGTTTAGCACCTGATCGTCGTGTAGAAATTGAAGTTTTGTCTGATTAGTAAAATATTTAAATATAAAAATATTTTTTAGGGAGATGTTGTTTAATTTTAGTCTGTATTTTTATTTTTTCGGAGAGAGAGAGATTCGAACTCTCGGATGATTTCTCATCGGCGGTTTTCAAGACCGCTGCCTTAAACCACTCGGCCACCTCTCCAAATAAAAAATGAATTAAAAAAAATATATAAAATACTTTCTAATAGTAGAACATTATATGACTTAATGTAAAGATATTTTTTTATTTTTACAATTTAAATATTTTATTAATAAAATTTTGTTTGTAATTTTGTTTTTTTTTTTCTATAATGTATTTAAATAAAGGCGTGTTGACAGATTGGCTATGTAGCGGATTGCAAATCCGTATAACCCGGTTCGATTCCGGGATACGCCTATAAACAATTTCAAAAAAAAGCCCGGATGGTGAAATTGGTAGACACAAGGGACTTAAAATCCCTCGGCTTTTAAAGCTTTGCGGGTTCAAGTCCCGCTCCGGGTACCAAAAAATTAAAATCTTTTTTTTAAAAAAGCTTGATATACTTTATATTTATTATTTTTTTTCATTATAAAAAAATCGGAAAAAACTTCTTTTAAGTAAAAATCATAACTAAAACATTGATTTGTAACAAATCTTAATTCTCCATTTTTTTTTAAGTATTTTATAGAATCAAATATTATTTTTTTTGTTATATTAAAATTCGTTTTTAGATCATTATGAAAAGGTGGATTAGAAATAATCATGTCAAATTTATTAAAAACATTTGAATAAATATCACTTGATAAAATTTCTCCCTTAAAAAAATTTGCATCAAGAGTAGCTTGACTTGATATTAATGCAGATATCTTTCTATCTATCATTGTTAAAAGACAATTAGGTGATTTTCTTAATAAAGATACTGATAAAAACCCCGATCCACATCCAACATCTAATATTTTTCCATTAATTTTTTTAGAAAAAGTAGATGCAAGAAGTTTGCTACCTTCGTCTATTTTTTTATGACCAAAAACGCCCGGTAGGGATTTTATAATTAAATTTTTCCAAATATGTGTGTTAAAAAATTTTTCTAATACAAATTTTTTTTTGTTAATCAGAATACCCGACATTAAAATAGAATGATTTGCATTATCTACTTTATTTAATTTAATCCATTCTTCTAATATTAACTTTGCACTTTTTACTCCACTTGAATTTCCTCCTACAATAAAAATTTCACTTTTAATAGGAAAATAGGATAGTATATTAAATAATTGAAATTTTGCTTCAGATTTGTTTTTAGGCCAAAAATAAATTAATGTATTATAGTCTTTAACGGTAGCTTGCGAAACTAATAATTGACGATAAAAAGTAATATTTTTGTTATCATCTGTTTTTTTTAAAATTTGATTCTTTTGAAGATGTATTTTAGTTTTTATAGTTAATAAATGTATAGGTAATTGATCTTCTATATTACCTGAAAAAAAAACTTTTTTATTTTTAAAAATTTTTTGATGACGTAGTATAAGTTTGCTATTTTTAGAAAATATCAATATTTGTTCTCTTTAAATTGTAAAGTTTTAATAAATTCAAAATAAATAAATTTAAACTATAGCGTTCTTTTATAAAATTATAAATTGATTTAATTTTATTTTAGTCAAGGTATTTTTCACTTTTAACAATTTTAAAAAAAATAGAAATTGTTATCATATAACATTTATATTATAATTTAATCAAACTTATTATTTTTTAATTTTTTAATATAAAAATATAATTTATATTTCATGTGCATATAATTAAATATTATTGAGCAATATATATGCAAAAAATGCCTATTGAACTGAAAGGTAGCAATTTTACATTATTAGTACTATATTTAAACACTAATAATATAGATTTAATCAATAAATCGCTATATAAAAAAATTCAAGAATATCCTCAATTCTTTAAAAATGCCCCTATTATTGTTAATGTATCAAATTTGCTAAGTCAAGTAAATTGGAAAAAAATACAGGAAGTTATTATTGCACATGGTTTTTATATTGTAGGCGTAAGTGGATGTAAAGATAATTATTTTAAAAAAATTATTATTGAATCAGGATTGCCTGTTTTATTAGAAGCTAAAAAAACTAATATGAATCAAGATTTAAATTCTTTTTATAATACTTGTAATTTAAAGAAAATAAAAAACGAACAGCGAGAACGAGTTAAAAAAATAGAAAAAACTCACGTTATAAATACACCTGTTCGTTCAGGACAAAAAATCTATGCTAAATATTCTGATTTAGTAGTAATAAATAATGTAAGTGCTGGAGCAGAATTAGTTGCTGATGGTAATATTCATATTTACGGTTCAGTTCGAGGAAGAGTACTTGCTGGTGCTAACGGAGATATAACAAGTAAAATATTTTGTACCACATTATTTGCTGAATTGATATCAGTATCAGGTCAATATTGGTTATCAGATCAAATACCATCACATTTTGTTGGAAAATCAGCCCAAATTTACTTAAAAAATAAATTTTTAACTATTAATTCTCTCAGTTAAGTCTGTTTTTTTAGGAAATTTTTATATGACACGGATTATTGTAGTTACTTCAGGGAAAGGAGGTGTAGGTAAAACCACTTCAAGTGCTGCTATTGCAACTGGTTTAGCACAAAAAGGGAAAAAAACAGTTGTTATAGATTTTGATATAGGATTAAGAAATTTAGATTTAATAATGGGATGTGAACGTAGAGTAGTATATGATTTTATTAATGTTATTCAAGGTGATGCTAAAATTCAGCAAGCTTTGATTAAAGATAAAAAAACAAATAATTTATTTATTTTACCAGCATCACAAACTAGAGATAAGGAATCATTAACGTATTCAGGAGTAGAAAAAGTTTTAAATCAACTGATAAAAATGGAATTTGATTTTATCATTTGTGATTCACCTGCAGGAATTGAAACTGGTGCTATTTTGGCGATATATTTTTCAGATGAAGCTATTGTGACTACTAATCCAGAGGTGTCTTCAGTTCGAGATTCTGATAGAATCTTAGGCATTATATCATCTAAATCAAGAAGATCTGAACAAAATATAACTCCTATAAAGGAATATCTTTTATTAACACGTTATAATCCGACACGTGTTAAAAAAGGAGAAATGTTAAGCATGAAAGATGTTTTAGAAATATTGCGTATACCAATTATTGGTGTAATTCCAGAAGATGCTTCTGTTTTACGAGCATCTAATCAAGGTGAATCTATTATTTTAGATCAAAATTCTAATGCAGGAAATGCTTATTTTGATACAGTTAATCGATTATTAGGAGAAAAACATAAGTTCCGTTTTATTGAAGAAGAAAAAAAAAGTTTTTTACGACGTTTATTCGGGAGATAGGTATGGCTTTATTAGATTTTTTTTTATCCCGGAACAAAAACACAGCTCATGTTGCAAAAGAAAGATTACAAATAATTGTTGCAGAACAAAGAAAATTTAAAAATGAACCAGATTACTTACCACAGTTAAAACGCGAAATACTTTCTGTAATTTGTAAATATGTAAATATAGATCCTCATATGGTTACAATACAGTTAGAACAAAAAAATGAAGATATTTCTGTATTAGAATTAAATATTATTTTACCTGATTAAGTTTTTAAAATAATTAATAAAAGATATTATTAAATTTATATAAAACATTTTATCAAATTAAATATATGATCAATACTGAATTATATTTAATACTTCAGTATTGATTTTTTTGATTTTCAAATAATTTTAAAATAAATTATCTAAATAATTGTTATTTATTTTAGTAAAATGTAAAAACTCTTGGTTTTTAATTTTCAATAAACAAAACGGAATAATATCTTTTGCATTAGGATATAAAACTTCTTTTTTTTCTAATTTTAAAGAATTTTTCCATTTAATTTTTTCCCATCCATCACCAACTAATATCCAATTTTTTTGAAATTTTTTTATTTTATCTTCTATTTCATTTGTTTTAATTAAAGATTCTGTTTCTTCTCCTGTCCATAATAAAGCACTATTTCTAATATATACGCCCCAATATAATTGGTTTATTTTTGCATTCATTGCTACTAATATTTTCTTTTTTTTGTATTTTCTCCATGCTTTTTCAGCCAAAATGGATAAAGTTGAAACACCAAATATAGGTATTTTTAAACTTAAAGATAAACTTTGTGCAACTCCTATTGAAATACGTATTCCAGTAAATTTTCCTGGTCCTTTTGAAAAAGCTACATAATTTAAATCTTTTAGTGTAATCTTTGCATTTATTAATACCTTTTTAATCATTGGTAATATTTTTATAGTGTGTTCTTTTTTACAGTTTTCTGATAATGAATAAATCATTTTTTTTTTGTATATAGCAACTGAACAACAATCAATAGAAGTATCAATGGCTAAAATTATATCAGACATATTTTGCTCAAAATAAATTTAATAACAAATTTTGTTTTAAATAAAAAATTACCGAGAAAACTCTTTTTTTATATCTTGATTCCTAGTTATTCTAACTAAATCAATACGATATTCTGTAGCTTTAACAATATGAAAAGAAAAAGAATTAATATAAATTGTTTCTCCTGGAAGCGGTAATTGACCTTTTTGAGAAATTAATAACCCCCCTAAAGAAGCACAGTCGTCTTCTTTAATTAGTTCTTTAATATTGAGTAATTGTTGTAAAGAATGCAAATCTGTTTCTCCTTTAACTAACCAACTATTTTGTTCTTTTATAATATCTGGAGTTTCATCTGCATCTGGAAATTCGCCTGCTATAGCCTCTAAAACATCTAAAGGTGTAATTAATCCTTGAACGACACCGAATTCGTTACTTACAATTACAAAACTACCTTGAGCTCGACGCAGTACTCCAAGTAAATTTATAGGATCAAGAGTATCTGGTATTATAATAGGTGGTATTTGAGAAGCAAATTTGTAAACATCTATATTTTTTTCAATGGCAACTAATAGTTCTTTAGCTCGCACAATACCTATAATTTCATCTAGTTCACCTTTGCAAACAGGAAATAAGCTATGAGGTGTGTCTAATAATTGTAATCGAATTTCATCGATTGTTTTTTCCGTATTTACCCAAGATATATTACTTCGTGGAGTCATAATACTTTTAATAGATCGACCAGCTAAAGTGAGAACTCCATTAATCATATATTTTTCTTCATCTTTAAAAGATTCTGTTTCTAAGGAAGATGAAAGTACTATTTCTTCTTTATTATCAATTTTTATTCTTTTTTTATTTTTGTTTTTTTCTCTTATCATTAAGCGTAAAATTGCTTCAGCTGCTCTTTGTCTCATAGGTTTTCTAGATTGATTTTTCATAAAATTATGACGAGCAATTTGATTAAAAATCTCGATCAAAATAGAAAAACCTATTGCTGCATATAAATAGCCCTTTGGAATATAAAATTTTAGCGCTTCTGCAACCAAACTAAAACCAATCATTAATAAAAAACTAAGACATAGTACCACTACAGTTTGGTGAATATTAATAAAGTTTGTCAATGCTTTTGACGCTAATAACATTAATATTGTAGCTAGTATAACTGCTATCATCATAATTAATAATTGATTTACCATTCCAACTGCTGTAATTATCGCATCTAAGGAAAAAACAGCATCTAATACAACTATTTGAATTACTACAGCCCAAAAACTAGCATAATTTTTGTTTTCTGCATTTTCGTGTTCTTCATTTTCTAGTCTTTCATGTAATTCAATTGTGGCTTTAAATAAAAGAAACAAGCCGCCAATAAGTAATATCAAATCGCGTATTGACAAAGAAAAAAAATTATTACTAATAATAGGAGAATTAAGTGTTACTACCCAAGATATCAATGATAATAATGCTAATCGCATAATCAAAGCTAGTCCTAAACCAATTAAACGTGCTTTATCTCTTTGATTAGGAGGTAATTTTTCTGATAAAATTGCTACAAATATTAAATTATCAATCCCTAATACTACTTCTAAAATAACTAACGTTAACAAGCCAGCCCAGATTGACGGGTCTAAAAAAAACTCCATCAGAAAAACTCCGTAAAAAAAATAGGACAGCCCAATATTTAATATATCTAAACATCTAAGATATAATATAATTTAAGATTATATAATATTTTATTATATCAAGAAAATTAAAAAATAGTTGAGATAAAATATGGACCATATCTGATTAAATAGATTATGCGAGACTTAATTTATATGAAGTTAGAAGTTATTGTGTTTAGTTAAGTTGTAGAGAAGTAAAGATTTTATTTTAAATTTGATAAATATTTATTAATAACTTTTTTTGTTTCAAAAAAAATATTTTTTTTAAATAGAAATAAATTTTTAGTAAAAAATATTTTTTTATGCACAAATTATGTTATTTATTAGTAATTTTTTTTATTTAATTATTAATTTTTTTTTGATTTTCTTTTAAAATTTTTTCTCAAACTTAAACATTATACGAAGAAATTTATTTTTAACTGCTATTTTTTCTGATTTTTATAAATTTTAAAATTTAGTTTGATTTGTTTTCTTAATAAAATTCATTAATTTTAAAATTATCTATTGTATAAAATAGGAAAATAAATGTTAATGATTTTTATAAGATATGAATTTAAGAATTTTAAGAAAAGTTTTATTAATATTTTATTGTAAACATTTTTGTATTAAAAAACAAGTTTAAATAATTATTTGAAACTATAGCTTTTAGAAATTTTATCTCTTAATAGAAAAATGTTCTACTAAGAGAGATGATATTTTTAAATTTTTGATATGTACTACTACATATATTTTTTATTATTTAAAGCCTGTATTCTTTTTTCTAAAGAAGGATGAGAGGCAAATAATTCTATAAATGAATTAGATTTTCCATTAATGCAAAACGCAATTATACTATTTGATTCTTGAGGTTCATGACTTGATTTTAAACGATTTAAAGCAGAAATCATTTTTTCTCGACCAACTAATTTTGCTGAACTTGCATCAGCATAAAATTCTCGATGTCTCGAAAACCACATAGTAATAATACTTGCAAGCACACCAAAAATTATTTCTAAAAACGTAGAAATTAAAAAAAATAAAAATGAATCTTTTCCATCTTCATTATCTTCATTGCGATTACTTGATAATAAACTGCTTAATGCTTGAGAAAGAATACGAGATATAAAAATGACAAAGGTATTGACAACACCTTGTACTAAAGTCATCGTAATCATATCACCATTTGAAATATGACTAATTTCATGAGCAATTACTGCTTCTGCCTCATTACGTGTCATATTTTCTAATAGTCCTGTTGAAATGGCAATTAACGCTGAATTACGACGAGCACCTGTAGCAAATGCATTAATATCAGCAGCTTCATATATCGCTATTTGTGGCATAATAATATTTTTTTTTATAGATTGTTGACGAATTGTATCGATTAACCAACGTTCTGTTTCATTACTGGGATGATTAATAACTTTACCGTTTACAGAACGTAGTGCAATCCATTTAGACATTATAAGTGATAAAATAGATCCGCTAAAACCAAATAGACTGGACATAATCAACAAACCATAAATACTTTCGGACTGAATTCCTGTTAAAGCAAGAATTAGACTGAATGTTGACATAACTGCTAAATTAGTTAATAAGAAAAGAATAATACGTATCATAAGATATTATCTTCCTCAATTTAGATAAAATAGTTTTAATTAAAAAATAATTTAATTAAAGAAAATGTAAAAATATTTTTTTAAAAATTTAAATTAACAATGTTGATTTTTAAAAAAAAGGTATTAAAAAATATTTTTTTTAAGCTAACATAATTTTCTTAATTAAGTCAAGATAGATAAATTATTTAGAGTTGATTTTAATTAAACGTTTCCCAAAATCGACCATCTCGCATAATAAGTGAGTCTGAATTTTTTGGCCCCCATGTACCAGATTTGTATAACTGTACAGTACTTGTCGTTGTTTTTTTCCAAGCATTTATTATTGGATCAATCCATTTCCATGCTTCTTCTACTTCATCTCGACATACAAATAATGATTGTATTCCTCTCATACTTTCAAATAATAGTCTTTCATATGCGTCAACAAAATTTTTAGTATTATTTGGATATTTACATTCCATTTTATCACTTTTTAATTCATATTCTTTATTAAGTCCTGGTACTTTATTTAAAAATTCTATTTTAATACCTTCATTAGGTTCTAGACGTATAATTAATTTGTTAGGTGATAAATTTTCATTAAATTTTTGAAATAAGTTTTTAGACATTTTTTTAAAGACAATAACTATTTCAGAATATTTAGATGCTAAACGTTTACCTGTTCTTAAATAAAATGGAACTCCAAACCATCGATCATTATCGATATCAACTCTAATTGAAATAAATGTTTCTGTTTTACTATCTTTGTTTGCTCCATTCTCTTCTGTATAAGCAGGTACTGTCTTACCATTTATAATACCAGATGTATATTGACCTCGTGCAGTTTTAACATTTATTTCATTTAAATCAATTTTTTTAAGAGAACGAAGTATTTTTAATTTTTCTTGTCTTATATCTTCAGGTGTAATGTTTTTTGGTTGATCCATAGAAACAATTGTAAGAATTTGTAGAAGATGATTTTGTACCATATCTCGTGTTTGTCCCATTTGATCAAAATAATTCCATCTATTTTCAATACCAACTTCTTCAGATACAGTGATTTGAATATGATCAATAATTTTATTGTTCCAACTATGAAAAAAAAATGAATTCGAGAAACGTAATGCGAGAAGATTTAATATCGATTCTTTGCCAAGATAATGATCAATTCGAAAGATTTGTGATTCTAAAAAATATTTAGAAATTTGTTTATTAATTTTTTTCGATGTTTCTAAAGATACTCCTAATGGTTTTTCTATTATTATTCTTGATGGTAAAGAATTTAAATTTACTTTTCCTAATCCTTTAAAAATAGCATTAAATGTATTTGGAGGAACTGCACAGTAATATATAAAAATATTTTTTTTTGCATTTAATATTTTTTTTAATTCTAAAAAATAAAGATCTTTAAATACATCAATGTTAAAAAAATTTAAACGTGCACTTAATTTTTTCCAAATATTTTGATCAACTTTTTCATTTAAAAAATTTTTTATTGCTTTTTTTACTACCTTTATGTAGTCTTCTGTATTCCAATCAGCACGACCTGCACCAATTATACGTGTATCTGGATGTATTTTTTGAGATTTTTCTAATTTGTATAAAGCTGGTAATAATTTTCTTCTTGCTAAATCTCCTTTTGTTCCAAAAATAACTAGATCGCAAGCTTGATTGGTTTCTGTAATCATAATTTTCTCTTCAAATTTTAATTTTGAAAATATTTATATGTTAAAATATATATTATTTAAAATAACATTTTTAATGTTAAAATATTTTTTAACAAAACTATTTTTATTAATTTTACTAAATAAACAAAAAAATATAAATGAATATTTCACATACTTATTTGGGTTTTTTTAATTTTATTAAAAATGTATTATTAAATTTCTCATTCTTTTATATTTTCATTAATTTTTTAAAATTTAAAACTGTATAATAAAATTTAAAACTATATATTTTAATAAAAATTAAGAGGTTTTTTTATGTTAAATCGTGTTAGAAGAACTAAAATCGTAGCAACTTTAGGACCGTCTACAGATAAAGAAAATAATCTCGAAAAGATTATTCTATCTGGAGCAAATGTTCTTCGTTTAAACTTTTCTCATGGCTCATCTGATGAACATAAACAAAGAGCACAAAAAGCAAGAGAAATAATGTTCAAATTAAATTGTCATATTGCTTTATTAGGTGATTTACAAGGACCGAAGATTAGAATTTCTAAATTTAAAAAAAATAATATTTTTTTAAAAGTTAATGATACTTTTATATTAGATGCAAATTTAAATGAACAAAATGGAAATAATGAAAGAGTGGGAGTTGATTATAAAAAACTACCAGATGATTTAAATGTAAACGATATTTTGCTGTTGGATGACGGAAAAATACAATTAAAAGTAACAAAAATCAATAAATTTGAAATATTTACAAAAGTTGTTATAGGTGGTGTTCTTTCAAACAACAAGGGTATTAATAAATTAGGTGGTGGTTTATCAGCAGATGCATTAACAGAAAAAGATAAAAAAGATATAATTCTTGCTGCTGAAATTGATATAGATTATTTAGCTGTATCTTTTCCTCGGTGTGCCAATGATTTAATAAAAGCTAAAGAGTTATTAAAAAAATCTGGTAGTGATGCCAAAATTATAGCTAAAATAGAAAGAGCTGAAGCAGTATTTGATCAAAATTCTATAGAAAGTATAATATTGTCTTCAGATGCAATTATGATTGCTAGAGGCGATTTAGGTGTTGAAATTGGTGATGCTGAATTAGTAGGTATGCAAAAAAAACTCATTAGAACTGCTAGAAAATTAAATAAAGTGGCAATTACAGCAACGCAAATGATGGAATCAATGATTTTAAATCCATCACCTACTCGAGCAGAAGTTATGGACGTGGCAAATGCTGTGTTAGATGGTAGCGATGCAGTCATGCTTTCTGCAGAAACTGCATCTGGTAAATATCCATCTGAAACTGTTATAAGTATGGCTAAGGTATGTGAAGGTGCAGAAAAAGTTCCTAGTATTAATGTTTCTAGACACCGTCTTGATGTAGAATTTCAAAACGTTGAAGAAGCAATCGCTATGTCGTCAATGTATGCAGCTAATCATTTAAAGGGAATTACAGCAATTATTACTATGACTGAATCTGGAAAAACGGCATTAATGACTTCTAGAATTACTTCCGGACTACCTATTTTTGCTTTATCAAAACATAAAAAAACTTTAAATCTAACTGCTCTTTATAGAGGCGTTATTCCTGTTTATTTTGATAGTGAAAACGATGGTGTTAAAGCTGCTAATGAAGCTATAATTCTTTTATGTAAAAAAAAATTTTTATTTAATAACGATTTAGTTATTGTCACTCAAGGTGATATAATGGGGAAAATAGGTAAAACTAATACTAGTAGAATTTTAAGAGTTATATATTAAAAATATTTTTTTTTGCATAAAAATAAATTATTTTAATTTTAATAATATTTTTTTAGATTCTTTTAAATACTTCATTCTCTCGCTGTTTGTCAAGGGTTCTGAAAAAATACATTTTGCTTTTATAGGATTTATCGCACGATTTTTAATCCAAATTTCATAATGTAAATGTGGACCGGTAGTACGACCAGTATTACCCGATAAGGCTATTTTTTGACCTTTTTTAACTCTTTGACCTACTTTAACTAGAATTTTTTTAAGATGCATATATCTAGTTGTATAATAATTTTTATTTTTTAAAGAAATGTAAAAACCTGCAACTTTGTTAAATTGTGCTTTTATAATTTTACCATTACTAGTAGCAATTACAGGAGTTCCTTGAGGCATAGCTAAATCTATCCCTAAATGACGACTAATGCGGTGTGTAACTGGATTAAGACGATGTAAATTGAATGGAGAAGATATGCGATATTTTTTTAAAAATGAAAAATTTATAAGTTTTTTTGATTCGTTAAAACCGTTAATATCATAGAATTTTCCATTAAATGCTTTTATTGCAAAATATTCTTTATCTAAGTTATTTAACTTTACACCTAATAATACTTTTTTATTTTTTGTTTTTTTATTCAAAAAAATTAAATCAAATTTACTACCAGTATTTAATTTATGAAAATTAATTTGCCATTCTATTGCTTTAATAACATTATTTATTTCAAATTGATTTAATCCTGATTGATAAGCACTTTTAAAAAAATTAGAGTTTTTTTTAATATAAATACTTTTTTTTTCTAAAATAGAATCAGATATATATTTGATATATTTAAATTCATTTTTATATTTTTTGTATATTTTTTTCTTAAAATTAGAAATATACCATTTTAATTTTATTAAATTACCTAATTTGTCTACTTTCCAATAAATTTTTTGTCCAATTTTTATATTATTTAAATTTTTATCTATTTTTATTAATTTTAGTATATCATTTATTTTTACTCCTGATTTTTTTAATAAAAAACTAATATTATCTCCATGAGAGATAATATTTTTGTATGTCGTATAATTTTTTAAACATTCTTTATTTTTTTTTAATTTTCTAAATTCTTTTTTTTGCTCCAAATTTTTTTGATTTAAAAAAGATGTTTTTTTATTTATTAAAAGACTACAACTTGATAGGGATGTGAAAATTATTATAACGATAATATTTATTAAAATTTTAATAATTTTATAAAAAAAATCTTCATGAAAAGATAGAAAAATTATTTTATAGATTTGCTGCACTTTTTTTTCCTTAAACATGTTTTAAGCAGCTAATGTATTGATTAGACAATTTCACAAGAAAATTTACATAGCTATTTTGTACTAATGGAATAGCTATACCAAAAAGATCAAGATTCTTTTTTTTAATATTTATTCCCCGTGTTATAACATCAACAACATTTGAATTAAGATGTGGTTCTGTAAAAATACATCTTGCTTTTTTTTTTAATAGTTGATTTTTAATTTCATATAAATATTTAGCTCCTGTTTGTATTCCAGGATATCTTGTAAATCTTCCCAATGGATATAGTCCATAAAATTTTTCAAAATATTTACAAGCATTATGAAAAGTAAAATATTTTCTTTCTTTAATAGATGATATATTTTTTTTTATATCTTTATTGGTTTTTGATAAACATGATTTAAAATGTTTTAAATTTTTATCTATAATATTTTTTTTTTGAGGAATTAACTTTAATAACATATCATGTATAACTGTTGCTGATTCTAATGCAATTTGAGGTGATAACCATATATGCATGTCATATGATATAGTATTAATTTCTTTTTTATTTTGTAAAGTATTTTTTTGTTTTTTTTTATTTTTTTCAAAATCTGAATTATGTGTTAAAAGAAACTTGATTCTTTTTACTTCGCTTAATACAATAGTTTTTTTTTTAAAGTAATTTATCGCTTTTTTTAAAAAAAAAGGTTCTATCTGATCTCCTATTAAAATTATAAAATCAGAATGTTTTATTTTAACTAGATCTAATGGACGCAAATAGTAATTTTGTACTGTTGCTCCATCTGGTAAAATCACTTCTACCTTGGTCACGTTGTGTGCAATTGCTGCTGCAATAAAACCTAATGGTTTAAATATAGTTAATATAGAAGCATAAGAATTACTTGGTATTAATATAAATAATATTCCTAATATAGAAAAAAAATTTTTCTTTTTATTTTTTAACATAATATTTATGTTCATCTTAAAAAAAATATTTTATAATAATTAATCTGCCACATATTCTAAAATAGAATTTATTTAATATGTTAGAATTAATTGTTTTAAAAAATATTTATGTGAGTTTCTCCAATCGTTCTATTCTTTCTAATATATCATTTTCTTTAATTCCTAATCGTATTGTCACTTTAATAGGACCTAATGGAGCTGGAAAATCTACTTTAATACGTGTTATGTTAGGATTAATACAACCTGATTTAGGAAATATTATTCGATCTCCTAACATATCTATTGGATATGTACCTCAGAAATTACATCTTAATAACTTATTACCTATTACAGTAGAAAGATTTATGAGATTATCAAAAAGGAAAAAAAACGTAAATATATTAAAAATACTAAAACGTGTAAAAGCAGAATCACTTCAGTATTCTCCATTACAAAAATTATCTGGCGGAGAAATGCAACGTATTCTTTTAGCTAGAGCATTATTAAATAATCCGAATTTACTTGTTTTAGATGAGCCTATACAGGGAGTTGATATAATGGGGCAACTCGATTTGTATGAATTAATTAATCAAATTCGATCTGAAATTCAATGCTCAATTTTAATAGTTTCTCATGATTTAAACTTTGTTATGGCCAAAACAGATTATGTAATTTGTTTAAATAAACATATTTGCTGTTCTGGTACTCCGAAAAAAGTTTCTAAAAATTTAGAATTTATTTCTATATTTGGTTTAAAACGTATAAAAGAATTAGCAATTTATCAACATAATCATGATCATGTACATCAATATTAAAATTATAGAGTATTTTTTATTATGTTTGAATTAATTTATCCAGGATTATTGGCTGGTATTTTATTATCTTTTTCAACAGGACCTCTAGGATCATTTATTATTTGGCGTCGTATATCATCTTTTGGTGATACACTTTCTCATTCTTCTATACTTGGCTTAGCTATATCTATACTATTTGAAATTGATTCTTTCTATACAGTATTATTTTTTATGATTTTTCTTGCCATTGTATTAGCATGGATTGAAAAATTATTATCAGTTTCATTAGAAACAATATTGAGTATAATATCTCATAGTTCATTATCCTTAGGAATGATTTTTATAAGTTTGATGTCTACTTCTCGTCATATAGATCTCGGTAACTACTTATTTGGTGATTTATTAATTGTAACAGTATTTGACTTATTTATTATTGCTTTAGGAAGTTTGATTGTTTTAACTATTTTGTTTTTCCGTTGGAATTCTATTTTGTTATTAACAATTAATGAAGAATTAGCTCAAATAGATGGTGTTAATATTTTTTATGCACGTTTAACTTTAATGTTAACTACTGCTTTATCTATTTCTATTGCTATTAAATTTGTCGGAGTACTGTTAACAACTTCATTATTGATTATTCCTCCTGCAACTGCACAACTTTTTTCTGACTCTCCAGAAAAAATGATTTTTTTCTCAATATTAATAAGTATTATTTCAGTTACAGGTGGGATGTTTTTATCTTTTTTTTATAATACTCCAACTAGTCCATCTATCGTTTTTTTTTCTTCTTGTATTTATTTTTTAAGTAATATAAAAAAAATTATGTAAAATTTTTTTATTTTTCAATAATATCTATACCTAATTCATTTAAAGTAGATTTTTTTGATTCACTAGGAGAATTAGTCATTAAACAACTGGCTGAAGTTGTTTTTGGGAAAGCGATTACATCTTTAATGTTATTAGTCTTTGTTAAAAGCATGACTATTCTATCTAATCCTAAAGCTATTCCTGCATGAGGAGGCGCCCCATATTTTAATGCTTCTATCAAGAATCCAAATTTTTCTTTTTGAGTTTTTTTTTCTATTCCAATGATGTCAAATATTTTTTTTTGTATTTTAGTATCATGGATACGTACTGAACCACCACCGATTTCATAACCATTAATTACTAAATCATAACTATCAGAAATAGCAAGATGCGGATTTTTTTCAAGTTTCTTTTGATTATTTTTTTTTAAGGCCGTAAATGGATGATGATTAGAAGAGATTTTTCCATCAGAACCTTGTTTAAACATAGGAAAATCTACGACCCAAACGGGTTTCCAAACATTTTTTTTAAAAAATATAAAATCATTTCCTAATTTTATACGTAGCATTCCAAGAGATCTATTTACTATTCTTTCTTCATCAGCAATTAAAAACAAAATATCTCCATTTTTTGCATTTGTTTTTTTTAAAATGTTTTTTAGTGTAGTTTCATCTAAAATATTTTTTATTGAACTTTGAATGTCTTGAAATCCATTTTCAATTTTATTTATTTTTATATAAAACAATTTTTTTGAACCAAATTTTTTTACATAATTAGAATATTCATCAATTTTTTTTCGACTTATTTTGTTACCTTGACAAAAACACAATAACGCTATTCTATTTTTTTTTTCTAAATTAATTTTAAAAAATGATAAAAATTTTTCTTTAATAAAAAGGTCGGAAACATCAATGATTTCCATTGGATTTCTTAAATCAGGTTTATCTGATCCATAACGTTGCATGGCATCGAAAAAAGAAATTTTAGGAAATTTATTTAAATGATAGTTAACAATTTTAAGCCAAATTTTTTTTATTAATTTTTCCACGAAGTTTCTAATTTTAGTAGAACTTACGAAAGAAGCTTCAATATCAATTTGTGTAAATTCTGGTTGTCGATCTGAACGTAAATCTTCATCACGAAAACACTTAACTATTTGATAGTATTTATCAATACCAGAAATCATCAACAATTGTTTAAACAATTGTGGTGATTGAGGTAATGCATAAAATTTTCCTGGATAATTTCTACTGGGTACTAAATAATCCCGAGCACCTTCTGGTGTAGATTTTGTCAGAAAAGGTGTCTCAATATCTAAAAAGTTTTTCTTTGTCATAAAAATTCTTATTAAATAAGTGATTTTATTTCTTATTTTAAGATTTTCTAATAACTGAGAACGACGGAGATCTAAATAACGATATTTTAATCGTATATCGTCATTACTATTCTTTGAATAATCTAATGGCAGTGTTTTTGAAATATTAAAAATTTTTATTTTATTTACTAATATTTCTATTTCTCCAGTATCTAAATTTTTATTTTTAGTATTTCTTTTTTGAACAATTCCTATAATTTTAATACAAGATTCGTTCTTTAAATTTACAGCTTGTTTAAAAACTGTATTATTTTTTCGTTCAAAAACAAGTTGAACAATACCTGTCCAATCTCTCATATCAATAAAAATAAATTGACTAAAATTTCTTATTTTATGTACCCAACCACATAGAATTATTGATTTATGTAAATCAATTATTCTAATATTTCCACAATATTTAGTACGCATAAATTCTCTTCAAGATTTTCTTAATTTTCAAAAATTTCTGTTTTATCTATAAGTAGAGTTTTTTTATTTTAAAATATAATTAAAGATTTTTAAAATAAAAAAATTGTCTTGAAATATTTTTTTTGGGAGTTATTTAAGAAATAAAGTAGATTGTTAAATTTTATTTAAGTGATTTTTTTATATTAATTAATATTTAATTTTCAATTGAATTTAAAAAAGAAACAAAATATTTAACGGCTTCTAAAAATAATCCTTCCCTTTGTTAAATCATAGGGTGTTAGCTCAACAGTAACTTTATCTCCTGTTAATATTCTAATGTAATTTTTTCTCATTTTTCCTGAAATATGTGCTGTAATGACATGTTTATTTTCTAATTCAACACGAAACATTGTATTTGGTAATGTATCAATAACAATTCCTTGCATTTCAATGTTATCTTCTTTAGTCATTTTTTTCTCTATATTATGTTTAATATGTTTACTTTTAAAAAAGTACTAATATATTTAGTATTTTTTCATTATATCTGATACTAGTCATTTTGACTAGTATGTTTTTGTTATTCTCTGGAGTAAAAATAAGAGATTAAGATAATGAATTAAGATAACGTTCGCTATCTAATGCAGCCATACATCCACTAGAAGATGATGTGATAGCTTGTCTATATACGTGATCAATTACATCACCTGCTGCAAATATACCGGGTATACTTGTTTGTGTATAGTTTCCATGTATTCCTTTGTTTACTTTAATGTATCCATTTTCCATTTCTAATTGATCAGTAAATAAATCTGTATTTGGTGTATACCCAATTGCAACAAACAATCCAGAAATTATAATTTTTATTTCTTTATTTTCTTTTAAATCTTTATGTTGAATTAGTAAGTGAGTAACACCTTGACTATTGCCTAAAATTTCTTTTATATTTGAGTTTAAATACAAGATGACTTTTTTATTTTTTACCATTTTTAATAATCGATTAATTAGAATTTTTTCAGCTTTAAAATTATTTCTACGATGAATTAAATGAACTTTTTTTACAAAATTTGATAAATATAATGTTTCTTCTATAGCTGTGTTTCCACCTCCTACTACTGCAACTTCTTGATTTTTATAAAAAAATCCATCACATACGGCACAAGTAGAAACACCTTTTCCTTTAAATTCATTTTCTGAATTTAATCCTAAGTAACGTGGGTTTGCGCCTGTAGCGATAATAACCGTATCACATGTATATTTATTATGTTCTCCTAGTAAAAAAAATGGTTTTTTTTTAAATTCTACTGAAACAATATTGTCATATATAATTTCTGTATTAAATTTTACTGCATGTTTATGCATTCGATCCATTAGTTCAGGACCAGTAATTTTTTTGAAATCGCCTGGCCAATTTTCGATTTCATTAGTATTCATTAATTGACCACCTTTATTAATTCCAGTAATTAATAGAGGATTTAAATTAGCTCTAGAGCTATATATAGCAGCAGTGTATCCTGCTGGTCCTGAACCTAAAATTATTATTTTTTTGTGATTGATTAATTCCATATTGTATTTCCCTTAAATATTTTTAAAATAAAATGTATTAAAACATCACTTAAGATATAAATTTATTAAAAATATTTTTTTATAAAAAAATATATTAATATAATCTATTAGGATTAAAAGATTTTAACAATAATTATTATTTATCTTATAATTCATAATCTGGTTATATTATATATATAAACTTTATTTTTGCATTTTTAATACATTAAATATCTTTTGTATTCTTTAAAAGATAAGTAGAATTTTTTTTTAACTTTAATTTTCAATTAAAAAGACTTAAAAAACTATGTTAAATCCTTATTTATTACGAAATCAAATACATGTTATAGCAAAAAAATTATTAAAAAAAAATTTTGAATTAGATATATCACTCATATCTTCTCTGGAAGAAAAACGAAAAAAATTACAGATTAAAACAGAAAATTTACAATGCCAGCACAATATCTTATCAGGGTTATTTAAAAAAGAAAAAAATTTTCAAGAAGTAGACAAAAATTTAAAAAAACAACTTGTAGAATCAAGTAAAAATTTATCTATATTAAAAATTAAGCTCAATCTATTACAAGAAAAAATTCATAATTTTTCTATATCTATACCTAATATTCCTTCTGATGATGTTCCAAAAGGAAATTCATCAAAAAATAATAAAATAGTAAAATATTGGGGCAAAAAAAAAGAATACAATTTTATAGTTCGAGATCATGTAGAAATAGGAAATAAACTAAATCAATTAGATTGGAAATCTTCTGCAAAAATATCAGGTTCACGATTTGTTGTGATGAAGGGAAAAATTGCTCTTTTACATCGTGCATTAAGTCAATTTATGTTAGATTTACATACTATAAAACATGGTTATATAGAAACTTATGTCCCTTATTTAGTTAATCATGATTCACTATATGGCACGGGACAATTACCAAAATTTAGTGATGATTTATTTCATATAAATTCTATTAATAATAAAAAATATATATTAATTCCCACAGCTGAAGTGCCGTTAACTAATTTATTTTGTAACCAAATATTAGATGAAAAAAAATTACCTATTATGTTAACTGCTCATACCCCCTGTTTTAGATCTGAAGCTTCTTCTTACGGACGTGATAGTAAGGGATTAATTCGATTACATCAATTCGATAAAGTAGAATTGGTTCAAATTGTACAACCGGAATCATCTATGAATGCCTTGGAGTTATTAACCAATCATGCAGAAAAAGTTTTACAGCTTTTAGAATTACCATATAGAAAAGTTCTTTTATGTGGGGGAGAAATGGGTTTTTCTGCAGCTAAAACATATGATTTAGAAGTATGGTTTCCTTCTCAGAAAAAATACAGAGAAATTTCTTCTTGTTCTAATATGAGTGATTTTCAAGCTCGTCGTATGAAAACACGTTATAGAAAAAATACCGAAAAAAACAATAATTTTGTTCATACATTAAATGGTTCAGGTTTGGCAGTTGGTAGAACATTGGCTGCTATATTAGAAAATTATCAACATGGCGACGGTCGAGTAGAAATTCCAAGAATTTTACAAAAAAAATATATGAAGGGTATAGAATATATAAATTAATTAGATACATCAAAAAATGATTATTGGTGAAAAAATGAATTTGATCTATAATTTTAGTGCTGGACCGGCTATGATTCCAAAAGATGTTCTTTATCAAGCAAAAACAGAATTACAAAATTGGAATCACATGGGCTGTTCTGTTATGGAAATCAGCCATCGCAGTAAGGAGTTTATTCAAGTAGCTTTAGAAGCAGAAAAAGATTTAAGAGATTTGTTAAATATTTCTGATTCTTATAAAATATTATTTTGTCAAGGTGGTGCAAGAGGTCAGTTTGCTGCTGTTCCAATGAATTTATTAGGTAATTTTAAAGAAACAGATTACATTAATAGTGGATATTGGTCGAATTGTGCATTAGTAGAAGCTAAGAAATATTGTATTCCTAAAAATATATCAATTAAAAAAACAGAAAATGGTAAAAATTTTCTTTTAAAACCCTCTGAATGGAATATCAGTAACAATTCGGCGTATATTCATTATTGTCCTAATGAAACCATAGATGGAATGTCAATTTATGAAGAACCAAATTTTAAAAACAAAATAATAGTTGGAGATTTTTCATCATTTATTTTATCTCGCAAAATTAATGTTGAAAATTATGGTTTGATTTATGCAGGTGCTCAAAAAAATATTGGACCTTCGGGTATTACAATTATTCTTATTAGAAAAGATTTAATAGGATATGCTTCTAAAATATCTCCTTCTATTTTTAATTATCACACGATATCAAAATATAATTCTATGTTTAATACACCGCCTACATTTTCTTGGTATTTGTCAGGATTAGTGTTTAAATGGTTAAAAAAACAAGGTGGAATAAAAAAAATTGAAGCATTAAATCAAAAAAAATCAAATTTATTGTATCAAATAATAGATAATAGCGATTTTTATATCAATAATATAGATAAGAGAAATAGATCTCAAATGAATGTCGTGTTTCATTTATACGATTCTAAATTAAATGATTTCTTTTTAAAAGAAGCACATAACGTAGGGTTAAATGCTTTAAAAGGACATTATATAGTTGGAGGTATGCGTGCATCTATCTATAACGCTATGCCATTAGAAGGTGTTCAATCTTTAGCGGAATTTATGTTATATTTTGAAAAAAAGTATGGATAAAAGATTTTAATTTTCTTAAGGAATAAATTAAAAATTTTGTTTTCATTAGAGTGTGTTTTATTATGCAAAAAATTTTAAAGTTAAAACCAGTTTCTTACGTCAATGGAACTATTTATTTACCTGGCTCAAAAAGTATATCAAATAGAGTTTTATTATTATCTTCTATGGCTAATGGTATTACTTGTTTAACAAATTTACTAGATAGTCAAGATACTCAATATATGTTAGCTGCTTTAAAAAAAATTGGAGTTAAATTTTTCTTATCAAATAATAATACAACTTGTCATGTTCATGGTATCGGAAAAGCGTTTTGTTTATCTCATCCTATTTCATTGTTTTTAGGAAATGCAGGAACAGCTATGCGACCGCTTCTTGCTGCTCTATCTTTAAATCAAAATAATGTTATCTTAAGTGGAGATGATAGAATGCATGAAAGACCAATTGAACATCTTGTTGACGCTTTAAAACAAGGTGGGGCAATTCTTGAATACAAAAAAAACATAGGATATCCTCCTATTTTGACTAAAGGTGGTTTTATAGGCGGCTCTATTGTATTAAACGGAAGTATTTCTAGTCAATTTTTAACATCATTATTAATGATAGCTCCATTAGCATTAAAAGATACTAGTATATTTATTCATGGAAATTTAGTTTCTAAACCTTATGTTGATATTACATTAAATCTAATGAAATCTTTTGGAATTAATATTACAAATAATTCTTATAAATCTTTTCATATAAGGGGAAAACAACAATATCAATCACCAGGAAATTATCTGATTGAAGGAGATGCATCTTCAGCATCATATTTTTTAGCATCTGCTGCAATTAAAGGTGGTTCAGTAAAAGTTGTTGGTGTTGGTAAAAAAAGTATTCAAGGTGATATAAAATTTGCTGATGTACTTAAAAAAATGGGAGCTATTATTGATTGGGGTGATTCCTTTATTGTTTGTACACGTAATAAATTAGAAAAAATTAACTTAGATATGAATCATATCCCTGATGCAGCAATGACTATTGCAATAGTATCTCTTTTTGCTCAAGGAACTTCAATTATTAAAAATATATACAACTGGCGTGTTAAAGAAACTGATCGATTATTTGCAATGAGCACAGAATTAAAAAAAATTGGTGCAGTAGTCAGAGAAGGAAAAGATTTTTTATCTATTACTCCTCCTGTTTTATTTAAATTTGCAGAAATTGATACATATAATGATCATCGTATGGCGATGTGTTTTTCTCTTATATGTTTATCTGGAATGAGTGTTAGTATACGTAATCCGAATTGTATTTCTAAAACTTTTCCATCTTACTTTAAAGATTTTTTAAAAATTAGCAAATTTAGTTAATTTTTAACATTACAGATAATTTTATCTATTTTAATTTAAATTTTTCTTCTTTTAGAAAAAACAATTTTTTTAAAAATTTAGTGAAATTTTGTCTAAATGAGCAACTTTTTTTAAAATTAGAAAAACTTTACTTCATTAATAAAGTTGTTTTCTTTGTTTTCCCGGATTAATAGAAGAAAAATGGGATATGAATAGAATTTTTTTCCTAATGCTATAATAAAATTTTTTTGGATACAATATTTAATATTGTATTTATAGAAAAATATATAGAAAAATATTATAACTAAAAAAAATTAACATCATATTAATTTCAAAAATTTTTAAAACAAATAAAAATTCATGATGAACTTGATTAAAATCAATCAATTTCTCCTTTATACCTATCAGAAAATGCTATAATATTAAATTTAATAAATTGAGTTTTGAAGAACAATTAAAACTTTTACAAAGTATTTTATTAAAATAAATATAAATCTTTATTCGCAAAAAATTGCACTCTTTGATATGGATTATTAAAAGATATATAAAACAAGCTTATTTTAACATGAAGTTAAAATAAACATTTAATAAAAGTTTTTTAAATATTATTAATATGAATGAATCTTTTGCTCAACTATTTGAAGAATCACTAAAAGAGATTAAAACTCGTCCAGGATCAATTATTCGAGGAGTTATTGTTTCTATAGAAAAAGAAACAGTACTCGTTGATGCCGGTCTTAAATCTGAATCAGCAATTCCAGCTGAACAATTTAAAAATGCTCAAGGATTTTTAGATGTAAAAGTTGGAGATGAGATTGATGTTGCTTTAGATGCTATTGAAGACGGATTTGGAGAAACACTTTTATCTCGAGAAAAAGCAAAACGACATGAAGCATGGTTAATATTAGAACAAGCTCATGAGAAATCAGAAACTGTTATTGGCATTATTAATGGAAAGGTTAAAGGTGGATTTACTGTAGAATTAAATGACATACGTGCTTTTTTACCAGGTTCTTTAGTTGATATTCGTCCTGTTAGAGATACTATTCATCTTGAAGGTAAAGAACTAGAATTTAAAGTAATAAAACTAGATCAAAAACGTAATAATGTTGTTGTTTCGAGACGTGCTGTAATTGAATCTGAAAATAGTGCTGAAAGAGATCAATTATTAGAAAGTTTACAAGAAGGCATAGAAATTAAAGGGATCGTTAAAAATTTAACAGATTATGGAGCTTTTGTAGATTTGGGTGGTGTAGACGGATTGTTACATATTACTGACATGGCATGGAAAAGGGTTAAACATCCCAGTGAGATAGTTAATGTCGGCGATGAAATAAATGTTAAAATTTTAAAATTTGATAGAGAAAGAACACGTGTTTCTCTAGGATTAAAACAATTGGGTGAAGATCCATGGATAGCCATTTCTCATCGTTATCCAGAAGGAATTAAATTAAGTGGTCGCGTAACAAATTTAACAGATTACGGTTGTTTTGTAGAAATTGAAGAAGGTGTAGAAGGTCTTGTTCATGTATCTGAAATGGATTGGACTAATAAAAATATTCATCCTTCTAAAGTAGTTGCTGTGAATAATATAGTAGATGTTATAGTTTTAGATATTGATGAAGAACGTCGTCGTATTTCCCTTGGTTTAAAACAATGCAAGGTAAATCCTTGGCAAGAATTTTCTGAAACTCATAAAAAAGGAGTTCATGTTGCCGGAAAAATAAAATCTATTACAGATTTTGGTATTTTCATTGGTTTAAAAGGTGGTATTGATGGATTAGTACATTTATCGGATATTTCTTGGAAAATATCAGGTGAAGAGGCTGTTAAAAACTATAAAAAAGGTGATGAAATATCTGCTGTGGTTTTACAAGTAGATGCTGAACGAGAACGTATTTCATTAGGAATTAAACAATTAGAAGAAGATCCTTTTAATGCATATGTTTCAAATTATAAAAAAGGAGCTTTAATTACTGGAACAGTAAAATCCTTTGATAAAAAAACTGCTATAGTAAAATTAGCAGAAGGTGTAGAAGGCAACATAAAATTTTCTGACTCTTCTCGTGTTAATAGTGAAGAAATAATAAAAAAAATAAAAATTAATGATACTATTTTAGTAAAATTATCTAATTTTGATCGAAAAAATAGAATTATTAATCTTGCTTTTCATATTATAGATGAAAAGGATAATAAAAAAGATTTAAAAAATAAAATAAATATAAAATCAAATGATGAATCTTTTTCTAATGTAATGACGGAAGCTTTTAAAGCAGCTCAAAATACTGAATAATTATTTGAAAAACAAAAATATATTTTTTGTAAGTTTTTAAAAAAACATTTTTATAAAAATATATTAATTATAGAGGATTTATGACAAAGTCAGAATTATTCGAAAGAATTGCTGAACGAAAATCTCATATTTCAAATAAAATAATAGAATATGCCGTAAAAGAAATGCTTAAATATATGTCAATTTCGCTGTCTAAGGGAAAACGAATTGAAATTCGAGGATTTGGTAGTTTTTCCTTGCATTATAGATCTTCTCGTATAGGTCGAAATCCTAAAACTGGCAAAAAAATTAAATTAAACGAAAAATATGTACCTTATTTTAAACCAGGAAAAAAACTGCGAGATCGAGTTAATTTATATAAATAGTATATCTTAATACTTCTGTAATAGAAACTAAGTTCATATATAATTTTTTTATAAAAAGCTTAGTTTCTATAATATTAAAAAAATTTGAGTGTATTAATATGAAAAAAAATATTATTGTAGCTAATTGGAAATTAAACGGTGACATAAAAAGTATTTCTTGTTTTTTAACTTATTTAAAGTTAAAATTTTTATCTTTTTCAAAAAAAAACATTATTGTAATTGCACCTCCTACTGTTTTTTTAGAAAGAGTATATAAAGATATAAATAATACAGATATTTGTCTTGGTGCACAAAATATAGATATAAATTTAAAAGGTGCTTTTACTGGTGAAAATTCTGCTTTAATGATGAAAGATATTGGTGTTAAATATATTATCCTTGGTCATTCTGAAAGACGCTTGTTTCATAATGAAAATAACGAAATAATTTCAAAAAAATTTGGTTTAGTAAAAAAATTAGACTTAATTCCTATTTTATGTATAGGCGAAACTGAAATAGAAAAAAAATCTAATAAGACTGAAAAGAGTTTAAAAATACAATTAAAGTCTATATTAAATGTTTTTGGAGAACAAGCGTTTAGAAATTCAGTAATTGCATACGAACCTGTTTGGGCTATTGGTACAGGTGTTTCAGCAGATCCTAAAAATGTGCAATTAATACATCAATTTATAAAAAATTATATAAAACAATATGATGCTATTAGTGCAGAAAACTTGATTGTACAATATGGTGGTTCTGTTAATTCATTAAATGCAGAAAATTTCCTTAAGCAACCTGATGTTGATGGATTGTTAATTGGTAGTGCATCTTTAAAACATGAAGAATTTTTAAAAATTATAGAGATATCAGATAATATTTTATAAAAAATAATTATTTTTTTATATAAATTGTGTATATCCATCCTCCTAGATTTATACCTAGAATAGGCGTAATGGTAGGTATTAAAAAATATGGAAAAATCATATTATCACTACCTGTAAATGCTAATTTACCCCATCCAATTAAGCTTAAAAATATTCTAGGACCTAAATCTCGAGCTGGATTCAAAGTAATATTATATGAACTTAACAATAGGTTAATTATTGCAATTAACATTCCTATTAAAAAAGGATTTATAAAACTACAAGATGGAAATAAATTATTTTTTTCATTGATTTTCATAAGTATAATTATAAAAATTGTTCCAATAAATATTTCTAATATAAAATCATGAATTAAATTGTGATCTTCTTTTGGAAAAGCACAGAAAACTGAAGCTAATTCAAGACTTTTTTTTGTCCCCCGAATGATGTTATATTGAGACTCAAATGAATTAAATAAATTATAACAAATAAGATACATTAAAACAGTAAAGAAGAATGCTCCAGCTATTTGAGATATAATATAAGGTATTACTTTTTTTTGACTAAATTGAGAGGACAACCAAAGAAAAATAGTAATAGCTGGATTTAAATGTGCTCCAGATATTGAAACACTAAAATAAACTGATATAAATACTCCTAATCCCCAAAAAAAACTAATTTCATAGCTATTAAAATGAAAATTTGTTAATTTTGATATGGCAAAAGAAGTGATTCCTAAAAATATAATTAAACCTGTTCCTAAAAATTCAATAAAACATTGTTTTAATATTTTTTTTTTTAAAAAGATTCATTGTTTTAATACCTTTAAAATTTTATTTTATTAAAAATAAAATTAAAAATTTTAGAGCGCCGGAAAAACCGGCACTAATTTTTGTATTAGTATAGCTTTTTAGCTGTAATTAACCAATCTTTTTTAAAAACACGTTTCATATTTTTTAGTGCATTTGTTATATCGTTAAATACCATTTTTTCATTTTGTACTCCAACACATTTTCCTTTGTAACCTTTTATCAATAATTCTACTGCATATGCCCCCATTCTTGAAGCAAGTATTCGATCATATACTACTGGAGCCCCTCCTCTTTGGATGTGCCCTAAAATTGTAGCTCTTGTTTCTCTATTTGTTTTTTTCTGAATATATCCAGCTAATTTTTCTACATCACAAATGTATTCTGTTATCGCTACTATTGCATGTTTTTTACCTTTTTCGATGCCTGCTTGAATTTCAGAAACTAATTCTTCTTTTGTATACTTGATTTCTGGCAAAACAATGAATTCGCAGCCACCAGCAATTGCAGCAGCTAACGTTAAGTCACCACAGTATCTTCCCATAACTTCTACAATAGAGATTCTTTGATGAGAAGAAGAAGTATCCCTTAATCTATCAATTGCTTCTACAACTGTTTCTAAAGCTGTAAAATAACCTATTGTATAATCAGTACCTGCTACATCGTTATCTATAGTTCCTGGAATACTAATACATGGAACACCCATTTTTGTTAATTTTTGAGCTCCTATATAAGATCCGTCTCCTCCAATTACAACAAGGGCATCTATGTTTCTTTTATTTAAATTATTTATCGCAATAGTACGTATTTCATTTTTATAAAAATCCGGAAATCTAGCAGATCCTAAAAATGTTCCACCTCTATTAATCATATCAGAAACACTATATCTATCTAGTTGTGTCATACGATTTTCATATAAACCTAAATATCCATCATAGATACCAAATACTTCTAATTTTTCACTTAATGCTGTTCTTACTACACCCCTAATTGCAGCATTCATTCCAGGAGCATCTCCACCGCTAGTTAACACTCCAATTTTTTTGATCATAAAAATCCCGTTTTTTTCACTACTATAAAATTTTATTTTTTTTCCTATTATTAATTTTTAACAAATTTTTCTTTAAAAAATTGATTTTAATTGTTTTATTAAAATAAGATTTAATCTCCAACTAAAATTGGAGATAATTTTTTTACATAGCAATTTTTAGATGGAAAAATATATTATATTAAATAATTGATTTTAAATAATACCATTTAATAGGAATACATTCTTCATTGAATTCTAAAACAATGGGAATGGCAGTTGGAATGTTTAATTCCAAAATTTTTTTATTATCTATTTTATTTAAAAATTGAATTAATGCACGTAAAGAATTTCCGTGTGCTACAATAAGAACTTTTTTTCTTTTTTGTATTTGTGGTAAAATAAATTCATTCCAGTAAGGAATCACTCTTTTTGCAGTCAATTGTAAACTTTCACCTAATGGAAGTTTATCAGTTTCTATATTTGCATAACGTACGTCATTTCCTGGAAATCTTTTATCTTTTAATTTAATTTGAGGAGGAATAATATCAAAACTTCTTCTCCATAAATTTACTTGTTCTTCACCATATTTTTTAGTCATTTCATCTTTGTTCAATCCTTCCAGTGCACCATAATGTCTTTCATTTAAACGCCAAGATTTTTGAACGGGCAACCAAGATTGATTTAATGTATCTAAAATATATCTTAAGGTATGTATCGCTCTTTTTAACATAGAGGTATGTGCATAATCGAAAAAAAAATTTTCTTTCTTTAATAATAAACCTGCTTTTTGAGCTTCATTTTTTCCATTTTGACTTAATTCTATATCGTGCCATCCAGTAAATTTATTTAAGTTGTTCCATTTGCTTTGACCATGTCTAATTAATACTAATTTATTTGTTTTCATATTTTATCTTCTATTTTTTTAAATATATATATAATTATTTTGTTAAAAAATTGATTTTAATAAAATAAAAATAATTAATTGTTATAAAAATAAAAGTACAGTTCATAACTAAGAATTACTGTACTTTTGAAGTATATTAAAAAATAAATTTTTTTAATATATAAAAACAAATTTATATATTAATTAAAATGCGATTTAAATCTTCTAATATATTTTTTATAGTTATTAAAAAATTAACAGACTCTTTTCCATCTATTAAACGATGATCATAAGACAACGCTAAATACATCATAGGAAGAATTTTTACTATTCCATTTATAGCCATAGGACGTTCTTTGATAACATGCATTCCTAATATAGCAGTTTGAGGAGGATTAATAATAGGTGTAGACATTAAGGAACCAAAAACACCACCATTAGTTATGGTAAAATTTCCTCCGATTAATTCTTCTAATTTTATTTTGTTTTCGCTACTTTTAATGGACAATTCTTTTATTTTTTTTTCTATGTCAGCGATGCTCATATTATCTGCATTTCTTAAAACTGGTGTTATCACTCCTCTAGGAGTAGAAACAGCAATACTGATATCAAAGTTTTTATAATAAACAATATCAGTTTTATCAATAGATGCATTTATTTCTGGAAATTTTCTCAAAGCTTCTACCACTGCTTTTACAAAAAAAGACATAAATCCAATACGGACACCGTGTTTTTTTTCAAAAGATTCGCCATATTTTTTACGTAATGATATTATTGGTTGCATGTTTACTTCATTAAAAGTAGTAAGCATCGCTGTATTATTTTTAGTTTCTAATAATCTTTCAGCAATTTTTTGACGTAGTCGCGTCATTTTTATTCTATTTTCAAAATTTTTATTTTCTTTTGTATTAAAAAAAGAATGTTTTTTTAATTTTTTTTCAGTACTTTTTTGATTTTTTATATAACTTAATTCATTAAATGTTTCGTTATTTTTATTAATTCTTACTAAACGTCTTATAGAAGGTGTGAAATTATATATTTTTTCTTTAAAAGGAATATTAAAATTTTTGTTTTTTATAAATTTTTTTTTATTTTCTACTGATTGCAGTCCTGTTTTATTTTCAATATTTTTAGATTCAATAATATTTCCTAATATTTGATTTGATTTAACAATCGCTCCTTCTTTTTCTAAAATAACATCTAATACTCCATTACATGGAGATGAAACTTCTAGCATTACTTTATCTGTTTCAATATCAACTATATTATCTTCAGAAGAAATTTTTTCTCCAATTTTTTTATGCCATTTTACGACTACTGCATCATTAACAGATTCAGGTAGATCTGGAACAAGAATATTTATTTTATTCATTTTGTATCCTTTTGTACTATTTTAAGAAATTAAATGCATTATATATTATTTTTTCTTGTTCTTTCCTATGCATTAAAATATGACCAGCTGCAGGTGAAGCAGCAGATGGACGACCAATATAATTTAAATGAGTATTATGCGGTAAAAGAGTACATAAAGAATTTTTAATATAGAACCATGCACCCTGATTATGTGGTTCTTCTTGACACCAAATAAAATCTTGTACATAAGAATAAAGTTTTAATATTTTCAATATTTCATCTTTTGGAAATGGATATAATTGCTCAATTCGAATTAATTCAATATTATTAATATTATATTTATTACGATATTCTAAAAGATCATAATATATCTTACCAGAACAAAAAATTAGACGTTTTACTTCTTTTTGATTTTTATTTGTTTCATGTATTACATTTTTAAAGTTTTCATCTATTAAAACTTCTAAAGAAGATCCTGCCATAGCGTTTCTTAAAAGTGATTTAGGAGTTAAAATAATTAATGGTTTATAAATATTACTAAATATTTGACGTCTTAATAAATGAAATATTTGTGAAGATAGAGTAGGTATACATACCTGTATGTTATTTTCTGCACACAGTTGAAGAAATCTTTCAAGTCTAGCAGAAGAATGTTCAGGTCCTTGTCCTTCATATCCATGAGGTAAAAAAAGAACTAAATTAGATTTAATATTCCATTTTTGTTCACTTGAACTAATAAATTGATCTATAACTACTTGAGCACCATTAGCAAAATCACCAAATTGTGCTTCCCAAATTGTTAAATTATTTGATGGAAATAATGAATATCCATATTCAAAAGCTAAAACTGCTTCTTCTGATAGAACAGAATCCCAAATTTCAAATTTTCCTTGATTTTTTTCTATATTTTGTAAAGGGATGTAAATAGAATCATTTTTTTGATCATGAATAGCAGCATGACGGTGAAAAAAAGTTCCTCTACTTATATCTTCTCCTGAAAGACGACATGAAATTCCTTCCTTTAGTATTGTTGCGTAAGCTAATAATTCAGCCGCACCCCAATCAAATAATTTTCGTCCTTCAGACATCTCTATTCTTTCTTGATAAATTTTTTTAACTCGATCATGTACTTTAATTGAATTAGGAATAGTATTAATAGAATGTAATAAATCTTTAACATTAAAAAAATCCAATTTTTTATTTTCTTTTTGTTTTTTTATAAAAAAATTTTCATTTTCATATTGAAATTTTATATTGTCTTTTTTTGAGAAAATGTTTTTTCCTTGTACTAGTTTAGTAGTATATTTTTCTACTATTTTCTCAACATCATGAGATGTAATTAATTTTTCAAAAATTAGTAAGTTAGAATATATTTTACTTATAGTAGGATGATTGCGAATTTTTTTATACATAAGAGGTTGTGTTACAGAAGGATCATCTACTTCATTATGTCCATGTCGTCTATAGCATACTAAATCTACAAAAACATCTTTTTTAAATTTCTTTTTGAATTTTAAAGCCAATTGAATTGCAAAAATAGAGGCTTCTATATCGTCAGCATTGACATGAAATACAGGTGATTGAATTATTTTAGCAACATCAGTACAATACTTACTAGAGCGAAGATGTTTAGGATTAGATGTAGTAAATCCAATTTGATTATTAATTACTATATGAACAGTACCACCTACTTTATAAGCTTCTGTTTGAGACATATTTAATGTTTCTTGAATTACACCTTGTCCAATAATAGAAGCATCACCATGTATATTAATAGATAAAATTTTATTTTCAGAAATTTTTAATTGATCTATAGATGCTCGTGCTATACCTAAAACAACTGGATTGATTATTTCTAAATGAGATGGATTATATGCTAATTTTAAATGTATTTTTTCTTTTTCATTTTTTATTTGTGCAATTCCACCTATATGATATTTTACATCGCCACTATATTCCTTTGGTATGTTAATACCAGAAAATTCATCAAATAAGATCTTTGGATTTTTGTTTAATACATTTACTAATACATTTAATCTACCTCTATGTGCCATACCTAAGACAATGTCAGATATATTATTGTTTTTTGAATATCGAATTATTTCGTGCAGAATAGTAATTAATGCCTCTGCTCCTTCTAAAGAGAATCGTTTTGTACCAGAAAATTTTTTTCCCAAGTATTTTTCAAAAGTTTCTCCATAAATAATTTCTTTTAAAAAACTTATTTTTTCTTTTTGTGAAAACAAATTTTCTTTAAAAAATAGTTCTATATTTTTTGTAATCCATTTTTTTTCAAATGAATTTTCGATGTACATATATTCAAATCCAATAGAACCGCAGTATTTATTATTTAATTCTTTATATAAATCTATAATTTTTATTGTATATTGAGAAGAATTTTTAAAATCGACTTTAACAGTTGTTTCTAATTCATCTTCGCTAAAATCATAAAAAGAAGGTTCTAAATATTTATATTTTTTTTGTTCATTTAATTGGATAGGATCGATTAAAGCTTTTTTATAGCCTTTTTTTCGAAAAGTGTTAATAATATAATTAATTTTTTTTTCTAGGATATTTTGTTTATCAACTTTAATTTCTTTAAAATTATTATTTTTATAAAAATCTTTTTCCTCCCTTAAAATATTTTTTTCTTTTTTAGATAAATTTGAAAATTTATTCTGCCATGTAACATCAACAGATTTTGGATTTATTAAATAACTTTCGTATATTTTTTCAATATAACTCTGATTACTACTAGATAACCAGGAAGAATTAAACCATTTTTCTAGTGTATTTTTTTTCATATTTTTTATTTAAATTTTTTATTAAATTATTTAGATAGAAAATCTAAAAATAGGTAAAATTTTTATAATTTAATTTTTAAATTATGCGGGATTATAAATATCAACAAACGTTACATCTAAATCATACTTATTATTTAACCATTTACCTAAAGATTTAATTCCATCTTTTTCTGTAGCATGATGTCCTATAGAAAAAAAATGAATACCTAGTTCTTTAGCAATGTGCGTTGTTTCTTCTGAAATTTCACCTGTCAAAAAAGCATCTATTCCAAAATTATACGCTTTTTTTATAAAATTTTGCCCTCTTCCACTACACCAAGCTATACGAGAAATATACAATGGAGCATTTTCATATATATGTATAGGCTTTTTTTCATATTTTTTTTCAATTTTTTTAGCAAAATCAAAAGCATTTATATTGTCTTTTAAAATTCCCCATAATAAATAAGGTAAAATATGACCTTTAATACAAATGTTTAATTTTTTAGCTATTTGCGCATTATTTCCTAGTGTAGGATGAATATCTAAAGGTAGGTGCCAGCTGTACAAATTAATATTATTAGAAAGTATAGTTTTTAATCTTTTTCTCTTCATGTTATGAATATATTGAGATTCTCTTTTCCAAAAATAACCATGATGAACAATTATAGTATTGCAATGGTAAGATAATGCTTTGTCTAATAAGTCTTGGCAAGCAGTAACACCTGTAATAATTTTTTTAACTGTTTTTTCGCCTTCTATTTGTAATCCATTAGGTACAACATCATTATATTCATCACTTGATAATTCTTTATTAATGATTTTTTCTAATAAAAAATTTTCCATTTTATCAAACCTTTTCTTTTTTGCAATCTAATTGAGCTTTATTGTATACTAATAATACTTTTTTTTTACTGTTTTTATAGTCTATAATTGGTTCTGGATAGTTTATTTTACAGTTATTTCTTATTGACCACTCGTATGGGTTATGGATATAATTATCTGGTACATAATTTAATTCTGGAATATATTTTCGTATAAAAAGTCCGGATCTATCAAATTTCTTTGATTGATTTAAAGGATTAAAAACACGTATATACGGAACAGAATCACTCCCTGTTGAAGCTGACCATTGCCATCCACCATTATTTAACGCAAAATCTCCGTCAATTAAATTAGACATAAAATATTTTTCACCCTTTCTCCAATTAATTAAAAGATTTTTTACTAGAAAACTAGACGTAATCATTCTTAGTCTATTATGCATCCAACCTGTTTGATTCAATTGTCTCATTCCTGCATCTACTATAGGAAAGCCTGTATTTCCATTTTTCCAAGCATTAAAATAATTTATATTATTTGTCCAATTAATTTTTTCTTCCCATATAACTAATGCTTTAGATTTGCTGAGTATTGGAAAACCAACTAACAAATGATAATAAAATTCACGCCATATTATTTCATTTAACCAATCTGAATTTAAAATAATATTTAATGGTATTTTTTTATATTTTTTTAAAATTATATTTAAACAATATCGTGGCGATATTATTCCTAAGGACAAATAGGGAGACAACATACTAGTACCGTTTAAAAATGGAAAATTTTTTTTTAAAGAATATTCCTCTATCTTATCGATACAAAAATTTTTTAGTCTGTTAATAGCTTGTCTTTCTCCAATGGGAAAGACTTTTTGATCAAAATTAACAACTAAATTTGCTGGAAATAATTTTAGTAATGAAAAATTAGGATAAAATCTTCTTTTTATTGGAATAGGAAAACATTCGGGGATTTTTTTCGATAAATTATATATTACTTTTTTTTTAAAAAAAGAAAAAATTTTATATGCTTTATTGTTTTTGTTTTTTATTCTATCAATAGAAATCAAGAGACTATCGTGAAATCCTTTTACAACAACACCTTTTTGAGATAGTTTTTTTTTTATTATATAATCACGATTTCGTTCATTTATTTCATATTGATAATTATAAAATAAACTATTTATTTTATTTTTTTCACAGAAATGAATTAAATAATCTATTGAACTTAAAAAATTAGGACATTCATGATGATGTAGAATAATATTTAATTTAAATAATTCTTTTTGTAAGCTGATTAAACTTTGGTAGATAAACGATATTTTTTTAGAAGAAAAAAAATGATCTTTCCATTGTTGTGGGGTAGAAATAAATAAACCAATAACTTCATCCATATCACACATACAAGCGTTATGTAATGCAGTATTATCATACAGACGAAGATCGTTTCGAAACCAAATTAAATTTTTTTTCATTATTTTTTTTAATATATTTGTATTTTTTTAAAAAATATATGTTACAATTTTTTTTGTTTTTTTTTAAATTAAATTCTTTTTTAAAAATTAAATTTAAAAAAAAATATTTTTATTTTTATAGTTTTAGTAAAAAAACTTTTAAAAAATTTTTTTATGAATTAATCTATTAATAAATATAACTTATAAATTAGCTATTAGAATACATTTATTCTACTAAGATAACAAAAATAATTATAAATTTTTTAGTTTTATATTTTTTATGTATTTTTTTAAAAAAATTTTTAAATAAAAAAATCTTCAAATATTTTCTTACTTATAAAAAAGAAATATATTTCGATGAATAGGCATAAAATATGAAAAAAATAGGTATTTTTTTTGGAAGTGATACTGGAAATACAGAAAAATCAGCAAAATTAATTCATAAAGAAATTGGTAGTAATATTTCTATATTACATGATATTAGCAATGCTTCTAAAAAAGATATTGAAATTTTTGATTATCTAATATTAGGAGTTCCTACTTGGTATTATGGTGAAATACAATGTGATTGGGATGATTTTTTACCTACTTTAAAAAAAATGAATTTTTTGCATAAAACCATAGCATTATTTGGGTGTGGTGATCAGGAAGATTATGCAGAATATTTTTGTGATGCATTGGGTTTAATACATAAAGTTTTAAAAAAAAATAATGCTAAAATAGTTGGAAAATGGCCTACAATTGAATATAATTTTGAATCTTCTAAAGCTCTTTTAAATAAAGATTATTTTGTAGGATTAGCTTTAGACGAAGATCGACAACCAGAAAAAACAGAAGAAAGAATAAAAAAATGGATAAAAAATATTCTTCCTAATTTTTACTTATAAAAAATATGATTTTATCATAAATGAATAAAATTAAAAAATAAATTTTATATAAAATATGATTATATATAACTTTAAATTAAAGAAAAAATATGAGTTTTAAAACAAATAATTTTAATTTTCTAAAAGCTATACCTAGAAAACAACATCGAAAAAAAATTAAATTAAATTATATTGATCTCCCCTTTGTCGGAAAAGACATTTGGACTTTATACGAACTATCTTGGTTAAATAAAAATGGTTTACCAAAAATTGCCATCGCTAAAATAGAAATTGATATAAACAGCACTAACATTATCGAATCTAAAAGTTTTAAAATTTATATAAATAGTTTTAATCAAATAAAATTTAATAGTGACGCTGATTTTATTAAAATTTTAATTGATGATATCACTAGATGTGTATGTGGAAAAATTTCTGTTAAACTGTTTACTTTAGATGAAATTAAAAATCAAAAAATCGCAGATTTTCATGGTATTTGTATAGATAATCAAAATATTAAAATAGAATCATATAAATATGAACCATCGTTACTTATGATTAATTCTGAAAGAAAAATAATCAAGGAAGATTTATATACTCATTTATTTAAATCTAATTGTCCTGCTACCCAACAACCCGATTGGGCATCAATATATATTAAATATACTGGATTACCAATCAATCATGATTCGCTATTGCGTTATTTAATTTCTTTTCGTTCTCATAATGAATTTCATGAAGAATGTATTGAAAGAATTTTTAATGATATTAATAACATTTGTAAACCTAAAAAATTAAGCTTATATGCAAGATATACTCGAAGAGGTGGAATTGATATCAATCCATGGCGCAGCAATAATATTTTTTCACCTTCTCTTATTAGATTAGCTAGACAATAAAAAGTTGAAACAAAAAATTTTAAAAAAAGCAGTATTAAGATTATACTTAATACTGCTATTTTAAAAAAAATAAGATACATCTTATATATAAGATCATCTTATTTATTTAAATACTTTATATATAAAAAAAATATGCTTTTTATAGAAATAATTATATTTTATATTTCTTTTGAAGCAACTAATGTAACTAAATCTAATACCTTACTAGAATAACCTGTTTCATTATCATACCAGGAAATTAATTTAGAAAAATTTTTATTTAGAGATAAACCAGCTTTAGCATCAAAAATAGAAGTTAATTCGTTACCATTAAAATCTGTTGATACAACTTCATCTTCAGTATATCCTAAAATTCCCTTCATTTTATTTTCAGAAGCGTTTTTAATAACTTCACAAATTTCATTGTATGTCGCTGATTTTTTATAACGTACTGTTAAATCCACTACAGATACATTTGAAGTAGGAACTCGAAAAGCTATTCCTGTTAATTTACCATTTAAATGTGGTAAAACTTTTCCTACAGCAATAGCTGCACCTGTAGAAGAAGGAATAATATTTTGTAAAGCTCCCCGACCTCCTCTCCAATCTTTATTAGAAGCTCCATCAACGATTTTTTGAGTGGCTGTACTAGCATGTACAGTAGTCATTAGTCCTTCAACAATACCAAAATGATCATCTATTATTTTTGATAAGGGAGCTAAACAATTAGTTGTACAAGAGGCATTAGATACAATTTTTTCTCCTTTATATTTATCAAAATTAGCACCTCTAACAAACATTGGAACATCATCTTTTGATGGTCCAGTGATGACAACTTTTTTTGCACCAGATAAGATATGTTTATGAGCTGTGTTTTTTGTTAAAAAGAGACCAGTAGATTCAATTACTACATCAATTGATAATTTATCCCACATTAATTTTTCAGGATCTTTTATGGAGGTAATTCTAATTTTTTTTCCGTTAACAATAAGATTTTTATTTTTAACTTCAATATTTTTTTTAAAAACTCCATGAGTTGAATCATATTTTAACATATAGGCTACATATTCAGGATCAAGTAAATCATTTATCGCTACAACTTCAATATTTTTACGTTCCTGAGCTAGACGAAATAAAACGCGTCCAATACGACCAAATCCATTAATACCTACTTTAATAGTCATTGTTTCACCATTTTTTTTGTAAATTATTTATAATCAATATCTTTTTTTTATAAAAAAATATTTCTTTAAAAGAAACAATTTTAATATTCTTTTAATATTTTATTAGGATTAATTTTTGATGCATAATATACTGGATACCAGTTTGCAATCATTCCTATTATTAGAGTACTTATAAAAATAATGAGTAAATCAAAAAAATTTAATTTTAATAATAAAAAACTTTTATAATAAATATTTTTTAATAACCAGCTTTCTTGAAAATTTTTTTCTAAAAAAAACATAATTTTTTTATAGTTTAATACTGTTATAATTCCTGTTAATAAACCTATTAAATTTCCTATAATAATAAAACGCATTCCATAGTAAAAAAAAATTAGCTGAATAAGAACATTATTGGCGCCTATACTTCGTAAAATAGCAATTTCTTTTGTTTTTTTAGATATAGACGTTAAAGAAATAGATACTACACTAAAACATGAAATTATTATTATTAAAAATAACGTAAAATATATTATTGTTTTAATTGTTTGAATATCATGATAGATATATTTATAACTATACATCCAGCTATAAAAAAAAAGAGGTGTTTTTATTTTTCTAGCTATTTTAAGAACAATTTTATCTGCTTGAAATGGATCAGACATATATAATTCAATTTTATTAATATTATTTTCTATCTTTAAAAATTTTTGAAAAAAAATAAAAGGTATTAATCCAATGTTTGAATTAGAGATTCCATTAGAATGAAATATAGATTTAATTTTAAAAGAAAAATTTTGTATTTTAGTTTTATCAAAATTTATATATTTATTTAAAATAATTAAATTAATTGAATCTCCTTCTTTAAGAGAAAAATATTTTGCCAAATCAGAAGAAAGAATGATTTCATTATTATAGATTTTTTTTAATTTAGAAAAATTATATATTTTTTTTTGAAAAGAAAAATATTTTTTTATATATTTTATATTTTTAAAACTTTTAATGTTAATAAATTTCATTTGGTCATTTTTTAGTAAAACGCTATTCATTAAAATATATGGTTCAGAATATATGACTTCTGGTAGTGACGTTAATTTTTTTGTAATATCTTTCCAAGTAAGTAATGATTTATCTGTTAGTTCAATAATTCCATGCGGTAGAGCTGATAAAATGTTTTTTTTCATTAATATTTGAAAACCGTTTAAAGCACTAAAACTTAAAATTAATGTGAATATACTAATAGAAATTCCTATTTTAGATAAAATAGAAATTAATAATATTGCATGATTTTTATTATTTCGATGATACAATCGTTTTGCAATTAAAAAAGGTAAAACATTCATTTAATATATCTTTTCATGTTAATTTTTATTATTAAATAATTGACCATTTTTCATTTCAAATAAAATAAATTCTTTTTTTATGAAACGAAAATCATGACTTACAATGACAAAAGAAGTATTTAAACTTTTATTTAATTTAAATATTAAATCAAAAATAATTGTTGCATTGTTTTCATCTAAATTACTTGTTGGTTCATCTGCTATTATTAAAGAAGGTTGATTTATTAAAGCTCTAGCGATAGCTACACGTTGTCTTTCACCACCAGATAATTCAGAAGGATATTTATTTATTTTTTTTTCTAAATTAACTTTTTTTAATATTTCATATGATTTTTCTTTCGATTCTTTGACACTTTTTCTACCGATTAATGATGGCATCGCAACATTTTCAAGAACATTAAAATCTAAAAGTAAATGATGAAATTGGAAAATAAATCCTAATTTTAAATTTCTTAACTGGGCTATTTCATTAGATGACATAGAATTTAATAAAATACCTTCGAATAATATACTTCCAGAAGTAGGTGTATCTAATCCACTTAATAAGTGTAAAAGAGTACTTTTTCCAGAACCAGATTTTCCAGTTATAAATATTATATCGCCTTTGTAGATTTTTAATGATATTTTATTTAAAATTTTTATTTCTTCTTTTTTTTTATAAAATGATTTTGTTAAATTAATACATTGTAAAATTATATTTTTATTCATCAGATAAAGTTCTAGATGGTATGGATTTAATAGCATACCAAATTGGATATAACATTGATAAAATTGTAAGAAATATAGATGTAATATTTATTACAAAAATTTGAATAGGGATAATCTTTATAGGAATTTTAATATCGATAAAAAAAATCTTAATTAAAAAATTTAAAAAATCTTTTTGAAAAATTAACACAATACTCGTTATAGTACCAAACAAGTTTCCGATTATAGAAATACTTGATCCTAATACAATGAATATTAGCATTATTTTATAACGAGGTAACCCTTGAGATTGAAAAATTGAAATATTATTTTTTTTATCTAATACATGAATAGTTAATGATATAACTATGTTAAAACCAGCTACTAATAAAATTAAAATAAAAAAAAATAACATGATATAATTTTCAATTTGCATTGCCTTAAATAATTCACCTTTTTTCATTTTCCAATCTAATACAATGAAATTTTTGTTTAATTTTTTTATTTTTTGAATATCCAGAGTAAATGGATCTTTCAACCATATTCTCCAACCAGTAATACTACTTTTATCATAATTTAAAAAATTTAAAGCATTTTTTTTATTAATCAATATTTGATATTCATCAATTTCATTATTAGTTGAGAATACACCGGTTATTTTAAATAACTGTATATTAGGGTTATTTTTTAAAAATTTTTTTTTACTAGTAGGTAAAATAATTAATTTAATTTTATCATTGATATTAACATGTAGTTTTTTAGCTAATTCTTTTCCTATAATTGCATTATATTCTTTTGAATTCAGCGTATACAAAACGTTTTTTATATTATAATTCTCTAAATTTTTTTTATTTTTTGTTTCAACGCCAATTATTTCTCCTATATTTATTTCTTTTTTATCTTCAATGATTACTTTTTTACTAATAAAATTAGTAATTTTCTCAATATTTTTTAATTTTAAAATTTCTTTAGGAAAATCTAATTTATTAACATTACAATTTTTATTAGTAATAATTATGTGAGGAATAAAAGATAAAATTTCATTTTTAAATTTATTTTGAAATCCATTGATTATAGATATGGTAATAATAGTTGAAGATATACCAATACTTATTCCTAAAATTGATAAAATAGTAATAATTTTTTTAAAATTTGGTAAATGAGGATTCCATAGATAACGTAAACCAATAAATATATATATAGGCTTATACATTTATAATATCTTTAATAGTTAAGGATTTTTTTAAAAAATTAAGTTAAAAAAACAATTTTTTTTACGTTAATTTCATAAATTATTGTTTTTAATTATATACTAACATATTTAATAAAAAATTTTAAAAAATATATATAAACATATTTATAAATAAATTATTATTTATTTCTATTTTATTAAAGAAAAGATATTTTTTTTGATAATATGTTTAATCTATTTTTAAAAATTTTATAAAATATTTAATTAGATAAATAATATATGATAAAAAAAAATAAAAAAATATATATATCAGATAAATTGATTTCATCAATAATACCATTTGAATGTGCTTCTATTATTGAAAATCATCCAGACTTAGTTGTATTAATTACATCTAATATAAAAGATACCTTACAATTGCAAAAATTAACAAAACAATTTACAGATAGACAAGTAATAGTTTTTCCAGATTGGCAAACATTGCCATATGATCACATTTCTCCTGATAAAAAAATTATTTCTTCTCGTATTTCTATTCTATATTATTTGTCCAAAATAAAAAAAGGTTTATTAATTGTTGCAATTCAAACTCTTTTACAAAAAATATGTCCTTATGAATATATTTATAAAGAATCTTTCTTAATTAAAAAAGACGATTTTTTTAAATTTAAAAATTTAATTTCTAAGTTAGAAAACATTGGATATCATAAAACAAATGAAGTGAAGGAGATTGGTGATTTTAGCATAAAAAAATCGTTAGTTGATATTTATCCTGTTGGTACAATGTCACCATATAGAATTTATTTTACAGAAAATAAAATTTTTAATTTAAAACTTTTTGACATAAATAATCAGCTGACTTTTAAAGAAAAAAAATCAATTATCATTATGCCAAAAAATGAATTTCCAATACATCAAGATGGAATTAATATTTTTAGAAAAAATTATAACCAAGTTTTTTCTAAAATTATGGAATTTAATAATTTTTATAAAAATATTTTTGATAAAAAAAATTTTTTTAGTATTGAGTATTTACAACCATTGTTTTTTGAAAATTCATTATCAACATTATTTGATTATTTATCTAAAAACACCTTAATGATTTATCAAGATCAATATCAAAAAAACTCTAATGAATTTTGGAAAAAAATCGTGGAAAGATACAATATTTTAAAAAAACAATGCTTCGATTTGATAATCAAACCAGAAAAAATGTGGATCACCACTGAAGAATTGTCATTTTTTTTAAAAAAATATTCTTCTATTAAAATTTTACTTAGTAAAAATAGAGATACTAAAGGTTTTGTGAAAAATAATTATAAAAAATTACCTGAATTCTTTCTAAATAATAACACTGATGAAATATTTTCTTTTTTAAAAAATTTTTCAGGAAAAATAATTTTTTCTTTAACACAAGAGGAATGTATCAAAAAATTTTTAAAAATTTTAGAATCTAAAAACATTTATCCAAAATATATAAAAAATATTACTGATTTTAATCAAAAATTTAATTATTTTTATATAATAGGAAATTTATACAATGGATTTATAAATGTAGAAAATAATTCTTTGTTTATTCCTATTAAAAAAATATTTCCAGAATTTAATAAAAAAAAATCTCTAGTATCAGTTAAAAACAATGTTTTTCAAAAAAAAAAGAGTTATTTAGATCAATTAAAATTAAATGATCCGATCATACATATTGAACATGGTATTGGGCGATATCAAGGATTAACTAAGATAAAAACAGCTAGTATTGAATCTGAATATTTAATTATTTTATATGCAGAAGAAGATAAATTGTATGTTCCTATTTCTCATTTACATCTCGTTTCTCCCTATATTGGAATTCCAGAAGAAAATGTACCACTTCATAAATTAGGTGGTGATAGTTGGAATAAAGAAAAAAAGAAGATCAATCAAAATCTTTACGATCATGCAGCGTTTTTATTAGATATCTATGCACAGAGATCATCTCAAAATGGATTTTCATTTCAAATAAATACAAAAAAATACGAACTTTTTTGCAAAGAATTTCCATTTAAAACTACATTAGATCAAGATAAAGCCATAAAATGTGTATTAAATGATATGCAAAATTCTATTCCAATGGATAGATTAATTTGTGGAGACGTAGGATTTGGTAAGACTGAAATAGCAATAAGAGCTTCTTTTATATCTGTATTAAATGATAAACAGGTTGTTGTTTTGGTACCAACTACTTTGTTAGCACAACAACATTTTGATAATTTTAAAAAACGTTTTTATAATTGGTCTGTTAAAGTTGATATTTTAACTCGATTTAGAAATGAAAAAGAACAAGAAAATATTTTAAAAAAAATCAAAAATGGAGATATTAAAATATTAGTAGGAACACATAAAATTTTATTAAAAAATATAAATTGGTATAATCTTGGTTTACTTATTATTGATGAAGAACATCGATTTGGTGTACATCATAAAGAAGTTATAAAAAAAAAATATTCTAATATTGATATATTAACTTTAACAGCTACACCTATACCTCGTACCTTAAATATGGCTATGACAGGTATAAAAGATTTATCTATTATATCACAACCACCTAAAGAAAGATTAGAAATAAAAACTTTCATAGAAGAATATAATCCTATTTTAGTAAAAGAAGCAATTTTACGTGAAATATCGCGAGGTGGACAAGTATATTATATTTATAATAAGGTCAAAAACATCAATAATATAGCTAGGAAATTATCCAATTTAATTCCTGAAGCAAATATTAAAATAGGTCATGGTAAAATGAAAAATACTGAATTAAAAAACACAATGAACGAATTTTATCATCATCGTTTTAATGTTTTGGTTTGTACAACTATTATTGAAAGTGGTATTGATGTACCAAAAGCCAATACAATTATTATAGAAAATTCAGATTATTTTGGATTATCTCAACTTCATCAACTTAGGGGGAGAATTGGAAGATCAAATGATCAAGCATATGCTTTTTTTCTTGTTAATAATTTAAAAAACATTACATCAGAGGCAAAAAAAAGGTTAGATGCTATTTCATCAGTAAATAATTTTGGAGGCGGATTTACTTTATCAAATGAAGATTTAGAAATCAGAGGAATAGGTGAATTATTGGGTAAGGAACAAAGTGGTCATATACAGAATATTGGTTTTTCTTTATATCTAAAATTGTTAAAAAAGGCAATAAAGATTTTGAAAAATGGTGGAGAAAAATTTTTATTAGAAGAATTAGTGAAAAAATCAGATATTGAACTTTATGCACCTTCTTTATTACCTTCAAATTATATTTTTGATGTGAATAAACGATTGTTTTTTTATAAAAAAATTGCAAATGCTAAAAATAAAAATGATATAGAAAAAATTAAATTTGAGCTAGTAGATCAATTTGGAAAATTACCTATTCCTACAAAAAATTTAATTTTAAGTGCTAAAATTAGATTCTTAACAGAAGAAATTGGCATTTTACGAATTAAATCTAATAACAAAATAGGAATGATAGAATTTGATAAACACAATTTTATTAATACACAATATTTATTAAAATTATTTAAACAAGAACCTCATCTTTGGAAAATGGAAAATTCAACAAAATTAAACTTTTTTCATGATTTTAAAGATAATTATGAACGTCTTAAATGGATTAAAAATTTTTTAAAAAATTTAAATAAAAAAATTATTTAAAAATTATAAAATTCAAATAGATTAAAATTGTTCTTAAAAACTTTTTTATACATTACTGTATAAAAAATATTGAGGAAAATATATGAAACAAATTATTTATATTGCTAATGCAACAAGTGAAAATATAGAAGTATGGAATTTATATAATAATGGAGATATGGAATTAATACAAAAAGTTCAAACTAATGGTCAAGTACAACCGATTTCAATTATAAAAAATAAAAATTTGTTATATGCTGGGATTCGTCCTAACAATCGTATTGTTACTTATTGTATAGATAAAAATGGTTTACTTGCAAAAAAAGGAGAAAGCATTATTCCTGGTACTCCTAACTATATTTCTTTTGATAGCAGTAAAAAATTTTTATTTTGCAGCTCATATCATGCTAATTGTATAAGCGTAAGTCCATTAGATGAAAATGGAATTCCTAAAAATCCAATACAAATCATTCATAATATTGAAGGTTGTCATGCTTCTAAGTTTAATAGTAAATATAATGTTTTGTTTGTCACTTCATTAAAAAACGACTGTATTTATTTATATTATTTAACAGATTTTGGTATACTAAAAAGCACAGAGCAAAAATTAGTCTATTCTCAAATAAAATCAGGACCACGTCATATTATATTTCATCCAAACCAAAATTTTTCTTATACTATTAATGAATTAAATGGTACTGTTGACGTATGGAAAATATACGAAGAAAACAATTTATTAAAGGTGAAAAATATACAAAACACAAAACTATCAAATAATTTAATAGAAAAAAAATACTGGTCTTCTGATATTCACATAACTATGTGTGGCAATTTTTTATACGTATCTGATAGATATCTTAATAGTATTTCATTATTTCATATTAATAAAAGTGATAATACGATTGTTTTTTTTAAAAAATACGATACAGAAGAACAACCTCGTTCATTTTGTATTGATGGCAATAATAGTTATTTAATAGTTGTTGGTCAAAAATCTAATAAGTTAAGTTTATATAAAATTTATCAAAAGACAGGTGAATTAGAAAAAGTAAATCAATATAAAACAAGTGAAGGTCCTTTATGGATAACTTCGCTTGTAATTTAAATTGCTAAATAAAATATATTTTAAATATATAATTAAACATTTTTTGTATAAAATAAAGTATCATCATCTAAAGATTTTTTAATAACATTAACAAGTTTTCTTAAACAATCCATACTAATGATATAGGGTGGTACAATATAAATTGTTTTTTTAAAAGGTCGAATCCAAACACCATTTTTTACAAAAAATTTTTGTATAAGAGCTATGTTAACAAAATGTAAACATTCAACTACTCCAATGGCGCCTAATACGCGAGCATCTATCACTCTTGGATGATGAATTAATGGTAATAAAGTTTGACAAAGTTGTTTTTCAATATTAATAACTTGTTTTTCCCATGTATTCTCTTCTAATATTTTTATATTAGCATTAGCTGCAGCACATGCTAATGGATTGCCCATATAAGTAGGACCATGCATAAAACAACTTACCTTGCCTGTACTAATTGTATCTGCAATGTTTCGTGAAGTTAAAGTAGCAGCTAATGTTATTGTGCCACCTGTCATAGCTTTACCTAAACATAGTATATCTGGTATAACATTGGCATGTTGAAAAGCAAAAAATTTTCCAGTACGGCCAAAACCCGTTGCAATTTCATCAAAAACTAATGGAATAGAATAATTTTTACATATTTTTTTTATTTCCTTTAGATATGTAGGATGATAAAAATTCATTCCTCCTACACCTTGTACAATAGGTTCTAATAGCACACCAGCTATTTTTTTTGATTTTTTTTCTACTATTTTTTTAAAAGATTCAATATCAATAGAATTCCATTCTTTATGGAAAGAAGAAGTAGGCTTTTCTGCAAATAAATTTTTTGGTAAAAATTTATTATATATTCTATGCATAGAATTATCGGGATCAGAAATAGACATGGCTGCAAAAGTATCGCCATGATATCCATTTCTAATCGTTAAAATTTGTGTTCTTTCTTGACCTAAAGCTTCCCAATATTGTATTAACATTTTTATCGCTACTTCAATGGCTATTGATCCAGAATCAGAAAGGAAAACACAATCTAATTTTTTTGGAGTTAATTTAATTAGTTTTCTACAAAGTAGAATTGCAGAAGGATGAGTAATACCTCCGAACATTACATGAGACATTTTTTTAATTTGTTTTTTTAAAGATCTATTTAATATAGGATGATTATAACCGTGTATGGTCGACCACCATGAAGACATACCATCAATTATATTTTTTCCATTTTTTAATTTTAAATAAACACCTTTTGCCGATATTACAGAATAACATGGAAGAGGGTTTACTATAGAAGAATATGGATGCCAAATATGTTTATGATCAAAAAATATATCAGATTGACTCATTATGATTTATATATAAAAATGTTAAATAAGTTATTATAAACCTTTACTTAAACAAAATCATATTTTTTTTGGAGATTATATGAATCGAAAATGGAACCTAAAAGATACGAAAAAACTTTTTGAAAAACCTTTTTTTGATCTTATATTCGAAGCTCAAAAAAAACACCGTGAATATTTTGATCCTAATAAAATACAAATTAGTACATTATTATCAATTAAAACTGGTGCATGTCCAGAAGATTGTAAGTATTGTCCACAAAGTTCAAGATATAAAACTGGTTTAAAAAAAGAACCATTGTTAGAAATAGAACAAGTTTTAAAAGCTGCAAAAAAAGCTAAATCTTCAGGTTCAACTCGATTTTGTATGGGTGCTGCATGGAAAAATCCTAAAGAAAAAGATATGCCATATTTAGAAAAAATTATCAAGGAAGTAAAAAAAATGGGAATGGAAACCTGTATGACTTTAGGAACACTAAACAATTCTCAAGCAAAAAAATTAGCTAGTGCAGGTTTAGATTTCTATAATCACAATTTAGATACATCTTCGAACTTTTATAGCAGTATTATAACAACTCGTACATATGAAGAACGTTTAAATACTTTAAAAACAGTTCGAAATTCAGGTATGAAAATTTGTTCTGGAGGGATAATCGGTCTCGGAGAAAAAAAACAAGATCGTATGGAACTTCTAATGGAATTATCTAATTTATCCATCCCACCAGAAAGTGTACCAATAAATATGTTAGTAAAAATACCAGGAACACCTATGGAAAAAAACGAAAATGTAGATCCATTTGAGTTCATTAGAGTAGTTGCCGCTACAAGGATTATGATGCCAAAATCCTATATTCGATTGTCTGCGGGTCGTGAAAATATGAATGATCAGACTCAAGCTATGTGTTTTATGGCAGGAGCAAATTCTATTTTTTATGGATGTAAATTATTAACTTCAAGAAATCCAAAAGAAGAAAAAGATCAAAAACTTTTTCAAAAATTAAACCTTTTTCCTGATTATAAAACAAAAAGTATTACTGAAGAAAATAAAAATCATGAAAATTTAAAAATATCTAATTTAAGTAAAGAAAAATACTACAATGCAGCAATATAATAAACTAAATATAAAAATGTTTTTTAAGAAATATTTATATTTATTTTAAAAAAATTGTTTTTTTAATTTGAGTAACCAACCATTATATTCTTTTGTATTAATAAATCAATTAAATACATAGAATAAACTGTGTTGAGTTACCCAACTTAAAATTTTATAAATTAAAAAATTTTTTTTTATAAATAATAAAAATTATATATAGTTCTTAACTACGAAAGAAAATAAATTATGATAAAAAAAATATTTATCACTGGTACCGATACAGGTATAGGAAAAACAACTGTAAGCAGTATTTTATTAAAAAAAGCAAATGAATTAGGATATAAAACTGCAGGATATAAACCAATATCTTCTGGAATAAAAAAACGTAAGATTATATCTTCTACAACAAAAAGAAATAAATATAAATTTATAAATCGAGATACTATAATTTTAAAAGAAAATAGTTCTGTTCTATTAGATTACAAAGAAGTAAATCCAATTTCATTTTCTGGAAATACGCCGCCTCATATACTTAGTTTAATTCAAAAAAAAGTTATAAGAAAAAAAGTTTTATCTTTAGGTTTGCAGCATATTTCTCAAAAATCTAATTGGATTTTAATAGAGGGGGCTGGTGGTTGGTATACACCTTTATCTGAGAAATATACTTTTTCAGATTGGGTTAAGGAGGAAAAATTAGAAATTATTTTTGTTGTAGGAATAAAATTAGGATGTATTAATCATGCTATTTTAACTGAAAAAGCAATTCTTTCAGAGAACTTAACATGTTTAGGATGGATTGCCAATAATATAGTTCCAAAAAATAAATATACTTCGTATTATATCCAAACTTTGTTAAGTTATATTAAATCACCATTACTAGGAACAATTCCTTATTTAAAAAACAAACATAAAATTGATATAAAAAAAATAAAAATTCTAGTTCCTGAATAAAATATAAAAATAAATCTTTTCAAAAATTTATTATTATCATAATTAATATTATCTTTAACAAAGATGGATACACTAAGTATATTTTAATTTAAATATAAACAGGATACTTTGAACAAAGTTCTAGTACTTCATTTTTTATATTAATAAGGCTATTTTTGTTTTTAATATTATTTATAATATGAATTATCCAATCTGATACTTGTAACATTTCGTTTTCTTTAAAACCTCTTTTTGTTACAGCAGGTGTTCCAATACGAATTCCAGAAGTAATAAAAGGACTTCTTAAATCATTCGGAACAGTGTTTTTATTAACAGTGATATTACATTTTCCTAAAGCAATATCAGCTTCTTGTCCTGTTATTTGTTTATTTGTTAGATCTAGTAAAAATAAGTGATTAGATGTATTTCCAGATACAATCTGATAATCTTTTTTTAAAAAATATTGAGCCATAATTTTAGCATTTTTAATGACTTGTTTTTGATATATTTTAAAACTGGGTTCTAAAGCTTCTTTAAAAGCAACAGCTTTCGCAGCAATAACATGCATAAGTGGGCCACCTTGTGCACCTGGAAAAACAGATAAATTTATTTTTTTATAGAATGTATCAGTTCCATTTTTAGCTAGAATTAAGCCACCTCGAGGACCTGCTAATGTTTTATGTGTTGTACTTGTTACCACGTGTGCATAATCTATAGGATTAGGATAAAGATTTGCAGCTATTAAGCCAGCAACATGAGCAATATCAACAACAAAGTAAGCGTTAATTTCATCAGCAATATTGCGCATTTTTGACCAATTACAAATTCCAGAATATGCTGAAAAACCACCAATGATCATCTTAGGCTTATATTTTTTTGCTAATTTCAACATTTCTTGATAGTCGATTTCTCCGTTTTTATCTACTCCGTATCCAATTACATTATATATTTTTCCTGAAAAATTTACAGAAGAACCATGTGTTAAGTGACCTCCATGAGATAATTTCATTCCTAATATTGTATCGCCAGGATTTAGTAATGCGGTATAAACAGCAAAATTAGCTTGAGATCCTGAATGCGGTTGAACATTGGCATAATCAGCATTGAAAAGCTTTTTTGCTCGATTAATTGCTAATTTTTCTACAATATCTACGTATTCACAACCACCATAGTAACGTTTTTCAGGATAACCTTCTGCATATTTATTAGTTAATTGTGAACCTTGTGCATACATGACATAATTACTAGTATAGTTTTCTGATGCAATTAATTCTATATGATTTTCTTGTCTTTTTTTTTCTTGATTAATAGCTTTCCATAATTCTGGATCATATTTTGAAAATTCTATTTTTTTATTAAACATTTTTTTCCTATGAATTTAAAAGATGAAAATTAAACATATATAATTAAATTTTATATAGATAATTTTTTTAAATATTTTATTTATTAAAAAATTTTTTAATTTTTAGTATTAATTCACTTTTTGAAAAAAAATATTCTTTTCCTTTTTTTAAATCTTTCAATAAAAAACAATTTTCCTTTATTTCATTTGTACCTATTAAGATTGCAACGCGAGCTAAAGAAGCTACAGCGTTTTTTATTTTTTTTGAAAGACTACAAGTTAAAAAATCTACAAATATTTTTAATTTAGGATATATGTTTCTAATTTCTTCTGACAATCTTACTGCATAAACTTTATTTAATTCTCCTATAAATATGATATAAATATTAATTTCTTCTTCTTTACAAGAAAAAATATTTAAAGATCGTATCAACAAAACTAAACGTTCGATACCTATAGCAAATCCTATTGCAGATGTTTTATTTCCACCCAATTCTTGCACTAAAGAATCATATCTTCCTCCGGCACAAATAGTATTTTGCGATCCTATTTGATCTGTTTTCCATTCAAATACAGTACTGTTATAATAATCTAATCCTCGTACTAAATTATAGTTATGTATATATTTTATTCCATATGAATCCATCATATTACACAAAGTGTTAAAGTGATTAATTGAAGAAGAATTAATATAATTTTTTAATAATGGAGCTTTTTTTAAAATTTTCTGCAAAACAGTATTTTTAGAATCTAAAATTCTGAACGGATTTGTATATAAGCGTTTTTTAGAATCTTCATCTAAAAGATTTTTATGTTTTTCAAGAAAAAAAACTAATTCTTTTTGATATTTAACACGATCTACTTTCGAACCAATGGAATTAATTTCTAATTTTACGTAAGGATCAACACCTAAACATTTCCACAAACGACTTATTAATAAAATAATTTCTAAGTCAATATCGGCTGTATTCAATCCAAAAACTTCAACTCCTAATTGATAAAATTGACGATATCGACCTTTTTGTGGTCTTTCATATCTAAACATAGGACCTAAATACCAAAATCTTTGTTTCTTTTTATTAAACAATAAATTATTTTCTATAATAGCACGCACGCAACCTACTGTTCCTTCAGGACGTAAAGTTAAACTATTTCCTCTTCTATCTTTAAAAGAATACATTTCTTTTTCAACTACATCAGTTACATTGCCAATAGCTCTTTGAAAAATTTTAGTTTTTTCTAATATAGGTAATCTAATTTCTTCATAACAATAACTAGTTAATATTTGTTTTATAGTATTTTCTATCTTTTTCCAAATTTTTAATTCTTCAGGAAGATAATCATGCATTCCTCTTACTGAATTAATTTTTTTATTCACTATTTTCTCTTATTATGTTTCTTAAGTATATTTTTTGATAATAGTTAAATATTATTTTTTTTTAATTTATCTAAAAATTTTGCTTTTTTACGAATTTGAATCTCAAGTTTTTTAACGATTTCTTCGTTTTTTAATTTATTTTTTTGACGTATACCATCTTCATATAACGCACTTTTTTTAGAACCTCCAACAATTCCTAATGTAGATACTTTAGCTTCTCCGATTCCATTAACAATACAACCAATAATAGAAACATCCATAGGAGTGGAAAGATCTTCTAAATTTTTTTCTAATTGATTAACTACATTAATCACATCAAATTCTTGTCTAGAACAAGTCGGACATGCAATAAAATTAACACCTCTAAATCTAATTCCTAAAGTTTTGAGAATATCATATCCTACTTTGACTTCTTCTACTGGATCTGCAGCAAGTGAAATTCTTAAAGTATCACCAATACCAGCTAACAATAGAAAAGTAATCCCAATAGAAGATTTAACTATTCCATTTCGCAAAGCTCCTGATTCTGTTATCCCAATATGTATTGGTTGTGTGATTTTTTTTGCTAAAATTTCGTTCGCTTTTACTCCTGAAAAAACATCAGATGTTTTTATACTAACTTTAAATTGATCAAAGTTTAAACTATCTAAATATTCAACATGCCTGACGGCTGATTCTACTAAAGCTTCAGGAATAGGTGATTTATATTTTTTTAATATATCATTTTCTAATGAGCCTGCATTAACACCAATTCTAATAGGTATATTTTTATCTTTTGCACAATTAACTATCTCTGATATTCTTCTTTTATTACCGATATTGCCTGGATTGATTCTTAAACAATCAGCTCCATATTTTATTGATTTAATAGCTAATCTATAATCAAAATGTATGTCTGCAATTAACGGAACTTCTACATTTGATTTAATTATTTTAAATGATTCAGCGGCTTCTAAGGTAGGAATAGAAATTCGAACAATATCAACTCCTACTTTTTTTAATTTTATAATTTGTTTTATTGTTTCTTCTATATTTGTAGTTTGAGTGTTAGTCATTGATTGTACAGAAATAGGTGCTTCATTTCCAATAGGCACGTCACCAACGTAAATACGATCAGATTTTCTTCTTTTAATATTTTTATATTTATTCATATTTTTTTTATATATATTTAATATAATTTTTATAAATTAAGAGAGTATTTCTAGTATATTTCAGATAAAATATTAAAAATGTTTAAATATTAATACTCTTGAAAAATTTATAATTAATTTTTAATACGATTAATTATCTCTCCAGTTAATTGACCACACGCAGCGTTAATATCTTGACCTCTGTTTTTTCTAATCGTTGTGTTAAAACCTTTTTTTCTTAAAATATTTGCAAAAATATTAATTCTATTATTACTGCTGCACACAAAATTTGCATTTTTAAAAAAATTCCAAGGAATAAGGTTTATTTTACTAGGTATTTTTTTTAAAATATTTGCTAATTCTTCGGCATTTTTATTTGAATCATTAATACCACTCAGCATAACATATTCTACAGTAACACCACCTCTGTTCGCATGAGAACCTTTTAAATATTGAGAAACAGAATTTAAAAAAGATTGTATATTATATTTTTTGTTTATTGGCATAATTGAATTTCTAATAAAATCATTTGGTGCATGTAAAGATATGGCTAAACTGACATCAATCTTTTTACTTAATTTATCTAAAGCAGGAACAATTCCTGAAGTAGAAAGAGTAATACGACGTTTTGATAATCCAAATCCATTTTTATCTAAAATAATTTTTATTGCAGAAATAACATTGTTTAAATTTAATAAAGGTTCCCCCATACCCATAAAAACTATATTAGTAATTATATTATTGTTTTTTTCTTTTAATTTTTTATTTGCTTGCCAAATTTGAGAAATAATTTCAGAAACTTTTAAATTTCTATTAAAACCTTGTTGTCCAGTAGCACAAAACGTGCATTTTAAAGAACAACCAATTTGTGAAGAAACACAAAGAGTAGCACGCTTTTTTTCAGGGATATAAATTGTTTCTATTTTTTGTTTATCAATAGATGTAATCCATTTTATCGTACCGTCATAAGAAACTTTTTCTTCTGTAAAATCTGATGCAAATACATAAGATTTTTCACTTATTTTTTTTCTCATATCTTTTTTAAGATTTGACATTAAATCGAAATTACTGCAGTTATAATTATAAATCCATTTCATGAGTTGTTCTGTAACAAATTTTTTTGCTCCAAGAGAGGCAAGAAAAAGTTCTATTTCTTTACGGTTTAAATCCAGTAAATTAATCTTATAATCAGAAATATTTTGTATATTAATACCCTTATGCATTTAATAGCCTTAAGTAATTGGTTCATAAATATTTTATATATAATTAATTTAATTAAAAATATTAAAAATAAATAAATTATGATAATATAAAAAACAATATATTTTTTTTGATAACACTTTATCTTTTTTAAAATTTAGGAGAATATAATGCATCCAATGTTAAATATTGCCATTCGTGCAATTCGAAGAGGAGGAAACATTATTGTTCAAAATTATGATACCCAAAAATTTATTAAAGAAGATATAGATAAAAAGAAAATATTTATTAAAAACATAATGTACAAAACATACAGAATAATTAATGAAGTAATTTACAAATCTTATCCAAATCATGTTGTTTTAGATAAAAATACTAATTTTATAAAAAATGATAACAATACCTTATGGGTTATTAATGAATTAGACGGAAAAAATAATTTTATTAAAAATTTTCCACATTTTTGTATATCTATTGCTGTTGTTATAAAAAACAATACAGAAATATCAGTGATATACGATCCTATAAGAAATGACTTATTTACAGCCGTCAAGGGACAAGGTTCACAATTAAATGGTTACCGTATTCGATGTGCTAATATTAATAGCCTAAACTATACTACAGTAGCCGTCAATTTACCTCTTAAAAACCATGAACAATCTTTAGTTTATTTAGAAATATACAAAAAATTACTTTCATGTGGAATCTCTCTTAGATGTACTGGTTCTACCGTATTAGATTTAGCTTATGTAGCTTCTGGTAGAATAGATTGCTTATTTGATTTTAATCCCAAACCTATTGATCTTATAGCAGGAAAATTACAAGCAAGAGAAGCAGGTTGCTTAACTAGTAATTTTACTGAAAATAATAGTGATGATCGTAATTATCATACTGCAAATTTAACTAGTAGTCCGAAATTTGTTAGATTGATTACTGAAAAAATACGTCAATATTTACCTCTTTAAAAATTAATTAAATTATTTTATTTATTAAAAATACACCATTTTTTATCAATAAAAAAAGCCGACCAACCTGTAAATTTTCCTTCTTTTTTAGAAGCAATATACTGCTTTTTATTTAATTTATTAAAACAAACTATAGTTTTATTTCCTTTATCATCTTTTTGAGGTCCACTGGCTAAATAGTGTAATTTTTCTGGTAGTAAATGTTTGAATTTGGCAAGTTCTTCAACAAAAGGTGATCTTGTTTCGCGTGATTTAGGAAAATTATTTGCAGCAAAAAAAATACCAGAGATTCCCTCTCGTAAAACAAAACATGTATTAGATTTTTTGCATAAAACATCAGGAAATGGAATAGGTTCTAATTTTGGTTCTGATATTTTACCATTAGGTAAAACTTTCCTTGTATTTTTGCATTCATTGTTAACACACATAAAAAACTTTCCGAATCTACCAGTTTTAAATAACATATCACTTTCACATTTATTACATTTTATTTTTTTGAATGAGTAATTTAAGTTTTTTTTAAATTCACCTTGCTTAAGATTGTAACCACTACAACTAGGGTTATTTATACAAATGTAAATTTTAAAATTTTCATTAATTAAATAAGCATCCATTACCATATTGCATATTTTACATCTTTTTTTTGAATTTAAAATTTTTTCTTTTTTTTCTTCTTTTGTCTTATTTAAATCATTTAATGAAATTAAATTTATTGTGTTTTTACAGCGTTTTTCATGAGGTTCAGAATTATATCCTAAACAACTTAAAAAAACACCAGTGATAGCTGTTTTAATTCCCATCTTTTTATTACATATAGAACAAGTAATTTCAGTTGGAATAGTAATATTTGGTTCCATACCACCTTCTTCAGGATCTTTTTTCGCTCTTTCTAATTGTTGGGAAAAATTATCGAAAAAAGAATTTAATAAGTTTTTCCAATCAATTAGTTTTTCAGAAATTCGGTCAAGATTTTTTTCCATACGAGCTGTAAAATGATAATCAACTAAATCTGAAAAATTTTTTTTCAATCTGGTTATAAGAATTTCCCCTATTTTTGTAGCATAAAATTTATTTTTTTTAACTTTTAAATATCCCTTTTCTTTTATTTTTGTTATTATAGCAGCATAAGTAGAAGGTCTTCCAATGCCTTTTTTTTCTAATTCACGTACTAAAGATGACTCACTAAACCTTGGTGGGGGCTTAGTAAAGATTTGATTAGGTAAAACTTTATCTAAAAGTAAAACACTTCCTATATCTAAAATAGGAAATTCAAAATTAATATTTTTTGATTTTTTTAAAGCCTTGGTCCAACCTGAAAAAAGTATTATTTTTGTATTTGATTGCAATTTAAATGCATCAGCCATGACAGTTGTTTTAATAGATTTATATTTTTCAGATTTCATCTGAGAAGCAACAAAATAATTCCAAATTAATTTATATAATTTTATAGCATCTGCATCACAAATATTGATATTAGTAAGTTGTACATCTGATGGTCGAATAGCTTCATGAGCTTCTTGAGAATATTTCTGATTTGAATATATATTTGGATTTTTAGGTAAATAATCACTTCCATATGTATTTTCTATATATATTCTAACTTTTTTAATGGCATAATCACTTAAAAAACAAGAGTCAGTTCTTATATAAGTTATATATCCCTGCTCATATAACTTTTGTGCTAAAAACATTGTTTTTTTTACACTAAATCCTAATTCGAGATTAGAAGCCTGTTGTAAAGTAGAGGTGATCAATGGAGCCGGTGGTTTTTTTTTTAAAATTTTATCTTTTCGATCAGTAACAAAAAAAGATAAATTTTTAATTTTTTCGATTATGGAATTTACTTCTTTTTTATTTTTTAATAAAAATATTTTATTTTTATAATGTGTTACGTCCATAATTATTTTTTTATTTTCTCTAGACAAAAGAGAAAGATTTATCTTCCAGTATTCATGTTCTATAAAATTTTTAATTTCATATTCTCGTTCTGTTATCAGCCTAACAGCTACAGATTGAACACGACCTGCAGATAATCCTCTTGATATTTTTTTCCATAATAAAGGTGAAATCATATATCCTACAATTCTGTCCATGAATCGACGAGCCTGTTGTGCATGTACTCGATTCATATTAATTTTACCAATATTTTTAAAAGCTTTTTCAATTGATTTTTTAGTTATTTCATTAAAAACGACACGTCGAAATTTAGAAGAATTTCCTCCAATTACTTCTTTTAAATGCCATGCTATCGCTTCACCTTCTCTATCTAAATCCGTAGCAAGATATATATAGTGAACTGTATTTGCAATGTCTTTTAATTCAGAAATAATTTTTTCCTTACCAGGTAAAATATGATATTCTGCTTTCCAATTTTTATATGGATTAATTCCCATTTGTTGTACTAAAGCTTCTTTTTCATTACATCTTAAATTGGATTTTTTAAGATTTTTTTTCTTTTTAGATTTATTACCTATTAAATCTCGTACATGCCCTACACTAGATTTTACTATATATCTATTATCTAAATATCTACTTATAGTTTTTGCTTTAACTGGCGATTCAACAATAACTAAAGATTTACACATAATTTTCATCCGATGGCATTAAAAATTTCTTTTTTAAGACAATACTGCGATAAAAATTTAAAATAGATTAAAAAATTTACATGTATTTTTAATTTTTATAGTACATATTTTAATTTAAAGAAGATGTTTTTTAACAAATTAGTTAATCAAAGTTTAAAGATAGTTTTCATTTTTTAATAAAAAAATATTTTACTCATAAAATTTTTAATATTTTCAATAATAAGAGATGTAAAATTTTCTAACTTTTTGTTATTATAAATATATTGAATATTTAATAAAATATATTCTTCTTTCATTTTAGACATTAAAATACTATCACTTGTGTTAATTTCATCAACTAAATTTTTTTTAAAAGCTATTGTTCCAAACCAATGTTCTCCGTTAGATACACTTTCAATATCTAAAGATGGTCTCATTTTTTTTATAAATTTTTTAAAAATTCCATGTGTTATATTTAATTCTTCACAAAATTTTTTACGTGTTAATTCTGTATTTTTACCAAACATTGTTAATGTACGTTTGTAATCCCCAGCAGTATGCAATTCAATATCAATGTTACACTTTTTTAATAATTTATTAAAATTAGGTAATTGACCCACCACACCAATTGAACCTATTATAGCAAATGGTGCTGAAATAATATAATTTGCAACACAAGCCATCATGTAACCACCACTAGCAGCAATCTTATCGATACATATGATTAAACGTATTTTGTTTTGACGCAATCTTTCTAATTGAGCTGCTGCTAAACCGTATCCATGAATGACACCACCTGAACTTTCTAATCGTAATAGAACTTCATCATCTTGATTCGCAACTAAAAGTATTGCAGATATTTCTTCTCTTAATCCAATAACTTCATTTGCATGAATTCCGCCTTTAAAATCTAATATAAAAAGTGTTTTTTTTCTTGTATTTAAAATTTTATTTTTATTTTTTTTTTCGGATTCTTTATCTTTTTTTTTCTTTTCTTTAATCCAAGTTTTTTTTTCGAATTTATTCATCTTAGATAATAAAATATTTTTTTTTATACTTTTATATTTTTCTTCTAATAAAATAATTTTAAACCTTTTTTTATTTTTTCTTTTTCTTTTTATTATATTGTAAGTTAATGGTATTAAAACAATAATAAATAAAAAAGTAATTGTTTTTGCTAAAAACAATTCATAACTTAACAGTAAATTCACAAAATTAACCTTTTTAAAAAATAAATTTAAATACTTTTCTAACGTGCAAAATTTTATTTTTCTTTAACATTAATGAGATTATATAAATTGTTCAATAGCATTGAATTTAATATCATCCATTGACCTTCTTTTAAATTTTTTGGTAAAATAATATTACCATATCGCACTCTAATTAATTGATTGACTTCACATTTAATTGATTTAAACATTAATCTAATTTCACGATTTTTACCTTCACATAATATCCCCTTAAACCATTGGTTTTTTCCTTCTTTTTTATTATATAAAGGTACTATTTCTTTGAAAGAAACGTTACCATGTGTAATTTTAACTCCTTTTTTTAAAATATTTATTTTATTTTCATTAATTTTTCCAAAAATCCGAATTTTATATTCTCGTTCAATTTGATTACGGGGATGCATAAGTTTATTCGCTAAAATGCCATCGTTGGTGAATAATAACAACCCTTTAGTATTAATATCTAATCTTCCTACACTTACCCATCGATTTAAATTCAACTTAGGAAGTTTATCAAATACAGTTAATCTTTTTTGAATATCAATTCTAGTGCAAATTTCTCCGATAGGTTTGTTATAAATTAAAACTTTAGATTTATTGTTTTTTCTTTTTACAACTATTTTTTTTCTATTAATTAAAATTTCACCAGGATTTTTTTCATTTAAATATTCACCAATTATAGCTTTTTTCCCGTTAATAGTTATATTACCGCATTTAATCATATGTTCAATAAAACGACGTGAACCATATCCTAAATTAGACAATATTTTTTGTATTTTTTCAGTCATTTTGAAAACCTTATGACATTTTTAAAAAAGTTCACAGGAATTAAAGTTAATAATATTCCCAATCCTGATGGAAAAACAAACCATAATTTATATAATAAAATTGTTTTTTTATAAATATACATTTCTAAAAAACCTGCAATTAATGGAAAAATTAAAAAAACAATAGAAGCATAGAATGAACTCACTCTTTTTTGCAAATAAAAATAAGATAAAATGCCACAAATTCCACAAAAATTACCAAGATAAAAAATAGCTAAAATAGATCTAGTAGAAAAGAAATTAATATGAGGAGTTTCGATAAACCAAGATATTGTAGATAACAATATTCCAGATATTAAAGATGGTAATGCATTAAATGTAATAACAGATACATCACAAGATTTTTTTTGGCATTCAACATAAATTATGGCATGACTGAGTAATGCTAAAAGTAAAGCTAAAATTCCTTTCCACTGAAAAAAATATTCTGATTTAAGATCTATTAGTAATATAAAAAATAATGTAATTAAAGAGGTTATAATACCGATTTTTTGAATAAAATTTATTTTTTTTTTTAAATAAACGTGTGAAATTAGTAATACTAAAACAGGCATATTAGCAAAGATAATAGAAGAAATAGAAGAATTTACACAACTACTACCATACAACATTAATGTAAAAGGTATTGAAAAATAAAAAATAGAAATAAAAATCTGAAAACGTCTTTGACCGTATGGAAATAAGAGAGGTGTTTTTGTTAAATAAGAAAGTATAATTAATAAAGGAGAAGCGGCTAAAAATCGTATTCCAGTTGCGAAAAAGGGTGGAATTGTTTCTACCGCAATTTTCATTGCTATCCAAGTGGTTCCCCAAGTAATTGATACTAAACAGAACAATGTTATTACTATAATTTTATTCATTTCAAAATTCCAAGATAATAAAAATATTTACTATATAACATATTAAACTAATAACAGTTATGCTTTATTTTTTAAAATTTTCATTTCTAAATAATAACAAAATATTCAAGAATAAAGTTTTTTAAAATTTAATTTGAATTATTTTAGTCAATAGATTATTGTGAAAAATTATCTAAGATAATAAAAAAATATTAATTTTTTAATTAAAGTTTTAAAAGGTAATCAATGCAAAATATATTTAATAAGATTTATGAATCAAAATCTTTAAATCAAGAAGAAAGCTATCAACTTTTTAAATCAATTGCTTTAGGTAAGATCAACGAAATACAATTATCATCTATTTTAACAGCAATGCAAATGAATGGTGAGTCAGAAGAAGAAATATTAGGTGCAATATATGCATTTTTAGAAAGAATGAAATTCTTTCCTAGACCCAATTATCTTTTTTCTGATATAGTTGGAACAGGTGGAGATACTAAAAATACTATCAATGTTTCAACTGCAAGTGCTTTTGTTGCTGCATCATGTGGATTTAAAATTATTAAGCATTGTAATAAAGGGGTTTCAAGTAAATCGGGTTCTTCTGATATTTTAAATAAATTTAAAATTAACTTAAATGGATCTCTAGAAAATTCTAAAAAAATTTTGAATAAATTAAATATTTGTTTTCTTTTCGCCCCTAGATATCATAATAGCTTTAAATATGCCTCTAACACTCGTAGTATTCTAAAAATTAAAACTATTTTTAATTTATTGGGACCTTTTCTTAATCCTTCCAGTCCTCCGTTGACTGTAATTGGTGTTTATAAAAAAGATTTAATAAATCCTATGTCTAAAATTTTAAAAAAACTAAAATACCAACGTGGTATAGTTTTACATGGTAATGATACAGATGAAGTTACATTGCATGGTACGACATACGTTGCTGAATTATTAAATAATAAAATTTATTCGTATGAATTAGAACCAGAAGATTTTGGTATAAAAAGCCATTCTAAATCCATATCTGTAGAATGTTCATCAGAAGAAAATTATCATATTTTTAAAAAAACAATGAAAGGTAAGGGTGAAAAGTTACATGAAGAATTAATTGCGGTTAATGTTGCAATGTTGTTAAAAAACTTTGGATACGAAAATTTAAAAGAAAATACAAAAGTAGCACTAAAGAAAATTCGCAGCGGAGACGTTTATAAACATATAATTCAGGTTTCTAATATGTCGAAAGAAGATTAATATGCCAGAGACAATACTAAATAAAATTATAAAAGATAAAGTAGATTGGATTAAATATAGAAAAAAAAAACAACCATTAACTACGTTTAAAGACAAAATCAATAAAGAAACACGTAATTTTTACGAGATTTTAAAAGAAAAACGACCTTTTTTTATATTAGAATGCAAAAAAAGTTCTCCTTCTTTAGGAATAATAAGAAAAAATTTTAATTTAATTGAAATTGCAAACATTTATAAAAAGTACGCTTCAGCCATTTCAGTTCTTACAGACGAAAAATATTTTAATGGAAATATAGAATATATAAACATAGTACGAAAGTGTGTATATCAACCAATTTTGTGTAAGGATTTTTTTATTGATCCATATCAAGTTTATTTGGCTAGATATTACAATGCTGATGCTATTTTATTAATGTTATCCGTGTTAAATGATGTTCAATATGTTGAACTATCTAGCATTGCTAAAGAATTAAACATGGGAATATTAACAGAAATTAATAACATTGAAGAGTTAAAGCGAGCTATTAAATTAAATGCTTCTATTATTGGAATCAACAACCGTAATTTACATGATTTATCAATAGATTTAAATAGAACACGAAGTTTATCACCTTTAATTAAAAATAGAATTATTATCAGTGAATCTGGCATAAAAACACATTATCAAATAAAAGAATTAAGTAAAATTGTTAATGGTTTTTTAATAGGTTCAAGTTTAATGCGTAAAAAAAACTTAGAAACAAATATAAAATCTTTAATAATAGGCGATAATAAGATATGTGGACTAACTCGTACTATTGACGCAAAAATTGTAGAAAATTGTGGAGCAGTTTACGGAGGATTAATTTTTGCAAAAAATTCATTACGTAAAATTAATAAAAAAACTGCAAAAAAAATTATCTTAGATAATAGTTTAAGATTTGTAGGTGTTTTTCAAAATCAAGATATAGAAATAATTATCGACACAGCTGAAGAACTTTCTTTATATGCTGTTCAATTACATGGTTCTGAAGATCAAAACTATATTAATATACTAAGAAAAAAACTATGTAAAAACATAAAAATTTGGAAGGCTTTTTCCATTCAATCAACTTTACCATTGTTAAATTTAAATAATATCAATAAATATATTTTTGATTCTGGTTCAGGAGGAACTAATAGACCCTTTAATTGGTCTATTTTAAAAGAATCTGTTTTAGACAATGTGATTTTAGCAGGAGGTATTAACACAGATAATTTTCTTATTGCATCTCAATTTAACTGTTCAGGATTAGATTTTAATTCAGGAGTAGAAAAATCTCCTGGAATTAAAGATCACAAAAAAATTAATTTAATTTTTAAAACACTAATATTTTAATAAATTATTTTTTTAAAAAAAACTGGAAATCAATTAAAAATGACTTTACTTAATCCTTATTTTGGCAAATTTGGAGGTATGTATGTTCCTCAAATATTAATGCCAGCTTTATATCAATTAGAAAAAAATTTTGTTGATGCAAAAAAAGATCCAAATTTTCAAAAAAAATTTTTTGATTTTTTAAAAAACTATGCAGGAAGACCAACTCCATTAACTTTATGTAATAATCTAACTAAAGGTACAAAAACACGTATTTATCTTAAAAGAGAAGATTTATTACATGGAGGAGCACATAAAACCAATCAAGTGTTAGGACAAGCAATGCTAGCAGTAAAAATGAAGAAAAAAGAAATAATTGCTGAAACTGGTGCTGGTCAACATGGTGTTGCTGCTGCTATTGCTTGTGCATTATTTAACTTAAAATGTAAAATTTATATGGGTTGCAAAGATATAAAAAGACAAAGTCCTAATGTTTTTCGAATGAAATTAATGGGTGCAGAAGTTATATCAGTAGAAAGTGGTTCAGGAACATTAAAAGATGCATGTAATGAAGCTTTGCGCGATTGGTCTAGAAATTACCAAAAATCCCATTATATGATTGGTACAGCTGCAGGTCCGCATCCTTACCCAACAATCGTAAAAGAATTTCAAAAAATGATTGGAGAAGAAGCAAAAAAACAAATTTTAGAACAAGAAGATAGGTTGCCGGATGCAATTATTGCTTGTGTAGGAGGAGGGTCTAATGCAATTGGTATTTTTTCTGATTTTATAGACGAAAGGGTAAATTTAATTGGTGTAGAACCAGCTGGTAAAGGTATAGAAACAGGTAAACATGGAGCACCGTTAACTCATGGTAGAACAGGTATTTATTTTGGAATGAAATCACATTTGATGCAAAGTCAAGAAGGTCAAATAGAAAAATCCTGGTCTATTTCTGCTGGTTTAGATTTTCCATCCGTTGGTCCTGAACATTCTTGGTTAAATAGTACTAATCGTGCTAAATATGTTTCTATTACTGATATAGAAGCTTTAGAAGCATTTCAGATTCTATCTAAAAAAGAAGGTATTATTCCTGCATTAGAATCTTCTCACGCATTAGCTTATGCATTGAAACTAATGTGTCTTTATCCTAAAAAAGAACAAATATTTATCGTTAATCTTTCTGGACGTGGAGATAAAGATATATTTACGGTTCGTGATATTTTAAATAAACAGGAATAAAAAAATGAGTCGTTATAAAAAAATATTTCAAAATTTATCTTTGTTGAAAGAAGGATGTTTTGTACCATTTGTAGTTATAGGAGATCCTTCTTTAGAAACGTCATTAAAAATTATTGAGACACTAATTGAAAGTGGAGCAGATGCATTAGAATTAGGAATGCCTTTTTCAGATCCACTAGCCGATGGTCCCACTATTCAGAATGCAAGTCTACGTTCGTTATCTAAAAAAAACACTTTTTTAAAATGTTTTGCAGTAATTAAAAATATACGTAATAAATATCCAAATTTACCTATAGGTATCTTATTATATGCTAATTTAATATACAATTACGGTATTGAAAACTTTTATTATGAATGTTTTCGATTTGGTATAGATTCTGTATTAATAGCAGATGTTCCTATAGAAGAATATAGCTCTTTTTACAAAATGGCAAATCAATACGATATTGATTCTATTTTCATATGCCCACCAGATGCAGATAATACATTTTTATCTAAACTTTCTTTATATGCAAAAGGGTATATTTATTTATTATCTCGTTCAGGAGTAACAGGGATAGAAAAAGAAACAGCATCATTGTCTAATGTATTTATAAAAAGAGTAAAAAAATATAATTCTCTTCCACTTTTACAAGGATTTGGAATTGGAAATTCTATACAAATTCAAAGATCACTTTTATCTGGTACTAATGGTATAATATGTGGTTCAGCAATTATAAATATAATTGAAAAAAATTTAAATAAAGAACAAAAAATGATAGATGAAATAAAAAATTTTACTGGTAAATTAAAAAAAGCCACTAAATTTATTCAGTCTTAGTGTATAAAAATTTAAATTTTATTTATCTTCATGAATAAATTGTTTTTTAAAAAAAAAACCATCTAAAATAGATGTGTATAATCTTTAAATTTTATACAATGTTTATAAGGAATATACATATGTCTGTTACAATACGCGAATTATGCAATGATACATATCATTTCGTTTCTAAAGAAATAAAAATTATTATTTTTATCTCTACATTAGCTGCTTTTATAAGTATTTTAACAAATATGCTTATTAAACCTAATATGCATATCATTGCTATGATAGAAAACAAAAAATTTATAAGTTCTCATTCAATTTTTGACTTAATAAATAATATGAGTACACAAGAAAAAAAAGAATTATTAAAATATTCAATATTTAAAATATTTGAATTTTTAATAAGTAAAACTTTTTTATTAGGTAGTATAATTACTTTAATTACATATTTATCTAATAATCGAAGAGAATCAATTAAGTGTTCAGTGTACTCTTTATTTAAATTTTTACCAAATTTATTTATATTAAATTTTATTACAACTTTTATTATTCAAATAGGTTTTATGTTTTTTATTTTTCCAGGTATATTTTTATCAGTTTTACTTGCTTTATCACCTATTATATTATCATTTAAAAAAAATAATTTAATAGACTGTATACGTCTTAGTTTTTCTATTTCCTGTAAACATTTAAATATTATTGGAACAAGTGTTCTGTTTTGGATGTGTTTTAAATTTATTTTAACGACAATATTTTCTAATACTTATATGATAAGTAAAAATTTTATTTTTTTAATATTGAATATTAATATGAACATATTTTTTTCAATTTTAATTGTATATTTATTTCGCTTTTATATGCTTTTTTTACGTTCTTAAAAAATTAAATATTTTTTAGGTTGTTAATATGAAAAAAATACTAAATTTGTTACCTATACTAACTTTCTTCATATTTTATAGATTTTATGACATTTTTACGGCATCAAAATCTTTAATTTTTACATCAGGTTTGACTTGTTTTCTTTATTGGATTATTTACAAAGAAATAGATAAAATTAATTTATTTAGTTTTATTACAATTTCTATTTTTGGTTCTCTAACAATATTTTTTCATAATAGTCAATTTATTAAATGGAAAATAACAATAATTTATATGATTTTTTCTATAATATTATTCATTAGTCAATTTTGGACAAAAAAACCTATAATCCAAAGATTTTTAGAAAAAGATATAAAAATTTCCAATTTTTATTGGAAAAAAATTAATTTTTTTTGGGCATTGTTTTTTTTATTTTGCAGTATTTTAAATATTTATATAGCATTTTGGTTACCAGAAAAAACTTGGGTAAATTTTAAAGTATTTGGACTTTCGTTTTTAATGTTTATTTCAATTTTAATTACAAGTATTTATATAAATTTTAAAATATTAAAAGAAAAATAAATGGTATATTTTTTCAATATAATAGAGTGAAAATTTTAATAATGCCAAAAAAAAACAAATTACCACAAGGAACAATAGTGTTAAAAACACTTACTATGCCTTCAGATACCAATGCTAATGGTGATATATTTGGTGGATGGATTATGTCTCAAATGGATATGGGTGGTGCTATATTAGCCAAAGAAATAGCAGGTGGAAGAGTAGTAACAGTACAAGTAGACGGGATCACTTTTCTTAAACCTGTTTCAGTAGGAGATGTTGTAAGTTGTTACGCACATTGTATTAAAACTGGAAATAGTTCTATTACTATTAATCTAGAAGTGTGGGTTAAAAAAATTTATTCTAAACCGTTAGGTCAATTTTATTGTGCTGCAGAAGCTATATTTATTTATGTAGCAATTGATAAAAGAGGAAGACCTCGAGAACTATTACCTATGAGTATTATTTAAAATAAAAATTTTAAAAAATTAAAAATATTTTTTTAATTTTCATTAATATATAAATAAATTTTAAACATAATTTAATAAAAAATTTTAAACAATAAGACTCAACACTTTAAAAACCAAATAACATGCATAATCTTATGTAATAAGATATTTACTTTTTATTTAAAGTGTTGAATTCATTAATTTTAAAATATATTTTTTTATTTTAAATACTAAATTATTACTTTTTTATTTCAAAAAATTTTTATAAAACATTAATATTTATTAAATAAATGATTAATTTTTATTTCATATTTAAAAAATATAAAAATATTTAATAAAATATAAAACACTTTTATAAAAAAGTATGAATAGGACCTTCAAATGAATGGATATTTTCTATGATTTAATAAAATGGCTGGTTGTATTAATATACTGGTTACTAATTGCTAATATTACTTATCGTATTCTAATTAAACGCCGTAGTATACCTTCCTCCATGTCTTGGCTTTTAACTATTTATATTCTTCCATTCATAGGAATAGCCATTTGGTTTTTCTTTGGCGAGTTATATTTAGGAAAAAGACAAAAGAAAATAGCAAAAAAAATTTGGTCTATATCTAATACATATCTTAATGAACTTAAATCTTATAAATATATCTTTCAAATAAAAAATAGCGAAGTAGCTACTTCTTTATTTCAATTGTGTAAACATCGACAGGGAATTTCTGGAATTAAAAATAATAATATAACTCTTTTAACTAATACTAAAAAAACCATAGAAGTTTTAATACGTGATATTTATTCAGCACGTAAAAATATTGAAATGGTATTTTATATTTGGAAACCAGGTGGGATTGCTGATGATGTAGCTGTTGCTTTGATAGATTCTGCTAAACGTGGAGTACATTGTAGACTTATGTTGGATTCAGCAGGAAGTGTAGAGTTTTTTAGAAGTCCCTGGTTTAATATTATGAAAAAATCTGGAATTGAAATTGTAGAAGCATTGAAGGTTAGTTTAATGAGAATTTTTTTACGACGTTTAGATGTAAGACAACATAGAAAAATTATACTAATTGATAATTATATTTCTTATTCGGGTAGTATGAATCTCGTCGATCCATATTTATTTAAGCAGTCTTCAGGGATAGGTCAATGGATTGATTTAATGACAAGAATAGAAGGTCCTATAGCTACAACAATAGGAATTATTTATTCGTGTGATTGGGAAATTGAAACGGGTTTTAAAATTCTACCTAAATTACCAAGTAAAGAAATGTTAAAAAAAAAATGTAATCAAAACTCTAGTGTTCAAGTAATTGCATCAGGTCCAGGATTTCCTAAGAATGTAATTCATCAAGCATTGTTAACTGCCATTTATTCAGCAAGAAATGAATTAATTATGACTACTCCATATCTTGTACCTAGTGATGATTTATTACATGCTATTTGTACTGCCGCTCAAAGAGGTGTAAAGGTCAGTATTATTATACCTTTATACCATGATTCTATTCTAGTCAAATGGGCAAGTAGAGTGTTTTTTAGTGAATTATTAGAAGCAGGAGTAAAAATATATCAATTTAAAAAAGGATTATTACATAGTAAAAGTATATTGATTGATCAACAACTTAGTTTAATTGGAACTGTTAATTTAGATATGAGAAGCTTATGGTTAAATTTTGAAATTACCTTAGTTATTGATGATAGTAAATTTAGTCATAATTTATGTTCTATACAAAAAGAATATATTGCTAATTCTCGATTATTAGATAAAAACATTTGGTCTATGCGTGCATATTGGACTCGTGTTTTAGAAAAGATTTTCTATTTTTTAAGTCCATTATTATAATTTTAAAAAACATTTTTTATAAGTAAATATACATTCAAAAATTTTTAGGGGTTCATTAAAAAAAACCCCTGATATTTAAAATAAGAAAAAAATATTTAAAATTTTTTAAAAATATATATGTAATTTAATTTTTTAATTTATGAAGTATTATTACATAATATGTAATTGTTACGTATATATTTTTTAAAAATTTTACTTAAATAATAAATGACCCATTTTTTCAGCTTTAGTTTTTAAATAATTAGCATTTTTATCATTCTTTTCTACAATAATAGGAATTCTTTCTACAATTTCTATTCCAGATGCCACAAGCATTTCAACTTTAAATGGATTATTTGTTAACAAACGAATTTTTTTTATATTCAAAATATTGAAAATATCAGCGCATAATGAAAAATCTCTTTCGTCTGCAGAAAAACCAAGTTTTTGATTGGCTTCAACAGTATCTAAACCTTTATCCTGTAAAGAATATGCTTTAATTTTGTTAAGAAGACCAATATTTCTCCCCTCTTGACGGTGATATATTAATATACCATTCCCTTCTGAAGCAATTTTACTCATTGCCATTTCTAATTGAATACCACAATCGCATCTCAAACTGAAAAATGCATCTCCTGTTAAACATTCAGAGTGCACTCTAGCAAGAGTAGGAACGTTTTTTTGTATATTTCCATATACAAGAGCAATATGATTTTTTCCATTCTTTTTTTCTTCAAAACCAAATATTAAAAAATCTCCCCAAGGAGTTGGTAAAATAGCTTTTTCTATTTGAACTAATTGCATAAATTCTCCAATTTTATTGTACTTAATGATTTAAAGAAAAAAATAGTTGATAGTTTACATATAGAAATATTTTTTTTAAAAAATACTCTTAATAATTTGTTTTATACAAACATTTATTAATCTAGAAAACATTATTGCATAGATTCTATTATAAAATTTAATTTTTTAATCGGATTCTTGGAATTTGTAATAGAACGTCCTATAACTATATAGTCTATTTGACATTCTTTGGCTTCTTTTGGAGTAATAATATGCTTTTGATCAAATGAAGAATCAGTTGAAAACCTAATACCTGGAGTAACAATTTTATATTTATCTCCATATAATAATTTCATTTTTTTTGCTTCCCTTCCTGGACAAACAATTCCATCTAAACCACAATCATTAGATAATTTCGACAATATTAAAATATAATCTTTTAATGATATTTTAATTCCAATTTCTTTTAAATCTTTTTCTGTTAAACTAGTTAATACAGTTACAGCAATTAATAAAGGGGCTTTTTGAAAAGATTTCAAAGCTTTCTTTGCTGAAAGAAGCATATTTTTACCACCAGATGCATGAACACTCAACATCCATATTCCTAAATCTGCAGCGGCTTTTGTTGCATTAAATACAGTATTGGGGATATCATGAAATTTTAAGTCAAGAAATATATTAAACCCTAATTTATGTAATTCTTTTACAAATTTACATCCTAAAATTGTAAACATTTCTTTACCAACTTTTAGATAAAAAATAGAAGGATCAAGACGATCTACTAATTTCATAGCTTCTTTCTTGGTACAAAAATCTAAAGCAATGATAATTTTGGGAATATTATAATGATTGGGATGTAACACTATTTGACCTCTATTAAAAATAATTTTTATATATTTTTTCCAATGTATCAAGATGCTAATTAAATAATATTCAAAATATTTATTTAAAATAAATAATAATGAAATTTTTAATAAATTAATTATTTTTTAATAAATAAATTTGTTTGAAAACTAGCATGGTATGATGAACGGACAAAAGGTCCGCAAAATGCATTAGTAAAACCAATAGATAATGCTTCTTTTTTTATATTTTCAAATTCTGCAAGCGGTACATAACGTTGTACTGGAATATGATTGGTACTAGGTTGAAGATATTGTCCTATTGTCAATAATGTAACACCACTTGAATAAAGATCTTTCATTACTTGAATAATTTCTATATCTTTTTCACCTAATCCTAGCATTAAACCTGATTTTGTAGGAATTTCAAAATATTTTTTTTTGAAAGATTCTAATAAAAATAACGATTTTTTATAATCAGCTCCAGGACGTATCTTTTTATAAAGACGAGGAACATTTTCTATATTATGATTAAAAACGTCAGGTAATCCTGAATTAAAGATTTTTAAGATTAATTTTACTCTTCCTCTGAAGTCAGGAACTAATATTTCAATTTTAACTTGATTTTTTTTTCTAATTGATTTAATACAATTAACAAAATGTTGAGCGCCTCCATCATATAAATCATCTCTTACAACTGAAGTAATTACTACATAATCAATACCCATATCAAATACAGTTTTTGCTAAATCATTTGGTTCCTCTACATTTAAAGAATTAGGTTTACCATGAGAAACCGCACAAAATGGACAATTACGAGTGCATTTTGATCCAAGAATCATAAACGTTGCAGTTCCATGATTAAAGCATTCTGGTAAATTTGGACAATTAGCTTCTTCACAAACAGAATGCAAATTATTTTTGCGTAAAGCATCTTTTATTTTACGAATACGAGATGTATCAATAGGTATTTTAACTTTTATCCAATTAGGTTTGTTGAGTTTTGTTGTTTTTTTAGAAAAATTTTTAGTAGGAATAATATTTAATATTTTATTTTCTTTTTTAATTTTAAATAAAGAATGTTTTTTTTTATTCATAAAATCAATTGTCTCGATTAGAAATATTAATTTCTATTATAGTTATTAACTTAAAAATAATTATTTAACAAAAATTTTAGATTTTTCATTAAAAAATATAATTCTTTCTGAGAATTATTATTAATATTAAAATTTTTTTTCAATAATTGAAACATTTAATAATTGAGATAGTTTTTTAATTAAAATTAAACGAATATCTTTTAATGTTAAAAAAGTATTAAATTCTTTAATTTGCGTCATTTTCATATTAACATCACCACAAGGATGAATGTAATTGAATGGTGTTAAATCCATATGAACATTTAATGATAGACCATGCAATGTAAATCCTTTTTTTACTCTTAATCCTAATGAACATATTTTTTTATTATTTATATAAACTCCAGGAGAATTTTTTTTAATATTTGATTTAATAGAAAAATAATCTAGAGTTTCTATGATTAGATTATGCATTATATTTATAAGATCACGAATAGTGATTTTTCGACGTTTTAAATCAATTAAAAAATATAATATTTGTTGTCCAGGACCATGATATGTAATTTGACCACCTCTGTCCGTAGTTACTACTGGAATATTGTAAAGAACATTATCATTAGATGTACTTATATTTTTTTTGTTTAACAAACCTTGAGTAAAAATTGGATAATGTTCTAAAAACCAAATTTCGTCAAATGTATAAATATCACGTGTTTTCGTAAAGAAATGCATTTTATTAAACATTTCAATCCAATGTTTTAAACCAAAATTGCGAAAAAAAATAATTCTATTATTCAATGAATAAATCCAATTTTTTTTAATTTAAAATATACTAAATAAAATAAAAAATATTAATTTTAATACATTACTAATGTAGTAGTTCAGAAAAAATAGACTTTATTCCAATACTAAGAAATTCTATTCCTAAAGACATCAGCAATAAACCCATAATACGTGTAATAATATTAATACCTGTTTTTCCTAATATTTCAACTACACATGGAGCAGCTCGAAAACATAACCAGCAAACAAATGAAAATAAAAAAATAGCTATACTACACCCTAAAAAGTTAATCCAAGTAGAATAATAAGTACTCCAAACAATAGTTGAGCTAATTGCTCCAGGTCCTGCAATTAATGGCATAGCTAAAGGTACAACACTTATGTTTTCTTGATTTTCTTCTTTACTTGTTTTTTTATTTTTTGTAAATTTTCCACTAATCATAGAAAAAGCAATACCAATAATCAGTATTCCACCTGCTATACGAAACGAATTAATAGATATACCAAAAGCATTTAAAATGCTATTACCTAAAAATAAAGATATTAACAAGATTAGAAAAGCGGAAAAATTAGCAATTAAATTAGTTTTCTTTCGTTCTAGATCAGATTGATGATTAGTCATAGTTGTAAATATGGGAATCATTCCAATTGGATTAACTAAAGCACATAAACTTACAAAAAATTTTATATATATAGAAAAATCAAACATTGAAATATGCATATTATACTCTTAATTTATATTGAATTTCTTATAATTATATTAAAATTATAACAATATTTAATATAATGAAATTATTAAAAAAATATCAGTTTAAAGAACTGAGATAATATAAAAAATATATTTTTATATATAAATTTAATTAAAAAATTATTTAAATATTATTAATGTTAGTATTTAATTATCAAGTCGTGCAATAATACTGCGTGTTTGTAATCGAATTTCTGAAAGAACAACTCGTATTAAATCAGATATTTTATAGTGTAAAATACCTTTAATAAAGACTTTTCCTGTTTCTTGACTAAAAATTAATTCTTCTCTAACAGGGTGTAAAAATAAAGCAGGGATAAATACGTTTGCACCGTTTTCTAATAATTTAGCTCTTATTCCACTTCTAGAAACATCTGTAATTTCAGCATTAAATTTTTTATTTTTATATTCTTTTTTTTGTAGAAGTAAGGTATAAAGCCAATCTGAAACATCTCTTTCTGCGATTCTATTACGACGTTTCTGCTCACTAATTTTTAATTTTATATCTTCACTAGGCTTAGTAATATTTTTATCTTTATTAATAATAGATTTTAATAAACGATGATTAATCATATCACTATATTTTCGAATAGGGGATGTCCAAGTGGCATACTCTAAAAGACCTAATGCAAAATGAGGTCCTGGAGTAATACTAAAATCTCCAAAAGATTGATAACGACGAATGCGGCTATTAACGTAATTATTAGATAATATGTTTAAAACACGTCTAAGATTACAAAATCCTTTTAATGTAATTATTTCTTTTGCAGTAAATTTTAAGTTATAATTTTCTAAAAAAGAAACAACATTTTCAGCATTAATAAAATCAAAACCAGTATGTGTATTATATATTCCAAATCCAAGATTTTTTGATAAAAAATTAGCAGCAGATATATTTGCTATTATCATTGATTCTTCGATAATTTTATGTGCAATACGTCTTTTTTCTACAACAACATCTTCTACAATTCCAGTGTCCGAAAATTGAAATCTATATTCTAAACTATCTTTAAATAACACGGAATTTAATGCCCGCCATTTTATACGTAATAAACATAAACGATGTAAAAGTAATATTTGATTTTCAATTAATTTTGTTTCTGGCTTCCAAGAACCTATTTTTTCAATCCAATCTGATACATTTTCATAAGATAATTTTGATTTAGATTTAATCCATGCTAAAAAAAAATTAATTTTTTTACAAATATTTCCGTCTTTTAAAATATTAATACGACATGCTAATACTGGACGGCGTTCGTTGGGATTTAAGGAACACATATCTTCTGATAAATTACGAGGTAACATGGGAATATTGAAACCTGGTAAATAATTTGTAAATCCTCGTTTTGCAGCAATAATATCTAATTTACTACCACTCTTTATATAAGAAGTTGGATCTGCAATGGCTACAGTTAAACAAAAACTACCGTCATTATTTTCTTGAATAAAAAGAGCGTCATCAATATCTTTTGTATTAAAGTTATCTATTGTAATAAAATTGCAATGAGTTAAGTCCTTTCTATCAGAATCATCTTTCAAAATAAGATCATCTTTTTCTATTTTAGGTGCTTTTCTCTCAAGATTATGACGTGATAAAGTTACCCACCATGGTATAAGTGGATTATTTGCCTTAACTATTTCTTCAACTAATTCAGCATAAAATATATGATTTCCGTTAAGTTTATGTTTAATTAATTTTGCTACAGCCCAATCCCCTGTCTCAAAAACATCAATACAATTTTTTTTAGTTCGGCATAATATACAGTCTTTTAAAAACGGATAGTCTGGTAAAATAAACAATTTGTTGTCTTTTTTTTCAATCTTCCCCACAAATCGATTTAAAAAAGGTTCAATTAACTTTTCAGGTTCAGCTATTTCACGATCTTTTTCCACTTTTAACAAAGCTAATATTTTATCTCCATGCATAACATTTTTCATATTTTTAGGAGGTATAAAATAACTTTTTTGTGCATCAACTTCTAAAAACCCAAATCCTCTTTCAGTACTTTTTACTATTCCTTCAACCCGTGGTGTTTTAGCATGTAGATTTTTTTTTAATTGCGCAAGTAATGGATTGTTTTGGAACATAATAATACTACCTAATTACCATAGTAGAAAATAAATAATTAATAATTTTAATATATAACTTATTTGAAAAATATCATAGATAAATTTTATTAAAAATTTCAATGAAGATTAGTATTATATTTGTCAAATTACTTTAAAGTTAAATTTTAAATTAATAAAATGAAAAAATATATACGAAAATTTTTTATTTAAATAATACAATCTATTCCATTTAAATGAAAACCATGGTCAACATTAATAATAGAACCAGTAATTCCAATAGATAAATCAGAGCATAAAAAAGACGCAACATTTCCTATTTCTTCACTAGTAACATGATTTTTTGTTAAAGATAAAAGTTTATGTATTTTTTTTATTTTTTCAAAATTTTTAATTTGATAAGAAGATACAGTTTTAATGGGTCCAGAAGAAATAGCATTAACTCTGATATTTTTTTTACCTAATGAATGAGCCATATAGCGAACATTTGCTTCTAGAGAAGATTTTGCTAAACCCATCATATTATAATTAGAAACTATTTTTTGTGAACCTAGATAAGATAATGTTACTAAGGAGGAAAATTTTTTTAACATGTTTTTACATTCTCTTACCATGCTTAAGAAGCTATATGAACTAATTTCGTGACATATATTAAAGGATTCTCTATTACTACCTTCAATAAAATCTTCATGCATTTTTTTTTTAGGACAGTAAGCAATAGAATGAACTAATCCATCAAAATTTCCCCAAACTTTTTTTATATTAAAAAATAATTCTTTAATATTTTCATCGTGAGATACATCACAAAAAAAAATGGGATTATGATTAATTGATTGAATTAAATGTTTGATTTTATTAATTATTTTTTTATTTTGACAAACAAAAATTAATTCTGCTTGTTGCTTATACATTGACTTTGCAATACCAAATGCGATTGATTTTTCATTTAATATACCAGTTATTAAAATTTTTTTACCTTTTAAAATGCCCATTTTAAAATTCCAAAATATATATTATATACGTGAAAATGTTCTATTTTTTATATTTAAAAATGGTAAAATATTTAAATTAAATTATAAATTCTTATCACTTTTTCTAAATATTGTGAAGCCTGTACTGATGGATGTTTTTTTACATACTTAAAAAATGTTTTTACTGTCATAGAATTTATTATTTTTATTGCTTTATTTCTATTTTTAGAAAAAATTTTTAATAATGCACTCGTTCCATTAACATATGCAACAATGGTTGCATATCTCATTATTTCCTTATTTTTTATGCCAAATAAATTTTTTTTTTGTAATAAATTTATATAAGAAGTACCAATATTAATATTTATTTTAGGATTATATAATTCTTTAACAGAAGGCTGACCTTTTTTTCCATTTAAACGATATATTTCTAGACCTGCTGCAGACGGTTTTATTTGCATTAAACCAATTGCATTTGATTCGCTTTTAGCATAAGGATTACCAGAAGATTCAGCATAAATAATAGATTTGATTAATTTTTCTTCAACATTATATTTATTTGATGCTTTCTTAATAAGAAAATTCCAGTTATAAATAGTCTTTTCTATATTTTTTTTATTTAAAAAAGAATAATTATTTGCTGTAATTTTTTTTACATTTAAATAATTATTGCATCCCATTATTAATATAATAGAAAGAATTAGTATTTGTAATGTCACCAAAAAAAATTCCTTAAAATTAAAATATAAATATGTAAATAATATATTTACTTTATTTCATCAATAATTTGACTAGCTGCTCCAATATAGTTAGATGGAGAGATTTTTTTTAAACGTTCTTTTTCTATCTTTGGAATATTTAGTTTTTCAATAAATTTATGTATGTCAATTTTTTTTATTTCTTTTCCTCTAGTTAATTTTTTTAATTTTTCGTATGCATTTTCAATTTTATAACGACGCATAACAGTTTGAATTGCTTCAGATAAAACTGACCAGTTTTCATTTAAATTTTTTAGCAATTGTGAAGTATTAATTTTTAATTTATTTGTCCCAGATAAAACTGAATGATATGCAATAATAGAATATGAAAATGCTACTCCTATATTTCTTAAAACAGTAGAGTCACTTAAATCACGTTGCCATCTAGAAATTGGTAATTTATTTATCATATGGTTCATTAAAGCATTTGATAATCCTAAATTACCTTCAGAATTTTCGAAATCAATAGGATTGATTTTATGAGGCATAACAGAAGAACCTATTTCTTGATCTATTGACTTTTGTTTGAAATAATTAAGCGAAATATATCCCCAAATATCACGATTGAAATCAATTAATATATTATTAAAAAGAGATATACATCCAAAAAATTCTGCAATATAGTCATGTGGTTCTATTTGTGTCGTATATGGATTCCAAGAAATGCCAAGTGATGTTATAAATTCTTTGCTTACTGCATGCCAATTAATTTCTGGATAAGCTACCAAATGCGCATTGTAGTTTCCAGTAGCACCATTTATTTTACCTAATATTTCTATTTTTTTTAATTTATGATATTGACGTTGCATGCGATAATAAAAATTAACCATCTCTTTTCCCATAGTAGATGGAGTAGCTGGTTGTCCATGGGTTAGGGATAACAATGGAATATCTTTATATTGAAAAGCGGCTTTTTTTAAAAATTTAATTATCTTTTTCCACAACGGTAAAATAATTTCATCACGAGCATTTTTTATCATTAGAGCATATGCTATATTATTTATGTCTTCTGAAGTACATAAAAAATGTACAAATTCTAAAAATGGTGATAATTTTTTTGATTGCGAAATTTTATTTCTTAAAAAATATTCTAATGCTTTAATATCGTGATTAGTTTTTTTTTCTATATTTTTAATACATATAGCATCTTTTTCATTAAATTTTTCAAAAATACTATCAAGAAATAATAAATCTGACTTTTCTATATTTTCAATCTCTGGTATTTGACGGATATTAATTATTTTTTTTAACCATTGAATCTCTACATTAAGACGATACTTTAAAAAACTAAATTCACTAAAAATATTTCGTAATAACTTAGTAGAATTAGAATATCGACCATCAATTGGAGAAATAGCTGTTAATGAATTCAATTCCATGTTTTACGTTCCTAATTTTTAAAAATTATAAAAAAATTCATAAATTAATTTTTTTAAATTTTTTGTTAAAAACATCTAAATATATGATTAAAAAAATTATTAAAAATAAATTATATTGAAAATAATTATTTTTATTTCTTAAAAGTCAATAAATTATAAAAATGGTAATCTTGATTTTATAACCCCCCCACCTATACATATTTCTGATGAATAAAAAACTATTGATTGTCCAGGTGTAACCGCAATAACAGGAGAATCAAACAAAACTTTAATAAAAAAATTACTTATATATTCTATAGTACAAAAAACATCAGTTTGACGATATCTTATTTTTGCTTGACAAAAAAAAGGGAAATTAATTTCATCGTTATTTATCCAATTAACTTTTTCAGCTACTAAACCTATAGACATCAATTTTTTATTAAATGAACCTTGAGCAATAATTAACGCATTATTTTTCATTTTTTTTTCTACTACATACCATGGTATGTTATATTTTCCCTTAATCCCCCCAATTCCCAAACCTTTACGTTGTCCTAATGTATAATAAAATAAACCGTTATGTTTTCCAACAATTTCACCATCAGTTGTGATGATATCGCCCTTTTTTTCTGTAATATAACGATTTAGAAAATTATTTATTTTTTTAGGCCCAATGAAACAAATTCCAGTAGAATCTTTTTTTTCAGCAACGTTTAAACCAATTTTTTTTGCAATTTTTCTAACTTTATTTTTTTGTAAACTTCCAATAGGAAATAAAATATTTTTTAGTTGTACACTTTTTAAGGTATATAAAAAATAGGTTTGATCTTTGTTTAGATCTATTCCTTTTAAAAGATAATATTTTCCATTTTTTTTCTTAATCTGTGCATAGTGACCGGTAGCAATATAATCTGCTTGAAGCTCTTTAATTGAATAATCAAAAAATATTTTAAATTTAATTTCTTTATTACATAATACGTCAGGATTTGGAGTTTTTCCTTTTTTATGTTCAATCAAAAAATTTTCAAATACCTTTTCCCAATATTCTTTAGAAAAATTTATTTTATGCAAATGAATATTTAATTTTTTACATACATCTTCAGCATCAGATAAATCCTGAGCAGCACTACAAAATTTTTTTTTATCATCCTCCTCCCAATTCTTCATAAATAAACCTTCTACTTGGTAGTTGTTTCTTTTTAAAAACCACGCAGAAACTGATGAATCTACACCTCCAGACATAGCGATAATTACTTTTTTCTTTTTTTCTTTCATAAATAATTAGATCTTAATTTTTTAAAAAAATATTAAATTTAATATTTTTTTGAAATAAAAAAATTATTTTTTAATATTACAAAAAATTTTTAAATATTTTTTATATCTATAGAAATTTTACTAATTGAATTTATATTATATTCAAATGAATATAAGAAATATATTAAATATTTATACTTTTAAAAAATATTAATATAAAATAAATTTTCAATATATTTTTAAGTAAAAATTTTAACTAAATTAATTTTTAAAATGGTCAAAAAAATGAAAAATATAAGAAACTTTTCTATTATCGCTCATATTGATCATGGAAAATCAACTTTGTCTGATCGTTTAATTCAAAAGTGTGGTGGACTTTCTGAAAGAGAAATGTCTGACCAGGTTTTAGATTCTATGGATTTGGAAAAAGAAAGAGGTATTACAATTAAAGCACAAAGCGTAATGATTGATTATATAAATAAAAATGGTAAGATTTTTCATTTGAATTTTATTGATACACCTGGTCATGTAAATTTTTCCTACGAAGTTTCTAGATCTTTAGCAGCATGTGAAGGTGCATTATTAGTTGTTGATGCAAGTCAAGGTGTAGAAGCTCAAACATTAGCAAATTGTTCTACTGCTTTAGAGATGAACCTATCAATAGTTCCAGTATTAAATAAAATAGATTTACCTAATTCAAATCCGGAAAAAGTAGCTAAAGAAATTGAAGATATTATTGGAATTTCAGCATTAGATGCAATTAGATGTTCGGCTAAAACTGGTCAGGGAATAGAAGAATTAATAGAACATATTATTAATAAAATTCCAGCACCTGATGGTGATGAAAGTCAACCATTGCAAGCGCTTATTATCGATTCATGGTTTGATAATTATCTCGGTGTAGTATCTTTAATAAGAATTAAAAACGGAATAGTTTCAAAAAAAGATAAAATTAAAGTGATGAGTACAGGAAAAACATATTTTGTCGATCATTTAGGTATATTTACACCAAAAAAAGTAAATAAAAATTATTTAAAATGTGGAGAAGTAGGTTGGATTATTTGTGGCATCAAAAATATTTCTGCAGCTCCAGTTGGAGATACATTAACAAATGCTAAAAATCCAGCAATCAATATGTTGATAGGTTTTAAAAAAATAAAACCTCAAATTTATGCTGGTTTATTTCCTACTACATCAGATCAATATGAAATATTTAGAGATGCTTTAGGGAAACTTAGTTTAAATGATTCTTCTTTGTTTTATGAACCAGAAAACTCAACTGCTCTTGGTTTTGGATTTCGGTGTGGTTTTTTAGGATTACTACATATGGAAATTGTTCAAGCTCGTTTAGAACGAGAATATTCTCTTGATCTGATTTCAACAGCTCCAAATGTAATTTATCAAATAGAATTAACGAACGGGAAAAAAGTTTATTTAGATACTCCTTCAAATTTTCCTATTAACAGCGAAATAAAAAAAATAAAAGAACCTATTGTTGAATGCAATATTCTATTACCACCTAAATTTCTTGGTCCAGTTATGAAATTATGTATAAAAAAAAGAGGAACTGAAATTAACATGATTTATCATGAACAACAAGTGTCTTTAAAATATCATATTCCAATGAACGAAGTTGTTTTAAATTTTTTCGATGAATTGAAATCAGTTTCAAGTGGATATGCTTCACTAGAATATGATTTTAAGCATTTTAAAACTGTTAAAATGGTTAGAATAGATATTCTAATCAATTCAGAGAGAGTAGATGCATTAACAATAATTTCTTATTATAAAAATGCGCAACATCGTGCTCGCGAAATAGTTGATAAAATGAAAGAATTAATCCCTCGTCATCAGTTTGATATTAATATTCAAGCAACTATTAATAATTCTATTGTTGCTAGATCAACAATTAAACAATTAAGAAAAAATGTATTAGCAAAGTGTTATGGAGGTGATGTTAGTAGAAAAAAGAAACTATTAAAAAAACAAAAAGATGGTAAAAAAAGAATGAAAAAAATAGGAAATGTTAATATGCCAAAAAAAGCGTTTCTTGCAATTTTAAATATTAATAACAATTAGAATATAAGGAAAAAAGATGCGTAATATATTAACTGTTTTTTTATTAGTTAGCACTTTCTTCACAGGTATATTATGGATAATTTATCGAATTCCTTTAATTAAGAATTATTTTTACGATAAAAAAAAAACAAAGAATAATAATATATTTTTAATAAATAAAATAACTATTGAAAATAAAAAATGTTTTTTTCGGTCTTTATCATCCCTTTTCCCAACATTTTTTATTGTTCTAATAATACGTTCTTTTATTTATGAACCATTTCAAATACCTTCAGGTTCAATGATGCCAACTCTTTTAATAGGAGATTTTATTTTAGTAGAAAAATTTTCATATGGTATTAAAGAACCAATTACAAATAAAACTCTAATTCGAATAAATTCACCCCAACGTGGCGATATTGTAGTTTTTAAACATCCTAAAAATAATATTGATTATATTAAACGAATAATAGGACTACCTGGAGATAAAATCCAATATGATATAAATAAAAAAAAATTAAAAGTTTGTATTAATTATATTAATCAAAAAAATTGTAAAAATAAATTATTTATTAAATATTCTAAAACTGAATTAAGCAATTTTTTTCAAAAAATATATCTTTTCAACGAAAACAAACCAGAAGAAGAGAGAATATATAATTCTATTTACTTTAAGAAAGTTGAAGAACAAATTAATGATTTAAAACACAATATACTAATATTAGATGGAATTAAAAGCAAAAAAAATGATTATTATCATCAACCAGATATGCCTAAATTGATATGGATAGTACCTAAAAATAAATATTTTATGATGGGGGATAATCGCGACAATAGTTTAGATAGTCGTTATTGGGGTTTTGTACCTGAAGAAAATTTATTAGGAAAAGCTATAAAAATATGGATGAGCTTTGAGAAAAAAGAAAATGAATGGCCAACAGGTATACGTATTAATAGAATTGGAAACATATATTAAAAATAATAATTAATATAGCAGAATATAATCAGTATTATATATTAATATTTGAAATATATCTTCAATGTTATCAAAATTTTACTGTTTTTCCTGTTATATGTAAAAATCAATTAAAATATTATTGAAATTGGTATAACATGAACCATATCGTAGCAAATAAAATACAGCAAGTATTAGGATATACCTTTACTCATCAAGACCTGTTAAAACAGGCGTTAACACATCGTAGTGCAAGTAGTAAACATAATGAAAGACTCGAATTCTTAGGAGATTCTATTCTGAGTTTTGTAATTGCTAACGCTTTATATAAGCATTTTCCTTATATTAATGAAGGCGATATGAGCCGTATGAGAGCCACTTTAGTAAGAGGTAACACGTTGGCAGAAATAGCATATGAATTTGATTTAGGAGAATATTTGCAATTAGGTCAAGGTGAATTAAAAAGCGGGGGATTTCGCCGTGAATCCATTTTAGCTAATACTGTAGAAGCGTTAATCGGTGGTATTTATTTAGATAGTAATATTAAAACAGTAGAAGAATTAATACTCAAATGGTATGAAAAACGTCTAGAAAAAATAAGCCCTGGAGACACACAAAAAGATCCTAAAACACGACTACAAGAATATTTACAATCTAAACACTTATCTTTGCCTTCGTATTTGATTGTTGAAGTTTATGGTGAAGCACATAATCAATTGTTTACTATTCAGTGCGAAGTTAGTACAATTCCAAAAAGTTTAATTGGTAAAGGTACAAGTAGAAGAAAAGCAGAACAAGATGCAGCAAAAAAAGCATTAATTAAATTGGGTGTAGAGTGAAAACGAAAAAAGAATATTGTGGGTATATAGCTATTGTTGGTAGGCCGAACGTTGGTAAATCAACTTTAATCAATGAAATAGTTGGAAATGAAATCTCTATTACATCAAAAAAGAAAAATACAACACAAAAAAACATTATAGGTATAAAAACAAAAAAAGATCATCAATTTATTTATATAGATACACCAGGCATACATATTACTAAAAAAAAAGATATAAAAGAAAAACAAGATAACAATTTAAAAATTATAAAAAATTCAATATTAATTATATTTATTATAGATCGTACTATTTGGAAAATAGATGATGAAATTGTTTTTAATAAAATTAAAAAGAACAAAATTCCAATTATTTGTGTTATTAATAAGATTGATAAAATTCAAAATAAAAGACTTATTTTACCATATATTAATTTTCTTTCAAAAAAAATTAACCCAATAGAAATTATACCTATTTCAGCAAAAAAAAGAGAAAACATAAATCTTTTAGAAAAAAAAATACATCCTTATTTACCAAAAAACAATCATGTTTTTTCTAGAAAGTGTATTACAACAAATTCTTTATCTTTTTCAATATCTGAAGTTATTCGTCAACAATTAATGTTTTTTTTAAGAGATGAATTACCTTCAACAACAACAGTAAAAATTGAATCACTTAAAGAAAAGACAAAAAAAAATTTATATATTAAGGCTGTAATTTATGTAACAAAAGAAAGACAAAAAAAAATTGTTATTGGACAAAAAGCCGAAATAATTAAAAAAATTAGCATGTCGTCTAGATTTAATATCGAAAAAAAAATAAATAAGAAAGTACATCTTCTAATATGGGTGAAAGAAAAAAATTAAAAAAATAATTTTTAAAATTAGTTAAAATATTTTAATTATTTTAACTAATTTTAAAAATAAAAATTTTTTTAAATTAAAGGAATATAACTAATAATATGTCTATTATAGGTATAGGAACAGATATCATAGAAATTTTACGTATTAAAAATATTGTTTATCGTTTTAAAGATAAACTAGCCAAAAGAATTCTATCAATAGAAGAATGGGAAAAATATGTAGTAAACAAAAATCCTATTCACTTTCTTGCTAAAAAATTTGCAGCTAAAGAAGCAGCTTCTAAAGCTTTAGGAACAGGAATAAACTGCGGAATAAAATTTAATCAACTGGAATTATATAATGACACTCTAGGAAAACCAAAACTACGTTTTTTAAAATGCGCTTTACAGAAATCTAAAGAAATAAAATGTAAATCTATATTTGTTAGTATATCTGACGAAAGATTATATGCATATGCATTAGTTATTTTAGAAGATTAGTTCTTTTTTGAAAATATTACATAAGAAATTAATATCTTTTCTTTTGAAAAAAATCATTTAATATCTGAGAACATTTATTTTTCATAATATTCTTTTGTATTATCAATTTACTTTTTTTTTCTAAATTTAAAAAAATTTTTTTTAAAAAAGGGTTTTTTTCTGAATCTTTATAATCAGCGCCAAATACTAATCTTGTAACACGACTATTTATAATAGCACCACAACACATCATACAAGGTTGTAATGTTACATATAGCGTAGTGTTAACTAATCTATAATTTTTCATTTTTCTACCTGCTTGACGTAAAGCCATAATTTCTGCGTGAGCAGTAGAATCATTCTGAGAAATTACACTATTCCAGCCAGTTCCTAAAATCTTTTCTTGAAAAACAAGTATTGCACCTATAGGTACTTCTCCATTTTCTTCTGCATAAGATGCATATCTTAAAGCAATTTTCATCCAATAATTATCGCGATTGTTTTTCATAAAATTTTTTTTAATTATGAAATCTGGTTTTTTTTAGAATTTTTAATTTTTCTTTTTTCCATTCGTTTTGTTTTTCATCTGCTCTTTTATCTATTTTAGTTTTTCCTTTAGCTAATCCAAAATTTAATTTACACCAAGATTTTTCCCAAAATAAAGATATTGCAACCAATGTAGAACCTATTTTATTTTTTTTATTAGATAAATATTGAATTTCATTCTTGTGCAATAGTAATTTTCTTTTTCTAGATGAATCACAAAATAAATGATTAGAAGATGTATTCAAAGGTTGAATTATAGAATTATAAAGATACATTTCATTTAAACTATCATTATTAATATAACTCTCAGTAATATTTATTTTTCCTAATCTAATAGATTTTACTTCCCAGCCCATTAATACAAGACCTGATTGAAACACTTCTTCTATAAAATAATTATAATGCGCTTTTTTATTTATACAAATAGTAGATGATTTTAAATGATATTTTTTATGAGACATAATTAGATATAATCCAAGAAAACTTATATTTAAATATTTTTTTAAAAAAAATTACTTATATATATTGATTTGTTTTAAAAATTTTGTTAAAAAGAATTTATTTCAAAAAAATAAAAAAACTATGAAAACTATTAAAGTAACAGTTATTTATGCCTTACCTAATATTCAATATATTAATAAAGTTAATATTAATTCAAATTCAACTGTAAAAGATGCTATATTAGCTTCAAATTTATTAAATTTAGTAAAAAATATTCAATTTTATAGAAATAATGTAGGAATTTATAATAAATTAGTATGTTTAAATTCAAATTTAAAAAATGGAGATCGAATTGAAATTTATAGAAATTTAATAATTGATCCTAAAGAAAGAAGAAGAAAAAGATTAAATAAAAATTAATTATTTTTAAATTTTGAAACAACAACCATTGCAGGACGTAATAAACGAGATTTATGAAGAACATAACCAGATTGCATAACATCTAGTATATGATTATCTTTTTCTACTTCATCATTGTAATTCACAGACATAGCTTGATGAATATCTGGATTAAATAATACATTCTTTTCATTAATCTTTAAAACATTAAATTCATTTAAAATTTCGTCTGATAGAGATAAAATAAAATTTATTTTTTTGACAATTTCTAAATAAAAATTTTCTTTTTTTTCTTTAATTACACTTGAAGCGCGTTCTATATTATCTATAATTAGAAGAAATTCAATAATTATTTTTTCTAAAGAAAATTTTCTAGATTTTTCTATTTCATTATTTAATCGATTGTTTAACTTTGTTATTTCCTCATGATTTTCTAATTGCAACTCTATAAGTTGTTCTTGAGATTTTTTTAACTTTATTTCCAATGAATTTATCAAATCATTTTCTTTATTTTCTTCTATATTTTCTTTATTTTCTTCTATATTTTCTTTATTTTCAAAGAAATTAACTGTTTTTCCATTTTTTTCTTTTTTATCTTTCATAAACTTACCTTTTTTATAATTTAATACATATTTTTTAATCTAAATCTGTATAGTATATTTTTATAAAAAACGATTTTATTTTAAATTGATTTAATTACTTTTTAACAAGAGGTGGAACATACGATATTGACATATCCCATGGTTGTTCTATCCATATGTTTTGATCAATATCAATAATGTAATCATCTACTAATAATCTACCTAGTGGTTTTGCAAAAATAGTTACAAAATATGCTTTTGGATATAAATTACGAATAATTTTTGCTGTCCCCCCTGTATCAACAAGATCGTCTACAACAATAACTTTTTCTCCGTTTCCCTTCGCTTTTTTAATTATTTTTCTATTTTTTTGCAAACAATCATAATTATAACTTGCAATACATACGGTGTCTACGCATCGAATGCCTAATTCTCTTGCTAACATAGCAGAAGGAACAAGACCTCCTCGACTTACAGCAATGATACCATTCCAAGAATTTTGTATTTTTAGTAATCGTTTCGCTAGTCTTCTAGTATGAATTTGAAGCATATCCCAAGTAACAATGTATTTCTCACTCATGAAAAAAAAATCCAAAACTATAAAAATAGTATTTATTAAAAAAGTGGAAATAATTTGTAATTATTGTAGGATTTATGATTATTAAAATCAAATTAAATGATTCATTAGTTTATTTTTTTCATTTCTTTTTCAATAATTAATATTAATATATGAATAACCTTAATATGCATTTCTTGTATTCGGTCTGAATAACCATGATATGGAATACAAATTTCTATATCAGATAAATTTTTAACTTCACCTCCATTGTTCCCTGTTAAAACAATGACTTTCATATTTTTTTTACGTGCTGCTCGTATTGCATTAATAATATTAATAGAATTACCAGACGTGGTAATTGCTAGAAGTATATCGTTAGAGCAACCAATGCTTTCTATATAACGTGAAAATATTTGATCATATCCAAAATCATTTCCTATTGCTGAAATATGACCAACATCAGAAATGGGTATTGCAGCATATCCAGCTCTTTTTTCTCGATAAAGACCAGTTAATTCTTCGGAAAAATGAACGGCATCGCAATGAGAACCACCATTTCCACATGAAATTACTTTGTTTTTATTTTTAAAGGATTGTGCTATTAAAATAGCTGCTTTTTCGATATTTTTTATTTGTTCTTCTTTTTTTAAGAAATTTTTTAATATTTTTAATGCAGTATTTAATTCAGAAGAAATAATTTTTTTATACATTTTTTAATATTCTTAAAATTTAAAAAAGATAGAAAAAATTTTTCTATTTTTATTAGAAAAAATTATTAAAGAAAATTATTTTTTTTTCGGTGCGGACGGGACTCGAACCCGCGACCCCCGGCGTGACAGGCCGGTATTCTAACCGACTGAACTACCGCACCTTTTTACTACTTCTATATTGTACATATTTTAAAAAAATGAGTCAATCATCTTTTTATAGTTATTCATAATTTACTATAAAATATATTCTTTTTTCTTTTTTAAATATCTTAAATATTCTTTATGAAGTTTTAATTCCTCTTTGTTTGCTTTGAGTATTTTTAAAGAACGATTTTCTTTTATTGTTAATTTCTGGAAGTCTCCAAAATATTTTTTATTTTCAACATTCTTATCAAACGATATTGACTCTTGACCACTGGTCATTAAAAGATATAATTTACCTAAGAGAAAAGCATCTAAAATAGCACCATGTAAAATTCGATGAGAATTTTTTATTTTATAACGCACACATAATGCATCTAATGTATTTTTTTTACCAGGAAATAATTTTCTAGCTATTTTTAATGTATCAATAATAGAACAAAAATTTGATATATCTTGTATTTTCCCACTTAACATTGAAAATTCTTGGTTTATAAAACCTACATCAAAAGATGCATTATGAATTATTAATTCTGAATTTTTAATATAATTAAAAAAATCTTTAGCTATATCTTTAAAAGATGGTTTATCTAATAAAAAATCATCAGTAATACCATGGATTTTTGAAGCACTTGATTCTATCAATCTATTAGGTTTAATATAAGAATGAAATTTTTTTCCTGTAAAACGACGATTAATAATTTCAATAGCACCGATTTCAATAACTCGATGATTTAAATAAGGTGGACCTACACTATTCATCCCTGTTGTTTCAGTATCTAATACAATCATTCTTTTTTTATTATTCATAATGAATTTTTTATTTAAATTATTTAATGTTGGAACAATTATTAAAATGTTAAAATTAGTTGAAATATTTTCCGATGGTTCTTGTTTAGGAAATCCTGGTTCAGGTGGATATGGTACGATATTACGTTACAAATTACACGAAAAGATATTAACTTCAGGTTTTTTTTTAACTACAAATAATAGAATGGAATTAATGGGTGTAATATCTGGTTTAGAATCTCTTAAACAATCTTGTATAGTTAAAATTACAATTGATAGTCAATACGTCAAACAAGGTATTACGAATTGGATTTCTAAATGGGAAGAACAAAAATGGAAAACAACTAAAAAAAAATCAGTAAAAAATTTAGATTTATGGTTACGTATTAATTCTGCTATAAAAAACCATCATATCACATGGTTTTGGGTTAAAGCCCATATGGGACATTTAGAAAACGAAAGATGTGATAAAATTGCTCGTAAATCTGCTCAAAATCCTTCAGTTAAAGATCTTTTTTATGAAAATAACTTTTATCAAAACAAAAATTGATAAAAAAATTTTTATTTTTAATGGAATGTAAAATGATTTTAACAAGTATCTCTATATTAAATGATAACTATGTTTGGATCTTATATAATACCAATAATTTTTGTATCATTATTGATCCTGGTGTTTCTGAAAATATAATAAAAAAAATAGAAGAAAAAAAATGGAAACCAATAGCAATTTTGTTAACACATAATCATATTGACCATACAGGAGGAGTAAGGGAAATTGTAAAAAGATACCCAAATATAATTGTTTTTGGTCCTGAAGAAACTAAAAAAAATGGTGTAAATCAAGTTGTACAAAAAGGAGATACAATAAAATTATTAGAAAGTGAGATTGACGTTTTTTTTACACCAGGTCATACATTAGGTCATGTTTCATATTATTTAAAACCATATATTTTTTGCGGTGATACTTTATTTTCAGGTGGTTGTGGGCGTGTTTTTGAAAACAGATTTTTTGATATGTATCAATCTATTAATTTTATCAAATCATTACCAAAGAAAACAATATTGTGTTGTTCACATGAATATACCTTATCTAATTTAATTTTTTCTATGTCTATTATCCCATTTGATAAAAAAATAAAAAAATACTATAAAAAAATAAAAAAAATTATTTCTAAAAATAATAAAACTCTCCCAGTTACTCTTGAAACTGAAAAAAAAATAAACATATTTTTAAGAACAAGGGAAGATATTGTTAAAGAATCAATGGGATTGAAAAGTAATACAAGTAGTTTTGAGGTTTTTATTTTACTGAGGAAAAAAAAGGATATTTTTAATTGGAGCTAAGCGGGATTGAACCGCTGACCTCCTGCGTGCAAGGCAGGCGCTCTCCCAGCTGAGCTATAGCCCCCCCAGACAGTATTTATTATGGTAGGCCTGAGTGGAATTGAACCACCGACCTCACCCTTATCAGGGGTGCGCTCTTACCATCTGAGCTACAAGCCTTTACAAAACAAAATTTTATTAGATAATTTGTGTGGGCACTTTCAAAAAAAGTATATATTTTTAAGGAGGTGATCCAACCGCAGGTTCCCCTACGGTTACCTTGTTACGACTTCACCCCAGTCATGAATCACAAAGTGGTAGACGCCCTCCTTTTTCAAGGTTGGGAAATCTGCTTCTTTTGCAACCCACTCCCATGGTGTGACGGGCGGTGTGTACAAGGCCCGGGAACGTATTCACCGTGGCATTCTGATCCACGATTACTAGCGATTCCGACTTCGTGGAGTCGAGTTGCAGACTCCAGTCCGGACTACGATTTACTTTATGAGGTTTGCTTGTCTTTGCAGATTTGCTTCTCTTTGTATAAACCATTGTAGCACGTGTGTAGCCCTGGTCGTAAGGGCCATGATGACTTGACGTCGTCCCCACCTTCCTCCGGTTTATAACCGGCAGTCTCCTCTGAGTTCCCGGCCGAACCGCTGGCAACAGGGGATAAGGGTTGCGCTCGTTGCGGGACTTAACCCAACATTTCACAACACGAGCTGACGACAGCCATGCAGCACCTGTCTCACAGTTCCCGAAGGCACTTTTTTATTTCTAAAAAATTCTGTGGATGTCAAGACCAGGTAAGGTTTTTCGCGTTGCATCGAATTAAACCACATGCTCCACCGCTTGTGCGGGCCCCCGTCAATTCATTTGAGTTTTAGCCTTGCGGCCGTACTCCCCAGGCGGTCGACTTAATGCGTTAGCTTCGGAAGTCACTTCTCTTGGAAACAACCTCCAAGTCGACATCGTTTACGGCATGGACTACCAGGGTATCTAATCCTGTTTGCTCCCCACGCTTTCGCACCTCAGTGTCAGTATTCGTTTAGGAGGCCGCTTTCGCCACGGGTATTCCTCCAGATATCTACGCATTTCACCGCTACACCTAGAATTCTACCTCCCTCTACGATACTCTAGTATTTCAGTTTCAAATGCAGTTCCTAGGTTAAGCCCAGGGATTTCACATCTGACTTAAAAAACCACCTACGTGCTCTTTACGCCCAGTAATTCTGATTAACGCTCGCACCCTCCGTATTACCGCGGCTGCTGGCACGGAGTTAGCCGGTGCTTCTTCTGCGGGTAACGTCACAAAATAAAATTATTAGTTTTACTTCTTTCCTCCCCGCTGAAAGTACTTTACAACCCTAAGGCCTTCTTCATACACGCGGCATAGCTGCATCAGGCTTTCGCCCATTGTGCAATATTCCCCACTGCTGCCTCCCGTAGGAGTCTGGACCGTGTCTCAGTTCCAGTGTGGCTGGCTATCCTCTCAGACCAGCTAGAGATCGTAGCCTTGGTAAGCTTTTACCTTACCAACAAGCTAATCTCGTCTGGGTTCATCCAAAAGCATGAGGCCTAAAAGGTCCCCCACTTTGGTTTTTCAACTTTATGCGGTATTAGCTACCATTTCTAGTAGTTATCCCCCTCTTTTGGGTAGATCCCCAGATATTACTCACCCGTTTGCCGCTCGCCGACAAGAAAGCAAGCTTTCTTTCGCTGCCGCTCGACTTGCATGTGTTAGGCTTGCCGCCAGCGTTCAATCTGAGCCATGATCAAACTCTTCAGTTTTAAAATCTTTGTTCTTAAAGAAGAAAACCTTTAAGATTTTTTAAAAAATTAAATTTGTACTTAATTTTCTGTGCCCACACAGATTATCTAATTATTTTGTTAAAGAGCGTTGTTTTGAAACTTTATATGAGATTACATTTTTTTTATCCTGTTGTCAACCTTTTTTAATAAAATTAATTTTTATTTTTAATTTTATAAAAAAATTTATTAAGTAAGTTATATTACATTGAATAAATAAAAAAATATACATATAAATCTACTAATAATATTTATAATAAAAGTCAATTAAATATTAAAAATATTATAGTATATTAAAAAATTATTTATAAAAATTGATTTTATTTAAATTTGTAAAAAGGTTGCTTATGAATGTAAAATACATAATAAAAAAAGACATTGAACAAGCTCTGTTCAAAATCAATGGTGATTACAATTATAAAGTATTAATTATATCAAGTAAAAAAATAGAATTTGGTCACTATCAAGTAGACAACTTAATGAAGATATCTTCTATATTAAAAATAGAACCATATAAATTGTTTCAAAAAGTAATAAAACGCATAGAAAAAAAAAATATCTATAAAAAAATAATTTTTTCAAATCCAGGATTTATTAATATCTTTATTAAAGATAAATGGTTGTCTGAAAAATTAGAAATACCATTTATTTCATCTCGTCTTGGCATAAAGTATATTTATCCGAAAAAAAATATTGTAGTAGATTATTCCTCTCCAAATATTGCAAAAGAAATGCATGTTGGACATTTAAGATCAACTATAATAGGAGATGTTACAGTAAGAATACTAGAGTTTTTAGGACAAAAAGTAATCAGAGCAAATCATATTGGAGATTGGGGAACACAATTCGGTATGTTAATTGCATATTTAGAAGACAGCAAACTACTAAAAAAACTAAAAAAAAATCTTCTTTCACTTAAAGATTTAGAAAAAATTTATTGTCAATCAAAAAAAAAATATGATTCAAATGAGTTATTTTCAAAAAAATCTAGAGAATTTGTAGTAAAACTACAGAGTGGAGATGAATACTGTTGTTCTATTTGGAAAAAATTAGTATCAATTACTATGTTAGAAAATTATAAAATATATAAAAAACTTAATGTAACGTTAGAAAAAAAACATACTATGGGTGAAAGTTTGTATAACCCAATGCTTCCAAAAATCGTAGAAGATCTTAAAAAACAAAAAATAGCTATTGAAAAAAACGGAGCTACTATTGTTTTTCTCGAAGAATTTAAAAACAGGATTGGAGACTCTATGGGAGTCATAATTCAAAAGAAAGACAAAGGTTTTTTATATTCAACTACTGATATCGCTTGCTTTAAATATAGATATCAAAATTTACATGCTGATCGAATCATATATTATACTGATGCTCGTCAATATCAACATCTTTTACAATCATGGACTATCGCAAAAAAAGCTAATTACATATCTAAACGTTTATTATTAGAACATCATACGTTTGGAATGATGTTGTCTAAAAATAAACGTCCTTTTAAAACTCGTGATGGAGACACTATTAAACTTTCTGATCTTCTTAATGAATCTATAAATAGAGCTACTAATTTAATTAAGAAAAAAAAACCTAATCTATGCAATAAAAAATTAATTAAATTAGGGAAAATAATTGGAATAAGTGCTGTAAAATATTCTGATTTATCTAAAAATAGAAATACTAATTATATATTTGATTGGAATAAGATGCTTAGTTTTGAAGGTAATACAGCTCCTTATATACAATACGCTTATACAAGAATTGTATCTATTTTAAAAAAATCTACTATTCCATTACATAAAATAAAAACGAAAATAATTCTCAATGAGGTAAGTGAAATTAACTTAGCTATTAAAATATTAGAATTTGAAGAAATTGTTTTATTAATAGCTAAAAATGGAACACCTCATGTTATGTGCAAATATCTTTATCAACTTTCTACACATTTTTCTAATTTTTATGAAAACTGTTCAATTTTATTTTCCGAAAAAATAAAAATACGAAAAAGTAGACTTAAACTATCTTTTTTAACAGCAAAAACAATAAAAAAAGGATTAAATCTTTTAGGAATAAAAACAGTAAAAAAAATGTAAAAAAATAATTTAAATTATTAAAAATCCAGCAAGGTGAGGAAATAATGCAGTACTAAAAGCGTACTACTTAAAACCACACCAATCTGTATTTAAAAAATAATTAACTTCCAATTATACTAGTCATTTTTATTTTTTTTATATCTGTTATTTCAAGTTGAGATAAAACTGTCAATTCTGGAAAGTTTTTTCGCAAAATTTTTGATAAAAAAAATCGAAGAGGATGAATTACTAATAATACAATAGGAGCATTTATTAATTTTTGTTTTTCAACAGCTTCTTGCGTTTTAATTATCAGTAATTCAGACAAACCGGGTTCTATGTTATTAGTTTGTCCTTTTAAATTATCTAATAGTAATTGTTCTAAATTCGTTTCTAAACCTATTATTTCAATAATATCTTTTTTATAAAATAATTTCTGTGTAATAATTTTACCTAACGCAATGCGAACAAAACTAGTTAATTCATTTGGATCTTTTTGATCAATAGAAAATTCTGACAATGTTTCTAAAATAGTTCTCATATCTCGTATTGGCACTTTTTCTAAAAGAAGATTTTTTAAAATTTTATGTAAAGTTGTTAAGGTGAGTGTATTTGGTATTAAATCTTCAGTTAATTTTGGCATTTCTAAATTAACATGATCTAATAGCTGTTGAGCTTCTTGACGACCGAATAATTCATCAATATGCTTAGAAATTAAAAAATTTAAATGGGTTGCAATAATAGCACTAGCTTCTACTATAGAATAACCTTTTTTTTCCGCTTCACTTTTATAGTGTAAATCGATCCAATAACCAGACAAACCAAAAGTAGGTTCATAAACTTCTTTGAATGGTAAAGATTCTGTTTCTCTTCCTGAACGGATAGCCATATATTTTCCATAAAAACAATCACCTTGACCTACTTCTACTCCTTTGATAAGGATATGATAACGAGTTCGTTTTAAATTTATATTATTCTTGATATGGACTAATGGGGGGAGAAATCCAATTTCTTGAGCAAATTTTTTTCGAATCATACGAATTTTATCTAATAAATCACCTTTTTTTTGAACATCAACCATAGGTATTAAATTATGTCCGATTTCTATTCTTATAGGATCTTCTAATTCTACATCAGTCCAAGAAGCTTCAGAAATTGAATTATCTATTGACTTATATTTGTTTTCAGCAACTAAAAGATTTTTTTTAACATTAGTTTTTTTTCTATTTAACCACCAAGAAAGAGATAATAACGAAACAGTAAATACTAAGAATATAATATTTGGCATTCCCGGAACTAAACCAAGAATACCTAAAACTATTGCACTTAGTAAAATTACTTGAGAATTATAAAATAATTGACTTATCATTTGTTCGCCAACATTTTGATTCGTACTAACACGTGTAACAATTACTCCAGCTGCTGTAGAAATAACTAAAGCAGGGATTTGAGCAACTAAACCATCTCCTATAGTTAATAAGGTATACACTTCTGCAGCTTTACTTAACAACATATTATGTTGAAATAAACCAATGATTAGTCCTCCAAAAATATTGAGAACCATAATCAAAATACCAGCAATTGCGTCTCCTCGAACAAATTTACTTGCACCATCCATTGATCCATAAAAATCAGCTTCTTTTGTTATTTTTAAACGACGCTTTTTAGCTTCTGTTTCTCCAATTAAACCTGCATTTAAGTCAGCATCAATAGCCATTTGTTTTCCTGGCATTGCATCCAATATAAATCTTGCTCCAACTTCAGCTATTCTTCCTGATCCTTTAGTAATCACCATAAAATTGATAATAACTAAAATAATAAAAACAACGATACCAATAGCAAAATTTCCACCTACTAAAAAATGACCAAATGATTCTATTACCCGACCTGCTGCATGAGTCCCAGTATGACCATTTAAAAATATTACACGCGTAGATGCAACATTTAACGCTAAACGCAGCAATGTAGAAAAAAGTAAAATTGTTGGAAAAGCAGCAAAATCTAAAGTATGTCGAGTAAACATGGAAACAAGTAAAATAATTATTGATAAAGCAATATTAAAAGTAAAAAAAACATCTAAAACAAATGGTGCCAATGGCAGAACCATCATTGATAAAATAATTAAGATTAACACTGGACCTGCTAGTATTTGCCATTGTGTTTTTTTTAAATTTTGTACAATTCGAAAAAAAGAAGAAAAATTAATCATTACTTTTACTTTCTCCTGCAACATTTAATTCTGATGGAACTGATATATTTTTAGGTTTTTCAGGAAAAACACCACCATCTCTTTTCCATTTTCTTACTTTCCAAACCCATGCTAAAATTTCAGCTACAGCTTTATAAAGAGGACCCGGAATATATTGACCTATTTCTGAATAACGATATAATGAACGAGCTAAAGATGGAGCAGAAATAATAGAAATGCTGTTTTTAATAGCAATTTCTTTTATTTTTATAGCTGTTTCACCAATACCTTTAGCTATTACCTTAGGAGCATTCATTTTATTAATATCATACTTAAGTGCAATTGCATAATAAATAGGATTAGTTATAATAACATCTGCTTTAGGTACATCTGAAATCATTCTTCTTCGCAAATTTATTTTCATTTGCTGTCGAATACGTGTTTTTATTTGTGGGCTTCCTTCTCTTTCTTTAAACTCATCTTTTATCTCTTGATGAGTCATTTTTAATTTTTTATAATATTTCCACTGTTGCCAAAAAACATCTAAAATAACAATTGGTATTAATCCCAAAATTACTAAAATACAACAATAAGCAATTAAATTAAATCCATAGGATAATGAAGATAAAATACCTTTAGTATTTAAAAACAATATTTTAAAAAAATACATCCATAAATACAAAATAGATATACCACTTATGATAAATAACTTTAGTATTGTTTTAAATGATTCAATAAATATTTGAAAAGAAAAAATTTTTTTTAAACCATCTAATGGGTTTAATCTTCTAAAATTTAGTTTTAACGACTTGAAACTAAATTTTATGCCGCTAAATAAGATAGGAGGAACAATAATTATAAATATTAAAAATGAAAAAAATGGAAAAAAAACAATCAATATTTTTTTTATAAAAACAAAAAAATTTAATGAAATATTTTGTTTATTTGTAAGAATATTTTCATTAAAATAAAAACTATTAAATATAGTATTTTTTAATTCAAAAACAATTGAATATCTGAACCACCATAAATTTGACAGACCAACTATTAAGATTAATAAAGAATTTAATTCACGAGAATATTTTGTTTGTCCTTTTTTTCTAAATTTTTCAATATGATGTTCTGTCGGCTGTTCTGTTTTTTCTTCTTTTATATCATGATTCATTTTAAATGCTTTTAACCATTAAAGTTTTTTAGTCAACAAATAAATTTTAATTAAATAAAAATATTTTATATATAATTTTCTTATATAATAAGGTTATTAATAATAATTTAAAATAAACATTTTAAATATTTTTGAAATAAATATTTTTTTTAAAAAATAATTTTTATTCTTATCGAGACTTTTTTATATGCGTGCAAGTCAATATTTATTTTCAACTTTAAAAGAAATACCACATAATGCAAAAATTGTTAGTCATCAACTTATGCTTAAAAGTGGAATGATTAGAAAACTATCTTCAGGTATATATATATGGCTGCCAACAGGTATTAAGGTATTACAGAAAATCAAAGATATCATTAGAAATGAAATGAAAAAAATAAATGCCTTAGAAATATTAATGCCAGTTATACAACCTGAAATAATATGGAAAGATAGTGGACGATTAAGTATATATGGAGAAGAATTATTACAATTTTTTGATCGACGAAATCAAAAATTTATATTAGGACCAACTAACGAAGAAGTTGTCAGCAATTTTATTCGAAATGAAATCCATTCATATAAAGAACTTCCATTAACTGTATATCAAATACAAACAAAATTTCGAGATGAAATAAGGCCTAGATTTGGTGTTATTAGATCGCGTGAATTTATTATGAAAGACGCTTATTCTTTTCATATTAATAAATATTGTTTAGAAAAAACTTATAATAACTTTTATCAAAGTTATATAAATATATTTAATAAAATAAAAATTCAATTTCGTGCAGTAAATGCAGATTCAGGATCGATGGGAGGCAATGTTTCCCATGAATTTCAAGCTTTATCTGAAAATGGTGAAGATAAAATTGTTTTTTCAAAAAAAACATCATATGCTTCAAATATTAATACAGCAAAATCTATGGAAACTATTAATTTTTTTAAAGAAAAAAATGAAATTATTCAAAATAAAATAAAAAGTAAAAAATCTATAAAAAATTTTAATGAATTGAAAAAACCTCTTAAAAATTTTATAAAAACTATTTTAGTTCGTACTAAAATTAATAATAATTCTTCATTAGCAGCTCTCTTAATCCGTGAAGAACACGAACTAAACTTATTTAAAATAGAAGAAATTGACATCATTGACAAACCATTGTCGTTTGTTAATGAACAAGAAACTATCGCATTGATGGGAGTAAAATCAAAATTTTTAGGTCCTTTAGGGTTAAAAATTCCTATTTTTGCTGATGTTTCTGTTTATTATATGAAAAATTTCACTATTGGATCAAACATCAATGAAAAATTGTTTATAAATGTAAATTGGAATGTAGATCTTCCTATGCCAATTGTTAAAGATATTAGAAATATAACAAAAAAAGATTTGAGTTCAGATGGATCAGGAGCTTTAGAAATTAAAAAAAGCATTGAAATTGGACATATTTTCCAATTAGGAAAAGAATACTCTAAAAAGATGAATGTATTAGTTCAAGGAAAAAACAACAATCAGAAATATATACATATGGGATGCTATGGTATTGGAATAACACGCATAATTGCAGCTATAATTGAACAAAATCATGATAATAATGGAATTATTTGGCCTGATTCTATCGCTCCTTTCCAGATTGTTATCTTGCCTTTGAATATAAAAAAATGTATTAAAATTAAAGAAATTACAGAAAACTTATATGAAAATTTAAAAAAAGAAAAAATAGATGTAATTTTAGATGATCGCAATGAAAGACCAGGAATTATGTTTAACGAAATGGATTTAATTGGTATTCCACATCAAATTATAATTAGTCCACGTCATATTAATGAAAACAAAGTTGAATACAGAGAAAGAAAAAGTAAAAAAAGTATTTTAATTAAATTAAATGAAATTATTTATTTCTTTAAAAGAAAATTTCATTTAATATAAAAAATAAACAAAAATTTTTAATAATCTTTTCTTATATTTTTAAAATTATGTTTTTTGAAGAACATTTTTAAAAATACTTTACACATATTTTATTTTCATTGATTAAGACATCTAATTCAATTAAAAATTCATTGCTAATTTTAATGAACCATTTTTTTATTAATTTAAATTCAGAACTAAGATCTTTTTTTTCAAAAAAAATATAAACAGGAATTTTACCTATCGGTTGTCTTTTAAAAAATTGATCAATTTTTTTTAAAAAATATTTATCTTCTTGTTCTTTTTTTAAGAAGATCTTTAATTGATTAAGATTTTTTTCTCTTACTAAATTTAAATTCATAATATTATATGCTGTCATTTTTAAGTTTTTATTAATAAAGTTAGTATTTAAAATACCAGAAACAATTAAAATTTTATTTAATTTAATTAAATCTTCAGATGAATTTAATAAATTTTCGAAAACTACTACTTCTAAAAGACCAGTACTATCATCTAATACTAAAATAGCTATACGATTTTTATTTTTTGTTGTTTTTATTTTAATAGAAACAACTATTCCTGCAACCATTATTTTTTTTTTAGTATTATTAAAAAATTTTAATTTTGAAAATGTAAAATTATTAACATAATGTTTTAATTCTTCTAAATATCCATCGATAGGATGTCCTGTGAGATAAAAACCTAAAACTTTATGTTCATTTTCTAGCTTATTTTCTTCATAAGAAAGAGAATTTAATAAATTATTATTTTTTATAATATTTAATTCTTTTTTAAATGAACCAAATAAACTTTCTTGTTGAAACTTTTTTATTTTAAAATGTTCTTTTGATGCTTTGATTGCATCTTCAATTAAAGAAAGTAAATAGTTCCTGTTTTTATTAAAACAATCACAGCTTCCAGACATAATTAGTTTTTCTAATACTTTCCGAGTTATTTTATTAGGATCAGTGCGCACACAAAGATCAAATAAATCAGAAAAAAATCCATTTTTTTCTCTCTCTTTAACAAGATGGAACATTGAGCTTATACCTATACCTTTAATAGCTCCAAGACCATAAACTATATTTTTTTTATTATTGACATAAAATTCATATTTACTTAAATTAATATTTGGAGGTATTATTTTTATTCCCATTTGAATAGATTCATTAATTAAAGTTACGATTTTATCTGTATTATCTATATCAGACGTCATAGTAGAAGCCATAAATTCAGAAGGATAATGTGCTTTTAACCATAAAGTTTGATAAGACACTAATGCATAAGCTACAGAATGAGATTTATTAAATCCATATCCAGCAAATTTTTCTAGTAAATCAAAAATTTTTACAGATAGCTTTCTATTAATTCCTTTTTTTTGAGCACCGTCTATAAAAAAAGCACGTTGTTCAGCCATATCTTTTAAATTTTTTTTACTCATAGCTCGTCTTAAAATATCAGCTTTTCCTAAAGTATAACCTGCTAAAATTTGAGCAATTTGCATTACTTGTTCTTGATATAAAATAATACCGTATGTTGATTCTAATACTGGTTTTAATAATCGATGTTGCCATTTATGATCAGGATATGCAATATCTTCATTTCCGTGCTTACGATTAATAAAATTATCTACCATTCCAGATTGTAAAGGACCAGGTCTAAAAAGTGCAATTAATGCAACTATATCTTCAAAACAATCTGGTTGTAGTCTTTTTATTAAATCTTTCATTCCGTACGATTCTAATTGAAAAATCGCTGTAGTTTCACATTTTTTTAATAAACTAAAACATTTACTCTCATTAAGAGAAATAGAATTAATATTAATTGTTTTTTTATTATTTAATAATAAATTTTTATTAATCATATTTACTGCACAATTAATAATTGTTAGTGTGCGTAAACCAAGAAAATCGAATTTTAATAATCCGACATACTCTATATCATTTTTATCAAATTGTGTTACAGGATTATTACCTTTTTCATCACAATATAAAGGACAAAAATCAGTAATTTTAGTAGGAGAAATGACTACGCCTCCCGCATGTTTCCCAACATTACGTTTTACTCCTTCTAATTTTTTTGATATATCAATTAAGTTTTTAACGTCTTCGTCATTTTTGTAAAGACTATATAATTCTGAATCTTTAGCAAAAGCATCTTTTAATGTAATTCCTGGATCTAAAGGAACTAATTTAGATAAATTATTAATAAATCCATAAGGATATCCTAAAACCCTTCCAACATCTCTAATAACAGCTTTTGCTGTCATTGTACCAAAAGTAATAATTTGAGCTACTGATTCTCTACCATACATATTTGCAACATGTTCAATGACTTGATCACGTTTTTCCATACAAAAATCAATATCAAAATCAGGTAATGAAATACGTTCTGGATTTAAAAATCGTTCAAACAACAAATCAAAAAAAAGTGGATCGACCTCTGTTATGTTCAATGCGTATGCTACTAAGGAACCAGCTCCTGATCCTCTTCCAGGACCTACTGGTATATTATTATCTTTTGCCCATTGTATAAACTCCATAACGATTAGAAAATAACCAGGAAATCCCATTTTATTAATGATACTTAGTTCTATATCTAAACGATTTTTATATTTAAAATAGATTTTTTTATCTATTTTTTTAAAATTTGAGTCTAAACGTTTTTTTAATCCTTTTTCAGACTGTATAATTAAATAATTCTCAATACTTGTTTTTCCTGTAGAAAATTGAGGTAAAAAATATTTACCAGATTTTATAAAAACATTACAACGTTTTGAAATTTCTACACTATTGATAATTGCTTCTGGAATATCAGAAAAAAGAGAATACATCTCTTTTTCAGTTTTTAAAAACTGATGTTCACTATAATTATTTTGAATCTTAGATTCTTTTAATCTTACACCTTCATTAATTGCAATTCTGATTTTATGAATTTTAAAATCTTCTTTATTTAAAAAACATACATCATTGGTTGCAACCACTGGAATTTTTTTAGAGTAAGATAAATTTACTGCTAAATGTAAATACTTTTCTTCATTTTCTCTATCAGTACGAATTAATTCTAAATAGTAAAATCCAGAAAAATATTTTTCATAAAAATACAAACAATTAGATATTAATGAAGGTTGACCACGTAATAAAACTTTTCCAATTTCACCTTGACAACCTCCTGAAAGTAATATTAATCCATTGTTTAATTCTGATAACCACTTTTTTTCTATTGTTACATGTTTTTCGTAAAAGCATCCTTTTTTATAAGCACGAGAAATTAATAAAATTAAGTTTTTGTATCCTTCTTGAGTCGCCGCTAATATAGTTAATTCTGTTAATTCATTTTTTATTAATTCGGAAAAGAATTTAACTGTAACACCAATAATAGGTTTTAAACCCCATTTATGCGCTGCATTATAAAATTTTATTACACCATATAAATTATTAAAATCTGTTATAGCAATAGATTTCATTCCTAAATAAACTGTTTTTTTTACTAAATTTTCTGGTTTTGATAATCCATCAATAATTGAATAATCGCTATGTACATGAAGATGCACAAATTTTTCTAAATTCATTTATTTTCCTAACATTTATATCAAAAATATATTTAATTAAACATATTTTTTTTACAAAAAATTACTGTAGCTTTACAAACATTTTTTTTGTTTACTATGGCAAAAATTCTAAATTTTATAAAATTTTTTTTAGATTCTAAGAAAATTACTTTAATAAACATTTGATCACCAGGAACTACAATTTTTTTAAATCTAGCGTTTTCAATACCTACAAAATAATATAACTTGTTAATATTTAATGTACCTATACTTTTAAAAATTAAAATAGCCGCCGCTTGAGTCATAGCTTCAATAATTAAAACACCAGGAAAAATAGGTTCTTTCGTAAAATGACCTTGGAAAAAAGGTTCATTTATAGTGCAATTTTTAAGTGCTATTAAACATTGAAATATTTTAAAATCTAAAATTCGATCAATAAGTAAAAAAGGATAGCGATGCGGTAAAATTTTTAAAATTTCTTTAATATTTAAAATATATTTATTATTATTATTCAAAATTCTTTCCCATTGAAAAAAATAATGTTTTTATTTTTTATAAAATTAATATTAAAAATTAAATTTTATTTCAATCACCAATTTTTTCCAAAGTTAAATTGAAATGCTTCTAATTGAGTATTTTCATCTTTATGAATAGGATATGCATAGGAAAAAACTAATGGACCAATAGGAGAAAACCATTGTAAAGATATACCTATTGATGCGTAAATATTATTTAAATTACTATAATCTGGAAATTGTGAAAAATTAATATTTTGTTTTTTTTCCCACATAGTATCCCAAATATTTCCAGCGTCTAAAAAGAACGAAGATCTAAGAAATTTACTATATTCATTGTTAATTAATGGAATTGGTGTAATTAATTCTAAATTAGAAATCAGCATGGCATTTCCACCAATAGAATCTATAGACTCACAAAAATCATTTTCTTGATTATATCCCAAGCATTTTTCTAAATTAGAATTAACATAAATTTTTTTAGGACCAATAGTATTTGCTCGAAATCCACGAATATTATTTGAATTAATGGCATGAAAATTTTCATAAAAAGGCAATTTTTCTTTATCTAAACTATTACCGAAACCAGCACGAACATGAGTTAAAAATATAATTTTTTTTTCTTTATCTAACGGAATGTATTGTTCACTATCAAATAGAAATTTATAAAAATTATTATCTGAACCAGGAATTGTATTTTTTCCACTAATGTAAGTTTGATTCCCTGAAATAGGAAAATAAAAATATTTTAAAGTGTCATGCATCAAAGAATAATTTAAAGTAAAATCGTCTACTAAACTATTTTTTAAAAATTTATCATTAGACGTATTTGTAACTTTTAAAATAACTTTTTCTTCTTTATTTATTAAACCATTATGGGTATATCCAAAACCAAGATTAATTCTATTAAATGCATTGATCAAAAAACTTAAGTCACTTTCGAATCCAGAAGTGCTTTTTATAATATTAGAAAAATTGTTTATATTATATTTAAAATCATTATAAAAAAATCTAGTATTCAAATTTGTACCATCGTCAGTAAAATATGGATATATAATTGATATATCAGCATATTTTTGATTGTCGTTTTTAATAATACTAGCTTTTAGTGAATTTCCAGAACCAAATAAATTATCTTGAGAAATAGATGTATTAAAACTTAATCCACTATCTCTTCCATATCCCAAACCAAAATTCAAAGTACCAGTAGGTTGTTCTTTTAGTGTATAGGTAACATCAACTCCATTATCTCTATTAGATAAAATCCTTTTTTGTATAGTAACATCACGTAAAAATTTTATTTTTTCTAACGATCTTTTACCTAATTCTATTAATTTTAAGTTAAACCATTCACCTTCTATTTGTTTTATTTCACGTCTTAAAACTATATCTTGAGTTAATTCGTTACCTCTAAAATTTATTCTATTTACAAAATAACGTTTTTGAATATCTATGTTAAAATTTAAAATAATTTTTTTTTCTTTAGAATCAACTTGTGGATAAACAATGATTTTAGGATCAATATATCCCTTTTCAGATAAAAATCTTTGTATTTTTTTGACTATCAAAGTAATTTTTTCTTTATTATACAATTCATTCTTATTAATCTTAATGAGATTTTTAATCAATTGATAATATTGTAATAAGTTACCATTAATAAAAAAACTAGAAACTTTGTATTTCTTACCTTCAGAAATATAAACTGTAATATTTACTTTATTTTTATTTTTTAAATAATGCACTATTTTTTTATTTATATTAAAATAGTAGTATCCTTTATTTAAATAAAAATTAGTTAAATTTTTTAAATCTTCTTCTAACTGTTCAGAATAGTAAAAACGTTTTTTAAAAAAATTCCACCAAGACTTATTATCTTTTAATTTAAACAATGAAAGTATTTTTTCTTGAGAAAAATAATTATTTCCAATAATTTTAACATGATTTATTTCTACTAAATTACTTTCATAAATAAGTATTTTTAAATTTACTTTATTATTTAAAGTAATTTTTTTTAATATCTTGATGTTAGAATTATATCTTCCAATATTACTATAAAATTCTTTTAAATTTTTTACAAAAATAGAATTTAAAAAAGGATTAAAAGAATTACCTTCTTTAATACCTAATTCATTAAGATACTTCTTAAGAATGGAGTCCTTAATTACTTTATTTCCTAAAAAAGTAATATTTGAAATAATAGGTTGTTCTTTTATTTTAAAAATAATAGTTTTACCTGAATAAACTATTTTAATGGTTTTAAACTTTCCAGTTTGAAATAGAGATTTTATACTATTTTTAATATCATTTTCAGATACGTGACTTCCAACATTAAAACAGATATTTTTTAACACCTCATCTTTAGAGAAATATTTTAATCCTTTAAATTGAATTTTTTCTATAGTCCATAAATTTTTTGAAAAAACATTAGTATTAAAAAACATTAAAAAAATTATGAAAAAACTTTTAATTAACATTATTATTGCAATTTTTCCTACAGTATATCTCTTATTTTGTATAAAAATTAATTTTATTTAAATAAAAGATACTACGAAATAAAAAAGAAGATTTGAATAAAAGCTAGTTTTAATAAAAAATCTGTTTTTCAAAAAAAAGTATTTTTTTTATATTAAAAACATTTTTTTAAAAAATATTTTTAATTATTTTTGAATTCCTCCAAAACGACGTTCGCGAGTAAAAAAACAATTAATTGCATGCTGAAAATCACGCTGATTAAAATCAGGCCATAAAACATCAGTAAAGTATAATTCAGAGTACGCTATCTGCCACAAAAAAAAATTACTGATTCTTTTTTCTCCTCCTGTTCTAACGACTAAATCTACTGGTAATAATTCACTCGTAGATAAATATTGAGAAAAATTTTGTTCTTGAATTTGATCAATATTTAAAAACCCTTTTTGAACAGCTTTAATGACTTTCTTCATACCCTGTATGATATCCCATTTACCACTATAATTCGCAGCAATATTTAAAATTAAACCAGTATTGTTCAAAGTTTTTTTTTCTACTTTATAAATGTAATTTTGTAATTTTTCATTAAAAAAACTTATATCTCCAATTATTTTTAAACGAATATTATACTTATTTAAATTTTTTGTTTCACTTTTTAATGCAAAAAAAAATAATTTCATTAAAGCTGTAACTTCTAATTTCGGACGTTTCCAATTTTCTTTACTAAAAACGTATAATGTTAATATTTCTATATTATTTTCAACAGCAAACTTTACTATTTTTCTTGCTGTTTTAAAACCTTCTTTATGACCTAAAGTGCGTATTTTACCTCTTTTTTCAGCCCATCTTCCATTTCCATCCATAATAATTGCTACATGACGAAGATTTTCTTCTTTAATTTTTTTCCTATTTTTTAATGAAGATTTATATAACATAGTTGGTTTAGATTTCTTTTAAGAAAACATTTTTTAAATTATACATGAAATAATATTAATATATTAAAGACGATATTTTTTTTTGAGATATTATTCTTGTTTTTTTATCAATTTCTAAAACTTCTTCAATAGAAACAGGTTCTGAAAAAGAAGAAGACATTAAAATATCAGTATTAATCTCAGAAATTTTATTAAAACTGATTTTTGAATTTAAAAAAGCTGAAACAGTAACTTCATTAACAGCATTCAAAACTATCATTGCGGATTGACCTTGAGAGAAAGCATCAATAGCTAATTTTAAACATGGAAATTGAATAAAATCTGGTTTAAAAAAAGTTAAATTACTTAATTTATTGAAATTTAAAAAATTAGCTCCAGAAGATATACGATTAGGCCAAGACATTGCATATGAAATTGCAATTTTCATATCAGGAACTGCAAGTTGTGCTAATACTGATCCATCGATATACTCAACCATAGAATGAATAATTGACTGAGGATGAATTACAATATCAATTTCTGAAGATGAAGCATTAAAAAGCCATCTTGCCTCAGCGTATTCAAAACCTTTATTTATCATTGTTGCTGAATCTATTGATATTTTTTTTCCCATTGACCAATTTGGATGAGAACATGCTTCTAATGGCGTAATAAAAGATAAATCTTCTTTTTTAAAGTTAAAAAAAGGACCTCCAGAGGCGGTCAAAATAATAGATTTAATACCATTTTTTTTTAAATTAACTGTACCTAAATTTTTCTGAACAAACTTAGGCAAAACTTGAAAGATAGCATTATGTTCACTATCAATAGGAAAAATTTTAGCTTTATTAGAAGCTAAAGCTTTCATAAAAATAATACCACATGTAATTAAAGATTCTTTATTAGCTAATAAAATTGTTTTTCCAGCATTTATTGCAGATAAAGTAGGTAATAAACCTGCCATTCCTACGATGGCAGATATAACTAGATCAACTTCTTTTAAAGAAGCTAATTCACAAATAGCTTTATTACCAGATAAAACTTGCGTTTTTATTTTTTTATCTTTTAGTCTTTTTCTTAAAATATCAGCTGATTTTTTATTTTTCATTACAACCCAATCAGGAGAAAAAAACTCACATTGTTGTAACATAATAGAAAAGTTTTTATTAGCTACTAAAACAATTACTTTAAATAAAGAAGGATTTTTTTTAACAATAGACAAAGTACTAATACCAATAGAACCAGTAGATCCTAGAATAGTTATTTTTTTCATAAAAATTTTTAATATTAATAATATTCAATTATTAAAAATTACTATAATAAGCATGTATAATAAAATTATAGAAAATAATTTTTAAAAAAATATTTTATAAAATTTAAAATTTCATAAGTTCTTTTTCTTTTTGTGATAAGATTAAATCTATTTTTTTAATATAATCATCTGTCATTATTTGAATTTTATTTTGTGCAGTATGCTCGTTATCTTCACTAATAATTTTACTTTTTAGATAATTCTTTATCTTATCATTTGCATCCCTACGAATATTTCTTATATAAATTCGAGCATTTTCTGCGTTATTACGTATTATTTTAATTAATTTTTTTCTTCTTTCTTCTGTCAAACCGGGTATTGGTATAATAATATCTTTACCATATAAAACTGGATTCAAGTCAAGATTAGAATTTAAAATTGCTTTTTTAATTACAGATGTACTAGAATCATCAAAAACATTAATTTTAAGAGTATGATAATCTTCAACTACTACATTAGATATTTGACGTAAAGGAACTTTAGAACCAAAATATTCAACATAAATATTGTTTAATAATTCTGGAGATGCTCGTCCAGTTCGAATGTTATTAACTTGATTTTGAAAGTTGTTAATACATACTTTCATTTTTTCATTACTTTTAATATGAATATCATTAATCACATGAGTACCTATAAAATCTATTCTTTAAATGGATAATATTCTTTTTATTAATTTACTTAATAAGAGTACCTTCATCGTAACCTTTAATAATACGGTACAAAGATCTAGGTTTATTAATGTTAAACACTCGAATTGGTAAATTATGGTCTCTAGCTAAAGAAAAAGCCGATAAATCCATAACCTTTAGTTCTTTTTGAATAACATCTTTATATGTTAAGTTTTTATAAAAAATAGCTCGAGAATGTTTTTTTGGATCTTTGGAATAAACTCCATCAACTTTTGTACCCTTTAAAATTATATCTGATTTTGTTTCAATCCCGCGTAAACACGCAGCAGAATCCGTTGTAAATAAAGGATTGCCTGTACCAGCTGCAAAAATAACAACAATATTATTAGACAACAAATCTATTGCTCTTTCATAATGATATATTTCGCATATGCCATTCACTGATATAGAAGACATGACGTAAGTAGGAATTGAATGAGAATTCATAATATCTCTCATAGCCAAACTATTAATTATCGTTGATAAAATACCTATATGATCTGCTGCTATTCTATTTACCCCTAATTGAGACAAAGTTGCACCACGAAATAAATTTCCACTACCGATTACCAAACCTACTTGAACACCAAATTTTAATACTAATTTAATTTCTTTTACTATTCTTTTTAAAGAATTTATATCAATACCAAATTTATTCACTCCTTGCAAGACTTCACCGCTTATTTTAAGCAAAATACGACGGTATATAAATTTTGTATTGGTAGACATATTTTTTTAACCTAAATAGATTTTTTATTAAAAATATTTTTTATTTTTTTTAATTAACTGGTATATATTTTATTTTTTAAAATAGTTTTTTAAATCAATTAAATTTTTTTTCTCCAACTTCAAATCTAATAAAAGATATAATACGAGCATTATGTTCATTTAGTAATGAACCTACTGTTTTTGTAGTATCCATAATGAAGTCTTGACCAGTTAATGAAATATTATTAATAAATTTATTCATTCGACCTTGAACTATTTTTTTTAATATTTCAGAAGATTTATTTTGTTTTTTTGCTAATTCTAATTGAATTTCATATTCACGTTGAAAAACAGAATTAGATATTTCATTTGGAGATAAATATTCAGGTTTACTTGCAGCAATATGCATAGCAATATTTTTTAGTATTTCTTTATTGAGATTACTGGCGCTAACTAATACACCAATTCGACCACCATGTATATAAGAAAATATATTATCACCTTCAATAAAACTAAATCGATTAATTTTAATATTTTCACCTACTTTTGAAATTAATTCTGTTTTTTTCATTTCAAAAATATTTTTGATATCATCAATATTTCTTATTTTTTGTGACAACGCTGTTAAAATTATTTCTTTTCCTAATAAGGAAAATAAATTATCTTTTGCAACAAAATCAGTTTGACAATTTAATTCAAGCATAGCACCAATTTTGTTTTTAATTTTTGCAAATATCATTCCTTGATTTGTAATATTATGTGTTTTTTTCTCAGCTCTTGCTTGTCCTGATTTTCTTAAATTATCAATTGATAACTCAATATCTCCCTTCTCTTCTATCAATGCACGTTTACATTCCATAAATCCTGCTCCTGTACGTAATCTTAACTCTTTAATTAAGCAAGCAGTAATATTACTCATAATTATTTCCTCTTCTACATTTAAAATAAAAACACGTGATTGTTATTCTATACTTATATTTTTATTATCTGTATCTAATAACATTTCACTAAATGAATTACAATTTTGATTTTTGGAAATACTAATTGATACAGCTTGTAAATATAATGTCACTGATCTGATGGCATCATCGTTGCCAGGGATTACATAATCTACACCATCAGGATTAGAATTAGTATCAACTATAGCAAACACGGGAATTCCTAAGTTATTTGCTTCTTTAATTGCAATATTTTCATGAGCAGCGTCAATTACAAATAAACAATCAGGTAAACCTCCCATATTTTTAATGCCGCCCAAACTGTTTTCTAACTTAGATAGTTCTCGTGTTCTTATCAAAGCTTCTTTCTTAGTAAGTTTTAAAAAAGTACCATCTTGTGATTCTATTTCTAAATCTTTTAAACGTTTTATAGATTGTCGAACAGTTTTCCAGTTAGTCAGCATTCCTCCTAACCAACGATGATTAACATAAAATTGATTGCAATTTAAAGCTGTTTCTTTTATTTTTTTACTGGCAGCTCTTTTAGTACCTACAAATAATATTTTTCCTTTTTTAAAAGAAATCTTCTTTAATTCAGATAAAGCAAAATTAAACATTGGAAGAGTTTTTTCCAAATTAATAATGTGTACTTTATTTCGAGAACCAAAAATAAAAGGTTTCATCTTTGGATTCCAATAACGTGTTTGATGACCAAAATGAACTCCTGCTTTTAACATGTCTCGCATTGATACTATTTCCATAACTATTCCTTAAAAAAAAGTTTAATAAAAATATCAGAAAAATAAATTTTTAAATAATTAATTCCAAATAAAAACTTTATAAATAAAAAAAATCATATTTCATTTATAAAAACGAATTTAATATAAATATATCATAATCAATATTAAGAATAATAATAATTATTAACGTCTTTTACTTTTTATTTCAATATATTAATTAAATAATAAAACAAAAAATTATTTTCAAGTAGGATTTTAAACGTATAATTTAAACATTCTAAATTTTATTAAATCTAAAAATCGGCTAAATATTATGAATTGCATAATAAAAACAGAATCAGAAATTGAAAGAATGAAAACATCTGGAAAAATAGCTGCAGAAGTATTAGAAATGATTGAAGAATATGTTAAACCTAATATCAGTACAGAAGAAATTAACAATATTTGCCACGATTTTATTATTAAAAAAAAAGCTGTTTCAGCATGTTTAGGCTATCATGGTTTTCCAAAATCTATTTGTGTTTCTATTAATGACGTAGTATGTCATGGAATTCCAAATAAAAATCAAATTTTAAAATCAGGAGACATAGTTAATATCGATATTACAATTATAAAAAACAATTATCATGCAGATACTTCAAAAATGTTTCTTGTAGGAAAAACAAGCACTTTATCTAAACGTTTGTGCAAAATTGCTCAAGAAAGTTTATATAAATCTTTAAATATATTAAAACCGGGAATACCGCTATACAAAATTGGTGAAGTAATTCAGAATTACGTCGAAAATAATAACTTTTCAGTTGTAAAAGAATATTGTGGGCATGGTATTGGACGTTCATTTCATGAAGAACCATATGTACTTCATTATAAAAATAAAAGTAACATTATTCTAGAAAAAGGAATGATTTTTACTATTGAACCTATGATTAATGCAGGCAGTCATGAAGTAAAATGTATGAAAGATGGTTGGACTGTTAAAACAAAAGATCATTCTCTATCTGCACAATATGAACATACCGTACTAATAATAGAAAACGGATGTGATATTTTAACATGGCAGAAAAACGAAACAATACCATCTAAGCTTATTAATAAATAATTATATCTAGTAAAAAATTTAATAACATATTTAATCAGGTTAATTGAAAAAATGAAAAAATGTAAAGAAATCATTGAAAATGCTTATATAAAAAAAAATGAAATTAATGTTAAAAATATTGATGTTGAAACGCATCAAACAATTCATCATATTATTAAATTATTAAATAGTGGAAAAATTAGAATTTCAGAAAAAAAAGAAAATGTGTGGATTACACATCAATGGTTAAAAAAAGCAATTTTATTGTATATGTATTTAAATACAAATAATATATTCCAAGGTAGTATTAGTAACTACTACGATAAAATTCCTCTTAAATACGAAAATTACAATGAAAAAAAATTTGAAGAAGAAAAAATTCGAGTAGTTCCACCAGCTACAATTCGGTATGGATCATTTATTAATTCTAATACTATTGTAATGCCATCATATATAAATATTGGTGCATATATAGATCAAGGAACTATGATAGATACTTGGGCCACTGTAGGTTCTTGTGCTCAAATTGGAAAAAATGTGCATTTATCTGGTGGTGTAGGTATAGGAGGTGTTTTAGAACCTCTTCAAAACAACCCTACAATTATTGAGGATAATTGTTTTATTGGAGCACGTTCCGAAATAGTAGAAGGGGTAATTGTAGAAGAAGGTTCAGTAATCTCTATGGGAGTTTTTATAGGACAAAGTACTAAAATTTATAATAGAGAAACAGGAGAAATTTTATATGGAAGAGTACCTGCTAACTCTGTAGTAGTTTCTGGAAGCTTACCATCACAGAATGGAAAATATAATTTATATGCTGCAATTATTGTTAAAAAAGTAGATTCTAAAACACTCAACAAAGTAGAAATTAATCAACTTTTACGCGGTACAAAATAAAACAATGAAAACCGCCCGGTTATGTATCGGGCGGAACGCTAAAATAGTTATTCACTTACTAAGTAAATACTATTACTTCCTCTTTTCACACTAAAAACTAATATATTTGGTTTTAAATCTAAAACATTTTTTAAATCATTTAAATTATTTATTAATTTTTGATTTACTTCTACAATGATATCATCTTTCTTAAAACCAATTTTTGAAGCTTGAGTATTCAATTTTACATTTTCTATCTTTACACCTTTTTGTCCATTTGAGGAATAATCACTTAAATCAGCACCTTCAACTCCCGTATAAATATCTCCTAAACTAATACTCGTTTTTAAAGATGGTTTCAATTCAACAATGACATTTTTAGTTATTCCATTTCGAAATATTCCTAATTCCATTTTAGTAGATACTGGTAAAGATCCTACTTCAGCACGTAATGCTGCAAAACTCGAAATTGATTTTTTATTTAAGGAAACAATAATATCTCCAGCTTTAATGCCTGCATGAAAAGCAGAAGAATTAGGTAAAACTTGACTTACAAATGCACCTTTTTGAGCGTTTATTTTCATCACATTAGCTAAATCTGAATTTAATTCCATACCTATTATGCCAAGTTCTCCACGTTTTACTTGTCCAAATTTTACCATTTGTTCTGTAAGGTTTTTAACCATATTTCCAGGAATAGCAAATCCAATGCCAATATTACCCCCATCTGGTGCTAATATTGCAGTATTAATACCTATTAATTCACCGTTTAAATTAACTAATGCTCCACCAGAATTACCTCTGTTAATAGCTGCGTCAGTTTGAATAAAATTTTCATAATGCTCAATATTTAATCCACTTCGTCCTAAAGCGGACACAATACCGGAAGTCACAGTTTCACCAAGACCGTACGGATTACCAATTGCTACAGTGTAGTCACCTACTCGAAGTGTATCAGAATCAGCAATTTTTATTGCACTTAAATTTTTTGCATTTTTTAATTGTATTAAAGCAATATCGGAACGAGCGTCTTTACCAATTATGCATGCTTCATAACGACGTCCGTCACTTAATTGTACTTGAATTTTATTTGCATTTTCTACAACATGATTATTTGTTACAGCATATGCTTTATCAGCATTAATAATTACACCAGAACCCAATGCATGAAATTTTTCATGCATACTATTAGAATCTGGATTAGAATGACAAAAAGGAGAATTGCGAAATGGTGAATTACCCTGACAAAATGGAGAATTATGACCAAAAAATGGTTGAAATTGATGAGGTAAGCGAGAAGTATGAACTACAGTACTTCCTTCAATATTAATACTAATAACTGAAGGCATAACTTTTTCTAGCATCGGAGCTAAACTAGGAGTTGGTTGTACAGAAGGAATATTTTGAGAATAAGTAAAAGTTTTATTTCCCCAAGACATTCCAAAACTTAGTAATAGCGTTAAAACAAGCATTATCCCGCTTAATACTATATTTATTCTTTTCATCGTTTATTTCTCGTAAATTACAATCTGATCTTATAAATAAAACCACTAAAAAATATTACTATTAAATGACAATAAATTTTTAGTATACACTCCATCTTTAATTAACTCCATCGATGCTTAGGAGAAAATAAAAAAATAAATTTATCAAATTAAAATGTAAAAATTATTTATAATAAATTTTTTTATTTTAAACGGATAATTTGATATAGATGATTTTAAATATTATGTTCAGTACTTTTTTTTTATTTTTAATGCTTTTTACTATATTAGATAAAAATGAAGAAAAAAAATTTACAAAATTAAAAGGTAAAACTATGGGTACATATTGGCAAGTGAGCACTCCTTATATACCAAACAAATTATATATAAAAAATTTAATACAAAAAAATTTAAATGAAGATGAAGCACTGCTATCTTCTTGGAAAAAAAACTCTTTAGTATCTAAATTTAACAAACTAAAAAAAAATAAACTGTTAGTTATCAATGAAAATTTTTTTAAAATTATTTCAACAGCGTTAAAAATTAATAAAAAAACTCATGGAAAACTAGATATTACAATTGGTAATTTAATTAATATATGGGGATTTGGTGAGCAAAAAAAACCGTATCGCTATCCCTCTATTAATAAAATAAAAAAAAATATTGCTCTTACAGGAATTCAACATTTAAAACTAATTAGTAATTCTACTGGAAATTATATCAAAAAGAATTTAGATGGTATTAAAATTAATCTTTCTACATTAGGAGAAGGATTTGCAGCAGATCACCTTTCCTCTATTCTTAAAAAAGAAGGAATAGAAAATTATACTATTTCAGTAGGAGGTACAGTTTTAGTTAAAACAGAAAGAAAAGAAAATCCTAAAATTATTGCAATTCAAAAACCTACTGATAAAATAAAATCAATTCATTTATTAGTTCGTTTAAAAAACAAATCAATTAGTACAGCTGGCACTTATCGCAATTATTATTATTTAAAAGGTAAAAAAATATCACATCTGATTGATCCTAAAACAGGAATGCCTGTAACACATAACTTAATATCAGTAAGCGTAATTTCATCAACTGCTTTAGAAGCTGATGGTTGGGATAGTGCACTACTTATTTTGGGTTTCAAAAAAGCCAAGATGTTGGCATTAAGAGAAAATTTAGCAACCTGTTTTATAACTAAAAAAAACAATACGTTTTCAACATGGATGTCACCCCATTTTAAAAAATTTTTAATTAGTAGTAAAAATGTGAATTAGTATTAAATTTTTAAATCAAGCATTTTTAATAAAACAAATTTATTTCAATTTATTGATAAAATTTAATATATTTGTAATAATGAAACAATTCAACTAATTAACCTAAAAAATCAAGTTTTCTAAAAATTTTAAATTAAGTCATTGTAATAAAAATATTTTAAAATTTTTTTAATATATTAAATTATTCTTTTTTTATCTAGATAAACTATCAGGATAAACTACAAATAGAAAACTAGGAAATAAAACCTAATAAATTAGCATCCTGGAGGAAAAATTGGAAATATTGTCAGGAGCCGAAATGGTCATCAGATCATTAATTAATCAGGGAATACAGCATATATTTGGTTATCCTGGTGGTGCTGTCCTAGATATTTATGATGCTCTCAAAACTGTTGGCGGAGTTGAACACATTTTAGTAAGACACGAACAAGCAGCAACTCATATGGCTGATGGATATGCAAGATCTACTGGAAAAATAGGTGTTGTATTAGTTACTTCAGGGCCAGGTGCCACCAATGCCATTACCGGTATTGCCACAGCTTATATGGATTCTGTTCCGATGGTAGTGATTTCTGGTCAAGTGGCTTCATCATTAATTGGATACGATGCATTTCAAGAATGTGATATGATTGGTATTTCTCGTCCGATAGTCAAACACAGCTTTTTAGTAAAAAAAACTGAAGATATACCTATCATTTTTAAAAAAGCTTTTTGGTTAGCATCTACTGGACGTCCAGGACCAGTAGTTATTGATTTACCAAAAGATATTTTAAAAAAAACAAATAAATACAATTTTATATGGCCAGAAAACATACATATACGTTCTTATAATCCAACAACTAAAGGTCATCAGGGGCAAATTAAAAAAGCACTTCGTACAATATTAAAAGCAAAGAAACCTGTTATTTACGCAGGTGGAGGAATTATCAGTTCTAATAGCAATGAAGAATTACGTACGTTTGCAGAAAAAATTAATTGTCCTGTAACAACATCTTTAATGGGATTAGGTGCATTTCCAGGTACTCATATTCAAAGTATTTCTATGTTAGGTATGCATGGTACTTACGAAGCTAATATGGCCATGCATTATTCTGATGTAATTTTTGCAATTGGTGTACGATTTGATGATCGCACAACAAATAATTTAAAAAAATATTGTCCAAATGCCACTATTGTACATGTTGATATTGATCCTACTTCAATTTCTAAAACTGTTTCAGCAGACATTCCTATTGTTGGAGATGCTAAACAAGTTTTACAAGAAATGATTGAATTAATAAAAAAAGAAAAAAAAGTTCATTCTTTAAAAGAATGGTGGTCTTCTATAGAAGAATGGAAAAAAGTTAAAAGTTTAGAATATAATAAAAAAAGTACTAAAATAAAACCACAAACAATCATTAAAACTCTTTTTAAATTAACGAAAGGCACATCCTATATTACTTCAGATGTAGGACAACATCAGATGTTTACTGCATTATATTATCAATTTAACAAACCTAGACGTTGGATTAATTCAGGTGGATTAGGTACTATGGGATTTGGATTACCTGCTGCTTTAGGCGTTAAATTAGCATTACCAAAAGCTACAGTAATTTGTATTACTGGAGATGGTAGTATTCAAATGAATATTCAAGAATTATCTACAGCACGACAATATAATCTTGCAATTTTAATATTAAATCTTAATAATTCTTCTTTAGGTATGGTTAAACAATGGCAAGATATGATTTATTCTGGAAGACATTCACATTCCTACATGGATTCACTTCCAGATTTTGTAAAATTAGTTGAATCATATGGACACATTGGTTTAAGAGTAAAAAAAACTGAAGAATTAGAAGAAAAATTAATATTAGCATTAAAAAAACTATCTGAGGGTAATTTAGTTTTTTTAGATATTCAAATAGATGATTCTGAGCATGTTTATCCTATGCAAATTCAAGGTGGCGGTATGAATGAAATGTGGTTAAGGAAAAAAGAGGTCTCCTAAATATGCGAAGAATTTTATCTGTTCTCTTAGAAAATGAATCAGGTGCATTATCACGAGTGATAGGATTGTTTTCACAAAGAGGTTACAATATAGAAACAGTTACAGTTGCGCCAACAGAAGATCCTTCTCTATCAAAAATGACCATACAAACAATCGGAAATGAAAAATCTATTGAACAAATTGAAAAACAACTACATAAACTGATTGATGTATTAAGAGTGATAAAAATTGGACAAAATTCTCATATAGAACGTGAAATAATGTTATTAAAGGTACAAACAAATAACTGTAAAAAAGATGATATTAAACATATTACTGAAGTATTTCGAGGACAAATTGTAGATATAACACCTACAACATATGTATTACAGCTTGCTGGTACTACAAAAAAACTAGATTCTTTTCTTAAAATAATTAGAAATATATCAGAAATTGTTGAAATGACGCGTTCTGGAATAGTCGGCATTTCTCGGGGTTGATTTTATTACAAAATAAAAAATTAATTTCTATTTAAAAAAAAATCTTTTAAAAAAATATTTTTATTTATACACATAAAATATTTCAAAATAATTTATCAAAAAAAACTATATTAAACATGGTTATTTTCATTCGAAAATAACCGTGTACCTTCTTCATTTATATCATGTATATTCCACTATGAATCAAACAATCAAACATATTTCTGTAATGAAAAAAGAATTAATAGAATCATTAAAAATAAAAAAAAACGGTATTTATATTGATAGCACATTTGGAATGGGTGGCCATTCTATTGCAATTTTAAAAAAATTAGGAAAAGAAGGGAAACTCTATTCTCTTGATAGAGATCCAAATTCTGTATTTATAGGAAATCAAATTAAAGATAAACGTTTTCATATTATTCATGAAAACTTTTCAAAAATTTTAAATTATGCAAAATATAAAAATATTATTGGAAAAGTCAATGGAATCTTATTTGATCTTGGAACATCATCACTGCAAATAGAAGATGAAAAAAGAGGTTTTTCGTTTAAAAAAAATGGCCCCTTAGACATGAGAATGAATCCAAATTGCGGTATTTCTGCTTCAGATTGGCTTTTCAAAAGTGATATGAAAGAAATTTATTTTGTTTTAAAACACTTTGGAGAAGAGCGATTTTCAAAAAGAATTGCGTATGCGATTAAAAACTATTGCAAAATAAAGAAAATAAAAAGTACCCTTGAACTAGTAGAAATTATAAAAAAAGCAACACCTATAAAAAATAGATTCAAACATCCTGCTAGAAGAACTTTTCAAGCAATTAGAATTTATATTAATCAAGAATTAGAAGAAATTAAACAAGGATTAGAAAATACATTACAAATATTAAAGCCAGGAGGTCGCCTTTCCGTTATTACTTTTCACTCTTTAGAAGACAGAATAGTAAAAAATTTTATGGTTAAGAATAGCAAAAAAGCCACTGTTCCATACGGTTTACCTATTACAGAAAATCAACTAAACAAACTAAAAATATGTAAATTAAAAGTTATTAATCGAATTTTACCAACCCCGAAAGAAATTAAAAAAAATTCTAGATCTCGTAGCTCCGTGCTTCGAATAGCTGAATTAAAAGAATAAATATGAAAATAAAACGTTATGATTTACCAAAAATAATTAAAAAAGATTTTTTTTTATATGGAAAAATTCATCTAATTTTACTATTAGCAATAATTTTATCTGCTAATTCTGTTGTTATCGTAGTTTACAATACTCGCTTGTTGATTGCTGAAGAAGAAATTTTAAGTTTAAAACAAAAAAAAAAGACGATGAATGGAGAAATTTAATTATCGAAAAAAATGCTATTTCTATAGCTTCTATTAATTAGAAATTAATATTTTCAATTAAATAAAAAACATGTCTAAAATATAATAGATATCTGAAAATGTATACGAAAAAAAAAACAAACTTTCTTAAAGAAAAAAGAAAAAAAAAAATAATTTATACAAATTGGCGTTTTATCACATTGTGCAGTATTGTTTTTTTATTTTTAGTAATTTTAACATTACGCATAGTATTTCTTCAAATAATTAATTCTAAAAAACTATCATATGAAGGAGATCGCAGAACACTAAGAATACAATCAGTAATAAGTAGAAGAGGAATAATTAATGATCGATCAGGATATCCATTAGCTGTGGCTGTTCCAGTAAATGCAGTATTTATAGATCCAACAGTTATTGTTAATATAAATGATATTAAAAATAATATACGTTGGAAAGCATTATCAGAGATATTATCAATTCCATTAAAAAAAATAATATTTCGTATTAACTCGGATAAAAATGTTAAGTTTATTTATTTAGCTCGTCAAATTAATCCAGAAATTGGAGATTATATTAAAGCATTAAAATTACCAGGAGTTTTTTTAATAGAAGAATCAAAAAGATATTATCCTTCAGGAGAAATTGCAGCTCAATTAATTGGGATAAACAATATAGATGGAGAAGGAATCGAAGGTATAGAAAAAAGTTTTAATTCATATCTAACAGGAAAGCCAGGAAAAAGAAAAGTAAGAAGAGACAATCAAGGACAAATAATTGAAAATGAATCTTTAATAAATAAATCTAATTCTAATAATTTAATACTAAGTATCGATAAAAAATTACAAACAATTGTATATCAAAAATTAAACAATGCAGTCAATGAAAATAAAGCAGATTTTGGAATTGCGATTTTAGTTAATATTAAAACTGGAGAAATATTAGCTATGGCTAATAGTCCTTCATACAATCCAAATGACATACAATACATGATAAAGAAAAATCTTCGGAACAGAGCTATTACAGATGCTTTTGAACCAGGATCAACAGTTAAACCAATCGTTATCATGGAAGCACTAAAAAGAGGAATAATTAAAAAAAAATCAATAATTAATACCAAACCTTACTTTATAAAAAAACACAAAATACAAGACGTTTCATACCACGAGAAACTAGATATAACAGGAATATTAAAAAAATCTAGTAATGTTGGAGTATCAAAAATTGCATTATCTATGAATACTAAAGAATTAATCAACAGCTATATTAAATTCGGATTAGGACAACCAACTAACTTAGGATTAATTGGAGAACAAAAAGGTTTTCTTCCTAAAAAGAAAAAATTATCAGATTTAGAAAAAGCCACTTTTTCTTTTGGATACGGATTGATGATAACGCCTCTTCAATTAGCTCGTCTATATACAATTATTGGTAGCCATGGAATTTATCGTCCACTTTCTATTATTAGAATTGATCATCCATTATATGAAAAAAGAATTTTTCCTAAAAAATATGTACAAAACATCATCGATATGATGGAAACGGTTTCCCAACCTGGCGAAGGTGGTTCTCAAGCAGCAATTAAAGGATATCGTGTTGCAATTAAAACAGGAACTGCAAAAAAAGTAGGTGTTCACGGATATTATATCAAAAAATATATAGCTTACACTGCAGGAATAGCACCAGTTAGCAATCCAAAATTTTCTTTAATAATTATAGTTGATAATCCTAAGGGAAAAAAATACTATGGAGGTGCAGTTTCTGCCCCAATATTTGGTAAAATAATGAAATTAGTACTAAAAGAAATGAAAATAAAACCAGATAATTTAAAAAATAAATAATCGTGATATTTTAAAGAAAATCAATGAAAAAAAACAACTTAAAAAACATTTTATCTCCATGGATTAAAAATGCTCCTGAAAAAAAGTTTTTAAACCTATGTTTAGACAGTAGAAAATTAACTTCTCAAGACGTTTTTATAGCCATACAAGGTACAAAGGAAAATGGAAATAATTTTATTTCTGAAGCAATTAAAAAAAAAGCAGTAGCAATACTCTCAGAAACTAAAGAAAAAAACAAACATGGAGAAATAAGTTATATTAATAAAACTCCTATATTATCTTTTTTCAAATTATCTGAACATATTTCAAATTTAGCAGGAAGAATATACAAAAAACCAGCTGATAAGTTAAAAATTATTGGCGTAACTGGAACCAATGGAAAAACTACTGTAACACAACTAATTAATCAATGGAGTGAATTATTGGGGGAAAAAACTGCCACAATGGGTACTTTAGGAAATGGTTTTTATAACGTTTTAAAACCTACAAAAAATACAACTTCCTCAGCTATTGATATTCAATCATTTTTATACATCGCCTTAAAAAAAAAATTAATTTAGTTACCATAGAAGTTTCATCACACGGTTTAATGCAAAATCGTGTTAAAAACATTCCATTTTATATTGGAATATTCACAAACTTAACACAAGATCATTTAGATTATCATAAAAACATGAAACAATATGAATTATCAAAATGGTCTTTTTTTGATAAACATAAAGTAAAAAAAATAATATTAAATGCTAATGATAAATATGCGAAAAAATGGTTAAAAAAATTATCAGATAAATATACAATTGCAGTTACTATAAAAGATACAAAACAAAAAAAATATTCTAAAAAATGGATAAATGCAATTAATATTCAATCTAATAGTAATTTTACTAAAATAGAATTTGAATCAAGTTGGGGTAAGGGAGTATTATCAACTTGCTTGATTGGTTATTTTAACGTACAAAATCTATTATTATCATTAGCTTCTATGCTTGAAATGAATTATAAATTATCAGATCTTATTAATACATCTATTAAACTTCAACCAATACTTGGCCGAATGCAAAAATTTAATGTTTTTGGAAAACCAACTATTATTATAGACTATGCTCATACTCCTGATGCACTGGAAAAAGCATTAAATGCTATTAAATCACATTTTTTTAAAAAAAAAATATGGTGTATATTTGGATGTGGAGGAGAAAGAGATCAAAAAAAACGTCCATTAATGGGAACTATTTCAGAAAAAATAGCAGATAGAGTAATTATTACGAATGATAATCCTAGAAACGAAAATCAAAATAAAATTATTAAAGAAATTATACAAGGATGCATCAATAAAGAAAAAATAATAATTATTCCTAACAGAAAAAAAGCAATATCCTATGTTTTTTTCAAAGCAAATATTAATGATATAATTTTTATCTCTGGAAAAGGACATGAAAATCAACAAATAATAGGTAATAAAATAATCAATTATTCAGATCAAAAGACAATATTAAAATTATTGGAAAAAAAATATGATTCCTCTATCGTTAAAAAAAATTTCCATCATCACTAACGGTCAATTATACGGGAAAAATTTAATAATACATGACATTGTTATAGATACAAAAAAGATTACATTAGGTTGTCTTTTTATTGCTTTAAAAGGTAAAAAATTTGACGCACATATCTTTATAAGAGAAGCAATTAATAAAGGTTGTTCTGCAGTTATCAGTCAAAAAAAAATAAATTGTAATATTTCCTATATCGTAGTAGAAGATACATCTATTGCTTTAGGAAAAATTGCAACTTGGATTCGTCAAAAAATAAATCCAAAAATATTAGCAATTACCGGATCGTGCGGTAAAACATCAGTAAAAGAAATGACTACATCTATACTAAAAAAGAATGAAAAAACAATATCTACAACAAATAATTTAAACAATCACATAGGAGTTCCTATAACCTTAATGAAGTTAACAAAACAACATAAATATGGAGTAATTGAGTTAGGTGCCAACAATCCTGGTGAAATTCACTATACTTCTAATCTTGTACAACCAAATATAGTTTTAATAAATAATATTCATTATTCACATTTAGAAGGTTTTAAATCATTATTAGGAGTATCAAAAGCAAAATCAGAAATATTATCTGGTCTAAAATCTCAAGGTACAGTGATTATTAATTTAGATAGTCATCATCTTTCTCAATGGAAAAAAAAGATAAAAAATAAAAATATTTTTTATTTTTCTATTGAAAAAAAAAAGAAAGTAATTTTTTTTCTACTAATATTAAAATCTATACAGATAAAACATATTTTACCATGTGCACACCATCTGGTAAAATAGATATTTCATTACCTTTTCTAGGATATCAAAACATATCTAACGCTTTAGCAGCTAGCGCTCTCGCATTTTCTCTTAATATACCTTTAAAAAAAATCCAAGATGGTTTGTTATCTACACCTCTATTACCAGGTCGATTAGAATCAATTAAATTAAGCACGAATAAAACTTTAATTAACGATACATATAATTCTAATGTTGCATCAATGACAACAGCAATCAAAGTATTAGAAAATATGCCAGGTTATAAAATACTAGTAGTGGGTGACATGGCTGAGTTAGGAGAAAACAGTCCTCTATATCATAGAATTATAGGAAATATTGCTAGTTTATCTAAAATCGATAATATCTTAAGTATTGGTAAAAATAGTTATGAAATCAGTAAAATATGTAAAAATAGTATACATTTCTTAAAAAAAGAAAAGTTAAAAAAAATTTTAAAAAAAATGATCTTAAAAAAAGATCAAGTTACAATTTTAATTAAAGGTTCTCGTAATGCAAAAATGGAAACAATAGTAGAGTACCTAATCAGGGAGTTCAAAAAAAATGCTGATTTGGCTTAATCAATATTTACACTTAAAAGTATTTTCTTATATTTCATTTCGTATGATATTTAGTTTATTAACATCTTTTTTTATTAATTTGTATTTTGCTCCACACATCATATCTTACTTTAAAAAATCACAAAATTATCAAATAATACGTAAAGATGGACCGATAAGACATCGTTTAAAAAAAAATACACCTACCATGGGGGGATTATTTGTACTTATCTCAATATTGATTTCTATTTTTCTTTATTGTGATTTATTTAATCTATACATTTGGTATGTTATAGGTATATTAGTAGGATATGGATTTATTGGATTTTTAGATGATTATAAAAAAATAAAATATAAAAATTCTAAGGGATTAAAAATTTTTTTGAAATTCTTTTGGTTATCAATAATTGCTGTTGTTATTATTTATTTAATTCATTTTCATTCAAGTGACACACTTAGTATTGAATTAGTAGTTCCATTTTATACTAAAGTACTTTTCAAAGTAAATTATTTATATATGTTTTTATGTTACTTTGTTATCGTTGGAACAAGTAATGCAGTAAATCTAACAGACGGATTAGATGGATTGGCAATTATGCCAGTAATTTTATTATCTTTTGGTTTAGGATTAGTTTCTTTTTGCAGTTCAAATGTTTTTATTTCTAATTATATGAATATTCCTTATTTAGCAAAAGCAAATGAGTTAAGTATTTTATGCACAGCAATAATTGGATCAGGATTAGGGTTTTTATGGTTTAATACCTATCCAGCTAAAATATTTATGGGTGATGTTGGATCGTTATCATTAGGTGGTTCATTAGGAATGATATCTATATTATTACATCAAGAGTTTTTATTATTAATTTTAGGTGGTGTTTTTGTATTTGAAACTATATCAGTGATATTACAAATTATATATTTTAAAATAAGAAATAAAAGAATTTTCAAAATGGCACCAATTCATCATCACTATGAAATAACAGGATTATCTGAATCTTTAATTGTTGTAAGATTTTGGATAATTTCTCTGTTACTTTTATTTGTAGGAATGCTATCTTTAAAGGTAAATTAATGTCATATAATTATTTTGGAAAAAAAATATTAATTTTAGGATTAGGATTAACTGGAATATCATGTATTAACTTTTTTCTAAAAAAAGGAATAAAACCTAGAGCAATAGATGAATATAAAAAACCTAATTTTTTAGAAAAAATACCTAAAAATATTGAATACAAGTTAGGAACATTAGAAAAAAATTGGATTTTAGAATCTGATATAATTGTTATCAGTCCAGGTATTTCTTCTTTTAAACCTATTTTAACAAAAGCTCGTTCATTAGGAATTCATATTATTAGCGATATTGAATTATTTTCTAGAGAAGCAAAATGTCCAATTATTTCGATCACTGGTACTAATGGAAAAAGTACTGTAGCAACTATGGTAAAAAAAATTGCAGAGAAATCAGGATATAAAGTTTTTTTAGGAGGAAATATTGGATTTCCAGTACTGTCAATGCTAAACCAAAAAGCTAATTTATATATACTTGAATTGTCTAGTTTTCAATTAGAAACTACATTTAGTTTAAAATCAAAAATAGCTGTAGTTCTAAATGTTACTGAAGATCATCTTGACAGGTATCCAGAAGGCTTTACACAATATAAAAAAATTAAGTTATCTATTTATAATCAAGCTGAAATTTGTTTAATTAAATTAAAAAAAGGAGAAAAAAAACCATTTGATACAAAATTTAAAAAATATATTAGTTTTGGTATATGTCAAAATAATAACTATTATATTAATAATGAAAAAGAAAAAACAATTTTGTACTGTAAAAACAAAAAAGTTCTTGATACTAGTAATATGTTTTTAAATGGATTTCATAACTATGAAAATGCACTTGTATCATTGGCAATTTCCGATGCAATGAAATTCGATCGAGAAATTGCAATAAATACACTTAAAAAATTTTCAGGATTGCCACATCGATTCCAAAAAGTACATGTTAATAATAATGTATCCTGGATAAATGATTCTAAATCCACTAATGTTGATAGCACCAAAGTTGCTCTTCAGAATTTAAATATAGAAGGAACAATATGGTTATTGTTAGGAGGAGATAGTAAATCTTCAAATTTTAGTATTCTAAAAGAATATTTCGAAAAATTGAAAATAAAAATATATTGTTTTGGAAAAGACGGTCTTATTTTATCAAAACTATGTGAAAAAAAATCTGTTTATATTAAGACTTTAAATCAAGCAATAGTTTTAATTTCAAAAAAAGTTCAACCAGGTGACGTTGTTCTGTTATCTCCTGGATGCAGTAGTAAAGATCAGTTTTCTAACTTTGAAGAAAGAGGTAATCTTTTTATAGCATTATCGAAGGAAATGAATTAATGTTTTTTTTAAAAAAAAAAATAATATAAAAAATAATAATATTGTATTATATGATCGTTTCTTGGTATGGTTGACTTTAGGTTTATGTGTAACAGGATTAGTTATGGTGACATCTTCATCTATTCCTATAGGCCAAATTTTATATCATGATCCCTTTTTTTTTGTAAAAAGAGAAATATTTTATTTTTTTTTAATATTTTTATTATCTTTTATTTTTTTACGTATACCTATTTCATTTTGGAAAAAAAATAGTAATTTAATATTAATTATTTCAATTTTTTTACTTATAATTGTACTATTAATAGGAAAATCAGTACATGGATCACATCGATGGATAAATATAGGTATGTTACATGTACAACCTGCTGAAATATGTAAAATATCTTCATTTTTTTATATATCTAATTATTTATCACGAAAAATAAATGAAGTACGTAATAATTTTTGGGGGTTTTTAAAACCTATGACAATTATTACAATACAATCAATTCTTTTGTTAGCAGAACCTGATCTAGGTACAGTTATTGTTTTATTTGTTACTACTTTATCAATTTTATTTCTCTCTGGGGTAAAAATAAAACAGTTTTTTGCAATTATTTTTTTAGTGGTTGTGATTATCACTGCTTTAGTTTTTTTTGAACCATATCGTATTAAAAGAATATTATCATTTTGGAATCCTTGGAAAGACCCATTCGGCAATGGATATCAATTAACACAATCTTTAATAGCTTTAGGACGTGGTCATTTTTTCGGACAAGGTTTGGGCAACTCAATACAGAAATTAAATTATTTACCAGAAGCTCATAGTGATTTTATATTTTCTATAATAGGTGAAGAATTAGGCTATATAGGCTGTTTTTTAATATTATTGACAATTTTCTTCATTTCTTTTCGAGCTATGTATATAGGACAAAAATCTTTTGAAAAAAAACAAATTTTTTCAGGATTTTTAGCTTGTTCAATTGGTTTATGGTTTAGTTTTCAAACACTAATAAATATTGGGGCTGTAACTGGTATATTACCTACTAAGGGTTTAACTTTACCATTAATTAGCTATGGTGGTTCAAGTCTAATTGTTAATTTAATGGCTATTTGTATATTGCTAAGAATTGATTTTGAAATACGATTAAGTGAACACCAAGCTTTTCCTAAAGGCATTTAAATGAATTCTAAAAAAATAATAATTATAGCAGGCGGTAGTGGCGGACATGTTTTTCCAGGTCTTACTATTGCAAAAGACCTGATTAAAAAGGGATGGGATGTAAATTGGATAGGTACAAAAAACAAAATAGAATCTGAAATTGTTCCAAAACACAATATTAAAATACATTTTATAAAAATTCAGGGATTGCGTAATACTAGCTTAAAAAATTTAATTTTTTCTCCAATAAATATATTAAATTCATATTTTCAAGTTAAAAAAATAATAAAAAATTGGACACCAAATGTTATATTAGGAATGGGAGGATACGTATCAGGTCCTGGTGGATTAGCAGCATGGAGTTGTAAAATTCCTTTTATTTTACATGAACAAAATAAAATTGCAGGAATAACAAATAAACTACTTTCTAGACTTTCTACGAAAAACATGCAAGCATTTTCTGGAACTTTGTTAAATGCAGAAGTAGTTGGAAATCCTATTCGTGAAAACATTATCAATATACCACCACCGGCTGAACGTTTTAAAAATAGAAAAGGTCCTTTGAGAATTTTAATTATTGGAGGAAGTCAAGGTGCTTCTATTTTTAATAAAGTTCTTCCAAAGATATCATTTTTTTTAAAAGAAAAAGTTATTATTTGGCACCAATCAGGTAATAATGATCTTGAAATAACTAAAAAAAAATATCAGAAATACAGTTCATATAAACATATAATAACTTCATTTATCGAAAATATATCAGAAGCATATGCGTGGGCAGATATAATTATATCTCGATCCGGTGCTTTAACAGTAAGTGAAATTACCGTAGTAGGATTAGGTGCAATATTTATACCTTATCCACATAAAGACAAACAGCAATATTTAAATGCAGAAGATTTAAAAAAAAATGGTGCTGCAAAAATTATTGAACAATCAATACTTAGTACAAAATTAATTATAAAAACATTGAATTCTTTAAATAGAGATAAACTTTATATAATGGCTAAAAAAGCTTATTCTCTAGGAATTAGAAATTCTACATCAAAAATATCTAAAATTATTCATGATATTAGTAGTAAAATATAAAATATTACTGATAACATAAACATTAAAAATTTTTTACTAAATAAATTAAAAAATGAATATTAATAAGATAAAAAAAAACAATTTCTTTAAAGAAAAAAAATTTAAAAAAATTCATTTAATAGGAATTTCTGGATCAGGAATGAGTGGAATTGCCTTAATTTTATTTAAATTAGGATATAAAATTAGTGGTTCAGATTTATCAAAAAACTTTATGACGCAAAAACTAAAAAAAATGGGAGTAAATATCTATTTTCAACATTCTGAAGAAAATATTAAACGTGCCGATTTCATTGTTATATCTAGTGCTATTCCTTCTAATAATCCAGAAATTATAGCAGCTAAAAAAAAAATATTCCTATATTGTTAAGAGCTGAAATGCTTCAAATATTAATGCAATTTAAATTTGGAATAGCAGTGTCAGGAACACATGGAAAAACCACAACTACTTCAATGATTTTTGATATATTAAACAAAAATAAATTAGATCCTACAGTTATCAATGGAGGTTTAATAAAATCAATTAATTCTCATGCAAAACTTGGATTTTCTAATTATTTTATTGCAGAAGCAGACGAAAGTGATGCTTCTTTTCTTTACTTACATCCTACAACAGCTATTGTAACTAATATAGAATCTGATCATATAGATAATTATTATGGTAAATTTGAAATATTAAAAGAAACATTTTTAAAATTTTTAAATAAAATTCCATCATATGGCATTGCCATACTATGCATAGATAACCAGGCTATTATTGATATTTTACCAAAAATAAAATGTAAGGTAATTACATATGGGTTTAACAAAAATGCAGAATTTTGCATTTCATCTTATGAACAATGCGATTTTATAAGCAATTTCACATTAATTAGAAAAAAAAAATTAAATAACCTAAAAATTACCTTAAATTTACCCGGTGAACATAATGCATTAAATGCCACTGCTGCTATTGCTTTTGCAACATATCAAAAAATACCTGATCAAAAAATTTACCAATCATTAAAAAACTTTCAAGGCACTTCGAGACGATTTGAATACATTGGAAAATTATTTATAAAAAAAAAATCTATTCAAAATGAAAACATTATGTTAATAGATGATTACGGACATCATCCTACTGAATTATCTGAAACTATTAAAACAATACGAAAAAGCTGGCCTAAAAAAAATTTAATAATGATATTTCAACCTCATAGATATACAAGAACTCGCAATTTATATTGCGATTTTATTAAAATTTTATCTCAAGTAGACTCTCTATTAATACTAAATGTATATTCTGCAAACGAATTATTTATTCCAGGAGCAGATAGTTTTTCACTATATAATGACGTAAAAAAGATAAAAAAAACAAATGTAAATTTAGTAACCAACCATAATTTAATATCAACTGCTCTTATTCCTTATTTAAATGGAGATGATATTATTTTAATACAAGGTGCTGGAGACATAGATACTATAATAAAAAAATTTTATCTTAAAAATAAAAAAGTGATAATATGAAAAAAATAGCAGTGTTGTTAGGAGGTAATTCTTCTGAAAGACAAATTTCAATTAAGTCAGGATACGCCGTTCTTAAAAGTTTATTGAGATCTGGATTTAACGCACATCCGATTGACACTCGTGATTTTCCTATCATGCAATTAAAAAAACAAGGTTTTGACAGTGCCTATATTGCACTTCATGGAAAAGGAGGTGAAGATGGTAGTATTCAAGGAGTTCTTGAATATTTAAACATTCCATATACAGGTAGTGGAATTATGTCCTCCGCAATTTCTTTAGACAAATGGAGAACTAAATTGTTGTGGAAATCTTCTTCTCTTCCAGTGTTACCAGATGTGTATCTGAAAAAAAAAGATATTTCAAAATATACATATCCTTCAATTTTAAAAAAAATTTTACAACTAAAATTTCCTATTGTAATAAAACCAAATAATTCAGGTTCTAGCATAGGAATAATAATAGTTCATTTTCAAGACTTATTAATTGACTCTATTAATACCGCATTTAATTATAGTAGTGATATAATTATTGAAAAATTTTTAGAGGGAACGGAATATACAGTATCAATTCTTAACAAAAAAATATTACCTTCTATAAAAATTATTACAAAAAACCATTTCTATGATTATAGTGCTAAATATATAGAATCTTCAACTAAATATTTATGTCCAAGTGGATTGCATCATAAAAAAGAAAAAGAATTAAAAAACATTGTAGAAATAGCTTGGAATACTTTAGGGTGTAAAGGATGTGGAAGAATTGATGTAATACTAGATAATAAAAATAAATTTTGGTTATTAGAAATAAATACTATTCCTGGAATGACTCATAGAAGTTTGGTTCCAATCGCCGCTGAAAGTATAGGAATATCATTTGATGAACTAGTATTAAAAATATTAAAAATTAATAAATAAAAAAATTATTCTTTTTAATTATTACCATTTTTTAATTAATAAAATTGTTTAAAATTAAAAATTTCTTCAACAAAGATTAGAACAGAATATACTATATTAGTGAAAATATTAAAACAATTGTAAATTGTAATTTAATAAAATAGCTATATCCTATAATATTATTTTTTTAAAATAAAATAATCTTGTATAAATAAAAAAAAATAAATTAATTTATAAAGATTAATCATTTCTATAAAATAAAAATCGTAAAAAGCAAATATTATTTATGTTAAATAATTACGTTATGAAATAAATATAAAAAATTAGAAATTCCGTTTTATTGCAAAAGTAATATTTAAAAATATAGTATAGGCTAAAGAATAATGATTATATCAAAAAATAGAAAATTAGTAGTCGGATTAGAAATCGGTACTACTAAAGTAGTAACTTTGGTAGGAGAAGTTTTAACAGATGGTAAAATAAAAATAATTGGAATTGGAATATGTGCATCTAGAGGAATAGATAAAGGAAGAATAAATAATTTAGATTCAGTAATTTCGTGCATACAAGAATCTATTCATCAAGCTGAAATTATGGCTAATTGTCAAATAACATCTGTATATTTGTCTTTGTCCAATAAATATATCAACTGTCAAAATGAAATAGGTATAGTTCCTATTTCTGAAGATGAAGTTACAAAAGAAGATATAGAAAATGTAATACACACTGCAAAGTCTGTCAAAATTCTTAATGAACATCATATATTACATGTAATTCCACAAGAATACTCCATTGATCAACAATCTGGAATAAAAAATCCTATAGGTTTAGCTGGTACAAGAATGCAAGTAAGAGTACATTTAATTACATGCCATCAAAATATGGCTAAAAATATTATTAAAGCAGTAGAAAAATGTGATATTAAAGTTGATCAAGTTATTTTTTCTGGCCTTGCTTCTAGTAAAGCTGTTTTAACTGAAGATGAATGTAAACTGGGAGTCTGTATGATTGATATAGGAGGAGGAACAATAGATCTTATTACTTATATTGATGGATCTATACAAGATACCCAAGTTATTCCATATGCAGGTAATATTGTAACTAAAGATATTTCATATGCTTTCAGTACATCTTACACTGATTCAGAAAATATAAAAATTACATATGGTTCTGCAGTAAAGCTATCTCCTGGAATATCAAAAAATATTGATTTATCTAATAAATATGGAAATTTTCAAAAAAACTTACAACAAGATACAGTAATCGAAGTTATTGAATCAAGATATAATGAATTATTGCATTTAATTAATAATAGAATTCTTCATGTACAAAAAAAACTTTATAAAGAGGGGAAAAAATATCAATTAACAAGTGGTATAGTGTTGACTGGAGGAGCTTCAACAATTTCTTTTTTAACAGAATGCGCAGAAAAAATTTTTCAAAAAAAAATTCGCATTGCTAAACCTCTAAATATTTCAGGACTAACAGAAAATATAACTGAACCACATTATTCAACAGTAGTCGGCTTACTACACTACGGAAAAGAATTTTACTTCAATTATGAAAACGAAAAAAAAGAAAATTCTTTTATTGAAAAATGGTTTAAAAAAATTAACAATTGGTTTAAAAAAGAATTTTAAAAATTAATAAACCTTCTAAAATTAAAGATAGATAATGGAATGAAATTATGTTTGAACCTGTAGAATTAAGTAACAATGCAGTAATTAAGGTAGTTGGTGTTGGTGGTGGTGGTGGAAACGCAGTAGAACATATGGTACGAGAACGAATTGAAGGTGTTGAATTTTTTGCCATTAACACTGACGCACAAGCTTTAAGAAAAGTAGAAGTAGGACAAACCATACAAATAGGAAATAACATTACTAAAGGGTTGGGAGCTGGTGCTAATCCAGAAATTGGACGTACTTCAGCAGAAGAAGATAAAGAATTATTAAAATCTGCACTAGATGGTTCTGATATGGTTTTTATAGCTGCAGGAATGGGTGGAGGAACTGGAACTGGAGCAGCACCTGTAGTAGCAGAAATAGCAAAAGAACTGGGAATTTTAACAGTTGCTGTAGTAACAAAACCTTTTAATTTTGAAGGTAAAAAAAGAATGATTGTTGCTGATCAAGGAGTTGTAGAATTATCAAAACATGTAGATTCTTTAATTACAATACCTAATGATAAACTGCTCAAGGTATTAAGTCGGGGTATTTCTTTACTAGACGCCTTTGGTGCTGCTAACAATGTTTTAAAAGGAGCTGTACAAGGAATTGCTGAATTAATTACTCGACCTGGTTTGATGAATGTAGATTTTGCTGACGTAAGAACAGTTATGGTTGAAATGGGATATGCCATGATGGGGACTGGAATATCTTCTGGAGAAAATAGAGCTGAAGAGGCAGCAGAAATTGCTATATCTAGCCCTTTATTAGAAGATATAGATTTATCAGGAGCACGAGGTGTTTTAGTTAATATTACTGCTGGTTTTGATTTAAAACTAGATGAATTTGAAACTGTAGGTAACACAATCAGATCTTTCGCGTCAGATAACGCAACAGTAGTTATAGGTACTTCTTTAGATCCTGATATGAATGATACACTTCGAGTAACAGTAGTTGCAACAGGCATTGGAATGGAAAAATATTCAGATGTTAATCAGACAAAAAGTAAATCTTCTAAAGAAATGCTAATAGATTATCGATATCAATATTTAAATATTTCACCTACAACAATAGATAAAAAAAATGTAAAAAATGAAATAAAAGAAACAGAAAATCAAAAAAGAAAAGAACCAGAATATTTAGATATTCCCGCTTTTCTTCGTAAACGATCTGATTAACTTTTTTAAAATTAAAAATTGTAAAAAGTTAATATATTAAGAAATATTATTTTTAATATTTTTACGATACTAAATAAAAATAGTATTATTTTTCCATAACCTGCGCCAATAATGAATATACGATCTATCGGCGCAAGGACTTATTTGTTATAGTATATTAAATTAATCTAATATTTTTTATACTAAAAATATGTTTAAAATTTTTTTTATGATAAAATTAAATAAAATATTTTATTTTCTAAAATTTCTTTAAATATTTTGAGAATATATTAAAAATGGAAAACAATCCTATAAAATATATTGAATTCACAAATTCAGCTGCCAAAAAAATAAAAAATATTATTGAAGAAAAAAAAAACAAAAATTTAAAACTAAGAATATATATTATTGGTGGTGGATGCAGTGGATTTCAATATCAATTTATTTTTGATGAAAAAACCAATAAAGATGACATCTTAATTAAAAAATTAAATATTTCTCTTGTGATTGATCCTATCAGTTTACAATATTTATATGGTGGTACAATAGATTATTTAGAAAACCTAGAAGGATCAAAATTTATAGTATCTAATCCAAATGCTAAAAACACCTGCGGATGTGGTTTATCTTTCAGCATTTAAAATAAGAAACTAACTTTAAACAATCAAAATTCTAGTAATGTTTAATACTCTAAAAAAAATAAATTTTATTTATAAAAAATGAAAATTGGAATAATCGGTGCTATAGAACAAGAAATTAAAAAAATAAAAGAAATCATAAACAATTTGACAATAAAAAAAATAGGCAACATTAAAATTTACATAGGAAAATTTAAAAAAATAGAAATTTTTCTAATCCAATCAGGTATTGGGAAAGTTTCTGCTAGTATGTCTACCATGATTCTTATTAATTTATTTCAACCTGATTTTATTATTAACAGTGGTTCTGCAGGAAGTTTAAATACTTCTTTAAAAATAGGCGATATTATCATTCCAAAAAAAATATGTTACCACGATGTAAATTTGACAAACTTTGGGTATTCTAGAGGACAAATACCTCAATATCCTAAAATATTTAAAACAAATAAAAATTTACATGAAATTGTAAAAGAAATTGCTATTAAATTTAAATTCAAGTTTTTAACAGGACTACTTATTACTGGAGATTCTTTTATCAGAGGAAATAATCTTATAAAAAAAATAAAATGTCAATTTTCTTCAGCAGTAGGAGTGGAAATGGAATCAACTGCAATAGGTCAGGTATGTCATCAATTTAAAATTCCTTTTATTGTAATAAAGTCAATATCTGATTTATCTGATAACAATGCTACTTCAAATTTTGAAAAAAATATTTCGATTGCATCATCAGAATCTTCAAAATTAGTGAAACTGTTATTAAAAAAAATAAGTTCTCAAAATTCTATTTAATAAAAAATGGTATTTTTATTGTATTTTTGATAACCTTGTACTATTTTTTATAGTTTATATTGAAAATGTATTATTTATTATAATCAGTCGACTTTAAAAATGTTTTACTATAAAAATAATTATCCTTCTTTTAAAAAAAGTCTAAAAATAAATTCTATTATTTCATTATACTCAGAATAAACTGTTTGTCCTCAAATAATTTATATTTTATAGGATAAAAAAACCATGATTGGCAAAAACATATGGCATGAAAAACTTCATCGTCATGTTGGTCAATATTTTTCAATTGATAAAATATTATATCAAAAAAAAAATAAATACCACGATATTATCATTTTTCAAAACTCGATTATGGGACGAATCATGGCAATAGATGGTGTCGTTCAAACAACAGAAAAAGATGAATTTATATATCATGAAATGTTAACTCATGTTCCTATATTTTATCACGGGTTAATAAAAAATGTACTGATAATAGGTGGAGGTGATGGAGGTATACTACGAGAAATATGTCGACACAATAGCATTGAAAATATCACTATGGTTGAAATTGATTTAAATATTATTGATTTGTGTAAAGAGTTTTTTCCTAAACATAGTAATAATACATATAAAGATCCACGTCTAAAAATAATCATAGATAACGGATTGAACTTTATAAAGACAACAAAAGAAAAATTTGATCTTATTATATCAGATTCTACTGATCCCATTGGTTGCGGAAAAGATTTATTTTTGTCAGAATTTTATTTTTATTGTAAAAATCATCTTCTTAAAAACGGTATATTTGTAGGTCAAAATGGTATTTTTTTTCTCCAGAAAAACAACGTTAATCAAACTTATAAAAATTTAAAAAAAAATTTTAATGACGCAAGTTTTTATCAAGCAACTATTCCCAGTTATTATGGCGGAATAATGATGTTTTCTTGGGGTACCGATAACATGGATTTACGTAAAATAAACATTAAAAATTTACAAAAACGTATAAAACATACAAAATTAGCTTTTAATTACTATAATTCCAAAATTCATATAAGTAGTTTTTATTTACCTGAATATATAATTAATACGTTAGATAAAAGTTAAAAATCCTTATATAGGAGAGTAATTAAATTGCAAAAACTAAAATTATATGGCTTTAATAATTTAACTAAAAGCCTAAGTTTTTGTATTTACGATATTTGTTATGCGAATACTAATGATTCACGAAATAGTTATATTTCTTATATTGATGAACAATATAATGCTGTTCGATTAACAAAAATCTTAAAAAAAACTTGTTCAATTATTGGGGCCAATGTTCTTAATGTTTTTCATCAAGATTATGAACCTCAAGGTGCTAGTGTAACTATTTTAGTATGCGAAGATCCAATAAATTTAGAAACAGTAAATATTGTAAATAAAAAAAATAATATTACATCATCTTCTGTATTAGCTCATTTAGATAAAAGTCATATTTGTGTTCATACATATCCAGAAAGTCATCCTCAAAGTGGCATTTGTACTTTTCGTGCAGATATAGAAGTTTCAACATGTGGAATAATCTCTCCTCTTAATGCATTAAATTATCTTATTCATCAATTAGAATCAGATATTGTAACAATCGAATATCGTGTTAGGGGATTTACACGAGATATTCACGGTATAAAACATTTTATTGATCATAAGATTAATTCTATTCAAAATTTTATGTCTAATGATATAAAATCAATGTATGAAATGCTTGATGTCAATATATATCAAGAAAATATTTTTCATACTCGTATGTTACTAAAAGAATTTAACTTAAAAAATTATTTATTTAATATTAACGTAGAAGATTTATCAAAAGAAGAATGTTCTTATATTATAGATTTATTATGGAAAGAAATGAGAGAAATATATCATGGTAAAAATATCTCTATGATTAAAAAAATATAACTTTTGAATTTATATTTTTTTAAAATTATTCAAAAGTTTAAAAATTGATACACTTCTTTTACAACGAGAAAAGAAGTGTATCAATTGTTAATTCAACAATGATTTTTTTAAATTTAAAAGATCTGTTACTGTTCCTTGAAAAACTTCGGAAGCTGAACAAATTGATTCACTTAAAGTTGGATGCGGATGGATAGTAAGTGAAATATCTTCAGCATCACATCCCATCTCAATTGCAAGTCCAATTTCACTAATCAGTTCGCTAGCATTTGTACCTACTATAGATCCACCAATAATCTTATTAGTATTTTTATCAAAAATTAATTTTGTCATACCTACATTGCAATTTGATGCATTTGCTCTCCCTGATGCACTCCAAGGAAACAAAGAACTCTCATAATCTATATTATTATTTTCAGCTTCTTTCTCACTTAAACCAACCCAAGCAATTTCAGGCTCAGTATAAGCTACTGATGGAATTACTTTAGGTTCAAAATAATGTTTTTTACCAGAAATTACCTCAGATGCAATATGCGCTTGCTGTATCGCTTTGTGAGCTAACATAGGGAAACCCGTGACATCACCAATAGCATAAATATGAGATAAATTTGTTTTTAATTGTTTATCTACCTGGATAAAGCCAAATTCGTTTAATTTTAATCCAATTTTTTCCAACTTTAAAAAATCAATATTTGGACTTCTTCCAATTGCAACAAGTATATTATCATAACAAAAAACATTTTCATTTTTATTTTCTTTAGATATTGTAACAATAAGATTATTATCTTTTGATCTGTCAATATTTTTTACATGAGTATGTAATAACAAATTAAATCTTTTTTCAACTGTTTTTCTATATATATCAGTCATATCTTTATCTACTGAGGGAAGAAAAACATTAAATCGATCAACGACATCTACTTTTGAACCCAATGCACTGTATATTGTTGCCATTTCTAAACCAATAATACCTCCTCCTATAATTAAAAAACGATTAGGTATATTTTTTAGTGATAAAGCATCTGTTGAATTCCAAATTCTATTATCGTCATTAGGAAAGGAAGGTATTTTTATAGGTTTAGATCCAGTAGCAATAATCGCATATTTAAAAAAAATCGTAAAATCATTTTTTTTATTTTGCACAAAAATACTATGATCAGTATCGAAAGATGCTTTTCCTCGAATAATTTTTACTTTTCTTTTTTCCCCCATATTAGATAATCCAATAGTAAGTTTTTTAATAATTTTTTCTTTCCAATTATTAATCTTTTCAATATCAATAATTGGTTTATTAAAAAAAACTCCTGTTTCAGATAGTTCATTTGCATCTTTTATTACCTTAGCTATATGCAATAATGCTTTTGAAGGAATACATCCTGCATTTAAACAAACACCACCCAATTGTTCATAACGTTCTATTAAAACAGTATTTAAACCTAAATCTGCACATCGGAAAGCTGCAGAATAACCAGCAGGTCCTGAACCTATAACTACAACCTCAGATTGAATTTCTTGATGCATTTGAAAAACCTCTTTAGAAAAAAAATCACATAATTAAAAAACGTATATCAGATAATAACTTTCCAATAAAAGTTAAAAAACGAGCAGCATCTGCTCCATTAATTATGCGATGATCATATGATAGAGATAATGGCAACATTAAAGAAGGAATAAATTCTTTTCCATTCCATAGTGGTTTTATTATAGCCTTTGAAACTCCAAGAATTGCAACTTCAGGGGCATTAATAATTGGAGAAAACCAACTCCCTCCAATTCCACCTAAATTAGAAATTGTAAAACAACCATCTTTCATATCTGATTCATTTAATTTGTTTTCGCGTGCTTTATTTAAAAGAAAAATTAACTCAGAAGATAAACTTTCTATATTTTTTTTATCAACATTTTTTAAAACAGGAACAAACAAACCGTGTTCAACATCAACAGCAACACCAACGTTAACATATTTTTTTAAAAAAATTGATTTTTTATTTGAAGATAAAGAACTATTAAAAATAGGAAATTTTAATAATGCATGCGCTACAGTTTTTATAATGAAAGGTAATATAGTAATATTAGAAAAAACATTATTTTTCTGTTTTTTTTGACTATTATAGTTCTGACGAAATTCTTCTAATAAAGTTATGTTAACTTCATCAAATTGCGTTACGTGAGGTATGTTTATCCAATTTTGATGTAGGTTTTTGCCAACAGTTTTTTGAATATTCGTAATAGATATTTCTTTGAATGGATTTTTATGAAAACTTTTAATATTATTTTCATCTGTATTAAAAGCATTTTTGTTCAAATCATTATTTTTTTTTATATATAGTTCAACATCTTCTTTTAAGATACGATTTTTAGGACCAGAGGGTATGACATTCTTTAAATCAATATTTAAATGACGAGCTAAACGTCTTATAACTGGTGTTGCATGAATTAAAATATTTTTCTTAATATCTTTTTCTTCTAAAAAATTGTCACTTAATTTTTTTTCTGTTTTTATATAATTAAAATCTTTTTTATTTTTTATAAAGTTAAGATCATTAGATTTAAAAATCATAATTACCGAAGAAGTCGTCACCTTGTCACCAATTTTTATAATAATATCCTTTACAATTCCGGATATTGGTGCCGGTATTTCCATAGAAGCTTTATCTCCTTCTACAGTAATTAATCCTTGATCCAATTCTATTTTTTCACCAACTTTTACTAATACTTCTGTTACCTCAACCTCGTCTAAACCAATATCAGGCATTTTAACTTCAATATGCACTTTTCTTTACCTCTTAAGCTAAACGCGGATTAATTTTATCTGCATTAATATTAAATTTAATAATTGCCTCTTCTACTACTTTTTTATTAATATTATTTAATTTAGCTAACAAGTTTAAAGCCGCTACTACAATATAATGAGCACTAACTTCAAAATGATCACGTAATTTATCACGACTATCTGAACGTCCAAAACCATCTGTACCCAATACGTAATATTCATTTGATGGAATATAATGACGAATTTGTTCAGCAAATAACTTCATATAATCAGTTGCTGCTACCGCCGGAGAAGAATTCATTACAGTTTTGATATAAGCAATTCTTTTTTTTTCACATGGATGCAACATATTCCATCTTTCACAATCTTCACCATTTCTAGCTAACTCTGTAAAAGAGGTTACACTATAAATATCTGTAGTTATAGAATAATCATTAGATAAAATTTCACCTGCTTTACACACACAACGTAAAATAGCTCCAGATCCCATCAATTGCACTTTTAATTCAGTGGCCTGTAAAGTTTTTAACTTATAAATTCCTTTACAAATACCTTTTTCTACACCTTTTGGCATAGCTGGCATGTAATAATTTTCATTAATTGTAGTAATATAATAGTATATATTTTCTTGAAGAGGCCCATACATTCTTCTTAACCCATCTTGTATAATAACAGCAACCTCATAAGCAAATGCAGGATCATAAGAAATACAATTAGGAATTGTTAATGACTGTATATGACTATGACCGTCTTCATGTTGCAAACCTTCTCCATTTAAAGTAGTCCTTCCAGATGTTCCTCCAATAAGAAAACCTCTTGCTTGCTGATCACCAGCTGCCCAAAAAAGATCACCTATTCTCTGAAAACCAAATATTGAATAATAAATATAAAAAGGAATCATGGGGAAATTATTGGTACTATAGGAAGTAGCAGCAGCTAACCAAGATGAAGCAGCACCTAGTTCATTTATTCCTTCTTGCAATATTTGCCCCTTTTTTTCTTCTTTATAATAAGCTAATTGTTCTCGATCTTGAGGGGTATATTTCTGTCCAATAGAACTATAAATTCCAATCATTCTAAATAAACCTTCCATACCGAATGTACGAGCTTCATCAGCAATAATTGGAACTATTAAATTTTTAATGGAATGATTTTTTAAAATTAAATTTAAAACACGAACAAAAGCAATAGTAGTCGAAATTTTTTTATTTTGTTTTTCTAATAAAGATTTAAAATCTATTAAATCTGGGATATTTAATACATTAGTAAATTTAGATAATCGAAATGGGATATAACCGCCTAACTTTTTTCTTTGTTTATGCATGTAACAGTATTCTTCAGAATTTTTTTCAAAAACAACGTATGGTAATTCTTTAATATCTTTATTTGAAAGAGGAATGTTAAAACGATCTCGAATGTAAATAATTCCATTAATATTAATTTTCTTTATTTGATGTGCTATATTTTTTCCTTCAGCAATAACACCCATACCATATCCTTTAACTGTATGCGCTAAAATAACAGTCGGTTTATCTTTAATTTCCTTCGCTTTTTTTAGTGCATTAAACATTTTTTTAGGATCATGTCCTCCTCTATTTAAATTCCATATTTCTTCATCTGTCATATCTTTTACTAATTCTAGTGTTTCTTTATATTTACCAAAAAAATATTTTCGAACATATGCTCCATCTTTTGACTTTAATGTTTGATAGTCACCATCTATTGTTTCATTCATTAGTTGAATCAATTTTCCAGTTTTATCTTTTTTTAACAAACAATCCCATCTCCCTCCCCATATGACTTTTATAACTTTCCATCCAGCTCCATAAAAAAAACTTTCTAATTCATTTACAATTTTACCGTTACCTACTACTGGACCGTCTAATCTTTGTAAATTACAGTTTATTATGAAGATTAAATTATCTAATTTTTCACGAACAGCGATAGAAATTGCTCCTTTAGATTCTGGCTCATCCATTTCACCATCTCCTAAAAAAGCATAAACTGTCTGTTTAGAAGTGTTTTTTAATTCACGGTTTTGTAAATATTTTAAAAACTTTGCTTGATAAATAGCACAAAGTGGTCCTAATCCCATTGAAACAGTTGGAAATTGCCAAAAATTTGGCATTAATTTAGGATGAGGATAAGAAGACAATCCCTTTCCGTCAACTTCTTGCCTGAAATTATCAATTTGTTCTTTTGATAAACGACCTTCTAAAAAAGATCTAGCATAAATACCTGGAGCAATATGACCTTGAAAATAAACTAAATCACCTCCGTCTTCATTGTTTCTAGAACGAAAAAAATGATTAAAACATACTTCATATATTGTAGCAGAAGATTGAAAAGATGATAAATGACCCCCTAATTCTAAATCTTTTTTTGACGCGCGTAAAACCATCATTATTGCATTCCAGCGAATAGCTGAACGAATACGCTTTTCTAAAATTAAATCTCCTGGATATTCAATTTCTTCTTCGCTACTGATTGTATTAATGTAATCGCTGGTAAAAAAACACTTAAAAAAATTTTCTCTGGTTATTTTAGACTTCTTTAAAATCTTTTCAATTAAAAATTTAGCTCTTTCTAGACCTTCTTCACGAATAACAGATTCAATTGATTGCACCCAATCATTAGTTTCGACTGGATCCACGTCATCATTATATAAATTTTCTGACATGGTTTAAATTCCTTATATATTATATTTAACAATAAAATTAATATTTAACTTAAAATATTATCATTTTTTTATATTAAAAATTAATTTTATGTAATTAAGTAATTTTAATTTTTTAAAAATTAGATTTTTTTTATTAAAAAAAGCTATCAATTTCTAAAAAAAATCAACAAAACTAACTATGAGTATAATTAATTTTATTGATTTTATTTTTTAACTTTTAAAAAATATATTTTAGTTTTTAAAATTATTAAAAATACAATTTTCTTGTTCACTAACTCGTATAAAGGTAGTTCTTTTAGTTAACTCTTTTAATTTTTGTGCTCCTACATAAGTACAAGAAGAACGTAATCCTCCTAAAATATCACGTACAGTTATATCTACGTCTCCACGAAAGGGTATTTTAACTATTTTACCTTCAGATGCACGGTATCCTGGAATTTTACCTGTATATCGTTTCATTGCAGAAGTAGAACTCATACCATAAAATAACATAAATTTTTTAGATTTTTCTTTGATTATTTCGCCTAAACATTCAGTATGTCCTGCAAAAATACCGCCTAACATAACAAAATCTGCACCCCCTCCAAAAGCTTTTGCAATATCGCCTGAAACAGTACAACCACCATCACTGATAATTTGACCATTTAATCCATGTGCGGCATCTGCACATTCTATAATAGCTGATAGTTGAGGATAACCTATTCCTGTTTTTATTCGTGTAGTACATACAGAACCAGATCCTATACCTACTTTTACTATATCTGCTCCAGATAATATTAGTTCTTCAACCATTTCACCAGTAACAACATTACCTGCACAAATAATTTTATCTGGAAAAAAATCTCTTATTTTTTTTAAAAAAGAAACAAAATATTCAGAATAGCCATTAGCTACATCAATACAAATATATTTTAATTCAGAAGATAATGAAAAAATGTTTTTTATTTTTAAAAAATCTAGATTAGATGTTCCAATTGAAACAATTACATGTTTCAATGTTTCTTTAGAAGAAATACTCACAAAATCTCTCCATTCATCTAAAGAATAATATTTATGTACTGCTGTTAATATATTAAATTTTGATAAGGATTCAGCCATACGAAAAGTTCCTATAGTATCCATATTAGCTGCAATAAGTGGAATTCCAAACCATTTTATGGTAGAATATTTAAAAGAAAAACAACGCATAAGATTAACTTCAGAACGACTTTTTAAAGTAGATCTTTTTGGTCTTATTAATACGTCTTTAAAACCTAGTTTTATGTCTTCTTCAATACGCATAAAATAAAAGTCCTATAACAATATGATATAAAAAAATTTTATAATATAAAAATATATTAAAATAGTTTTTTTTGAATAAAAATTAAATATTTTTAGTACTATCAAATCTTTAAATTTAAAAAAATAAAAAATTATGACTTATATTGTAGCACTTACTGGAGGAATTTGTAGCGGAAAAACTACTGTTTCTGATAGCTTTAAAAAAATAGGTATCAATATTATTGATACTGATGTCATTGGACGAAAAACAATAGAAAAAAATAAAGAAGTATCAAGATCTATCAAAAAAAAATTTGGTAAAAAAATATTAAATCAAGATAATTCAATAAACCGTTTTTTACTTCGCAAACATATTTTTAATGATAAAAAAAGTAGACTATGGTTAGAAAATATACTTCACCCTATAATTTTGAAAGAAAGTAAAAAAAAGATAGAGTTAATAAAATCAATATGGTGTTTGTGGGTTGTTCCACTACTTTTTGAAAAAAAAATAGAAAAAAAAGCAAATCGAATACTTTTAATCGATACACCAGTAAGAACACAAATTAAACGTATAATAAAGAGAGATAAAATAAATATTTATGAAGCTAAAAAAATTATTTCTTCTCAAGTTTGCAGAAAAAAAAGAATTTCTTTGTCGGATGATATTATTTTTAATAAAAATCAAAACGTTGAAAAATTAAATTTATACACTTATTATCTTAATAATTTTTATGTATATTTATCAAAAAAAAATAATCAAAAAGATATAAAAAAAAATAATTTGACTAAATTTTACTAAAAAAGTATATATTTCTATCTAAAAAAAATCTCGTTTTTCTAAAGTATTAATAATATTATGATTGAAAATAGGAAAATTAAAATATTTTAGATCATCAAAGAATATCCATTGATATAAATATCCTTCTCTACTGTATATTCTACCTTTCCATTTAGTAATGAAAAAAAAATATAATTTTATTTTTTTATAAAAATGCTGAATACATCGAAAAAAACGAAACTTTAGTATTTCAAGACCTACTTCTTCTAATAATTCTCGTTTTAATGAATGTATTAAACTTTCACTTTTTTCTACCTTTCCTCCTGGAAATTCCCATAAATCCGATACGTATTTTTTTTTTCTTGCTTTAGTAATATAAATTTTATTTTTTTTTATAATTATTCCAATCACTATCTTTTGATACTTCATAAAACAAAATCCGAATTAAAAATTTTTAAAAAAAGTTATAAACTTCCATGACAATACTTATATTTTTTTCCAGATCCACAAAAACAAGGCGTATTTCTTCCTATTTTAACGTCATTGTTTAAAACAAAAGAATTATTATTAATATTTAAATTGAAATGTTTTTTTATATAAGATAAATCTAGTTTACTAAGAAAAGATATAACTTCATATTTTAATAATTCTAACATGTTAGAAAACATATTAAAAGATTCACGTTTATATTCTTGTTTAGGATCTTTTTGGGCATAACCACGCAAATGAATACCTTGTCTTAAATAATCCATTGCAGATAAATGCTCTTTCCAAAGAGAATCTAATATTTGCAACATAATAGACTTTTCTATCATTCTAATGTTACTAATACCTATTTCAATTTCTTTATTGAGATAATTTTTTTTTGCAATACTAATAATTTTTTTTATAATACTTTCTTTTTTTATATTAGGATCTTTTTTTAACCAATCTTGAATTGATATATTTAAATTAAATTCAGTATTTAATTTTTTTTCTAAATCTAAAATATTCCATCTATTTTTTGGAAAATTAAAATTTATATGTGTTTTAATTGTATTACATAATACATCTTTTAAAATATCGTAAATAGTTTGTTGAATGTTTTCTGAATCAATTAATTTATTACGTTGTGCATAGATTACACGACGCTGTTCATTACAGACATCATCGTATTCTAATAATTGTTTTCTAATGTCAAAATTACGATTTTCTACTTTTTTTTGAGCATTTTCTATAGCTTTTGTAACCCAAGGATGTTCAATGGCTTCATTAAAAGACAGTCCTAATTTTCTCATCATACTAATAATTTTATCAGATGCAAAAATCCTCATTAATGAATCTTCCATAGAGAGGTAAAAACGCGAAGAACCACTGTCTCCTTGTCGACCAGAACGTCCTCTTAATTGATTATCAATACGACGTGATTCATGACGTTCAGTACCAATAATATGTAATCCTCCAGACAAAACAACTAAATCATGTTGTTTTTTCCAACTATTTTTAATTTTTTTAATTTTGTCTAAACATATATTTTTTTCTAACTGTGATTCTAAGCTACCTCCTAAGACAATATCTGTACCTCTACCAGCCATATTAGTGGCAATTGTTACTGATTTTGGTTTTCCTGCTTGAGCTATGATTTCAGCCTCTCTTGCATGAAATTTAGCATTTAAAACATTGTGTTTAATATTTAATTTTTTTAGTTTTTTTGAAATCATTTCTGATTTTTCAATTGAAATTGTACCAACTAATACAGGTTGGTTTTTTTTTATGCAATTTTGAATATCTTTTAATATCGCATTTATTTTTTCTTCTTCAGTCATGTAAACTAAATCAGGCATATCTTTTCTGATCATTGGCTTATTTGTAGGAATTATAACAGTATCTAGATTATAAATTGAACTAAATTCAAAAGATTCAGTTGCAGCAGTACCTGTCATACCTGCTATTTTTTTATATAAACGAAAATAATTTTGAAATGTAATAGATGCCAAAGTTTGATTTTCATTTTTTACAGCAACATTTTCTTTAGCTTCTATTGCTTGGTGTAGTCCATCAGACCATCTTCTACCAGGCATAGTTCGACCTGTATGTTCATCAACAATAACAACGTTGTCATCTTTTACAAGATAATCTATATTTTTCGTAAATAAATTGTGAGCACGTAAAGCAGATATAACATGGTGCATTAAGATAATATTATTTGAAGAATATAACGACTCTCCTTTTTTCATTAATTTTTGATCAAGTAATATCCTTTCAATTTCTACCAAGCCTCTTTCAGTTAAGTATATTTGTTTTGACTTTTCATCAATAGAGAAATGACCATTTCCATGAAAATTATCTGAATCTTCTTTTTTTTGACAAATTAAAGATGGTACTAATTTGTTGATTTCTTTATATAAAAAAGAACTATCTTCTGAAGGTCCAGAAATAATTAAAGGTGTTCTAGCTTCATCTATTAAAATTGAATCGACTTCATCTACTAAAGCATAATTTAATTCACGTTGGACTCTTTCCTCAGAAGAAAAAACCATATTATCTCGTAGATAGTCAAACCCATATTCATTATTAGTACCATAAGTAATATCACATAAATAAGCTTTTTTTTTATCAAAAAAAGACATTTCAGACAAATTTAACCCAACTTTTAAACCAAGAAATTCAAATAAAGGTGTATTCTTTTTAGCATCTCGCTCTGCTAAATAATCATTCATAGTAACGATATGAACACCTCGACCTGTCAATGCATTTAAATAAGAAGGTAAGGTAGAAGTTAATGTTTTTCCTTCTCCTGTACGCATTTCTGCAATACATTGTTTATTTAAAACGATTCCACCAAGAATTTGAACATCAAAATGACGCATATTGAAAACACGACGACTTGCTTCTCTGACTGTTGCAAAAGATTCTGGTAATAAATCATCTAAGTTTTCACCATTTTTTAATCTTATACGAAACAATTTTGTATTTTCTTGCAGTTTCTTATCTGATAGTTTCTTAAATTTTTCTTCTAATTGATTAATTGAAGATACTATATTTTTGAATTTTTTTAAAATACGATCATTGCGATTACTAAATATTTTGGCTAAAAATTTAACAAACATATTAGAACTCTCAAGTTATACTTTTTTTATTAATTAACATTTAAGAATATTTTATATTTTTTTAGCAACTAAAATTAAAAAATAAGTGATATTGATTAAAATAATTAAAAACTTGTTGGATGAAAAAACAGTATTTTTTATTAATTTATTATAAAAAAACTTTTTATTCAAAACAGAAAAAAATTTTCTTTTTTTTGAACTTTCTTAAAGTTTTTTAAAACTATTTATTTACCACATATATTTTCGTCATTCAATAACCATATTGGTAACGGTTTTTTATGCTCATTACTTTTTTCACAAAACAATCTTCCTAATTTATTCATATAAAAAATATTAATGTTTTTAGGAGGATTTAATATTAATGGAGTTGGACGTTGATATTCAAGATATCTTCGATAAATTTGCATAGCACCAGAAGAACCATACAATTTAGTTGACTTATTATTATCTCTTCCTATCCAAGTAATTACAATTTGTCTTCCATCAATACCTACAAACCAATTATCTACTAAGTTATTTGTTGTACCAGTTTTTCCTGCTAAAGAAAATTTTTTAAAAATTGAACCCAATGATTTTGCTGTTCCACAACTAACCACTTTTTGCATACCATATAGTGTCAAATAAGTTGCTTCAATAGATTCTACATTTTTAGATTGAGGTAAACTTTGGTATAATACCTTACCATCATCAGAAGTTATTGATCGAACTGAAGATAGCAAGGTTTTGTAACCACCGCTTGCAATAACTTGAAACACTTGAGCTATTTCAATAGGTGTTAAATTAATAGCTCCTAAAGATATAGAAGGAAACGGAGTAATTAACTTTTTAGAAATACCTAGATGAAACCAACTTTTCACTAAATTTTCTAAACCCATATCTATACTTAGATTAACGGTAGGAATATTTATCGAATTAGTTAATGCATCTATTAACATTACCTGACCACTAAAATGATAATTATTATTTTTTGGAATCCAAAACTTACCATTTTTTAATTTAATTGCAATTGGATGATCAGCAATCCACGTGTTTAAACGATATTTTCTAGGATTAGATAATGCCGTTAAATAAGTTATTGGTTTAGATAGAGAGCCAATAGAACGACGAGCTTGCAAAGCACGATTATAACCATAAAATTTTGGATTAGAACCACCAACAAGAGCTTGAATTTCTCCAGTGAAACGATCTACTACAATCATAGCAATTTCTAAATCTTTTAATTTTTTTTTCTTTTTTAAAATTGGCATTCCTATCTTAACAGCTTTTTCAATAGCATTTTGCGAAAAAATATCCAAAGTTGTAAAAACTTTAATACCTGATAGATTTTTAATCTTATTTTTTAATTTTTCTTTTATCTCCATTTGAATAAGCTGTGTAAAATTAGGATAAGAAGAAATAACACATCCCCTGGGTTTAATATTTAAAGGTCTTGCGGACAATTCAGTATAAATTTTTTCTTGAATATATCCCTGATTGTATAATGAAAGTAAAACTAAATTTCTTCTATTTAAAGCAAAATCAGGATTACTCCAAGGATTATATAAAGAAGCCCCTTTAACCATTCCTACTAATAAAGCATACTGATCTAAATTTAACTCATCAATAGGTCTACCAAAATAATATAAGCTAGCAAGAGGAAAACCTCGAATTTGTTCCTTACCATCTTGTCCTAAATAAACTTCATTTAAATATAACTCTAAAATACGATCTTTTTTATAAAACCAATCTAAAATTAAAGCCATATACATTTCATTAATTTTCCTCCATATTGAACGAGTATTTGTTAAAAAAAGATTCTTAACTAATTGTTGAGTAAGAGTACTACCACCCTGTACTGTTCGACCTGCCATTATATTTACTAAAAACGCTCTTCCAATAGATGAAAGGTTAATACCATCATGTTCGTAAAAATATCTATCTTCAATCGCTAACAATGTTTTAATTAAAAGTTCTGGATATTTAGATCTAGGAATAAATACACGTTTTTTTCTTTCTGGAGATTCTAACATAGCAATTAACTTGGGTTCTAAACGGAAAAAACTAAAATTACGATTATTTTCAAGATTTTGAATTTTCAATAAATAATTATCATCAAAAAACAACTTTACATGAAATTCATTTTCTCTAAGATCTGGAAAATCAAAAGAACGACGTATAAATTCTATATTGTTATTCTTGATACTATACTCTCCTGGTAACATGACAGTATCTACTTCTCTATACATAGTACCCTGCAAAAATTTTGATACTTCTTTTTGAGAGTACAAGTTACCAGGTTCTAAATTTATTATACGTCCATATATTGATGTAGGAAAATGCCATACTTTACCATCGATTAATCGACCTATTTTCATATATAAAAAACATCCATAAAAAAATACTAGAACTAATATTAAGAAAAAAATATTTCCTAATAATTTTATTTTTCTTCTATTTAAATACATCAAAAACCCTTTTAATTAAAAAAATAAATTTTTATTTGAAAAAAATATACGTGATTTATAAAATAAAATGAATTAAATAAATTTAAAAAGGAAACTGTTCTAAAAAAAAATTTAACGATTGATTTCTTTCTTTAAATAATAAAATCATTTTTTAATGTAGGTAAATTAAAAAACATGGGATATTTTACAAAAAATAAATATAAACCTTGAGCTGGAGCAGTAGGACCTGCATAGTTTCTATTTTTTTTATTTAATAATTTTTTGATGTAATTTTTTTCTGTATGATTATTGATTGTAATTAACGAACCAACGATGTTTCGAACCATATGATACAAGAAAGAATTAGCAGTAATATCAATAATAACCCAATGGTTTAAGCGCCAAATATTTAACTTGGTTATTTTTCTTCTAGGAGAGCTTGATTGACAACCTAAAGCGCGAAAAGATGAAAAGTCATGTTCTCCTAATAAGGACTGTGCTTCACAAAACATCTTATCAACATTTAATTCTCTATAAACATGATTTGATGTATTACGAAAAATAGCAGAACGACATTTATTATTATATATCATATAACGATAAGAACGAGAAATGGCACTATAACGAGCACTAAAATGTTCTGGAACTTCTTTAATCCATTTTATAGAAATATTTTTAGATAAATGAGTATTTACTCCAACTGTCCAAGAAAAGTCGCTTCTAATAGAAGAACTTGTAAAATGTATTACTTGTCCTATACTATGAACACCAGAATCGGTGCGACCTGAACATACAACGTTTATTTGATGATTTGCAATTTTAGATAAAGCATTCTCTATTTCTTCTTGAACAGTAGAAAATCCTTTTTGACGTTGCCAACCATGATAACAACTTCCATTATATTCTACTCCCAAAGCAAATTTTTTAATTTTTTTTTCTTTCATTTTCTGAATTCCATATGAATAAATAATGAACAAATAAAAAGTATAATTTTTTTTAAATCAATATACTTGTATAAAAATATATTTAACTAAAGTTTATGTTAATATTATTTATAATAATTTTTATTTTTTAAAAACATGAAAATTAATTTTTTTAATTATAAAAATTGATTTTATTAAAAAATAATGTCTAAATTACTTTTCTACTCTTACTAAGATAAATCTTTTTTAAACAACATGAATTATCAATAATTAATATTATATTCAAAATATATTTTTTATTTTAAATACATGTAAATATTTTATTGGAAAAAAATATGGAAAAAGAAAAAAATAAAAAAAAATCATCTCTAAATGTTCTTTCTATCGCTGGTTTAAAACCTTATCAAAAAAAAACAGATGAAGAGTATATGAATGAAAAACAAATGTTACATTTTAAAAAAATTCTTGAAACATGGAAAAATCAATTAAAAATTGAAATTAATCATACGTTACTTTATATACAAGACAAATCAACTAATTTTCCAGATCCTATTGATCGAGCAGCTCAAGAAGAAGAATTTAGTTTAGAATTAAGAAATCGAGATAGAAGTCGTAAATTAATAAAAAAAATACAAGAAACTTTAAAAAAAATAAAAGAAAAAGATTTTGGTTACTGTGATTCTTGCGGTATTGAAATTGGAATTCGTCGTTTAGAAGCTAGACCAACTGCAAATCTTTGTATTGACTGTAAAACATTAGCAGAAATTCGAGAAAAACAAATGGCTGGTTAATAAAAACAAATAGCTGGTTAATATATATATAGATGAGGATATTCGATTGATATATTAAATTATCTCGAGTATCCTTTCTTAAGGTTAATTGATTATTTTACTTAATAAAAGTAGGAAAATATGGAATCTATTACTATCTCAAAAATACAAAACTGGAAAAAGAATAAAAGAAAATTTGCTGCTATTACAGTTTATGATTTTAGTTTTTCTAGACTCTTTTCAAATGAAGGAATTCCTATAATGCTTGTAGGCGATTCTCTAGGTATGACTATTCAAGGTCATGATTCTACATTATCTGTACAAGTTAAAGATATTGAATATCATACAAAAGCAGTAAGAAAAGGTGCACCAAATGCGTTCTTATTGTCTGATTTACCATTTATGTCTTATTGTGGAGTGAAACAAACTTTAAAAAATACAGCTAAACTTATACAGTCTGGTGCTAATATGATAAAAATAGAAGGTGGAAAATGCTTGGTTAAAACTGTTAAAGAACTATCAGAAAGATCAATATTAGTTTGTGGACATATAGGATTAACTCCACAATCTATAGATTATTTAAGTGGTTATAAAGTACAAGGAAAAGAAAAAAATGATGCACAACGAATAATAGACGAAGCGTTTCTACTAGAAGAAGCAGGAATTAAAATGTTAGTTGTAGAATGTATCCCTTCAATTTTAGCTAAAAAAATAACTGAAAACTTATCTATTCCAGTAATTGGAATAGGATCAGGTAATTATACTGATGGACAAATACTTGTCATGCAAGATTTATTAGGAATAACTGACGGAAAAAAACTAAAATTTGTAAAAAATTTCCTTTCTCATAGTGGAAGCATTCAAAATGCTATTAAAAAATATATTAATGAAGTTAAAAATGGTAGTTTTCCTAACGAAAAATACAGTTTTTAAAATTATGGAGTTATAATGAATATTATAAAAAATATACATCTTTTAGAAAAAGAAATAAAAGAATTAAAAAAAAATAACAAAGTAATTGGATTGGTACCAACAATGGGAAATTTACATAATGGTCATATAAAACTTATTTTGTTAGCAAAAAAATACGCAGATGTTGTAATAGTAAGTATTTTTATTAATCCTATGCAATTTAACAGTTTATTAGATTTTAAAAAATATCCTAAAACTTTTGAACAAGACTGTTATATTTTAAGAAAAGAAAAAGTAGAAATTCTTTTTTGTCCTGAAATAAATGAAATATATCCTAATGGATTAAAAAATAATACATATGTCGATGTACCTAAATTATCTAATATTATAGAAGGTAGAGCTCGTCCTGGTCATTTTATAGGAGTAACAACAATAGTTTGTAAATTATTTAATTTAATACAACCAAATTTTTCTTTCTTTGGAGAAAAAGATTATCAGCAATTATTAATTATAAAAAAATTAGTTAAAGAATTAAATTATCGCATAAAAATTATTAGTTTACCTACAATAAGATTACCAAATGGATTGGCTTTTAGCTCAAGAAATAAGAACTTGAATTCTTTAGAGCAAAAAAAAGCACCTTATCTATATAAAACTATAGAACAAGCATGCAATATTATTGTACAAAACAAAGGAAAAAAAATTCAAAAAACGATTGATATGTCACGACAATATCTTATAAAAAAAGGGTTTTATATTGATATATTTAGTGTATATAATTCTAAAACACTTGGTCCTATATCTAAAAAAAGTAAAAGTATTATTATACTAGCATCAGTTTGGTTAGGAAATACTCGATTAATTGATAATAAAAAAATTACATTAAAAAATTAAGAAAAATTTTATTTTTTAAAAATCACTTTTCCTATATACGGTAAATATCGATAGGATTGAGCGTAATCTATTCCATAACCAACTATAAATTCATCAGGTATAGAAAAACCAATAAAATCAATATTAATATTAACTTCACGACATTCTGGCTTATCTAGAAGAGTACAAATTGATAATGATTTTGGATTTCTTAATTTTAAAATACCTAATACTTTACTTAAAGTTTTTCCAGAATCAATGACATCTTCAACAATTAAAACATTTTTGTTATAAATATCTTCGTCTAAATCTTTTATAATTTTTACATCTCCAGTAGATATCATTCCACGTCCATAACTAGAAGTAGTCATAAAATCAATTTCATGTTCGATTTTAATTCTACGACACAAATCTGCTATAAATACAAATGAACCACGTAGTAAGGCAATTAATATTATTTTATTTTTACTTTTTTTATATTTTTTAGTAATTTCATTACCTAGTTCACGAACGCGAATATCTAATTCTTTTTCCGAAATAATCACTTTAATAGTATGCTTCATAATATTAACTAAGTTTTTAATGTATATTTTAAATTTATTATACTAAAAATCATTTATTGATATTTATTAAAAATATAAAATATATTCAATAATAAAAATTTTAATACAAAATTTAAAAACAAAATATTTATTTTTTAACTATTGCACTAATAATAATCATTATGTTATAAAAATCAAACTACTATATAGAAAAAATAGTATAAATTAAATAGAAATATAATTATAAATTAATCTAATTCTTTTTTATTTTTTTAAGCAATATCTACTCTAGATTAGAATTTTTAATGTTTTTTAAATTAATGAAAAAGCATGTTGTTTGTTATATGTAAACAACGATTATAATTGTAAGAATATCATGTAAAAAATAGAAGAATTTTTATACTAAAAAACATATCTTTTTTTTCCTAATACTTTTTTTACAATATTAAAAAACTAAATCTATGATAAAATTAATAATATTTAAAATATACGTTATACTTATAAAAATATTCTCAATTACAGCTCTAAATCTGATTAAATAACACTATTTAATAAATTAATTCACTTATTTTAATATTTTATTAATTTATGTCTAAGGGATGCTACGTAAAACGTATTAATATCTACTGCTTATCGTTTCTTCGTTATAGAATAACTGTTTTTATTTATTATAACTAATCATAATTAATATGAGATAATGTATATATTTAATAAAAACCCGCTCACAAATAATGCGGGTTTTTTATGATATGAATTTAAGGATGTAAAAAAAATATGAAACTATTGAAATTTGGCGGAACTTCGTTAGCTAATGCACAAAAGTTTTTATGTGTCGCTGATATTATAGAAAAAAAAAATAAAAAAGAACAAATTGCAGTCGTTCTTTCTGCTCCAGCGAAAATAACTAACTATTTAGTTACAATAATTGAAAAAAATATTGATAATGATAAAATTCTAAAAAATATTAATCTTGCAGAAAAAATTTTTATTGAATTAATAAAAGATATTAAAAAAATACAATCACTTTTTCCATATGAAAATACAAAGGAAAAAATCGAAAAAGAATTTAATAAATTAAAAAAAATAATAAATGGTATTTTTTTAATAAAACAATGTCCAGAAAGTATTCAACCTATAATAATATCTCGCGGAGAAATACTTTCAGTTGTTATTATGAAAAATATATTAAAATCTAGAAATTATGAAGTTACTATTTTAAATCCAGTTAAAAATCTTTTATCAATAGGAAATTATTTGGATTCCACTGTTGATATAAAAGAGTCTAAAAAACGAATTAAAAAAATAAATATAGATCAAAAAAACATTATTTTAATGGCTGGATTCATTGCAGGAAACAAAAAAGGAGAATTAGTAGTACTGGGACGTAATGGTTCTGATTATTCAGCTGCAGTTTTAGCTTCTTGTTTAAATGCAAGATGTTGTGAAATTTGGACTGATGTTGATGGTGTATTTACATCAGATCCCAGAATAGTCTCTAATACTTACCTATTAGAGTCAATATCATATCAAGAAGCAATGGAATTATCTTATTTTGGTGCTAAGGTACTGCATCCTCGAACCATTGAACCCATTTCCCAATTTCAAATACCGTGTGTTATAAAAAATACTAATAATATTCATGCTAAGGGGACTTTGATTTGCCAAAAAAATGATTCAGATAAAAATTTTTTAAAAGGTGTTACATATCTTGATAAGATAGTTATGTTCAACGTTTCTGGATCTTGTTTAAAAGATTCAGGAAATACAATTTCACGGATATTTACCGCTCTTTCAAGAGAAAACATTAAAATTATTTTAATTACACAATCATCTTCAGAAAATAAAATCAACTTTTGTACTTTAGAAAAAGACGTTGATTACATTTTACTAATATTAAAAAAAGAATTCAAATTAGAAATAAAAGAAGGATTGTTAAATAATTTAAATATAATAAAAAATTTAGCTATTTTATCAGTTATTGGTTCTAATATTTCTGAAAAAAACAATATTGCATCAAAAATTTTTTCTTCTTTAGGTTCATCAAAAATCAATGTACTTGCAATTGCACATGGGTCTTCAAAACATTCTATATCAGTAGTAATTAAAAAAGAAGATGTTTTAAAGGGTATACAAAATGTTCATAATGCATTGTTTTTTAATAAAAAAATTATAAATGTTTTTTTAATTGGAATAGGTGGAGTTGGCAAAGAACTATTAAAACAAATCTTAAGACAAGAAAAGTTTTTAAATCAAAAAAATATAAAAATAAGACTTCGCATGATTGCCAATTCTAAAAAATTACTTTTTTTAAACGACTTAATTGATTTAAATAATTGGGAAGAAAACTTTAAAAAATCAAATAAAGAATTTAATTTGCAGATATTAAGTGAATTATTAAAAAATACTTGCGACTCCAATTCAGTCATAATTGATTGCACATCTGATGAACTTTTATCAAAGCAATATGTTCATTTTATTAAAAACGGTTTTCACATAATTACTTCAAATAAAAAAGCCAATACAAATTCCTTACAATATTACAATGATATTAGAACTACTGCATTAAAAGAAAATAAAAAGTTTTTATATGAAACTAATGTTGGAGCCGGATTGCCAGTTATAAATACACTTCAAAATTTATTTAATACAGGTGATTATCTTATATCTTTTAAAGGTATATTATCTGGTTCATTATCTTTTATATTTGGAAAGTTAGAAGAAGGTATTCCATTATCCGAAGCAACTAAGGAAGCAAAAAAATTAGGTTTTACTGAACCAAATCCATTCGATGATTTATCTGGAATCGACGTTGCTAGAAAACTATTAGTTTTAGCTCGAGAGGTAGGCTATTCCATAGAACTAAAAGATATAAGCATCGAACCTATATTACCAGAAGAATTTAAAAAATATAAAAATTCTGAAGAATTTTTATTTAAACTAAAAGAGCTAGATTTAGTCTTTTCAGAACGAGTTAATAAAGCACGTAATTTGGGAAATGTACTGCGTTTTGTAGGAAGCATAGAAAAAAGTGGAAAATGTTCAGTAAAAATTGAGGAAATAAACAGTAATAATCCATTATATAAAGTAAAAAATGGTGAAAACGCACTGACATTTTATACAAACTATTATCAACCCATTCCTCTTGTATTAAGAGGATATGGTGCGGGTAATGATGTTACTGCCTCTGGGGTGTTTTCCGACTTACTACGTACAATATTATAGGCATCAGCGGAGTACAGTAATGATTAAAATTTATGCACCAGCTTCTATTGCGAATGTTGGAGTTGGGTTTGATATTTTAGGTGCAGCCATTATACCAATAAATGGTACTTTGTTAGGTGATTGTGTAACAGTAAAGTTATCAAAAAAATTTGAATTAATTAATAAAGGAATTTTTTCTAATAAATTACCTATAAATAAAGAACAAAATATTGTTTGGAAATGTTGGTTTAAATTTTGTAAAATAATAAAAAAAAATATTCCTGTTTCTATAATTCTCGAAAAAAATATGCCAATCGGATCAGGACTAGGATCTAGTGCTTGTTCGGTAGTTGCTACTTTAGTAGCAATTAATCAAATTTGTAATAATCCTTTGAATTCAAAAGAATTACTACTACTTATGGGGGAAATAGAAGGTGAAATATCAGGAAGCGTGCATTATGATAACGTAGCTCCATCTTATTTAGGAGGTCTTCAATTAATATTAGAAGATTCTCATGTTGTAAGTCAAATACTTCCAAATTTCAAAAATTGGTTTTGGATCATTGCTTGGCCAGGAGTTAAAGTTTCTACTGCAGAGGCAAGAAAAATTTTACCTAAGGAATACAAAAAAGACATTTGTATTAAAAATAGTCGTTATTTAGCGGGTTTTATCCATGCATCATATACTAAACAATCTGATTTAGCAGCTAGATGTATGCAAGATTTTATAGCAGAACCATATCGTAGTAAATTACTTCCTAATTTTCTAAACGCCAAAGAAAAAATTAAAAAAATTGGAGCTATAGGTTGTGGAATATCTGGTTCAGGTCCTACTATTTTTGCAATTTCTGATAATATGAAAACTGCTGAAAAGATATCTTTATGGCTAAAAGATAATTACTTACAAAATAAAACAGGATTTGTTCATATTTGTTGTGTGGATTTAAAAGGTGTACGCGAAATAGGATAAAAAATGAAACTTTATAATTTAAAAAATCATAACGAACAAGTAAATTTTGAAACTGCTGTAAAACTTGGATTAGGGCAGAAACAAGGTTTATTTTTTCCCGTAGAATTACCAATTATTACACCTTTAGAATTGTTAAGAATATTAAAAATGGATTTTATTACACGAAGTACTGAAATACTTTCTAAATTTATCAGCAGTGAAATATCTAAAGAAGTATTATACGAACATGTTAAAAAAGCATTTTCATTTTCAAAACCATTAAAAGTTTGTATTAATAAAAATATAAGTTGTTTTGAATTATTTCATGGCCCAACATTAGCATTTAAAGATTTTGGCGCACGTTTCATGGCTCAAATGATACTATCTCTTAATAAAAAAAATGAATCGTTTACTATTTTAACTGCAACATCAGGAGATACTGGTGCTGCAGTTGCTCATGCATTCTATGGAATGAAAAATATTCGAGTCATTATTTTATATCCAAAAGGCAAAATTAGTGTATTACAAGAACAATTATTTTGTACCTTAGGTAAAAATATAAAAACCATATCTATTAACGGTAGTTTCGACGATTGTCAAAAGTTAGTAAAAAAAGCTTTTGATGATAAAAAATTAAAAGAATCGATAGGATTAAATTCTGCTAATTCTATTAATATAAGCCGTTTATTAGCCCAAATATGTTATTATTTTGAAGCTTTTTCATTACTTTCTGAAGAACAAAGAAAAAATTTAGTAATAGCTGTTCCATGTGGTAATTTTGGTAATTTAACAGCTGGTTTATTAGCTAAATCTCTTGGTTTATCGATTAAATCATTTATTGCATGTACTAATGATAATGATACAGTTCCGAGATTCCTTAGTAGTGGAAGATGGGATCCTCAAAAAACTGTATCAACAATTTCTAATGCTATGGATATTAGTCGTCCTAACAATTGGCCTCGAATTGAAGAGTTATTCCGTAGAAAAAAATGGGATTTAAAAGAATTAAGATTCGGAAGTGTATCAGATGAAATTACTAAAGAAACTCTTAAAGAATTATTTCAACTAGGTTATGTATCTGAACCTCATGCGGCAATTGCTTATAGACTATTGCGTGATCAATTAAAAAAAGATGAATTTGGTTTGTTTTTAGGAACAGCACATCCATCTAAATTTAAAAATACTGTGGAAAAAATATTAGAAAATAATATTCTTTTACCAAAAGAATTAAAAAATAGAACTAATTTACCATTGTTATCTTATAATATAAATCCTGATTTCAATAAGTTAAAAGAATTTTTACTAGAAAAATAAAAAAAATTAGAGAGGATAAATTAAGTTTTCCTCTCTAATAAAATTTTTTTTATAAAAAATGTTTTTTTTAAATATTAAATAAAAAATTAATAATATCACCATCTTGAATTTTATAAAATTTTCCTTCGCTGCGATATTTACCTACTTCTTTAACTTTAGCCTCACTTTTATATTTTATAAAATCTAAATAATTCATAATTTGTGCACGAATAAAACCCCTACTAAAATCACTATGTATTTTATCAGCAGCTTGAAGACTCGTACTGCCATTAGGTATAGCCCAAGCACGAATTTCTTTTATTCCTGCAGTAAAAAATGTTATTAAATTAAGTATTTTATAACCAGATTCAATGATATTATTTAATCCTAAATTCGTTATATTAAAAGATTTCATAAAATATTTTTGTTCATTTTTATTCATTTTTACTAAATCTAATTCCAAATTTGAATTAATTGGAATAACTAAAGAACCTTCTTTTTTAGCTAATTTATTTAATTCATTTAAAAAAAAATGCGACTCTTTTCCTTCATTAATATTGGCAATATACATTGTTGGTTTTAAAGTTAAAAAACGTAAATAACTAATAATTTTCTTTTCATTTTCGTCTAAAGAAAGTGTTTTTAACATTAAAAAATTTTTTAAATGATAAAGACATTTGTTTAATACAACTAGTTTTTCTTCTATCTCTTTTTTATTAAATTTTATTTTTTTTTCTAATTTTAATATAGATTTTTCACAAGTTTCAAAATCTGCTAATATAAGTTCAGAATTAATTATATCAACATCTATTGTAGGTTGAACTTGATTATAAACGTGACTAATATTATCATCCTTAAAACAGCGAACAACATGAGCAATAGCATTAGTATCTCGTATATTACTTAAAAATTGATTACCTAAACCTTCTCCTTTAGAGGCACCTTTAACTAAACCAGCAATATCTACAAATTCTATAAATGCATTAACTATTTTTTCCGGTGAAATAATTTTGGCAAGATTACTAATACGACTGTCAGGAACTGAAACAATTCCTATATTTGGTTTAATAGTACAAAACGGAAAATTAGCAACTGCTGAATTACCTTTAGTTAAAGCATTAAACAAAGTAGATTTACCAACATTAGGTAACCCTATAATTCCACATTTAAAACCCATGTTTTATACGCCTTAAAAATAAAAAATAACAAAAAAATAATTAAAAAAAATTTTATATCTAACTATTAGATAAAATTTAATAATGTAAAATTTTCTTTTATTGCATCTGAAATAGATTTTTTAATTAAGTTAATTTCTCTAAAATTAGGTATAGAAAGCACAAAAGATGATATTTCTTTTTTATTGTTTGGACGACCAATTCCGATTCTTAATCGATAAAAATTTACTTTAGTTTTAAATTCTTTAATAATATTTCTTAGTCCATTATGACCACTATGCCCATAACTATATTTATATTTTATAATTCCCGGTTCTAAATCTAAATCATCGTGTATTATTAATATTTGATCTAAACTAATGTTGTAAAATGAAGCCATTTTATATACCGAATAACCATTTATATTCATAAAAATATTAGGTATAAGCAAACGGATAGAATTTGATTCTATATTTAAACAGGAAGTAAAACCAAAAAATCTTTTTTCTTCTTTTAAAATACTAAAATAATGTTTTGCTAAGGAATAAATATACCAAGATCCAACATTATGACGTGTTTTATGATATTGTTTTTTAGGATTAGATAATCCTACTATCATCTTTATTCTATTCAAAAAGAATCCTTTTAATATTTTTAAATTTGTATAAAAAATGAAAAACATATAATATACGCTATTATATGTTTTTGTTTTATAATATTAAAAATATTGATTAATTAAAGATTTATATTTAAAAAATAAAATTTTTATAAATTAAAATTTATTTTAACAAACGATTAGATGCCTCATCCCAATTCACTATATTCCAAAAAGACTTAATATAATCTAATCGTCTATTTTGATATTTTAAATAGTAAGCATGTTCCCAAAGATCTAATCCAATAATAGGATAACCAGAAGTACCTGATATTAATTTTCCCATTAATGGATTATCTTGATTTGTTGTAGATACTATAGATAGTACACCGTTTTGATTTACTAACCAAGCCCAACCTGAACCAAAATGTTTTAAGGCAGTATCTTCAAACTTACTTTTAAAACATTCAATACTTCCAAATTGCTTCTCAATTTCTGATTTTAAATCACCTTGTAACACTGTTCCAATTTTTAAACCTTTCCAAAATAAACTATGATTTATATGTCCTCCTGCATTATTGCGTAATGCAGTTTTATTTTCTAAACTTATTTCATTAAAAATAGACATTAACTCTTCAATTGAAAGTGAACTAAAATGTGTTTTTTCTAAAATAGAATTAGTATTATTAATATAGTTTTGATGGTGTTTTGTATGATGAATTTTCATTGTTTCTTCATCAAAAAAGGGTTCTAAAGCATTGTATGCATAAGATAGATTAGGTAAAGAATAACTCATTTTTTTTTCCTAAAATAAAAAAATAAAACAATAAATTTAAAATTAAATTAATAATTTAATCTTAAACATTTTATTAAATTATAGTACAATTATTCAGTTATAAACAAGAATCATAATTAATATTTAATTAATACCTAAATTAAAAAATATAAAAAATGTTATTTTATTAAAAAATTAATTTTATTTCATTTAAAATTTTTTATAAAAAATATTTTCCACCATTCGTTTTTTGATTCATTTTTAATATTTTATCTATCAATAAAATCAAAAAAATATAACCTAAAAAGATTGATAAAAATAAATCAAAAGTTAACTATATTAAACACCAAGTGTTTTAAATAATGAGATTTTGATGTCTACAACTCAAGAATTCAATTTATTAAGTAATCGCTTTCGAACTTTTTATCCTGTTGTTATCGATATAGAAACAGCAGGATTTAATCCAAAAACTGATGCAGTATTAGAAATTGCGTTAATAACGTTAAAAATGGACAAATTAGGATGGCTACATAAAGAAGATATACTTCATTTTCATGTAAAACCATTTAAGGGATCTATCATCAATTCTGATGCTATTGCTTTTAATAAAATTGATCCATTTAATCCTTTGCGTGGAGCAATTAGTGAAAAATTAGCTATTGAATCAATATTAGAAAAAGTACGAAATGGTATAAAAATACAAGGATGTACTCGAGGAATAGTGGTTGCGCATAATGCAAATTTTGATCATAATTTTTTAATGGCAGCAATTCAACGAGTTGAAATTAAAAATAATCCTTTTCATCCCTTTGTTACATTTGATACAGCAGCATTAAGCGGATTAGCTGTAGGTCAAACTGTACTAGCAAAAGCATGCAAAGCAATTGGTTTATCATTTGATAATAATCAAGCACATTCAGCATTATATGATACTCTGCAAACAGCTAATCTTTTTTGCAAAATAGTAAATCGTTGGAAAGGTTTAGGTGGATGGCCTATAAATATTAAAAAAGAAAAATAAAATTTATGTTAAGTATATAATAAAAAAAATATTTTAAAATCTTTATAAAATAAGACATGACATTAACAATAAAAATCCTATTTTTTTTGCATAATGTCATATCTTATTTTTTTAAATTTATTTTTTAGAGTTCAATACTGCATTAGATATTATTTTTTTTAGTTCTCCATTTTCTAACATTTCAAGTATAATACTACATCCACCAATTAATTCTCCGTTTATCCATAACTGAGGAAAAGTTGGCCAATTAGCATACCTTGGTAATTCTTTTCTAATATCTAAATTTTCTAAAACATCAACATATGCAAATTTTTCTCCACAAACAGATAAAGCTTGTACTGCTTGAGCTGAAAATCCACAACTAGGAGATTGAGGTGTACCTTTCATGTAGATTAAAATAACATTATCTTTAATTTGACGTTCTATTTTTTCAATTGTATTCATATATTTCCCAAAATGAAGTTAAAAAAACCAAATAAACAAAAATTTTTATTAAAAAATGCTTTTAAAAATATTTTATAGACAATTTTATTTTTTTTTGCAATACTAAATAATAAAATTTAATTTTAAATTATGGGGCTGTTTTTGGATTCGACAAAATTATCAAAAAAATAAAGTGCATGCCGAGGAACGGTTTGCCTCGATAAAAAACCGTAAAAAAATAGCTGCAAATAATAAACAAAACTACGCTTTAGCAGCTTAAAAAACTGTATAAAGCCCTTTCATCTCCGACTTTATCTCTTGAGAACGAGAAATCTTTAAGAAAGGTCAAAATTTAAAGAGAAAAACGTGAGTACCAAGCTTGACGGTAACACGGGATTGATCTTCAAGCTATGCGCTTAAAATGAGTTTTTCCAAATTAAGCGATGAATTAAAATAAAGAAAAAACTAAGCATGTAGTATCTTTATTTATAGAAATTTTGGACGCGGGTTCAAATCCCGCCAGCTCCAAAAAAAATAACTTATTTTTTACAATTCATTGAATATCTAATTTTGACACTTTATTTTTTTTAAAAAATATATTCAGTGTCTTTTGATGACATTGAAATTTATTTTCTTTTTCAAAAATAATATAATGAAAAACATCGTTAAAAGAATCAGAAATAATTGGATTTCCAAAAATATAAATTATTTGTTCTTTTGTCATTCCTTTATAGTTTTTTTTAAATTTATTTAAGTCAAAACAAAACTCGTTTAAATTATTTAAAATATAGTGTTTATTCTCTGAGACTGAACAACTAGAGAATAAAAATATTATTAATAATATTTTTAAAAAAATCTGATTACTCATTAATAAATCACTGCCTATAGTATTTTATATGAAATGTCATTAATAACAATCTTTAACTATAAAAAGAAATTTGAAATGTTAACGCTTTTATAATTAAAAATTATTTTAACAAAATGTTTTAACATTAATTTAAAAATAAATGTTATTAAAATTTCAAATGATCTAAAAAAGTTTTTTAGACCAATTTAATTTCGAAGTTAAAGTTTTAAAATAATTATAACTTTTAGGATGTATAAGATTTAAATAATAATTACTACGACGAATAAAAACATATTCGTTTTTATTAACAGGTAATACTATTTGACTGTCACAACTAATTTTTAAATCAGTTTCTATATCAGAAAATCTTAAACAAATTACGCTATCACTACGAATTACTAAGGGACGTGCAGATAAAGTATGAGGAAACATGGGTACTAATAAGATAGCTTCTAAAGAAGTTTCTATAATAGGCCCTCCAGCTGAAAGTGAATAACCTGTTGAGCCTGTTGGAGTCGAAATAATTAATCCATCTGAACGTTGAGAAAAAGCAAAATTTTCATTAATATAAACTTCAAATTCTATCATGTGAGCTACATGTTTTGGATGTAAAACAACTTCATTAATTGCAATACTAGATTTAGAAATTTTTTCTTTTCTATAAATTGTTACATCTAATAAAAAACGATTTTCTATTAAATATTTTCCAGACAAAACTTCGGAAAGTTTTTTAAATCTATTATCTGGATTCAAATCTGTAAGAAAACCTAAATTACCACGATTAATACCAATGATTTTAATATTAAAATATGATAAAATACGAGCTGTAAACAATAAATTTCCATCTCCACCTATTACAACAGCTAAATCACATAGCCGACCAATTTCTATTAATGTTGCAGTTTTAGGATTTTTTAAATTTAGTTTTTTAGAAATAGTATGTTCAATAAAAACTTGATAACCTTTTTTAGTTAACCATTTGTAAAGTATTTCATGTGTTATTAATGCACTTGAATGACGCGGACGCCCAACAATACCAATACAATTAAAATATTGTTTCATTGCATCAAATTTCCCAATAAAAAAAATATACTTTTAATAAAAAAAATTACCTTGAAAGACATATTAAAGACTCTGTATTTAATTAATAACATTCAAAATGGTGATATTATGGATAATCAAGAGAAAAAAATAAACTATAAAAACACTGAAAAAAAAAATGATTTAGAAAAAAACGAAGAAACAAAAGATAGTAAATTACTATTTCAAAGTAAAAAAATTAATGAATTACAAGAAAAAATATTAGAAAATGAAAAAAATATACTTAATCTCAAATTAAGACATTTAGCAAATATAGAAAATATTAAAAAAAATACAGAAACAAAAATAAAAAATATAAAAAATACAGAAACAGAAATTTTTTTTAAAAAAACAATTCCTGTTATAAATACTCTTGAAGACATATTAATAATTTCTAAAAAATTAAATTTAAGTGATGAACCATCAATACAAGGAATTAAACTAACATTAAAATCTTTATTAACTATATTAACTAAATTTGGAGTAAAAACAGAAGGCAAAAAAAATGAAATTTTTAATCCAAAAATTCATGATGCTATTTTAATCAAATCTTCAAAAGAAATAGAACCAAACTATATTATTTCTGTAAAGAGAAAAGGTTTTATTTTTAGAAAAAAACTACTTCGTAAAGCAACTGTTGTAGTGTCTGCAACTTAAAAATATTTTTTATTAGTATAAATATATACTTTTTAAAATTTTTAGTTTCTTAAATTTTTTAAATTATATAAAAATAGAAAAAATTTTGAAATTTTTTCTATTTTTAAATTTTAAACCAATCAATTTCATCTCTTTTATGTTTAAGCAAAATTTTATTAGTTTTAGAGAAATGTTTACATCCTAAAAATCCACGGTGTGCTGATAAGGGAGAAGGATGAGATGCTTTTAAAACATAATGTTTATTCATATCAATTAAATTGCACTTTTTTTTTGCATCATTACCCCAAATTAAAAAAACAATGAATTCTTTATAATAACTAATAAGAGAAATTACTTTATCTGTAAAAATATTCCATCCTATATTATAGTGAGATTTTGGTTTTCCTGATTCAACAGTTAAAATTGTATTTAATAAAAAAACTCCCTGAACTGCCCAATTTTCCAGACAACCATGATAAAATACGTGATTTTTGTTAAAATCACTATTTAATTCTTTATATATATTTTTTAAAGAAGGTGGTATAGTATGATTTTTAGGAACTGAAAAAGCTAATCCGTGAGCTTGGTTTTTAGAAAAATAAGGATCTTGTCCAATAATAACGACTTTAATTTCACTAAAAGAAGTTAACAAAAAAGCATTAAATACATCTTTTGAAGAAGGATATATTGTTTTTTTTAGACGCTCTTTTTTAAGATAGTTGATAATTTTAAAAAAATATTTTTTTTTTTCTTGAGATAAAAGATTTTTCCAAGTTAAAATATTATTCATAGCACCTCTAATTTTAATAAAAATTGATTTCAAAAATAATTTTTTATTAATAAAAAAAATTTTTCTTTTATAAAGAACGTATATCTTATTGTATTTTTTTAAATTAAAGGAAAAAAAATGACTTTAGTAACACAAAAAGCACCTAATTTTGTAGCTCCAGCAATTTTAAAAAATAGCGAAATTATTAACAATTTTGACTTAAAAAAATATTCGAACGGTCAAATAACAGTATTATTTTTTTGGCCTATGGATTTCACTTTTGTTTGTCCTTCTGAAATTCTAGAATTCAATAAAACTTATGAAAATTTTGAGAAAAGACAGGTAAAAATTGTTGGTGTTTCTATTGATAGTGTTTTTGTTCATCAAGCATGGCAAAATACTCTTCCTAAAAATGGAGGTATTGGAAAAATTAAATTTCCCATGGTTTCTGATGTCAAACATGAAATTCAAAAATCTTATGGTGTTGAACATCCCGAATTAAATATAGCATTAAGAGCCTCATTTTTAATCGATGAAAATTGGATTATACGTCATCAAGTTGTTAACGATCTTCCATTTGGACGGAATATTGATGAAATGATACGGATGATAGACGCTTTAAATTTTTATAATAAACATGGAGAAGTATGTCCTGTAAATTGGAAGCATGGAAAAGAAGGAATGAAAGCTTCTCAAGAGGGGGTTTCTTCATATTTAAAAAAACATTTTTCATAAATATTATTAAATAATTTGTAAAGTCAGCAAAAAAAATATGCTGGCTTTATTTTTAATTCAAATATAAATTATTAATAGCTTTAATTTGATTATTAAAAATTATTAAATAAAGTTATCATCATTTATCACACTATCGTCAACGTGTTCTGTTTCATCAAAATCAGAATAATTATTATCATCAAAGTAATTATTAACTGGTTCAGTTTGACTATCATAATTTACTAAATTAGCATTATTATTACTATTCTCAATAGTATCATATTCGTTTATATCAGATATAGACGATTGATTAATATTGTCAAAAACTTCTTTTTCCGGTGTAGTATGATTAAAAATATTCATTAACATATTACCTAAAATCATACCTCCTGCTACACCTGTTGCTGTTTGTAATGCATTTTTAAGAAACCCACTATTTCTTGTAGTTACTGTTGAAGATGTCGGGATATTTGTATTACAGGATTCTAAAGTATTCTGATCTTTTTTCCATATCTTATTATCATAAGATTCAGATTGAGAAGCTGGATCTTTTTTTAAAAAATTTGATAAAAAACTTGGCTTTTTCTTCATTTGATCTGAATTTAAAAGTGATATTTGGTTTTTTAATTCTTCAATTTTTAAACTCATTTTTTTTATAGCTGTTTCTTGAATTAATATCGTTTGTACCATGTAGTAAGAAGAATACGGCTGTTTTTTTACCAAATTTTGAATCAAAGCATCCGCTGTATCATCGCGCTCAGAAGAATTCAGCTCAGTCTTTTTCAAACGATGAAATAAATTTTCTATTAAATTTTTTTCTTCATCTTTCATAAAGTATCTCGTTTTTAATTAAATTGAGAAAAATTATTATTTCTATAATTGAATACTTATTTGTATAAATTATTCTGATAAACCATTATTTTAATACTTTAATTTGAAATAAACAACATAAAAAATATTTTTTAATCATTTACAACATATTATTGTAAATAATTGTTTCATCATTTAGAATCGCTTCTTTCCATGCATCTAATACTTTAACTATGTTATAATTTTAAACTTAATATAATTCTATTAATAAACAAAAAAAAGAGAAAATAGATAATATGAAAGACCTCTCTCGAAAAATTGTACAAGTTGATATTGAAAAAGAATTAAAAAGTTCTTATTTAGACTATGCTATGTCTGTAATAGTAGGGCGAGCTTTACCAGATGTTCGAGATGGTTTAAAACCTGTCCATAGAAGAATACTTTTTGCAATGTATGTGTTAAATAATTATTGGAATAAAGCATATAAAAAATCTGCTAGAGTCGTAGGAGACGTTATAGGTAAATACCATCCACATGGAGATTCTGCTGTATATGATTCAATCGTGCGCATGGCACAAAATTTTTCATTACGCTATATGTTAATAGACGGTCAAGGAAATTTCGGTTCAATTGATGGAGATGCAGCAGCAGCGATGCGATATACAGAAGTTCGTATGTCTAAAATTTCTCATGAACTCTTAACTGACTTAGAAAAAAATACTGTAGAATTTATTCCAAATTATGATGGAACAGAATATATTCCAGAAATACTTCCATCTAAAATACCCAATCTTTTAATTAATGGATCGTCAGGCATAGCTGTAGGTATGGCAACAAACATTCCACCTCACAATTTAAATGAAGTAATTGATGGATGTTTGGCCTATATAAAAGATAATAATATTACATTACAAGAATTAATTAAGTATATTCCAGGACCAGATTTTCCAACTGCAGGAATTATTAATGGAAAAAAAGGAATTGAAGAAGCATATCGAACAGGAAAAGGAAAGATTTATATTCGTGCTCGTAATAAAATTGAAAAAAACAAAAAAAACAAAAAAGAATCTATTATTTTTTATGAAATTCCTTATCAAGTTAACAAATCACGTTTAATTGAAAAAATAGCAGAACTAGTAAAAGATAAAAGAATTGATGGAATAACGGCTTTACGTGATGAATCTGACAAAGATGGAATGAGAATTGTAGTTGAAATTAAAAAAGAGTCTATATCAGAAATAATTCTGAATCAATTATATTCTCTTACTCAACTACAAATTTCTTTTGGTATAAACATGGTTGCGTTATGCCAAGGACAACCAAAAACCTTATCTCTAAAAGAGATATTAAAATATTTTTTATCACATCGAGAAGAAATAGTTACGCGGCGAAGTATTTTTGAATTAGATAAAACATGTAAAAGAACTCATATCCTTGAAGGATTAAGTGTAGCTTTAATTAATATTAATTATATTATTGATTTAATAAAAAAATCTAAAAGTTTATTAGAAGCAAAAGAACTAATAATCAAACAAAAATGGATTTATAAAAATATTAAAAATATAAATCAAAATTTAGAAAAAAAAATACAAGAAACAAAAAAAACAAATCAAAATAATAATAATTATTATTATTTTACTGAAGAACAAGTACAAGCTATTTTAGATTTACGATTACATAAATTAACAGGTTTAGAACAAAATAAAATTATTTTAGAATACAGTTATTTAACCCAAAGAATTAAAGAATTAAAAGAAATTTTAAAAAATCCTGATCGTATGAGAGAAGTAATTAGAGATGAATTGATATCAATAAAAAATAATTTTGGAGATCAAAGACGAACAGAAATTACAGAAAATAATGCTGATATTAATATTGAAGATTTAATTAATCAAGAAGATGTAGTAGTAACATTATCTCATTCTGGATACGTTAAATATCAACCTCTTTCTGATTACAATGCTCAAAAAAGAGGAGGAAAAGGAAAATCAGCAGCCAAAATTAAAGAAGAAGATTTCATAGAAAGTTTAGTTGTAGCTAATACACACGATACAATACTCTGTTTTTCTAGTCGAGGTATATTATATTGGATGAAAGTTTATCAATTACCCGAATCTAGCAGACATGCAAGAGGTAGACCTATAGTAAATCTGTTACCACTAAGTAAAAAAGAACGAATTACTGCAATACTCCCTGTTCATGAATTTAGAGACAATCTAAATATTTTTATGGCCACTGCACAAGGTATAGTTAAAAAAAGTTCTCTAAAAGAATTTAAAAAACCTAGAATTGCAGGAATTATAGCAATTAATTTACGAGCTAATGATGAATTAATCGGAGTTGCGTTAACGAATGGAAACAATAACATTATGTTATTTACACAAAACGGGAAAGTAGTACAATTTTTAGAAAATAGTGTTAGAACAATGGGAAGAACAGCTTCTGGAGTAAGAGGAATTAAAGTTTCAAAAACTGATAGAGTAGTATCTCTAATTGTTCCGCATAAAAAAGAGAGTATTTTGATCGCAACAAATAACGGTTATGGAAAACGTACAAAAATAACTGATTTTCCAATTAAATCACGTGCAACACAAGGTGTAATTTCAATAAAAATTACCAAAAAAAACGGAAAAATTATTGGTGCTATACAAGTAGTAGAAAAAGATCAAATTATGATGATTACCAATGCAGGAACACTAGTTAGAATTAGAGCTTCAGAAATAGGTGTTTTAAAAAGAAACACACAAGGTGTCATATTAATAAGGACATCAAAAAATGAAAAAGTTGTTGCTTTACAAAGAATAGTAGAACCTATATAAAAATATTTTAATAAAAAACTATTTATACTAAAAAAATCATTATACTAAATTTCAAAAAAAATATTTATAATATATTTTTTAAAATAGGTTAATTTAATATGGAAAATAGCTTGTTTGTCACGAAACGAAATGGAAAAAGAGAAAAAATAAATTTAGATAAAATTCATAAAGTTTTGAATTGGGCGGCAAAAGGATTAGAAAATGTATCTGTTTCTCAAGTTGAATTACGTTCACGTATTCAGTTTTATAATAACATAAAAACTGTGAATATACATGAGACAATTATTAAAGCTGCAGCAGACTTAATTTCTGAAGATACACCTGATTATCAATATATGGCTGCGAGACTTGCAATTTTTCATCTTAGGAAAAAAGCTTACGGTCAATTTGAACCACCTATTCTTTATCATCATGTAAAAAAAATGGTCAGTTTAGGAAAATATGACGAAAAATTATTAAAAAATTATTCTTTTAAAGAATATGCGGAAATGAATTCATTTATCGATCATTGGCGTGACATGAACTTTTCTTATGCAGCAGTAAAACAATTAGAAGGAAAGTATTTATTACAAAATCGTGTTACTGGGAAAATATATGAAAGTGCACAATTTTTATATATTTTAATATCTGCATGCTTATTTTCTAAATACGAAAAAAATGTTCGTATGAATTATATTCAGCGTTTTTATAATGCAATTTCTACTTTCAAAATATCTCTACCTACACCGATCATGTCAGGAGTAAGAACACCAACTCGTCAATTTAGTTCTTGTGTATTAATTGAATGTGCAGATAATTTAAATTCTATTAATGCTACAACTAGTGCCATTGTAAAATATGTTTCTCAACGAGCAGGAATAGGTATTAACGCCGGTCAAATTCGAGCTTTAGGAAGTCCTATCAGAAATGGAGAAGCATTTCATACCGGATGCATTCCTTTCTACAAACACTTCCAAAGCGCAGTAAAATCTTGTTCTCAAGGTGGAGTTAGAGGGGGGGCAGCAACTGTTTTTTATCCAATATGGCATCTAGAAATTGAAAATTTATTAGTTTTAAAAAATAATAGAGGAATTGAAGAAAATAGAGTACGTCATCTTGATTATGCTGTACAAATTAACAAATTAATGTATCAAAGAATGCTATTAGGAAAAAAAATCACATTATTTAGTCCTTCTGATGTTCCTAACTTATATAAGTTTTTTTTCTCTGATCAAAAAAAATTTAAGGAAAATTATATTAAATATGAAAAAAATAGCAATATAAGAAAAAAAAGTATTAATGCAATTGATTTGTTCTGTTTAATTATGCGGGAAAGAGCATCAACTGGACGTATCTATATACAACATGTAGATCATTGTAATTCACATAGTCCATTTAATTCTAAATTAGCAACAATAAGACAATCTAACTTGTGTTTAGAAGTTACATTACCTACAAAACCACTAAATAACATTGATGACAAAAACGGAGAAATTGCACTTTGTACTCTATCAGCCCTGAATCTAGGTTTAATTAATAATTTAAATGATCTGAAGGAATTGTCTATACTGTCTGTACGAGCTTTAGATGAAATATTAGAATATCAAAACTATCCAGTATTATGTGCAAAAAAATCTGCTGTTTCAAGACGTTCTTTAGGAATTGGTGTAATTAATTTTGCATATTATTTGGCTAAAAACAAAGTACGCTATTCAGATGGCAGTGCAAAAAATTTAACACATAAAACCTTTGAAGCAATACAGTATTATTTACTAAGAGCTTCTTGTGAATTAGCTAAGGAAAAGGGATCTTGTTCATTGTTTAATCAAACTAACTATTATTTAGGTAAGCTTCCAATTGATACATATAAAAAAGATGTAGATTCAATATGTAATGAACCATTACATTTAAATTGGAATTCATTACGAAAAAAAATTAAAAAATATGGATTAAGAAATTCCACTTTATCCGCTTTAATGCCTTCAGAAACTTCTTCTCAAATATCTAATGCTACTAATGGTATTGAACCTCCAAGAGGTTTTATTAGTATAAAAGCTTCAAAAGATGGAATGCTGCGACAAGTGGTTCCAGAATATAAAAAATTGAAATATGAATATGAATTACTTTGGGACATACCAAATAATACAGGATACTTAGAACTTGTAGCAATTATGCAGAAGTTTATTGATCAATCTATTTCAGTTAACACTAATTATGATCCAAAACGATTTTTGAATGAAAAAATACCTATAAAACAACTTATATATGATTTACTTACAGCATATAAACTGGGAATAAAAACTCTTTATTATCAAAATACTCGTGATGGTGCTGAAGATAATCAAAATTTTAATAAATCTACTGAAAACACAAGAGAAGATAATTGTACAAGTGGTGCTTGTGCGATATAATAAAACAAGTTAAACATTTTCAGGTGTAATGTAAGTGTCTTATACAACTTTTTCAAAAAAGAAAAACAATCAACTTAAAGAACCTATGTTTTTTGGACAATCTGTAAACATAGCTCGATATGACCAACAAAAATATAATATTTTTGAAAAACTAATTGAAAAACAACTTTCATTTTTTTGGAGACCAGAGGAAATAGATTTATCTAAAGATAGAATAGATTTTCAAAATTTACCTTCTAACGAAAAACACATTTTTATAAGTAATTTAAAATATCAAACTTTACTTGATTCTATTCAAGGAAGAAGTCCTAATATTGCTTTTTTACCTATAGTTTCTATCCCTGAATTAGAAACATGGATTGAAACATGGTCTTTTTCAGAAACAATTCATTCACGTTCATATACACACATAATTAGAAATATTATTAATCATCCATCTATCGTATTTGATGATATCATTTCTAATAAAAATATTAATGATCGCGCAGAAGACATTTCTGTTCATTATGATAAATTAATTAAAATAACAGCTTATTGGCATTTACTTGGAGAAGGATATCACAAAATTAATGGGAAAAAAATTGAAATCAATTTAAACTTATTAAAAAAAAGACTATATCTTTGTTTAATTAGTGTAAATGTACTAGAAGCTATTAGATTTTACGTTAGTTTTGCTTGCTCATTTGCATTTGCTGAAAGAGAAATAATGGAAGGAAATGCTAAAATTATCCGATTAATAGCACGAGATGAAGCATTACACTTAACTGGAACTCAACATATTTTAAATATTTTAAATAACGAAAAAAATAACGAAAATATGAAAAATACTATTTTAGAATGCAGAGAAGAGGCAATTAAAATATTTATATCTGCTTCAGAACAAGAAAAAAAATGGGCTAAATATTTATTTCAAGATGGTTCGATGTTAGGATTAAATCAAGACATATTATGTCAATATATAGAATATATTACTAACATTCGTATGCATGCAATAGGTTTTAAAATGCCTTTTGAAAAAAAATCAAACCCAATTCCTTGGATTAATTCTTGGTTAAATTCTGATTGTATACAAACGGCTCCTCAAGAAACAGAAATCAGTTCATATTTAATAGGCCAAATCGAATCAGAAGTATCTACTCAAGAATTCAAAAAATTTAAACTATAAAATGAATAATTTTACTATTAAAATACTAAATAAAAAAACAATAATTTATAAAAAAAAACTTCTTTATTATCAATTTTAGAAAAAAACAATGTAAGAATTGAATATCAATGCAAATCTGGCTACTGTGGATCATGTCGTATTCAGATATTAAAAGGTAGTGTATCCTATTCAATAAAACAGCCTATGGCTGCTCTATTTAAAAAGAGAGAGATTTTTCCATGCTGTTGTGAACCTAATGGGAATATTATAATAAAAATATAAAAAAAATTTATAAAGATTGAATTGATGTCAATGCAATTGTATAAATGATATCTTCAATTGACGCACCTCTTGATAAGTCATTTACTGGTTTTTTTAATCCTTGTAGCATTGGTCCAATACAAATCAGATCTGTTGAACGTTGAACAGCCTTATAAGTTATGTTACCAGAATTTAAATCTGGAAAAATAAAAATATTAGCCGATCCTAAAATAGATGAATAAGGAGTTTTTAACTTAGCAACTTCTTTTGAAATCGCCGCATCATACTGAATTGGACCATCAATAATTAAATTAGGTCTTTTTCTCTTTACGATAGAAGTAGCATCCCTAACTTTTTCTACTTGCCATCCAGATCCAGAAAAACCAGTAGAATAAGATAACATTGCTACACGTGGTTCTATACCGAATATTTTTGCTGAATCAGCAGATTGAATTGCAATTTCAGCTAATTCTTCTGCATTTGGTTCTATATTAATGGCACAATCGCCATAAATTAAAACCTCATTTGGTAACAACATAAAAAATATAGATGAAACTAAAGAATAAATAGAATCAGTTTTAATGATTTGCAATGCTGGACGTATAGTATTAGCAGTTGTATTAACTGCTCCAGAAACTAATCCGTCAACTTCACCAGATTCTAATATCAATGTTGCTAAAACAACGTTATCTTTTAATTGTTTTTTTGCAAAAACTTCATCTATGTTTTTATTTTTACGAATTTCTAATAAACGTGAAATATATTTATCTCTTATTAAAAAAGGATTTATTATTTCAATGTTTTTATTTAAAAAAATTCCATTTTGATTTGCAATACTATGTATTTTTTTTGGGTCACCTAATAATATACATTCTGCTATACCTAAACGATGACATATCTCAGTTGCTTTTAAAATACGTATTTCATATGATTCAGGAAGTATAATACGTTTAGATTTTATTTTAGATAATTTTTTTAATCGATAACAAAAATTTTTAGGTGAATACATTTTTTTATAATCAATAGTAGTTTTATTCTTTCCACTGATTAAATAGATTTTATCAAAAAAACTAGAAATATATTCTAATAAATTTTTAATAAAAACTTTGTTTTTAAAATTAATATTAAAATCAAACTTTTGTAATTGAGATAATATTTCTATTGTATTTTGTTTCGTAAAAAATACAGGAACACCTTGATTTATCAAAAATTTTAATGATTTAATAAAATTTTCATTTAGTTTTAATACTCCTGTTAATAAAATTGCACCTATTTCTTTTGGTTTTAATAATAAACGCAATGTTTTAAAAAATGTTTCTATTCGACTCGAAGCAACTAATACCAATGTATTAGTATATTTTTTTTTCAAAATTATTGAACAATCTTCATCAAATATTTCTATTTTTTTTATAAAAGTATTTTTTATGCTTATTGTATTTACAAGATTTGCATTTAAAAATTTAAAAATATTTGTTACAGATGATTGAAGTAAATTTTTATTCCAAGGAATAAAGGCTATAACAGTAAAAAAACCATTAAAAGAAAATTTTTTTTGAATTTCATTAATGCATATACTTTGTTTTATATTTTGCAAAATTATTAATTTATCAATAAAATTATATTTCATTTCAATAAAAGGAGAATTAATTTCATTAAAAATTACACCTAAAAAATTTTTATATTTTTTTTGCTGTAAAAAAAAACGGATTTTTTCTTCTTTTTTTCGAAAATATTTTAAGGATAATTCTTTTAAATTGTCTATTAATATTACTTCTGCATCTATATTTTGTGCAATATCAAAATTGATTTGATCCGCATCATAATGCTCTCTTTTATTAATCCCCTTGATTAAAATTAATTCATTCGTCTTCTCTCTATTAAAACATTCTTTAATAATTTTATTTACAAGAGAAGAATATTTGCAAGAATTAAAAATTTCTTTAGAAAAATTTATATCATCTATTATATTTATACTTTTTAAAAAATATTTTCTGATAAAGTTTGTATTATCTGATTTTATAAGAGAAAAATAAGAAAAAGATTTAAAATAATTTTTTTGTTCTTCTTTGTTAAAAAAATAAAGTAAACTTAAACTAATTGTAGTTAAACTAACGTTTTTATCTAAAGGTACTAACATTATAATGCGTGACATAATTTTTTTTTATTTTAATTTAATATAAAAAATACTATAAAATAATTATGATTTTTAACTAATTATCTTCATAGTCTCCTGAGCTATTGCTAATTCTTCATCTGTTGGAATAACAAATGCTGGACGCGATTTATCTGTAGTAATTAATCCATGTTTTCCATTTTTCATGATAAAATTGCGTTTTATATCAACTTCAAAACCTATTAAAAATAACTTTGATAAAGTGATTTCTCTAATTAATGGAACATTTTCACCAATGCCTCCAGTAAATACTATAGCATCCAAACGATTTTCCATTAAAGCCATATAAGAAGCAATGTACTTAGATAAACGATGACAGAATATATCTACAGATAATTTTGCATTTTTTTCAAATTTATAATTTTTTTCAAAATAACGAAAATCACTACTTATTCCACTTAAACCTAATAAACCAGACTTTTTTGTGAGTATTGTATGAATTTTATCAATACTCATACCAAGTTTTTGGTGCATAAAAAAAATAATTGAAGGATCTATATCACCACTACGAGTACCCATTACTAATCCTTCTAAAGGTGTTAGTCCCATAGAAGTATCTACACATATTCCATTACAAATTGCAGAAACAGAAGCTCCATTACCTAAATGACATGTAATAATATTAAGTGAATTGAAACTTTTATTCAAAATAATAGCAGCTTCAGAAGCAACATAGTGATGGCTTGTACCATGAGCTCCATATCGTCGAATACGGTGTTTCTTATAAAGAAAATAGGGGATGGCATATAAAAAAGAAGTTTCTGGCATACTTTGATAAAAGGATGTATCGAAAACAGCTACATTTTTTTTTGAAAAAGTAGGAAATTTTTCTATAGCTATTTTAATACCTACTAAATTTACTGGATTATGTAATGGAGCAAATGGAATGGCATTTTGAATCAATTGAATAATATTATCATCTACTAAAACAGATGATTTTATTTTATTTCCTCCATGAACTACTCTATGACCTATACCTACAATATTATTAAATATATTTTTTTTTTCCAAAAGAAATTCATCAAAAATAAAGTTTAAAGCATCTTTATGAGATAAATTAGAGCCTATACATTTTTTGTGTTCTATTCCTAAATATTTCCATTTAATATAAGTTTCTGATAAAAATAAACATTCTACTAAACCAGACAAATATTTTTTTTTATTATTAGGATTTAATATTGCAAATTTTATAGAAGAACTACCACAATTCAATACAAAAATTAAATTATTCAACATTTTTTACCATTTTTTATTTGTGAAAATAATTATATTTTAATGTAAACTTTCGAAATTATTATTTTTAATATATAATAATTAGCTTTATTAACAAAGTTAATATTTAAAAAAAACGATAATAAAAAAAATGACATTACAAAAAAAAATTATCAAATTATTAGGTGTTAAACCTCTAATTATACCAAAGAAAGAAATAGAAAATCGTATTCAAATATTAAAAACGTATTTAATTAAAAACACTCATTTAAAATCGTTAATAGTAGCTATTAGCGGAGGACAAGATTCAACTTTAACTGGAAAGTTATGTCAATTATCAATTCAGGAATTGCGAAAAGAAAGAAAAGAAAAATCTTATCAATTTATTGCATTACGGTTACCATATGGTACACAATTAGACGAAAAAGATTGCAGAGATGCAATTGATTTTATAAATCCAGATCAACTTTTTACAATTAACATAAAAAACGCAGTGTTAAACAGTGAAACATCGTTAAAAAATCAAGGAATAAAAATATCAGACTATATCAAAGGAAACGAAAAAGCAAGAGAAAGAATGAAAGTACAGTATAGTATTGCAGCTGTAAAAAATGGACTAGTTGTTGGAACAGGAAACGCAGCAGAAACCATTACTGGATTCTTTACAAAACATGGAGATAATGGAACAGATGTTAACTTAATTTCTAAATTAAACAAAAGACAAGGAAAATTATTATTAAAAGAATTAAAATGTCCTGATCATTTATATTTAAAAAAACCAACTGCTGACCTTGAAGATGAACATCCACAAAAAGAAGATGAACTAGCTTTAGGTATAACATATAATGAAATTGATGATTATTTAGAGGGAAAAAAAATAAACACTTTAAACAAAAAAATAATTGAAAAATTATATTTAGCAACAGAACATAAACGTAAAATAATTAACTTAGGATAAAATATTTAAATAATATCCTAATACATCTAATGTAATACCATTTTTTTCTGCTCGATAGCATGAATTTGTACTTTAATTATTTCACTAATAGGATCTTCAGGGCAATTTTCAACAAAATAAATTAAATCTGTTAAAGCAACATGATTACATTCTAAGTTTGCATATATTAATCCTCTATCACGGATTTCATATGGATCATTCGGATTTATTTGTAACAATAAATTGCTCACATTTAATGCTAATTCCATTTTTTTTTCTTCCATTAATGCTGATTTTAATGTATCTAACATTTTACGAACAACAGTAATAGATTCAGATTTGTATAAATCGTTTTCATATAGTTCTGCAGTAGGACTAATATTACCTTTTAACCATACTTCTAAGGTATGCTGATCTAAAATTTCTCCATTAAAGGGATTAATCAACCATTTTTTTTTATTTATCCAGTCTGCTCTTAAAATTAGTTGTGTAGGAAAGACTACAGGATGTAACGGTAATTTTAATTCTTGTGCAATATGTAAAAAAAGAACACCTAGAGAAACAGCAGTACCTCGACGAGTTTTTAAAACATTATCAATCCATAGCATATCTGAAAGTTTATATATCCCGCTTGCAGAACCAAAATTCCAATTTTTATAAAAAAGTGTCAGTAATTTTTTCAATTTTAAATTCGGTTCAATTTCAGATGAAATATAAGATTTTGCTTCTTTTACCTTGTTATATAAATCAGAAACTACAGATTTTGTAGGAAAATCTTCTCTAATAACCTGAGAAGTTGCAATAATAGAATCGAAAAGTGATAATTTAGAAAAATCAATATTGGGAAAAGATTTCATATTATTAGTTATAGCAACGTTTTTTAGATAAAAAAATTTAAAATTTATAAGTAGATATATATTAATATATATTTTATGATAATGTAAAATTATATTTTTGATATTTTCACATATAAACAATACTGAATCATTTCATTAAAAAAAATATTTTAATAAATTTATTATTTTTTTCGACCAATAGTAACTCGATCATTACCTCCATAATCTTTAAAAGATTCTATGTAAAAAAAATTATGTTTTTTAAATAAATATTGTACCTTCAATTTTTGTTTCCATCCGTGTTCGATTAACAACCAACCTTTATCTAACAGATATTGACTGGCTTTTTGTATAATTAATTCAATGTCTAACAATCCATCTTTTTTTGATATTAATGCATTAAATGGTTCATAAAAAATATCTTTTTTAAGTAACTTTATTTCTTTTATGCTAATATATGGAGGATTGCTAACAATAACATGAAATTTTTTATTTATATGTGAAAACCAATCACTATAAAAAAATTTTACATTTTTTAAATTAAATTTTAATGCATTCATATTGGCTATTTTAAGAGCTTCATTTGAATTATCAACACCAGTAATATCCCAATTAGAACAAATACTAGCTAAAGCTAAAGCAATCGCTCCACAACCAGTCCCTAAATCAAGGATATATTTTGAACTTTTGTCAATTTTAGACAATACTTTTTCTACTAAAATTTCAGTGTCTGATCTAGGAATAAGCGTTGTATATGAAACACATAAAGATAAAGACCAAAAATCTTTTTTTCCTATTATATAAGCTATAGGTTCACCTAGAGATCTTCGATAAACAAAATTATTTAATTTTTTATATTGTGCTTTACTTAACGTAATTGTATCATCAATTATAATTGAAATACGTGTACGTTTTAAAATATAACTCAACAAAATCTCAGCTTCGTATCGAGGATTATCAAAATGAGATAATGTTCTAATTGCTTTTTTTAACCAGTAGTTTATATTCATAATTTAAACTGAGATAAAGAAGCAAGCATATCTGCTTGATACTCTCGCATTATTGGATTGATAAGTAAATCTAGTTTTCCTTGCAAAACTTCATCTAGTTTATATATAGTAAGATTAATTCTATGATCTGTAATTCTATTTTGAGCAAAATTATATGTTCTATTTCTATCTGATCTCTCACCGGTTCCCAATAAAATTCGTCTCATAGATGAATTTTCTTTTTGACTTTTTTCTAATTTATCAGCGTACACGCGAGCAGATAAAATAGATAAAGCTTTAGCTTTGTTTTTATGTTGTGATCTTTCATCTTGGCATTCTACTACATGTCCAGTAGGAATATGAGTGATTCGAATAGCAGAATCAGTAGTATTCACATGTTGACCACCAGCACCAGAAGAACGAAAAGTATCAATTTTTAAATCAGAAGACTTAATTTCTTCTTTTTCAGTCTTAGGCCTAACAGGCATAATTGCTACAGTACAGGTTGATGTATGAGTTCTTCCTTGAGATTCTGTTTCAGGAACTCTTTGCACACGATGTCCTCCAGACTCAAATTTTAAACGACCACATGCACCTTTTCCTGTAATTTTGGCTATTATTTCTTTAAATCCTCCTCTCTCGTTCTCACTTAAGCTCATTATTTCTGTTTTCCACATGCAATTTTCAGCATAACGTGTGTACATTCTAAATAATTCTCCGGCGAAAATTGAAGACTCGTCTCCTCCTGTTGCTGCTCTAATTTCAATAAAACAACTATGCTGATCATTAGGATCTATAGGTAATAACAATATTTTGATATCATCTTCTAATTTTTTTTTTTGTTTTTTAACTATAAAAAGTTCTTCTTCAGCCACATCATGCATTTCTATATCATTACATAACAAATTAATATTTTTAATATCATTTTCTAATTTTTCCCATTTAATAAAATTTTTAACAATCTCAGAAATTTTTAAATATTCTTTAGATAAATTCTTAAACTTTTCTTGATTTGATATAGTATCTTTTTGAGAAAGCATAATTTCAATTTCTTCGTAACGATTTCTCAAAGATTTTAATTTATTAAAAATAGATGAATTCATAAAATATTATCCTGTTTATAATCTATCTTATAAATAATTTTATTTATTGAAAACAAAAAAATACGAAATATTAATTATACATATTGAAAATAGAGAAATTATGTACGTTTAACATAATTTTTAATAAATAACTATTTTTTTAAAAAAAATATATCAGAATAATTTTAAATTAAATATCTTAGTAAAAAAGAGATGTTTTTAATATAATTTCAAAGAAAATAAAAATAAAATGTTTTCAATTAAAATGATTATATCATTTTTAACATTTTTCAGTATAATTTTAACTAACATTAATATAAAAATAATTATTTTAAGATATAAATATTAAAATGATATATACATGGCCATCTCCTGCAAAAATTAATTTATTTCTTTACGTAACTGGTATTCGTTCAGATGGATATCATTATATACAAAGTTTGTTTCAATTTCTCAATTATGGTGATACGTTAAAAATTATACCAAATAAAAAAGGTACTATTGAACTATTTACCAGAAACAATTCCCTTTTAAATATAAAAAACAGCATAATTACTGCAGCTGAATTACTAAAAGAAAAAGCGTTATATTATGGAAGAAGAAAAAATTCTAATTTTGGAGCAAAAATTTTTTTGAATAAAAAAATACCCATTGGAAGTGGATTAGGAGGTGGTTCATCTAATGCTGCAACCACATTAATTGTACTAAATAGTTTGTGGAAAATAAAATTTACTTTAAAAGAACTAGCCACATTAAGTTTAAAAATAGGTTCAGATATACCGGCTTTTATCATGGGAAATACAACAATTGTTGAAGGAATAGGCGAAATTTTACATCCTATTAATAGAAAAGAGAAATGGTACTTAATTGTTTATCCTAATATCCCAATATTAACAAAAGATATATTTTCTAGCTATTCTGTTAAAAAAAACACAACAAAAAAACCAATTAATTTTTTATTAAAATCACAGTTCCACAACGATTTTGAAAACATAGTTAAAAAAAATAAGAAAATAAAAAAATTAATTTCTATGTTATCTCTTTATGCACCTTCACGTATTACTGGAACAGGATCCTGTATTTTTGCTGAATTTAACGACGAAAAATCTGCACAAAAAATATATTCTCTACTTCCTTGTAACGTTCAAGGATTTATTACAAAAAGTGTTAATGTTTCACCATTGCATCGTGCTTTTTACAAAAAAAATATGCAGTTTTTTTAATTAAAAAAAACTAGATTATCTTAATATTTAAATAATTCAAAAAATAAACTTTTAAATAAAAAAAACAAGGTTTTTTATGCCAGATATGAAATTATTTGCTGGAAACTCCATTCCAAAATTAGCAAAATTTATTGCACGTCGACTTTATATGAATTTAGGAAATGCAGCTGTAGGTAGATTTAGCGATGGTGAAATTAGTGTTCAAATAAACGAAAATGTTAGAGGCAGTGATGTTTTTATAATTCAATCTACTTGCTCACCTACTAATGATAATATTATGGAATTAGTTGTTATGGTAGATGCATTAAGAAGAGCATCGGCTGGTAGAATTACAGCCGTTATTCCTTATTTTGGATATTCTCGTCAAGATCGTCGTGTAAGATCAGCACGTGTTCCAATTACAGCCAAAGTAGTAGCTGATTTTTTATCTAGCATTGGAGTTGATCGAGTGTTAACAGTAGATCTTCATGCGGAACAAATACAAGGTTTTTTTGATGTACCTGTAGACAATGTTTTTGGTAGTTTGATTCTTTTAGAAGATATGTTGCAAAGAGAACTAAAAAATCCAATTGTTGTTTCACCAGATATCGGCGGAGTAGTAAGAGCTCGAGCTATTGCTAAACTTCTTTATGATACCGATATGGCTATTATAGATAAAAGAAGACCTCGTCCTAACATTTCTCAAATCATGCATATCATTGGCGATGTGGCAAATAGAGATTGTATTTTAGTTGACGATATAATTGACACAGGAGGAACACTTTGCAAAGCAGCTGAAGCACTTAAAGAAAGAGGAGCTAAAAGAGTCTTTGCATATGCGACACATCCTATTTTTTCTGGAAAAGCGTCAGAAAATTTAAAAAAATCTGTTATTGATGAAGTAGTTGTATGTGATACTATTCCTTTACAGGAAAAAATTAGATTATTGCCAAATGTAAGAACTTTAACGTTAGCAGGTATGCTAGCAGAAGCTATAAGACGAATTAGTAATGAAGAATCTATTTCTGCTATGTTTGAACATTAAAATTTTTTTAAAACTAACTCTAATAATTCTAAGCACACTATATTTTTTATTAATGTGCTTAGTATTTTAAAAAATTATAAAAATTAGCAGAAATTCAAAAAAAATAATCTTTTATATGCAATAAAAATTTAATTAATAAAGAATGCTTTAAATAATCTAAAGAAATTAAATCTTTAAAATAAAAAACAAAAAAAAGCATAAAAGAAACTAATATGATTCCCCGAAATAAACCAAATATACCTCCTAAAATAATGTTTAAATATGAAAATCCAATTTTTATAAATACTTTTTTTAAAAAAAAATTTAAAATAATGTTTAAGATATAAAATATAAAAAAAATTATAATAATAAAAAAAAATTGTTTTTAATAAAAAACTTTGATTTTTTTAAATAAAAAGAACTAAAATAATAATAATTACTAAAAAAATAAATACTAAAAAGTAAAATAAAAAAAGAAATTAATTCTTGAACAAAACCACGAAACAGTCCAAAAGAAACAGAAATAAAAATAATAAAAAGAATAATATAGTCTATAAAAATCATGATTTTTTCCAAAATTATATTCTTATATATAATATTAATTTTTATCTTTTCATAGACATAAATTCAGAAACAGTAAAAAAAGAACCAAAAACTAAAACAACATCTTTTTTAGTTACAACCTTTTTGAGAGCTAACCAAGCATCATTAATATTTTTAAAAAAAAATGCATTGTGCAGAGGTAATCTTGTTTTTAAATAATTTATACTAGCACTACGATTTGTTTTTAAATTTAAAGCATACCAATAGTCAATTTTTTTTTGTAAAACTTGAATAACTCCTGTAACATCTTTATCTTTTAAAATTCCAAAAATAGCATATATTTCCCCTTTTATATCTATTTCATCAATTTTTTCTGAAAGATATAAAGCAGCATTAACATTATGAGCAACATCAAGAATAATTCGGGGACAACTAGAAATCGTTTGAAATCTACCAGATAATTGAACTTTAGGAATAGTAGTTCTTAATATGTTTAAATTAACTTTTAATCCAGAATAGAATAAAGACGATAGAGCAATAGCTGTATTAGATAATGGTATCTGAGAAATAGGAAGATTATACAATTTAATATTTGAATGAATAAAATCCCATGAATCAATATTTTTTTTTCTCCAAAACCAATCTACATCAATTTTTTTTAAAATTGTTTTTTTTTCTCTAGCTATCTGATTAACAGAGTTTGGAATATTTTTTTCTCCAATAACTGCGATTTTTCCTTCTCTAAAAATACCAGATTTTTCACGACCAATACTTAAACGATCTGTTCCTAAAAAAGAAGTGTGATCGATTCCTATATTAGTAATAATAGATAAATCTGAATCTATAATATTAGTAGCGTCTAAACGTCCTCCTAAACCTACTTCTAATATTATAACATCTAAAGAATATTGACTAAATAAAAATAAAGCTGAAAGAGTAATAAATTCAAAATAAGTTAAAGAAATATTACCTTTTTTAGAATCTATAACTAAAAAAGAAAAGATATGATCTTTTTCACTGAGATATGATCCATTAACTCTAATTCTCTCAGAATAATTTATAAGATGTGGAGAAGTATATAATCCTACTCTATAACCTGAATCTAAAAGTACTCTTTCTAACATTGAGCAGGTTGTTCCTTTTCCGTTAGTTCCACCAACAGTAAAAAAGAAAGATTTTAAATTCAATAAACCTAATTTTTTTGCAATCAATCTTAATTCAAAAAGATTTTTTCTATTTTTTCTATTAAATTTTTCTAAATATTTAATCCACATAGAAAAAGTATACTTTTTTTTATACATTTTTTTTACTTATTAAAAAAATTTTTGTTTTTTTTCTAAAAACAGCAAAAAATATAAAAATTATATTTTTAACTACTATAAAAAATAAACAAAACTTTATGTTTTTTAAAAAAATTGTCAATATTTTTTAAAATTAAAAATGAGACTTATTAAAAACATAACAATGAATATTACCAGTATAGTAGCTAAGGTTAAAAAAATTGAAATAGGAAAAAATTTTTCAATTAATATTTTTAATCCGATAAACATTAAAATTAGTGATAAAGCATATTTCATTATAGGAAAAACTTTTAAAAAATTTGCTGTAAATAAATACATAGATCTTAAGCTCAAAACAGCAAAAAAATTTGAAGAAAAAATAATAAATAAATCGTTAGTAACAGAAAAAGAAGCAGGAATACTATCTACTGAAAATACAATATCACTCAATTCTATAAAAATAAGAGATATGAATAAAGGTGTTATATATATTTTCTTTTTCACCTTTAAAAAAAACTTTTCTCTATTAATATTTTCAGAAACTCTGAAAAATTTATAAATCCATAATTTTTTTATATTTTTTTCTTTATTATCAAATTCTGTATTAGAAAAAAAAATACATTTAAAACTAGTTAATATAAATAATGTCCCAAACAAATATAAAATCCAATTGCATTGAGAAAATAAAACACTTCCAGAAAAAACAAAAATAGAACGTAAAATTAAAGCACCTAAAGAACCATATAACAAAACTTTTTTTTGATAAATTAGTGGTATTTTAAAAGATTTAAAAATAAGAAACCATGCAAAAACGTTATCAACTGAAAGTAAGATTTCTAAAAAATAACTGGTTAAAAAACAAATAATTTTTTCATTAGCTACTTTAGTTCCTTTATCACTATAAATCATAAACCAAAATGTAAAAATAAATAATAAAAATAGAAAAAAATAAGAAAAAAAGCAATTTTTTAAAAAAAAACTTGTTTTTTTTACATCTTTAAAAATATGTTTACTGAACATTAATATAATTAAAATCAAGAAAAAAAATGGTAAGATAAAAAAGAAAATCATTAAAAATATTCTTATTATATTTTTTAATAAAAATTATCATTTTTATATAAAAAAACTAAATTTTTAAATCATTGAGCTAGATTTATTAAATTAATTAATAGATTAGGATATATTCCTAATACCAACAATATTATTCCAGAAATAAATATTAAAATCCCGGAAGGAGTATATAACCAAAAACGAGATATTTTGATATTGTTAAAAAATAATTCTTCTGACGGATTTAAATACATATTAATAATTAATCTTAAATAACCGTATAAACCTAATACTGTACCAATTAAGAAAGAAAAACTTAGAGCCCAAAAATGATTTTTTATAACAATAGAAAAAATACAAAATTTACCAAAAAAACCTAAAGTTATAGGAATTCCCGCTAAAGAAAGCAATATAATTGTAACTATAGTAGCTAAAAGAGGTTGTGACCAAAATAAACCTTTGTATAAATGAATTGAATCCATATCATGATTATAAGCACTAGAAAATAAGTTAATAACACCAAAGTATGCTATGTTAGCGAACAAATAATTAAATAAAAAAATTCCACTTGTTTGCAAAGAAAAAAAATACTCATTTTTTGATAGAAGTAATGTTATTAATAAATAACCTAATTGTGATATAGATGAATAACCAAAAAATCTTTTAATATTATTTTGAAATATAGCCATTAAATTACCAAATAATATCGAAAAAAAACTAATCAATGACAATATTAAAAATATTATTTTGTGATCCAAAATTGAAAAATATGAAAAAAAATAAAGTAAAAGACTAAAAATTGCAATTTTTCCAGAAACAGAAAAAAAAGATAAAACAGATGCAGGAGTTCCTTGATAAATATCAGCTATCCATAAATGAAAAGGAACCAGAGATAACTTAAAGAAAAAAGACATTAATATCATTATGATACCAAATAAAACCATTATTTTTTCACTATTTGATAAATCAGAAAAAATTTGATTTATACATAAAAGACTAAGATCTCCGGAGATAGCATATACCCATGAAATACCTAATAATAAAAAAGAGGAAGAAACACCAGATAAAATAAGATATTTTAAAGATGCTTCTAAAGAATACTTTTGAATATTAGAATAAGCAATTAAACCAAAGATTGGTAAAGACATTAATTCGATATTAATAAATACAGATGACATATGATTAGAAACAGTTAAAAAAATTGCACCTAATGTTGAAAGAAGAGTTAATAAATAAAATTCTTCTTTATTAAAAGCGTATTTCAACAACCAAGGATAAGCAAAAACACATGTGGCAATACTAGAAATTATAATCATACTTATATATAAAATAGAACGTCTGGTAATATGAAATAAACTAGTTATATTAATAGGTACTATAGAAATTAAAAAATATAATGAAAACAGACTTACTATTAAACTAAATACACTTAAAAAAGCAACAAAAAAATGATTTCGATTATAAGAAATAGATATAATAACTATTACTACAGCTAGTAGTAAAACTAAAAATGGTAAAAGTGCTATTAATTCTTGTAGATTAATTATCATTATTAATCATAACCTTATCTTTAAAATAGAATTAGTACATTCTTTTTGAAAAATTATATATGAAATGTATAGATTCAAATGAAATATTTAATATTTTTTGAGGAATGAAACCTAAAAAAATTAATGCAAAAATTAATACTATTGATATCCAAAATTCTTTTATATTCAAAAAAAACGTTGGAAAACTTTTTTTAGATACACCATAATAAATTTTTCGAATCATATTTAAAGAATAAATAGATGAAAAAACAATACTTATCGTTGCAACTATAGATATCAACGGATGTTTTTTAAATATGCCAAATAATATCAAAAATTCACCAATAAAATTTCCTGTTCCTGGAATACCTAAATTTGATAACGCAAAAAATAAAGAAAAACCTGGAATCCAATAAACATTTGTCCATAATCCCCCCATTTTACTTATGTCTTGTGTCTTTAGATATTTATAAATTTGACCTGACAAAATAAATAAAGCAGAAGTAGATATACTATTAGATAACATTTGAATAATTAAACCTTGAAAAGATATTTCGTTACCACCATAAATAGCAATTAACATTAATCCCATATGAGAAATAGATGAGTAAGCAATTAAACGTTTAATATTAACTTGAGAAAAAGCAATCCAAGCTCCATAAAACATACTAAAAAGACCTAAAAAAATTGCTATAGGTGCAAATTGTTCTGTTGCATGAGGAAAAAACATTTTATTATAACGCAAAAGACCATATGGAGCAGTTTTTAATAAAGTACCAATTATATCTATAGCACCGCAATAAGGGGATTTTTCATGAAAATCCATTAACCATCCATGAAAAGGAACAATTGGCATCTTAATTATAAACGCCAAAAAAAATCCTAACATAATAATATATTCTATATTCTGATCAACTGGTTTCAGAAGTAACAAATCATAATTAAAAGTTAAAATATTATTATTTTTATAATAATTTAGTACTAATAATAAAATTGATGCTAACATTATCAAACCTGACGTTTGAGCATATATAAAAAACTTGTTAGCAATATTTATACAAATTTTTTTATTTTCTTTTTCTTGACCCCATAATGAAATTAAAAAATACATTGGAATAAGTATAATTTCCCAAAAAAAGAAAAATAAAAATAAATCAAAAGCAATAAAAATACCGATTGTACCAGTTAAAACAAGCATAATGTTTAAATAAAAAAATCCTTCATTTTTTTTAATTTCATTCCATGAACACAAAATAGCTATTATCCCTAAAAATGAAGTTAAAAAAAGCATAACAATTGAAAAACCATCAACAGAGATATGAAATTCAATTCCAAGACTTGAGATCCAAGGAAATATTAATTGATAGCTTGAATGAGGATAACTTTGCATTTGATAAGTACAAGAATCTTCAAAAAACCATATTTTAAAAACAGTTAATAATGTTAATCCCATTCCTATTAATGCAATCCAACGAGGAATGTTTTTTTGAAATCTAAAAGAAAAAAATGAAAAAATACCACTAAAAAATGGAATTATAACTAATAGAGAAAGCAACATCAGACGTAGATTCCTATTATTTACTATATCTATATAATCAAAAAAAAGAGGTTTTTAAAATTTATAAAAAAATAATTAAAAGATATTTCATGATAAAAAAGAGCATAAAACTAAGATAAAAAACAAGTTAATACCAATCAACATTGTTGATATATAACATTTCACATTACCATTAACACTTTTTAATAAAATTAAATTAATTTTTTTAATAAACTTAACAAAAAATATAGGAAAAAAATTAAATGATTCATAAGATAAAATTTTAGATATAAACAAATAAGATTTAATAAATAAAATTTTATAAAAAAAATCAAAACACCATCCGTTTAGCAAAAAATTGTGAATTAATCTGATTATTTTCAATTGAAAAAATTGAAAAGTCCAATTTGGGTTTTTAATCCAAATATAATAAGCTATAAATATACCAAAAAATGATATAAAACTAGATATAATTTCATATAAAAATTTACCATTTTCTGAATTTTGAGAAATAGGAAAAACATAAAACAAAGGTAGTTTTATTATAAAAAAACCAAAAAAAGTAGAAAAAAATAATAAAATTAATAATGGTAAATTATGTGCTAATCTTTTATTAGAAAAAATAAAAGAAATATTACTCCTATGAAAAATAACAAAAATCATTCTAAACGTATAAATAGATGTTAATAAAGAACAAAACAAACCAACTAAAAAGAAATTAATATGACCATTTTGTAAAACACTAAATAAAATATTTCCCTTACTGTAAAAACCTGCTGTAATTAAAGGAAAAGAAATTAAAGATGCACCGCCAACTAAAAAAGACATGTATAAAAGAGGACATTTTAAACCCAAATTACTCATCTTAAATATATTTTTTTCATTATTACAAGATAAAATTAAAGAACCTGAAGATAAAAATAATAATGCTTTAAAAATAGCATGAATAATTAAATGTAAAATTGCTGCAGTCCATGCTTGTACACCTAAAGCCAAAAACATATAACCTATTTGACTCATGGTAGAATATGCAAGAATACGTTTTATATCTGTCTGAACTAAAGCGGAAAAACTAGAAATAAATATTGTTATTATACCAATAAAACTTACAAGGTATAATATTTTAGGAGTTAACAAAAATAAAAAATGTGTTCTTGCTATTAAATAAACACCTGCTGTTACCATAGTAGCTGCGTGTATTAGGGCAGAAACAGGAGTAGGACCGACCATAGCATCAGACAACCAAGTATGTAATGGTAATTGCGCGGATTTTCCAATTACTCCTATTAACAAGCATAATGTAAGAAAACTTAAATCAGAACAATCTTGTATATTTAAAAATTTTGATAAAAATTTAATTTCTTGAAAATTAAAGGTACCATATTTCTTATATATTAAAAAAATTGAAACTATTAAAAATACATCTGAAATTCTAGTTAAAATAAATGCTTTAAGAGCACAGGAATTATTGTTAGAAGTTTTATAATAAAAACCAATTAATAAATAAGAACATACACTTACAATTTCCCATCCTAAATACATAAATACAAAATTATCTGCTAAAACTAGTAAAGACATACTTGCTATAAACAAATTAGTATATGCAAAAAATCGTGAATAACCTTCTTTACCTTCCATATACCAACTAGAAAAAATATGTATTAATAATCCTATTCCTATAATCATCGACAACATACTTAAAGACAATCCATCTAAAATTAAACTAAAATCTATACTTAATTCGTTAACAGAAATCCAACTGCATAATTTTTGAGTAAAGATTTGAGATGAATGGTTTACAAAATTTGTCATATAAGAACAAGTAATAACAAATGAAATCAATATTGTAGATATACCTATAATAGCTGTATTTCTTTCAGAAATAGTTCCTTGTATAAGAGATAAAAATAAAAAACCTATTAATGGAAATAAAATTATCAAAAAAATAATATTCATCCACTCATCTCACTTAAAACATTGATGTTTAATGTTTTTTGACGTCTATAAAGTTGCAATAATAGAGCTAATCCTACACTAGCTTCAGATGCAGCTAATGTGATAGCAAGTATATACATTATTTGACCATCAGATTGTTTCCAATAACTTCCTACTACTACTAATGCCAATGCAGCAGCGTTCATCATTATCTCTAAACTAATTAACATAAACAGTACATTTCGACGAACTATAAGAGATGTCAAACCTAAAGTAAATAATATTAATGATAAAAACAAACCATGAAACAAAGAAATCATAAAATATTACCTTTTTAATAATTAAAATGATTGTTTTTAATTCATTTTTTTTCTGTTCCAATATGGAAAACTACAACTAAAGCAGATAATAAAAGTAAAGAAGAAAGTTCTACTAACAACAAATATGGACCAAATAAATTAATACCTACATCTTTTGCATCAATTAAAGTAAAATATATTTGTTTGTTTTCAACGAAAAAAATAGCATATGTCATTGTTAAAAATAATATTAATGATAAAAAACTTGGGCCAATCCAAAAAATAGGATTTAAATATTTTTTTTCCTGAAGATTATATTTTTCACCAAGATTAAGCATCATAATTACAAAAACAAAAAGAACAATAATTGCTCCTGCGTAAACGATAACTTCTAAAGCACCAGCAAAAAAAGCTCCGAATATAAAAAAAATACCAGATATTGATAAAAGTGAAATTATTAAATATAATAAAGAATACACTGCATTTTTTTGAATAATAACCAATAAAGTAGAAACAACTGCTATCAGAGAACACGTGTAAAAAACAAACTCCATTAAACTATTCCTCCTTATGGTAGTAAATCTTTTACATTAACAGGTTTTAATTCACTTGACAATTCACCTACTTTTTTATCTTTAATAACTACGCCAGAAAAATTATAAAAGTCATAATCTGGATATTTTCCTGGTCCTGAAATCAGTAAATCTTCTTTTTCATACACTAAATTTTGTCTTTTAAAATCTGATAATTCAAAATCAGGCATTAATTGAATAGCAGCTGTAGGACACGCTTCTTCGCATAAACCACAAAAAATACAACGAGAAAAATTAATTCTAAAAAATTTTGGATACCAACGACCATTTTTTTTTTCAGATTTTTGAAGAGAAATACAATCAACTGGACAAGCTACAGCACATAGATTACAAGCTACGCAACGTTCTTCTCCATTTATATTACGTGTTAAAATAACTCGACCTCGATATCGAGGAGATAAATATAATTTTTCTTCTGGATACATTTTAGTTTCAGATTTAGAAAATATGTTTTTAAAAACCATCCAAATACTTCTTATTTGTACTAAAAATCCAATAATAATTTCTTTTAAAATCATACAATTTATCTCTTAATACAATTTATATTAATACAAAAAAAGCTGTGATAATTAAATTTAATAACGTTAATGGTAAGCAAATTTTCCATCCAAAAGACATTATTTGATCATATCTAGGTCTTGGTAAAGAAGCTCGAATTAAAATAAAAACTAAAATAAAAAAAACTGTTTTTAAAAATAACCAAATAAAACTCGGTCCCCAAAAACCAAAATATCCTCCAAAGAATACTGTCGATATTAATGCTGAGATTGTAATAATAGAAATATATTCACCAATAAAAAACAAACCAAATTTCATACCAGAATATTCGATATGATAACCATCAGCTAACTCTTGTTCGGATTCAGGCTGATCAAAAGGATGTCTATGACAAACAGCTACACCAGCTATAAAAAAACACAAGAAACCAAAGAATTGAGGTATAAAATTCCAAATTTCTTTTTGACTATTAATAATATCTATTATATTAAAAGATCCTGATCGAGCTACTACACCCATTAATGATAAACCTAAAAAAACTTCATAACTTAAAGTTTGAGCAGAAGCACGAACAGCACCTAATAAAGCATATTTATTATTGCTTGACCAACCAGCAAACAATACTGCATAAACTGATAAAGCCGCCATCATTAAAAAAAATAAAATTCCAATATTTAAATTAATTATCAAAAAATTAGGTGTAAGTGGAATTATGGGAATAACTAATAACAAAGAAATAAAAGCTATAATTGGAGATAAGATAAAAATTGATTTTTCACTAAATAGTGGTACCCAATCTTCTTTAAATAAAATTTTAATCATATCTGCACATAATTGCAGGCTTCCAAACCAACCAACTCGATTAGGACCATGTCTATTTTGAAAAAATGCTAAAAATCTACGTTCAACAATACTTAAAGTTGCTGAAAAAAATATAATAAAAATTAAAATTAATGTTATTTGTAAAATTTTAAATAATATTTCATAAGCATTTATTCCTAAACAGTTCATCTAATAAATTCCCGTAAACATTTAATTTTTTCACCAATAAGAGAGATAGGAAATCCTTTTCTTCCTATAGGTAAACCTATTTGTTTCTGAGTTAAATATTTTGATAGTCGTATTGTTAAACGAAAATCTTGATTTAAACAATTAAATTCCACTATGGAGTTTTTTTTAAAACCTAATTCCAATCCATCTATCTCGCTTATTAATACATATTCTAAAGGTATATTTTTTTTTATAACAGATGAATATTGAGTTAATTCTTCATTTCCAAAAATATGATAATACGGAATAACATACCAGTATTTTTCTTTAATAAAATTTTTAGGAAAAAAATTAAAATAAACATCTAAAACTTTCTTATTATCTTTAAATAAATGAATACCAGAATCACCTGATATTAATTTTCTTCCTATTTCTTTTTGAAATTTATTCAATGCCTGTGGTGAATTCCATCCAGGAAACCAAACGAATGGAATATGTGATATAGATTCATTTGGCTGATTATATCCTTCCATAGAAAATGAAAACATTGTATCAATATCCTTTGGCTGAGAAGGTTCATGTACATTAATATTGGCTCGTAAAGCTGTTCTACCACTTGACCGATGTGGAGAACGAGCAATCTTTTGACCATTGATACGAAATGAAGAACTAGGACCTACTGTTTTTATTTTTTTAAAAATTGGATATTTATTTGAATATTCAGAAATAACATCGTCTAAGTTTAGCCAAGATATTTCTTTTTTGTCAATTTTACTTTTAATAAAATGTAACCATTTCCAACTTACATAAAGACAATTTTTTTTATTGTAAAACATAGGATCATATACTTGAAAAAAACGTTGTGCTCTACCTTCAAAATTTACTATCGTACCTGAACTTTCGGTAAAATTCAAAGAAGGTAAACTTAATCCAGAATTTTTATATGTTTTAGTATATTGATGATCTATAGCGATAATATTATTATTTTTTTTAAAAAAAGAATCACAATCATGTTTAGATATATAACGATATAAATCGTATTCCATAAATATTATGGCATCTGCTTCTTTTTTTTTTAATTTTTTTAATGCAGTTTCTATAGAAAAACCACCAATCAGTGCTAATCCTAAAGTGTTTGAAGAAGAAGTTAAAAAAGTCAATCCAACATGATTAATATTTTTTCGATTAATTGATATAGCTATATTTATAGAAGCTTTAATAATAGACTCACTAAAAGAATGTGAACCGGAAATAATTAATACCTTCTTTGAAAGCATTATTTCTTTTGCAATTATAGATGCTTTTTCAATTAAATTAGAATCTAAACATGAAATATGAGGTAAAGTATTATCTAATTCATGAGCAATAGCAGATGCAAAATTTACTTGTTGATCAATGGAAGAAAAATAACACCAATCAGCAATATCATCTAATTTAGTTTCATGAGTGTTAATAATATAAAGAGAGTTTTTATAATTTTCTGCTATTTGAGATAAAGCAGAAGCATTCCATTGTGGAATTCCATGCAATTGAGCTAAATATTTGGATTTATTCTTCATAGCCTGACGTACTGCTAATGCAACACGAGGAGATGTTTGTGTTAAATCTTCACCTAAAATTAAAATAGTATCGTAACTTTCAATTTCTTTTAAAGAAGGAATATATAATTGATTGTTCTTTAAAGTATTTAAAATTAATTTAACACAAGACTCTTCTTTGTCTAACATTCCACTAGAGAAATTTTCTTTGCCGACTAATTCTTGTAAAGCAAAATTATTTTCTATACTAGAACGAACAGAACCAACTCCAATTACATTTTTATAACGTTGAAAAAAATTTATTCCAAATTCTATTGATTGATTAAAACTTAATATATTTAGATTATTTTTTATCGTAGATAAAACAGGTTTTTTGGGTCTATTTCTCAAATTAGTATGAGAATATCCAAAACGTCCAAGATCACAAATTAGATAATGGTTTATATTTTCATGATATCTATTTTCTATACGGCGTATTTCACCATAACGCTCGCCAATACTAATATTACAACCGACACTACAATTTTGACAGATTCCCGGAGCATACTGCATATCCCATTTACGATTATATTTTTCAGAATGTGTTTTATCTGTAAAAACTCCAGTAGGACATATTTCTATCAAATTACCTGAATGCTCGTTTTCTAATACACCATCTTCCATACGACCAAAATAGATATTATTATTAGAACCATAGACGTCTAAATCAGTACCATCCGCATAATCTTTATAGTATCTAACACAACGATAACATCCAATACATCGATTCATTTCATGTTTAATAAATGATCCTAAATATTGATTTTTATGTGTTCTTTTAGAAAATCTATAATTTCTAAAATTATGACCAGTCATTACAGTCATATCTTGTAAATGACAATTACCACCTTCTTCACATACTGGACAATCGTGAGGATGATTTATTAATAAAAGTTCTATAATACTCCTTCTAAATTGTTTTGATGTATCATCGTTAATAGAAATAATAGTTCCGTCTACTACAGGTGTCATACAGGACATAATTAACCTTCCTTGATTATCTGAAGTACTATTATATTGTGTAACAGCACATTGTCGACATGCTCCCAAACTTCCTAATATAGGATGCCAACAAAAATAAGGAATATTTAAACCAAATGATAAACATGCTTGTAATAAGTTATCTGATTCACTCATACAATATGCTTTTCCATCTACATAAATTCTAGCCATAATAGAATAGTTCCAAAAAAAACTTTTATTTTTATAAATAAATATCTTTATATATGGAGATTATTTATATCAAAAATTAAATTTTTGAAGTAAAATTATTTGATTGAATTCCAAGAATATTTAAATTTAATTCTAATTTTTTCACGCTAATACCATCTTCAAACTCTGAACGAAAATATTTTATAGCACTTTGTAAGGGTTCTATTGCACCTGGTGCATGAGCACAAAACGTTTTTCCTGGACTTAAATTTACACACAACTTTTCTAAGGTTTCTATATCATTTTTCTGACCTTCTTTTTTCTCTAAACTTTCTAATATTTTTACAATCCAAGGTAATCCTTCTCTACATGGTGTACATAAACCACATGACTCACGAGAAAAAAATTTTTCTATATTACAAACTAGAGATACCATATTAGTTTTATTGTCTACAGCCATAGCAATAGCTGTTCCTAAACGACTGCCTGCTTTTGAAATACTGGTAAAATCCATCGGTAAATCTAAATGTTTTTCAATAAGAAAATCGGTTCCTGCTCCACCAGGTTGCCAGGATTTTAAAGATAAATCTGATTTCATTCCACATGCATAATCTTCTAAAATTTCACGTGCGGTAATTCCAAAAGGCAATTCCCAAAGACCAGGATTGTTTACTTTTCCTGAAAATCCCATTAACTTAGTACCAGGAGTATCAATACTTTTAGATAATTTTTTATACCAATTAACACCGTTTAATATAATAGACGGAACATTAGATAATGTTTCAACGTTATTGATACAAGTAGGTTTTCCCCATAATCCAAATACTGCAGGAAACGGTGGTTTAGATCTTGGATTAGCTCTTCGTCCTTCTAATGAATTAATTAAAGCGGTTTCTTCACCACAAATGTAACGACCAGCACCAGTATGTAAAAATAGTTCAAAATTAAAACCACTATTTAAAATATTAGAACCAATAAAACCAAAATTGATTGCTTCTTGTATAGATTTTTTTAAAATATGCTCAGCTGTAATATATTCTCCTCGTAAAAAAATATAACCACGAGAAACATTTAAAGCAAAAGCGGACAAGAGTATTCCTTCAATTAATTGATGAGGTATCTTTTCCATTAAAAACCTATCTTTATAGGTTCCAGGTTCCATTTCATCAGCATTACAAAGTAAATAACGTACTTTAGAACTTTTATTTTTAGACATTAAACTCCATTTTAAACCTGTAGAAAAACCAGCTCCACCTCTTCCTTTTAAACCAGATTCTTTTATTAAATGTATAACATCTTCTGGAGACATAGTCTTTAATGCTTTTTTTAAACTAAAATAACCATTTTTCTTACAATATTCTTTAATCCAAACAGTTTTTTGATCATTTCTCAGTCTCCATGTTAATGGATGTGTCTCCTCAGTACGTATAATATTGTTCATTTATATAATTCCAGTAAGTTTGATATTAAATCTGGATTTAGGTAAGAATGTAAATCTTCGTTAATCATTATGGTAGGACCTTTGTCACAATTTCCTAAACAACAAACTGGTAATAGAGTAAATCTACCATCTAAAGTAGTATTACCTACTTTAATTAGTAAATATTCTTCTAAAGATTTTTTTATTTTTTCATAACCAGTTAAATAACAAACTACACTATCACAATATCGAATAATATGACGTCCTACGGGTTGACGATAAATTTGACTATAAAAAGTAGCTACACTTTCTATTTCACTTGGATTAAGATTAAGTATTTTTGCAATTTCTATAATAGCTAAATCAGAAATCCACCCTCGTTTTTTTTGAACAATTTTTAATGCTTCTATTGAAACTGATCTCGAACTTTCATAATGTTTTTTTTGCTTTTCTATTTCATTAATTTCAAAAGAAGTCAAAGTAAATGTTGTAGAAATTTCTTTTAATTTTCTTTTTTTTTATGCATAATTATCTATCCACGTCTGACATAACGAAATCTATACTGCCCAAATATACAATTAAATCTGATATTAAACTTCCACGAATCACTGAAGGTATTTGCTGTAAATGTGGAAAACTAGGTGTTCGTATTCTTGTTCGATAACTCATCGTACCTCCATCACTTATTAAATAATAACTATTAATACCTTTAGTCGCTTCAATCATTTGAAAGCTTTCATTTGCTGAAATAACAGGACCCCAAGAAACTTGTAAAAAATGAGTAATCATTGTATCTATATCTTTTAGAACACGTTCTTTAGGAGGAGGAGTAGTCAAAGGATGATCTGATTTAAAAGGACCATCTGGCATATTTTTCAAACATTGTTTTAAAATAACCAAACTTTGATATATTTCTTCTACTTTAATCATTACTCTTGAATAACAATCGCTTATACCTGAACCTATAGGGATTTCAAAAGTATAATTTTGATATCCAGAATAAGGACGCCATTTTCTTATATCTAAATCCAATCCTGTAGAACGTAAACCTGCCCCTGTCACACCCCATTGTAATGCTTCTTTCTGATTATACCCAGCAATTCCTTTAGAACGATTTATTAAAATAGGGTTTTTTAAAGCTAATTGTACATAATATTTTAATCTTTTTGGCATCCATTCAAGAAATTCTTTTAATAAAATATTCCATCCCTTAGGAAGATCGTGGGCTACTCCACCAATCCTAAACCAAGCAGGATGCATACGAGCACCAGTAATTGCTTCAATCAAATCATAAATTTTTTGACGATCAGTGAAAGCAAAAAAAACAGGAGTCATACATCCTACATCCTGAATGAACGTAGAAATATATAAAAGATGACTATTTATTCGAAATAATTCAGATAACATTACTCGGATTACTTCTACTTTTTCTGGGACAGAAATATTAGCTAATTTTTCTACTGCTAAAACATAAGGCATTTCATTAACACAACCACCAAGATATTCAATACGATCAGTATATGGAATATAACTATGCCATGACTGTCTTTCTGCCATTTTTTCTGCACCGCGATGGTGATAACCAATATCAGGGACACAATCTACAATATTTTCACCATCTAATTGCAAAACAATTCTGAATGCACCATGAGCAGAAGGATGATTAGGTCCTAAATTTAAGAACATAAAATCTACATTTTCGTTTTTTCTTTTCATACCCCATAACTCAGGTTTAAACCTTAAATTTTCCATTTCTAAATCTTCTTTCTGTTCATCTAAAAAAAAAGACTCGTGCTCAGTTGCCCTAGCTGGATAATCTTTTCTTAAAGGAAATCCTTTCCATTCATTCGGCATAATAATATGAGTTAAATTAGGATGTTGATCAAAAACAATACCAAACATTTCCCATGTTTCGCGTTCATACCAATTGGCATTAGGAAACAAACTAGTAAAAGTTGATACACTTAAATCGTCTTTTAATAAAGGAACCTTAATCAGAATATCACTATTTCGTTCAATAGATATTAAATGATAAAAAACTGAAAAATCTGCTTTAGGTAAATTTACTCGATTTGATCGAAAACGTTCATCTACCCCATGCAAATCAAAAAGCATGTTGTAAGGTTTAGATGAATTAGATAAAAATTCACCAACTTTCAACAATAAAGATTTGTTTATCCATATTATTGGAAAATCTATACAGGTAACCTGAAAAACACAAAAATCTTCACCAAAAAAATGCAATAAGTCTTCAATAATCGATTTTTCTTCATAGTTATTATTAGTTAAAACAGTATTTTTTTTTTTGTTTTCATCTATCATAGATTTCTCATTTTTTTTACTAATCTAAAAAATTTTAACATTAATAATATATTCAAAAAAATTATTGATCTAGTAGTATGAAAAATTTTTACTTCTTATAGTAAAAATTAGATCTTTTCTGATGTTGGAAGATTGACAACAGAAATTTTTCTTTTTCTGTTTTTAACTTTTTCTGATAACATTTTTTTACGATATATACCTTGTTCGCCAATTGTCCAAGATAAAGGTCTTCTTTCTTCATTGATCGTTTTTTGAAGTAATGTCAAAGCATGTATATATGCTTCTGGTCTAGGTGGACAACCGGGAATATAAACATCTACTGGTAAAAATTTATCTACTCCTTGTACAACAGAATAAATATCGTACATACCACCAGAATTAGCGCATGCACCCATAGAAATAACCCATTTCGGTTCCAGCATTTGATCATATAATCTTTGAATAATAGGAGCCATTTTAATAAAAGGTGTACCTGCAATTACCATAACATCTGCCTGTCTTGGAGAAGCTCTTAATACTTCAGAACCAAAACGAGCAATATCATGTACAGAAGTAAACGCTGTAACCATCTCCACATAACAACAAGATAAACCAAAATTATAAGGCCAAAGAGAATTTTTTCGACCCCAATTCACTACTTTATGAAGTAATTCACTGATTTTTCCCATAAAAACATTTTTTTTTAAATATTCTTCTATCGGATCTATAACAGATTGAGTTGTTTGATTTGGATAAGGTCTCTTATTTTTCTCATCTGCTCTAGTTAAGGTATAATTCATTTTTTCTTTCATCTAATTACATCCTAAATATAATCAATGTCAATATTTTTGATATTATCATGATGAAATCCAATTTAAAGCTTTAATTCGGATTAAATAAAATAATGACAAAAGAAGAAATAATATAAATACAGTTGCTTCAAAAAATCCTGTCCATCCTGTTTCAACTATACTAACAGACCATGCATATAGATAAAGTGCTTCAACATCAAAAATCACAAAAAACATTGCAATTAAATAAAATTTTACAGAAAAATGCAGATGTGTATTACCTACTGGAACAATACCTGATTCAAAAGGAGTATTTTTATATCTTGATAATGATCTCCCCCCCAAAAACCAACTTGCAAATAGCATAAAAAAACAAAAAAATAAAGAAAAAAAAATAAAGTAAAAAAAGGATAAATATTCAGTAATTTCTAATTTATTTTGTAGCATTTTATATTCCTATAAAACATCAAAATATTTTTACAATAATTACACTTCAACAGTGTATTGTATATTAATAAAAAAATATAATTTATTTTAAAATAAAATATACATTAAAAATATAAAATAATAAATTGTGTTTATTAAAAGTAATAAAAAATTTTTAATTTAAAAAAAGCATTTTTTTTATACTTAGACCTTGATGACTAGAAAAAAGACCCCATCTAATAATCATTCAACAATATATGTAAAAATGAAAAATACAATCCTATGTAGCTAATTAAAAAGCCAAAAAAATGGCCGCATAAAGGTTGAACACCCAATTTATCAAGAGATTATAAAATAGGAGAATTTCAATGGGCAAAATTATTGGTATTGACTTGGGAACAACCAACTCTTGTGTTGCCATTATGGATGGCAACAAACCGCGTGTTTTAGAAAATTCTGAAGGTGATCGTACAACACCTTCAATTATTGCGTATACTCAAAAAGGAGAAGTTTTAGTAGGACAACCTGCTAAACGTCAAGCAATAACTAATCCCAAGAATACATTATTTGCTATAAAAAGACTCATTGGTAGAAAGTTTAAAGATGATGAAGTTCAGCGTGATATAAAAATTATGCCATATTCTATTATTAATTCTGAAAATGGAGACGCATGGATTGATATTAAAAAACAAAAAATGGCACCTCCTCAAATTTCTGCAGAAGTGTTAAAAAAAATGAAAAAAACTGCAGAAGACTACTTAGGAGAATCAGTAAAAGAAGCAGTTATTACAGTTCCTGCCTATTTTAATGATGCTCAGAGACAAGCAACTAAAGATGCTGGTAGAATTGCAGGATTGGAAGTCAAAAGAATTATTAACGAACCTACAGCTGCAGCACTTGCTTATGGTTTAGATAAAGGAGAAGGAAATAGAACTATAGCAGTATACGATTTAGGTGGAGGTACTTTTGATATATCTATTATTGAAATCGATGATGTTGACAAAGAAAAAACATTTGAAGTTCTTGCTACTAATGGAGACACCCATCTTGGTGGAGAAGACTTCGATAGCAGGCTGATTAATTATTTAGTAAAAGAGTTTAAAAAAGAACAAGGTATTGATTTAAGAAATGATTCATTGGCTATGCAACGCTTAAAAGAATCTGCAGAAAAAGCAAAAATAGAATTATCATCAGCGCAACAAACTGACGTAAATCTACCGTATATTACAGCGGACTCTAATGGACCTAAACATTTAAATATTAAAGTTACCCGTTCAAAATTAGAATCTTTAGTAGAAGATTTGGTACTACGTTCTATTGAACCACTTAAAGTAGCGTTAAAAGATGCAGGACTATCTATTTCAGATATCAATGATGTAATATTAGTAGGCGGTCAAACAAGAATGCCTATGGTACAATCTAAAGTAGCAGATTTCTTTGGTAAGGAACCTAGAAAAGATGTTAATCCAGATGAAGCAGTCGCAGTTGGTGCTGCAGTTCAAGGAGGTGTACTTTCAGGAGATGTTAAAGATGTTTTATTGCTTGATGTAACTCCATTGTCATTAGGGATTGAGACTATGGGTGGTATAATGACTTCACTGATAAATAAAAACACAACTATTCCTACTAAACATAGTCAAGTTTTTTCAACAGCAGAAGATAATCAATCTGCTGTAACAATACATATTCTTCAAGGTGAAAGAAAAAGAGCACTAGATAACAAATCTTTAGGTCAATTTAATCTAGACGGAATTGAACCAGCACCAAGAGGAACAGCACAAATTGAAGTTACATTTGATATTGATTCCGATGGTATATTACATGTATCTGCAAAAGATAAAAAAACTGGAAAAGAACAAAAAATTACTATTAAAGCTTCTTCTGGTCTGAATGAAGACGAAATAAAAAAAATGATTAATGATGCTGAGGCTAATTCTGAAGCAGATCGAAAATTTGAAGAATTAATTCAAATAAGAAATCAAGGTGATCAATTAATACATAGTATTAAAAAACAATTAGATGAAAATAAAAATAAAATAGAAAATACAGAGCTAGAAAAAATCAAATCAGTTTTAGATGAATTAGAAACATCATTGAAGGGAGAAGATAAAACTAAAATTGAAAAAAACATTCAAAATCTCTTAAAAATTTCATCTAAACTAACAGAAATACATCAAAAAAAACCAGAAGAAAATTCAAAAAAAGAAAATAAATCACCTGAATCACAAAAAGACGAAAACGTTGTAGACGCAGAATTTGAAGAAATAAAAGATCCTAAAAAATAATAAACGTTAATCTAAAAAAATAGAAAAAGTTATAACAGTATTTAAACCAGCACGGGCGTAGAAAAAAATCTACGCCCGTGCACTTATTTTAAAAGCAGGAAGAAAGTAATATGGCAAAAAAAGATTACTATCAAATTTTAGGAATTCCAAAATCAGCTGAAGAACGAGAAATTAAAAAAGCTTATAAACGATTAGCAATGAAATACCATCCTGATCGCAATCAAGGAGACAAAAGTGCTGAAAATAAGTTTAAGGAAATAAAAGAAGCATATGAAATTTTAATTAATGAAGAAAAAAGAAGTGCATATGATCAATATGGACATGCTGCTTTTGAAAATGGTTACAATCAAAATAATACTTATAATACCTTTACTAGCTCTACAGATTTTGGAGATATCTTTGGTGATGTTTTTGGTGATATTTTCGGAGGCAGTAGAAATCAAAGAATGAAAAAAGGAGCTGATTTATGCTATAATATGGAAATTTCTTTAGAAGAAGCAGTAAAGGGAGTAACAAAAGAAATTCGTATTCCAACTTTTCAAAAATGTAAAACTTGTTACGGTACGGGAGCAAGTGCTGGCACCAAACCAAACGGATGCTCAACATGTCATGGAAAAGGTCAAATTCATCTTAGAAAAGGATTTTTCACTGTTCAACAATCATGTCCTAAATGTAATGGAAGGGGTACAGTAATTAAAAATCCATGCCACGTATGTCGAGGACAGGGAAGAATAAAAACAAATAAAATACTATCGGTAAAGATTCCATCTGGTATCGATACTAATGATAAAATTCGATTAAGTAATGAAGGCGAAGCCGGAACAAACGGTGCACCATCAGGCGATCTTTATGTACAGATGACAGTTAACAAACATCCTATTTTTGAAAGAGAAGATAATAACCTTTACTGCGAAGTACCAATCAATTTTACTATGGCCGCATTAGGTGGAGAAATAGAAGTACCTACTTTAGATGGTAGAGTTAAGTTAAAGATACCGTCTGAAACTCAATCAGGAAAACTTTTTCGCATTCGAGGAAAAGGCGTAAAATCAGTACAAAGTAGAAGTAAAGGCGATTTATTATGTCGTGTCGTAGTAGAAACTCCAGTCAATCTCAATGAACAACAAAAATATCTTTTAAATGAGCTAGGGAATAGTTTTAATGGATTTCGAGGAGATAAAAACAGTCCACGTTCAAAAAGATTTTTTGATGGTGTAAAAAGATTTTTTGATGATTTAACAAAATAAAAAAAACTATAAAGTATTGCTTCTTAAAAAATTAGAGGCAATACTTTTTTAAAAAATTAATTTGTATAAAAATTAATTTTTATGCAATTTTGCAATTTTTAACGATAAAATAGATTTATATCTTGCAGCTTTGTTTTTATGTATTAAACCTTTAGTTGCAAATTTATCAATAACAGGTTGCATGTTCTTGAAAGCATCATATGATTTTTCTTTATTTCCAGAAACAATGGCTAAACGAACTTTTTTTATAAAAGTACGAATTTTTGAACGTTGACTGGCATTTTTTTTACGACGTTCTTCTGATGTTATAGAATCTTTTTTAGCAGATTTAATATTTGCCAATTTTAACTCCCAAATATAAAAAATGAATTTTAAATAATTTTTTAAAAAATTAAAAATTAGTATATAAATGAAAGTAATATTATATATTATGAAAAATAATACATCAAAATTATTTGTAAAATAAACAAAATTTTTTAATATAAAATCATTTTATTTCATTAGGTTGATTTAATAATGAAGTTCATACGAGACATTTGTAATCTAAAAAAAATAAATTCTAATTCCGCTGTTAGTATTGGAAACTTTGATGGAATACATTTAGGACATCAAAAATTACTTTCTAATTTATATGAAATAGGAAAAAAAAATAATATACCAACTATAATTATTTTATTTGAACCACAACCATTAGAATTTTTAAATAATCAAAATCCTCCAAAAAGAATTACAATATTACAAAATAAAATTAAGTATATTAAATTATGGAAAATCGATATTGTTTTATGTATTAAATTTAATAAATATTTTTCCTCTTTAAGTGCAGAAAAATTTATAAAAAACGTTTTAATAAACAAATTGAATATAAAATTCATAATAATTGGAGATGATTTTAGATTTGGATCAAAAAGAAATGGAAATATATCTCTCTTAAAAAAAATTGGATGTCAATACAATTTTAAAGTGATAGAAATTAATGCCTTATTATATAAAAATAGAATTAAAATAAGCAGCACTAATATAAGAAAATATTTATTAGAAAATAAAATTGAACTAGTAAGAGAATTACTTGGTCGCCCATTTAGTATTTTAGGTCGTGTAATTCATGGAAATAAAATAGGACGAAAATTAGGATATCCAACAGCAAATATATTATTACATAAAAATATACCTATAAATAATGGAGTGTACGCTGTAAAGATTTCATGTTTCTCGAACAAGGATTTTATAGGGATATGCAACATTGGAACCAAACCAAGTTGTTTTCATTTGAAAAAAAATAGACTGCTCGAAGTTTATTTATTCAATTTCGATAAGAATTTATATCAAAAAAAAATAGAGGTTTTTTTATACAAAAAAATAAGAGATGAATGTTTTTTTTCTTCTATGGAAAAATTAAAAAAACAAATTTCTAAAGATGTTAAAATTGTTAAAAAATATTTTAACGTTAATTAAAATTAATATACAAATTAAAGAAAAAATTATGAATGATTATAAAAATACTTTAAATTTACCTAAAACGCAGTTTTCTATGCGTGCGAATCTATCGCAAAAAGAACCAGAAATATTAAAAAATTGGTATGAAAACAATCTTTATAAATTAATAAGACAAAAAAAAGAAGGCAAAAAAATTTTTTTTCTTCATGATGGACCTCCATATGCTAATGGAAATATTCATATTGGACATGCAGTAAACAAAATTTTAAAAGATATAATTGTAAAATCAAAAAATATGTCAGGTTTTGATGCTCCCTATATACCATCTTGGGATTGCCACGGATTACCTATTGAACAAAAAGTTGAAGAACAGATGGGTTTAAAAAGCAAAAATGTAATTACTTCAATATTTCAAAAAAAATGCAGACAATATGCAGAAAAACAAATAAAAAAGCAAAAAAAAGATTTTATTAGATTAGGTGTAATTGGAGATTGGGAAAAACCATATCTTACAATGGATTTTAAAAATGAAGCTAATATAATTAAAACACTGTCTAAAATTATTGAAGAAAAATACTTATATAGAGAATCTAAGCCTATACATTGGTGCTTAAAATGTCATTCATCTTTATCTGATGCAGAAATCGAACATTTTTATAAAGAATCAGATTCAATTTTTGTTGCCATGAAAATTAAAAATAATAAAATTTTTAAAAAAGCACTAAATCTTAACATATCAAATGAAAAAGATATATATCTACCCATTTGGACAACTACACCATGGACTCTTCCATCAAGTCAAGCTATTACAGTAAATCCAACTTTTAAATATCAACTGATAGAAACTAAAAAATACAATTTAATTTTAGCCAAAAAATTAGTTGAAAACGTAATGAAAATTTTAGAAATAAATAATTGGAATATTTTAATTTCTTTTCAAGGTAAAAATTTAGAAGGAACAAAATTTTTACATCCATTTTTAAAAAACATTTCTTTACCTGTAATATTAGGAGAACATGTTACTCTCGATTCAGGTACAGGAGCTGTTCATACAGCACCTGATCATGGACCAGATGATTATATCGTTAGCCAAAAATACAAAATAAAAACAATGAATTTAGTAGATTTTCAAGGTAATTATATAAACAACGTACACCCCAAATTAGATGGGATAAATATTTTTAAAGCTAATAACATAATTATAAGTTTATTAATCAAAGAAAAATGTTTATTGCATCATGAAGTTTTAAAACATAGTTATCCACATTGTTGGAGACATAAAACTCCTGTTATATTTAGAGCAACTGAACAATGGTTTATAAAAATAGATAAGAACAAACTACGTTATAAAACTATTGAAGAAATCAAAAAAGTATCATGGATACCTGAATGGGGAAAATCTAGAATAGAACAAATGATAAAAATAAGACCTGATTGGTGTATTTCAAGACAAAGAAAATGGGGTGTACCAATGTGTCTTTTTATACACAAAAAAACAGGAAATATTCATCCTGAAAATACTTTATTAATGAAAAAAATAATAAAAAAAGTAGAATTAGAAGGAATAGAGGCATGGTGGAAAATTGATTTAAAAGAAATATTAGGTAAAACATATAACATGTATAATCAAATATTTGATATATTAGACGTATGGTTTGAATCAGGAAATACTCATACTTTAATAAAATATAAAAATAAAAAATACAGTAAAAATTACGCAGATATGTTTTTAGAAGGCTCTGATCAACATAGAGGATGGTTTATGTCGTCATTAATTATTTCTATGTTAACAAAAAATCAATCACCATATTCTGAAGTTTTAACTCATGGTTTCGTGGTTGATAAAAATGGTCAAAAAATGTCTAAATCTATAGGAAATACAATTAGTCCTAATGAAATAGTAAAAACATTAGGGGGAGATATTTTAAGACTATGGGTGGCTTCTTCTAATTATTCTAATGATATTTCTATTTCTAATGAAATTCTAAAACGCTCTTCGGATATTTATCGAAGAATAAGAAATACAGCACGTTTTATGTTGGCAAACATAAATGATTTTGATCCTAAAAAAAATACTGTTTTAAAAGAAAATATGGTTCTTTTAGATCGTTGGGCTATAAGTCAAGCAAAAAAAGTACAAGAAGAAATTATTGAATTTTATGAAAAATACAACTTTCATGCAGTAATAAAACGTTTAATGTATTTTTGCTCTATTGAAATGGGTTCTTTCTACCTTGATATTATAAAAGATAGACAATATACTCTAAAAAAAAATAGTCAAGAACGAAGAAGTTGTCAAACAGCTATATACTACATAATTAATGCTCTTGTTCGTTGGATAGCACCAATATTATCATTTACTGCTGATGAAATTTGGAATTACTTACCTGGAAAACATAATAAATATGTATTCACAGAAGAATGGTTTAATAAATTATTTGATTTAGATGAAAATGATTTATTTAACTATGATTTTTGGAATAATCTAATAGAAATAAAAAATGAAATAAATAAATTTCTGGAAGAAGAAATAAAAAATAAAAAAATAAAAAGTTCACTAGAAGCTTCTTTAATATTATACGTAACCCCAGAAATAAAACAAAAATTAAATGTTTTAGGAGAAGAACTAAAATTTATATTTCTAACATCTAAAGTACAAATAAAATCATATAACAAAGCACCAAAAAATTCAAAAAAAAGTGAAAAAATTTCTGATTTTAAAGTGCTTTTAAAAAAAATAAAAGAAAAAAAATGTCCAAGATGTTGGCACTATAACATTGTGATTAAAAAAACTAATGATGAAATTTGTACACGTTGTCTTCTAAATACGAAAGGAAATGGTGAAAAGCGTATTTTTATATGAAGAAAAAAAACTATTTTAAAAAATACTATTGGATTTATATAACTATAATATTTCTTATCGTAATAATAGATTTTTATAGTAAAAAATGGATTTTAAATAATTTAAATATATATGAAAAACAAAAAATTTTTTTAATGTTAAATTTATTTCATGTACACAATTTTGGAGCAGCATTTAGTCTACTGTCAGATCAAAACGGATGGCAAAAATATTTTTTACTAATATTTAGTATAATTGTCATATTAGTAATAATAAAAATGATTATAAAATTTAAAAAAAAAGATAAAAACAAAATTCTTTCTTATTCTTTAATTCTTGCAGGAGCAATAGGAAACTTAATAGATCGTGTTAACTATGGATTTGTAGTAGATTTTATTGATTTACATATTAAAAATTGGCATTTTGCAACATTCAACATAGCTGATTTCAGTATATTTATTGGTATGATTATAATCATGAAAAATAATTATTATAATTCATAATTAATCTCCAATTGATTTTTAATCAAAAAAATTAAATTTTTTTATAATTAAATATATTTTGAGAAAATAGTGAATATTATATTAGCCAATCCAAGAGGTTTTTGCGCAGGCGTTAAAAGAGCTATCTTAATGGTTGAAAATGCTTTAAAAATTTATAAAAAAACTATTTATGTTCACCATGAACTAGTACATAATCAATATGTTATAGAACAACTACGTCAAAAAGGAGTTATCTTTGTTGAAGACATTGCAGATATTCCAAATAGTTCAATAGTAGTTTTTTCAGCACACGGAGTATCAAAAAAAATAAAAAAAAAAGCTATAAAAAAAAATTTAACAATATTAAACGCAACTTGTCCATTAGTTACAAAAGTACATTTAGAAGTTTCAAAATCAAGTAAAAACGGTATAGAAACAATTTTAATTGGCCATAAAGATCATCCTGAAGTTATTGGAACAATTGGTCAATATGATAATAAAAAAGGGAAAATACATCTTGTTGAATCAATAGAAGATGTAAATAGGTTATCGATTAAAATAGATAAAAAATTAAATTTTTTTACACAAACAACTTTATCTATTAAAAATACTCAATCTATCATTTTATCTTTAAAAAAGAAATTTTTAAATATATCTGGTCCTAAAAAAGAGGATATATGTTACGCAACAACAAATCGACAAAATGCAATTCTTAAATTATCAAAAATAACTGATATAATACTTGTAATCGGTTCTAAAAATTCTTCTAATTCTAGCCGTCTTGCAGAATTAGGAAAAGAAACAGGTGTATTTACAAAACAAATTGAATCATTTTCTGATATTAGGGAAGAATGGATTAAAAACAAAAAAAATATTGGTATTACAGCTGGTGCTTCCGCACCTGATATATTAGTAACAGAAGTAATTAAATATTTAAAAAAATTAGGTTTTAAAAATCCACCAAAAGAAATTTTGGGAGATAAAGAAAAAACAACTTTTAAGATACCTAAAAATTTAATATATATAAAAAATTAGAAAAATAAAATTATGAAAAAAAAAATAACTCGTATTGCAATTACTGGCGCTATGGGTCGCATGGGCCAGGTATTGATTAAAGAGATACAAAAGAATAAAAATACTGTTTTAACCACTGCATTAGTCAAAGAAAATCATCCATTAGTTGGTGAAGATATAGGAGAAAAAATAGGAATAGGTAAAATAGGCATACCTATTAATAATACTTTAAATATAGAAAAAAATAACTTTGATGTTTTAATTGATTTTACGACACCAAGCAGTACTTTGTATTTTTTAGAACAATGTCGTAAATTTAAAAAAAACATCATTATCGGTACAACTGGTTTTTCACATGAAGAAATTAAGAAAATACATACATATTCTGACAAAATTGCTTTGATGATCTCATCAAATTTTAGTATTGGAATAAATTTACTTTGTCAATTAGTTCAAAAAACTACTAAAATTTTAGGAAATACTTCAGATATTGATATCATAGAATTTCATCATAGAAATAAAATAGATATTCCTTCAGGAACAGCATTAACTATTGGAGAAACTATCTCACAAGTTATGAACTGGGAATTAAATAAACATTCTTTATATTATAAAAAAGGTATTACACAAAAAATTAGAGAAACAAAAAAAATTGGTTTTTCTAGCATAAGATCAGGAAATGTTATCGGAAAACACAGCGTTGTGTTTTCAAGCTCTGATGAAGAAATTAAAATAACTCACAGTGCTTTTAATCGAGATTGTTTTGCCAAAGGCGCCATTGAATCAGCAATATGGATTCACGAAAAAAATCAAGGATTATTTAACATGAACGATATACTAAAAGACAAATTTTAAATTATATTGATAAAATTTTAAAAATATAAATATTTATTACGATAATAGACAAAAATATTAATTTTAGTTAAAATAAAATACAATTTTTCATTATTTTTTAACAATCCTGCTTACATTCAAAATTTAATTAATATTCAAAATTTTTTTAATGGAGGACGCTTTGGGCCAATTAGCAGTGCTGGTTTTGGAAGATGGAACTAGATTTCATGGACGTTCTATTGGAGCTAAGGGGACAACTGTAGGCGAAGTTGTTTTTAATACATCAATCACTGGGTATCAAGAAATAATCACCGATCCTTCTTATTCACATCAAATTGTAACATTAACTCATCCCCATATTGGAAACATCGGAACTAATTATAACGACGAAGAATCCTCTAAAATTCATATAAGAGGACTGATTATTCGTGATATGTCACCAATATCAAGTAACTATCGTAGCGAAAAAGACTTCTCTTCTTATTTAAAAGAAAATAACATTGTTGCAATATCAGATATTGATACAAGAAAATTAACACGAATTTTACGTACGAAAGGTTCGCAAAATGGATGTATTATAGAAGATAAAAAAGAAAACTATAATATAGCATATAGAAAAGCAAAAAATTTTTTAAGTTTACAAGGATTGGATTTAGCTAAAAAAGTTAGTACTAAATTTATCTATAATTGGGAAAAAGGTAGCATTTTAATTAATGAAAAAAAAACTCATTTTGAAAAGAAAAAAAAATTTTTATTTCACATTGTCGTATATGATTTTGGGGTTAAAAGAAATATATTACGTATGCTTGTAGATAGAGGATGTTATCTAACTGTAGTGCCCGCTAAAACCGATCCTAAAACAGTCTTAAATTTGCGTCCTGATGGAATATTTCTATCTAATGGTCCAGGTGATCCTAGACCATGTGATTATGCTATTCATGCTATTCAATATTTCTTAAAAATGAACATCCCTATTTTTGGAATTTGTTTAGGACATCAGCTTCTTGCATTGGCTAGTGGAGCTAATATTATCAAAATGAAATTTGGTCATCACGGTGGAAATCATCCTGTCAAAGAAATTAAAACAAATCGAGTGATAATTACGTCACAAAATCATAGTTTCACTGTAGATGTAAAAAATATGCCAAATAATATTGCTATAACACACAGCTCACTCTTTGACGGAACATTACAAGGGCTATGTTTAACTGATAAATTAGCTTTTAGTTTTCAAGGACATCCAGAAGCTAGTCCTGGACCACATGATGCTTCATCTTTATTTGATCATTTTATTAAATTACTCAATCAAGCAAAACTCAGTAATTAATTAGAGAAAAAAGATGCCTAAATCTACTGATATAAAATCGATTTTAATTCTTGGTGCAGGTCCAATAGTTATCGGACAAGCATGTGAGTTTGATTATTCAGGTGCACAAGCATGCAAAGCACTAAAAGAAGAAGGTTATAAAATTATCCTGGTAAATTCAAATCCTGCAACTATTATGACTGATCCTTGTATGGCAGACGCTACATATATTGAACCTATTCACTGGAAAATAGTTGAAAAAATTATAAAAAAAGAAAAACCCGATGCCCTATTGCCTACTATGGGCGGTCAAACTGCATTAAATTGTGCTTTAGAATTAGATCGAAGAGGAATACTAAAAAAATTTAATGTAAAAATAATAGGCGCTACTATTAATGCTATTAATAAAGCAGAAGATAGAAAATTATTTGAAGATTCAATGAAAAAACTGAATCTCAAAACTGCAAAATGCGGAATTGCACATAATATTCAAGAAGCATTATCTGTTTTAAAAAATGTAGGTTTTCCATGTATTATTCGCCCTTCATTTACTATGGGTGGACATGGTGGAGGAATTGCTTATAATCAAGAAGAATTTGAAGATATTTGCGAAAGAGGATTAAAATTATCTCCGACTACTGAACTCTTAATTGATGAATCGCTTATTGGTTGGAAAGAATATGAAATGGAAGTTGTAAGAGATAAAAATAATAATTGCATTATTGTATGTTCAATTGAAAATTTAGATCCTATGGGTATTCATACTGGCGATTCAATTACCATAGCACCAGCTCAAACTTTAAGCGATAAAGAATATCAAATTATGAGAAACGCTTCTATGTCTATTTTAAGAGAAATAGGTGTAGAAACAGGAGGTTCCAATGTACAATTTGCAATTAATCCAAAAAACGGTCGTATGATTGTAATTGAAATGAATCCTCGAGTTTCTCGTTCTTCTGCTCTGGCTTCTAAAGCAACAGGTTTCCCAATCGCAAAAATAGCAGCCAAATTAGCTGTAGGATATACATTAGATGAACTTGCTAATGATATAACAGGAATTAACACTACAGCATCTTTTGAACCATCAATAGATTATATAGTGACTAAAATTCCTAGATTTAATTTTGAAAAATTTTTAGGATGTAACGACAGACTTACTACTCAAATGAAATCTGTCGGAGAAGTGATGGCAATAGGACGAACTTTTCAAGAATCTATACAAAAAGCTATTTGTGGATTAGAAATTGGAGCAAGTGGTTTCGATTCTAAAATATCGTTTTCAGATAACAAACAACATCTAATAAAAATAAGACACGAATTAAAAGATGCCGGAGCTGAAAGAATTTGGTATATAGGTGATGCATTTCGTTCCGGAATGTCGGTAAATGACGTATTTGAGTTAACATCTATTGACCCTTGGTTTCTTGTTCAAATTCAAGAAATTATTTTCTTAGAGGAAAAAATTATAAAAAATGGATTTATTGGACTAGATTACAATTTCTTTTATTTTATTAAAAGAAAAGGTTTTTCAGACTTACGGGTAGCAATTTTAACTAATAAAAAAGAAGAAGAAATTCGTCAACTTCGATATGAACTAAATTTACATCCTGTTTATAAACGAATTGATACTTGTTCAGCTGAATTTTCTACTGAAACGGCATATATGTATTCAACATGGGAAGATGAATGTGAATCCTATGCAACAAAAAACACCGAGAAAATTATTGTTATAGGTGGAGGTCCTAATAGAATAGGACAAGGAATAGAATTTGACTATTGCTGTGTACATGCAGCTCAAGCTTTAAGAGAAGATGGTTTCGAGGCAATTATGATAAATTGCAATCCAGAAACTGTTTCTACAGATTATGATATTTCCGATCGACTTTATTTTGAACCGATTACATTAGAAAATGTTTTAGAAATAGTAAGAATTGAAAATCCCAAAGGAGTGATTATTCAATATGGAGGACAAACACCATTAAAATTAGCACGTCAATTTGAAAAAGAAGGCATACCAATTATTGGAACTAGTCCTGATGCAATCGATAAAGCAGAAGATCGTAATCGTTTTCAAAAGATTGTAACTAAATTGAAATTAAAACAACCTTTAAATGCAACTGTCCTAACTCTAGAAGAAGCACATCAAAAAGCTATAGAAATTGGTTATCCTATTATGGTTCGTCCATCTTATGTATTAGGTGGTAGGGCAATGGAAATCGTTTATGAACCATGTGATCTAGATAACTATTTTAAAAAAATTTTAAAAAATAAAGATATTACTCCAATTTTATTGGATCAATATTTAAACTATGCTATAGAAGTAGATGTAGATGCAATATGTGATGGGAAAATGGTATTAATTGGAGGAATAATGGAACACATTGAACAAGCTGGAGTGCATTCTGGAGACTCTGCATGTTCTTTACCAGCATATACATTAACACACAAAATTCAAAATGAGATTAGAGAACAAGTTAAAAAATTAGCTTTTGCATTATCAGTCAAGGGGTTAATGAACGTACAATTTGCTATAAAAAACAATGAAATATATATTATCGAAGTCAATCCTAGAGCAGCTCGAACAGTTCCATTTGTATCAAAAGCAACAGGTCTAGCACTTGCAAAAATCTCTGTTCGTGTAATGTATGGTAAAACGCTATCAGAACAAGGATTTTGTAAAGAAATCATACCATCATACTTTTCAGTAAAAGAAGCAGTTCTTCCTTTTGATAAGTTTCAAGGGGTAGACCCTATATTGGGTCCTGAAATGCGTTCTACAGGTGAAGTTATGGGAATAGGAAAAAATTTCTCAGAAGCGTTTTCTAAAGCCATGCTGGGTGCTCACACAAATATGAAAAAATCTGGTCGAGTTCTTCTTTCAGTAAGAGATGATGATAAAAATAGCATTGTGAATTTAGCAGTTAAACTTCAAAAATTTGGTTTTAAAATAGATGCCACCAAAGGTACTTCTATGGCATTAAAAAAATCTGGTATTATATCTCGATTAGTAAATAAAGTACATGAAGGTAGACCCCATATACAAGATCGTTTAAAAAATGGAGAATATTCGTACATTGTAAATACAACATCTTGTCATCAAGGTATGAAAGATTCTAAATTAATATGTCGTAGTGCTTTACAATATAAAGTCCATTATGACACTACTGTTAACGGCGCCTTTGCAACTGTTATGGCATTAAACGAAGAGCCAACAGAAAATATTATATCTTTACAAGAAATTCACAAAAAAATAAATTTAATTTATTAAAAAAATTAAGTTTATAATTCTTTATAAATATGTTGTAAAACATATTTATAATTTTAAATTTTAAAAAATTGTAAATAAATATGAAAATTAGTTTAATTGCAGCAATTTCAAATAATTTAGTTATTGGAAATAATAATAAAATACCTTGGTATCTTCCAGAAGATCTTAAATGGTTTAAAAAAAATACAATACATAAAAATGTTATTATGGGAAGACTTACATGGGAATCTATTTTAAATAATCCCCTACCAATGCGAAGAAACATTGTTGTTAGTCGTAAAAAAATCGTAAAAAAAGGCATTATATGGGTAAATTCAATCTCTAAAGCATTACTTGTTAGTAAATATGACAAAGAAATTATGGTTATCGGGGGAGCGAAAATCTATAAACAAATGTTGTTCTATGCAAATAAATTATATTTAACGCATGTGGATTTTAATGGAATCGGTGATACTTATTTTCCTCAGTACAAATTGTATAAATCTTGGAAAACAATATTTAAAAAACAATATTTTAAAGATAAAAATAATCCTTATAATTTTTGTTTTGAAATTTTATCAAGATAAAAAATACATGAATTAAATAGTTCAAAAAATTTTTTATTTCATTTCAATTAGTATTTTTTTGAAAAGATTGAGAAAAATATTTTTTATCTTCCCATCGAAACATAATTAATTTTCCTCCCCAACAACAACCATTGTCTAATGGGAAAAATGGTTGAGGTATTTTTATTCCTTTTAAAGAAGACCAGTGTCCAAAAAAAACTGAATATTCTTTTGGAAAATTATATGGCATTTTAAACCATGGTATTAGGGGATACTGAACTAAATTAGGAGATTCTTTACAAAAAAGGTTTAATCTACCATCAGGATAACAATATCGCATACGTGTGAAAACATTAATACTATATCTTAATCGGTCTAATGTATTTAAATTTAAGTTCCAATAATTAATTTTATTATTAAAAACAAATTTTAAAAACGAAGGATAATTTTTACCTGATAAACATTTTTCAATTTCTAATGCGCATTTTTTTGCTGTATCAATATCCCATTTAGGGCTAATACCAGCATGTGACATAATAATTTTTCGTTTTTCATCAATTTTTAAAAAAGATTGACATCGCAACCAATTAATTAATTCTAGACTATCTTTTGCAGATAAAAACTCATCAAAAAAATTTTCTTTTTTGTTTTCTCTAACACCAGAATATACTGCAATTAGATTTAAATCATGATTTCCAAGTATTATTTTCACTCTTTTTTTTAAAGAATACAAATATCTAATTACTTTAAGAGAACTTGGTCCTCTAGATACTAAATCACCTGCAATCCATAAAAAATCTTTTTTATCATCAAAACAAGATTTTTTTAAAAGTAATTTAAATTCTTTATAACAACCATGAATATCACTGATAAAATAAACGCTCATATATTTTTTCACTTTTTGAAAGAAAAATAATTAAGTAAAAATTTTTATTTTTTAAAAATATTATTTTCAATTATATAATTAGATAATTCGCAATACTGCAATATAGAAAGATTTTCTGCTCTTAATTTCGGATTGATATTTAATCTTAAAAAAATTTTTTCAGAAAATATTTCTCCTAAACTATGACGTAACATTTTTCTTCTTTTTTGAAAAGCTAAATTTGTTATATAACTAAGAATTTTAACATCATGAGTAAAATAAGGAGATTTTTTATATGGGATTAAATTAACAAACGTAGAATCAACTTTAGGAATAGGTCGAAAATTTTTAGATGAAACGTTAAATATTATTTTAATATTACAATAATATTGAGCTATAATACTTAAACGACCGTACGATTTACTTCCTGGAGAAGCAACTAAACGTTCAGCAACCTCTTTTTGCAGCATAAAATTCATGTCTTGAATTATTTTGTTTTTTTCAAATAAACAAAGAAGCAAAGAGGTAGCAACGTTATATGGTAAATTTCCAAAAATACGAATTAATCGATTATTTTCATAAAAAACATTATAGTAATCAAAAATTAAAGCATCTTGACAAAACACTATTAGCTTTGAATAAAAAGAACATTTTTTTAAAAAATTTAATAAATTTGAATCAATTTCAACGACGATTAATTCATCTATTATATTGCATACAGGTTTAGTTAATGCACCTAAACCTGGACCAATTTCAATTAGTGTTTGTTGTAATTGAGGGTCTATAAATTTAATTATTTTTTTAATTAAATTTTGATTTATAAGAAAATTTTGACCAAATCTTTTAAGAGGAAAATGTTTTTTTATTGTTTTATTCATTAGAATATACTAATTATTTGTTATAAAATCAAAAATTTTTATTAAAAAATTGATTTTAAATTTAATTAATTTTTAAAAAATCTTAACATAAGATGATTTTTTTAGTTCTCTTATCCAATTAGATCTTTCTTTTTTTATCTTTTTTTCTAATAAAATACGATAAGCTAAATCTTTGTCTATTTTATCGTTTTTATCTACTTGACGAATATCTAATAATTTAATTATATGCCATCCAAAATTAGATTTAATGGGCGTACTAATTTCACTTTTTTTCAAATTCCTTAAAAAATTGTTAAAATCATTGTTAAAAAAATCAGTTGAAATCCATCCTAAATCACCTTTTTTATTAGACGAATAAACATCATGAGATAATTTTTTAACAGCATAATCAAAACTATATTTTTTATTTTTAATATTATTATATATATAAAAAATCTCTTTTTTTGCTTGTTTGTCATTTAAAATAACAGAAGGACGTATTAAACAATGTTGTATATGAAATTCAGTGATAAAGTTTTCTTTACTATTTTTTTTAATTTTGTTAACTTTTAAAATATAAAAACCTTTTAGTCCTAATATAGGACCTAAAATTTGATTTTTTTTTACAATTTCTAGTTTATTGAAGAATATTTTTTTTAAATGTTTCAAAGATTGTAATTGTATTTTTTGTGATAAAAACATATTATTATTTTTTTTAAAATATTCATAATAATAATCAAAAGAAGAATTATTTTTTATTTTTTTCATAAAATGATCTGCTAAACGTTTTGTATTTTTAATTAAAATTTTATTTTTTTCTTTTATAAAAGGTAAAAAAATACAATTAAGATCTATTTTTTTTAATTCGTTTTTATCATTTATTAATTTTTTTAAAAATAAATCTACTTCTTTTTCTGAAATATGAATACGATTATTTAAAACATAATTTTGCATTATTTTAATTTTTAATGATCTTTTAATATTTTCAACATAGTCATTATAATCAAAAGCAGTGTTAATGCTATTCATTACAATATTTTTTTTCAATTGTTCAACAGTAATATTTTGCTTTAAAGCATACTTTATAAGTATATTATTTACTTGATCAGCAGTTACTACAATATCAAATTTTTTTGCTTCTTCTAAAATTAAAGTTTCTATAATTAATTTTTCAATTATTTTATCCCTTAAAAAATTAATTTTTAAAGGTATTTGAACTTTTTGATCTTCTTTTTTAAAAGAAAAAAGAACTTGATTTACATCACTATTTAATATAATTTGATTATTTACAATAGCAACAATTTTATCAATTTCCAATTCTTTAGAAGAAATAATAGAAAAAAAACTCGAAAAAACATATAAAATTAAAAAAAAATATACTTTCATTATTATTCTTCTTTCTTTTAAATTTTCTTGATTTTTTTAAAAAAATATCTAAATTTTTTAAAAATATTAATTTTTAACTATTTTTTTATAATTTTAAGATTAATTCTTTATTTAAATTTTTTTTGGAGGTTGTATTAAAAATACATATAACAAACAATATTCAATATATATCAAAAAAAAATAACTAAAAAAATTAAATAATCTTTAAATATATTTTTATAAATTATTTTATATATTTTATAATAAAAAAAACTTAAAAAATTAATGAGTATTTATGGAATCTTGGTTAACATCTTTAATAACACAATCTTTAACATATTCAATATTTATAGTAGGAATCGTATCTTTTTTAGAATCACTTGCTTTAGTAGGATTACTATTACCTGGAATAGTATTCATGGCAACATTGGGTACATTTATAGGTAATGGCAAACTACTTTTTTATCCTTCTTGGATAGCAGGTATAATAGGATGTTTGCTAGGAGATTGGTGCTCATACTATATTGGTTTATATTTCAAAAATTGGTTGCATAATTTAAAATTCTTAAAAAGAAATTTTTATTTACTTGATAAAACTAAATCTCTATTAGATAAACACAGTGTAGTAACAATACTTATAGGTCGTTTTATAGGACCAACCAGACCTCTTATACCAATGGTTGCTGGAATGCTAAAATTGCCTTTAAAAAAGTTTATTTTTCCTAGTTTATTAGGGTGTATTTTATGGCCTCCAATATATTTTTTCCCAGGAATTATTACGGGAATAGCTATAAATATACCTCCAAATCCACAAAATGACTATTTTAAATGGTTCTTATTAATTATTGCAATTTTAATATGGTTTGGAATATGGTTAATATCGAAATGGTGGAAAATTAAAAAAACAAAAAATAAAAACAACATGCATTTTATTAAGAGAAAAATTGGATGGATAGCATTAATTGTACTATCATCTGGCATTATAGGATTAGTATTAATACAATTTCATCCTACAATGATAATTTTCAGAAAAGTTTTTTCGACTATACTTTAAAAGTATTGGTATCAATATAATTGATATCAATATAATTACTAAAATATTAAATTTTTGCATAAATAAAATCAATATGTAATATCTTCATTTTGAATGAATGACGTTGTATAGCTTGAACTTTAACTATATATTTTTGTTCTTTAATTAATAAACATAAATTTTCTTTATAAAATTCTTCTTTTTTTTGTAAGTTAAAAATTAGATTATGATCCATCATGATGGATATAGAAGAATTATTAGAACCATATAAAATCCCTGGAAATTTATTTTTTATACGTAATTGTCTATTAAAACTTTTACCTTTTTTATCTTTTATTTCTGCTTTAACTATAAACATAGTGTACTCTCTCTAATGAATCTAATAAAAAACATAATTTTATTAAAAAAATTAATTTGATTTCTATTTTAATGATCTCAACCAATTAATTTCTTTTTCCCATATTTTTGGATTAATTGTTTCTAATATCATTGGAATGTTATAAAAATCTTTATTTTTTATAATCCATTGAAAAACTGATGTTCCAATTTCACCTAAACCTAAGCTTTCATGCCTATCTACACGACTATTAAATTTTTTTTTAGAATCATTTAAATGAAAACCTTTTAAATATTTTAATTCTATTAAGTCAAAGAATTTATTAAATGTACTTTCGTAATCTATTTTCGTTCTTAAATCATAGCCTGATGCAAATAAATGACAAGTATCGATACAAACTCCAATTCTAGATTTATCATCAATTTTTTTAATAATTTCATATAAATGTTCAAATCTATAACCCATATTAGTACCTTGTCCCGCAGTATTTTCTATTACAGCAACTACATTCTTTGTTTTTTCTAAAGCAATATTAATAGATTCAGCAATTCTTGATAAACAAGTAATCTCAGAAATTTTATTTAAATGACTACCAGGATGAAAATTTAAAAAACGTAAACCAAGTTGATCACAACGCATTATTTCATCAATAAAAGCAGCACGCGATTTTTCTAAAAAAACATCAATAGGATGACCTAAATTAATCAAATAACTACTATGGGGTAAAATTTTTTCAGGCAAAAAATTGTACTTAATACAAGCCTCTTTAAAATCATCTATATTTTTTTTTTGTAAAGGAAGAGAAATCCATTGACGTTGATTTTTAGTAAAAAATGAAAAAGTTGTTGCTTTTATTTGAAAAGCGCGAAGAACTGCTTTTTCTACACCACCAGAAGAACTAACATGTGCACCAATATAGTTCATATTTTTCTTTTCCATAAAAATTTTTAGGTTTCTCTAGTAAAATAGAAAAAAATGTTTTTTAATACTAAAGTTAGTTTTTTAAAAAAATATTTTAATTAAAAATTATATCATACTGAGAAAATTTGTTTTAATCAATAAAATAGATGTACTTATTTTTTTATTTTTTAAAAAATTCTTCTCGAATACTTTTATCAGATTTAAATAAACCCTCTAAACATGAAGTAACAGTGCTGCTTTTATTATCACGTACTCCACGAGCTTTAACACAAAAGTGATCCATATGAATAACAATTGCAACGTTTTTAGTTTGCAATAAAACTTGAAGAACCAGTAATATTTGTTTTGTTAAACGTTCTTGAATTTGAGGTCTTTTTGCATAAAACTGTGCAATTCTATTTATTTTTGATAAACCAATAATTTTATTCTCAGGGATATACGCAATAGTAGCCTGTCCATTAATAGTTATAAAATGATGTTCACAAGTACTTATTAAGAGGATATCACGTACTATAATCATTTCATTAAATTTTATTTTATTATCCATTAACATAATTTTTGGAAAATTTGTATAATCTAAACCAGAAAAAAGTTCATTAATATACATTTTTGATATTCGAATAGGCGTATCTTTTAAACTTTCATTTTTTAGATCTAAATTTAGTAAAGACATAATTTTATATAAATGTTTGGCAATTAATAATTCTCTTTCTTTTTCTTTTATATCATTGTATTCTTTTAAAATAGGATTTTCTAAACCTTTTAATAATAAAACATCACGTGCCATATTAGCTTCTTTAGTAATTTTTTTGATCATAATTTTTTCCTTAAATTAAACATCATATACTTTTTATTTTCACATATTTAACTTATTTAAGTTAATCTATATAAACTAAAAAATTTACACGCAAAAACATAACTATTAATTATATATAATATATACAATAAAAATATAAAATATATCTACTATTGCTTCTTTTGGATATAAAAAATGAAAAATAATCATAATAATTTTTCTAATCTAATTAAAATTTTACAAGAATATTGGACAGAACAAGAATGTACTATTTTTCAACCATTGGATTTACCAATAGGAGCAGGTACATTTCATAATACAACATTCTTTGGAACCATTGGTCCAGAACCTATCAAAGCAGCTTATATACAATCTTGTCGACGTCCTACTGATGGAAGATATGGAAAAAATCCAAATCGCTTACAACATTATTATCAATTTCAAGTAATCATAAAACCTCCTTTAAAAAACATTCAAAACATTTATTTAAAGTCATTAAATTTATTAAAAATAAATGAAAAAAATAATGATATACGTTTCGTAGAAGATAATTGGGAAAATCCTACATTAGGCGCTTGGGGGATTGGTTGGGAAGTTTGGTTGAATGGAATGGAAATTACTCAATTTACTTATTTTCAACAAGTAGGTGGACTAGAATGCAATCCTGTAACGGTAGAAATAACTTATGGATTAGAAAGAATAGCCATGCATATGCAAAATCAATCGAATGTATATGATCTTGTTTGGAATGAGAATAAATTTAAAAAAATTACTTATGGAGATATTTTCCAACAAAATGAAATAGAACAATCAAAATATAATTTTGAATACTCTAATATTGATTTATTATTTGAATATTTTCAAAAATACATATTTGAAGCAAAAAATTTAATAGAATTACAAAAACCATTATTATTGGTATCTTACGAAAAAATACTTCAAGCAAATCATATTTTCAATTTACTAGATGCTAGAAAAGCAATATCTTCTAGCGAACGCCAAAATTATATTCTAAAAATTAGAAAATTAACTAAAAAAATTGCACAAAAGTATTTATATTCAAGAAAAAAATAAAAATTCTATTGTATCCTTAAAAAGAGAAAAAAAATGATAAAAAAAACATTTTTAATAGAAATAGGAACTGAAGAACTACCTTCTAAAATCCTTAAAAATATAATTTTAATATTTTACAAAAATTTTGTAAATGAATTAAATTCTAACAATATTTTATATAAAAAAATCAATTATTTTTCTACTCCAAGAAGATTAGCTTTACAAATTATAGAACTCGACACTTCAGAAAAAATAAATGAAAAGATAAAAAAAGGTCCAGCAATAAAACATGCTTTTGATAAAAATGGTAATCCAACACAAGCAGCTTATTATTGGGCAAAAAATTGTAAAATTAATTTAAATCAAGCTCATCGATTAAAAACTCAAAAAGGTGAATGGATTATACATCGTATACAAGAAAAACAAGAAAAAATTGAATTATTAATTCCTAAAATAATAGAAAAAACACTTAGAAACATTAGTATAAAAAACACTATGAGATGGGAAACTGATAATCTTAGATTTATTCGTCCTATTCGTAATATTGTAATGTTATTAGACGATAAAGTTATTAAAAGCGTAGTATTTAATCTTCGTTCTAATAATTTACTCTATCACCATATTTCTTGTAAAGAAGAAAAAATATATATCAAAAATGCGATTGAATATCCATCAATTCTTTTTAAAAAAAATAAAATAATAGCTAATTATGAGACTCGTAAAGAAAAAATAAAAAATGAAGTGAAAAAAATAGCAAAAAAAGTTAATGGAACTATAAAAACAAATCTTTTTCTACTTGAAGAAATTACCTCTTTAGTAGAATCACCTAAAGCACTTTTAGCAACTTTTCAAAACTATTATATTGATTATATACCTAAAAAAATACTTATTCATACTATAGAAAAACAACAAAAATGTTTTGCAATATATAGTAATAATTTAGAAAAAAAAATTTTACCATATTTTATTTTTGTTTCTAATATCAACTCAAAAAAAAACAAAGAAGTTGTTTTAGGAAATGAAAAAGTTATGAATGCACGTTTATCAGATACTATGTTTTTTTTAAAAAAAGACAGGCAAACAAAATTAGAGAATTATCTCCCATACTTAAAAAAAGTTTCTTTTTATAATAATTTAGGCACATTATATGAAAAAACATTACGCTTAAAATTTCTTATAGAATGGATGTCTTCTAGTAATAATAAAATTAATAAAAACGACTTAACTAGATCAGCTATTTTATCAAAATGTGATCTTATAACTCAAATGGTAGGTGAATTTCCAGAATTACAAGGTACAATAGGAATGTATTATGCTTTAGAAAACAAAGAAAGTAAAGAAGTTGCTATAGCTATTCAAGAACAATACTTACCATCTTTTTCAGGTGATAAATTACCTTCTACTCCTATAGGTTGTTTATTATCTATTTCTGATAAAATCGACACTTTATCAGGTATGTTTTCTATTGGAGAAATTCCCGATCCAGAAAAAGATCCATTTGGACTAAGACGTGCTGCTTTAGGCATACTGCGTATTATTATAGTAAAAAAAATACCTATAGATTTAAAAAAATTAATTCAAATCAGCCTTGAAAATTATAATCTTAAAAATATAGATTATTCAATTATATCTAAAAAAATTATAAAATTTTTTACATCACGATTATCTTTTTTTTATGAAAAACAAGGATATAATATTAAACTTATTAAAGCAGTATTATCTTGTAAATTAACAGAACCTTTAGATATTGATAAAAGAATCAATGCAATTTCTAATCTTAAAAATATAGAATCAATTATCTTAACTTCTAAAAGAATAGATAATATTTTAAAGAAAAATAATCAAACAATTTCTAATAAAATTAATATTGAATGGATAAAACAAATAGAAGAAAAAAATTTATTAGAAAAAATAAAAAATTTTAATAATAAAACAAAAAAATTATTTATAGAAAAAAAATATGAAGAAATTTTATTAGAAATTAAAAAACTTGAAAAACCTATAGATAATTTTTTTGATAAAGTACAAATAAATCATTCAAATGTTGAAATTAAAAAAAATAGATTATCATGTTTAATAAAAATACAAAAAATTTTTTTAAAAATAGCAAATTTTTCTTATTTATATTAATAAATGAAAATTTTAATTAAAAATTATTTATAAAGATTCTAAAGTACCTTTAGGAAGAGATGAAACTATAAAATCTTTTTTTATAAATATTTCTGTTGTATTATTTAATTGGAGTAAAATATATCCATTTTTCGTGACTTTTTTAACTCGTCCTAAAAAACCACTAGTTGTCATTACTTCATCTCCTGGAGAAATAGAATTCATGAGATTTCTATGTTCTTTATCTTTTTTTTGTTGAGGACGAAATAGCATAAAATAAAATATTAATATAAATGCTACCAACATAAAGACTAAGGAATAAGAATTTCCTTCTAATGATTGATTTACTGCTGCATTGGCATCTTCAATAAAAAAACCCATTGAATAATTTTCCTAATTTATTTAAAAAAATAAGTTTATTTTTTTTGGTTATAAAAATTTAATATAAATTCATTGAAATTTTGTTGTTTTATTGCTTTTCTTATATTAGACATTAATGTTTGGTAATAATGTATATTATGTATTGTATTAAGACGAGAGCCTAAAATTTCATTACAAGAATCTAAATGATGCAAATAAGATCGGCTGTAGTTTTGGCAAGTATAACAAGTACATTTTTCGTCTAATACAGATAAATCGTTTTTATATTTAGCATTTCTAATTTTTATTATACCATTTGTTACAAATAAATGTCCATTCCTAGCGTTTCGTGTTGGAAGAACACAATCAAACATATCTATACCACGATAAACTGCTTCGATTAAATCTTCAGGTTTTCCTACTCCCATCAAATACCTTGGTTTATTGTTAGGTATTTGAGGAGTAATATGATCTAATAAGTCGTACATTTCTAATTTAGATTCACCAACAGCCAATCCACCTAAAGCATATCCATTAAAATCCATTTTTATTAATTCTTTTAGAGAAATATCACGTAAAGATTTATATATTCCACCATGAATAATACCAAATAAAAGATTTTTTTTATTTTTTTTCTTTAAGTCAAAATGTATACGACTTCTCCTCGACCAATTTAATGATCTTTCCATTGCATGCTTTGTTTTTTCCCAATCTTTATTATATGCAATGCATTCATCAAAAATCATAACAATATTAGAACCTAAATCTAATTGAATTTCCATTGATAATTCTGGAGTTAAAAAGAATTTCTTACCATTAATATGATTTTTAAAAATTACCCCTTCTTCGCTGATTTTACAAAAATTTGAAAGACTAAAAATTTGAAATCCTCCTGAATCAGTTAAAATAGGACCATTCCAATTCATAAAGTTATGTAAACCACCATGTAGTTTTATAATATCTTGACCTGGTCTTAAATATAAATGAAATGCGTTAGATAAAATTATTTTACTACCAGTATTTTTAATTTCTTCTACATTAAGACTTTTTACTGTTCCATACGTTCCAACTGGCATAAAAACAGGAGTTTCTATAATATTCCCATTAAAATTAAACTCGCCGTATCTGGCTTTTTTTTCCTTACTGATAATCTGAAATTTCATTTTTTTTCCATATATTCTATAAAAATTTAATACTTTAACAATTATATAAAATAATACTAAATCAATATTTTTTCATATGGAGCGAATTTGTTATAAGTTATATACATTGCATCTCCATAACTAAAAAAACGATAATTATTTTTAATTGCTTCATGATAAGCACTTATAGTATTTTTATAACCTAAAAAAGAAGATACTAACATTATCAATGTTGACTCAGGAAAATGAAAATTTGTAATTAAAGCATCTACAACATTATGTTTATAGCCAGGATATATGAATATATTAGTATCTTTAACATAATTTTTTTCATTTTTCCAGGAAGTTGAATGATATGCACTTTCTAATGCACGTAATGTAGTAGTACCAACAGCAATTATACGACCACCTTTTTTCTTACATAACTTAATTTTTTTAATTAAATTCGATGAAACTTCAACTGATTCAGAATGCATAATATGTTTTTCTATTTTTGAAGTTCTAATAGGTTGAAATGTTCCACTTCCTATATGTAATGTTAAGAAATCTATATCAACTCCTTTTTTGTTTAATTCTTCTAACAAGGGTAAGTCAAAATGTAATCCAGCAGTAGGTGCAGCAACAGAACCTAAATTTTTTTTATATACAGTTTGATAGAGACTTAAATCTATTCTCTCATTAAATCTTTTAATATAAGGAGGTAATGGCATATATCCAATGTTATTAAATATATCAATAATCGAACTTGTATTATTATAAAAATCAATTTTATAAAAAGGCCTGTTATAACCAGTTACAAAAGATTTAATTTCATTTTTTTTTCCGAAAAATAGATGAGAATTAATTTTAATTTTATTAGAAGATTTAATACTAGCTAAAATACTATTTTTATTTAGTATTCGTTCTAATAAAACTTCAACTTTACCACCACTTTTCTTATAACCAAATAAACGAGCAGAAATTACTTCAGTATCATTAAAAACCATTAAATCACCAGAATTAATTTCATTTAAAATATTAAAAAAAAATTTATGACTTATTTTTCCTGTATGACCATTAATCACAAGTAAACGGCATTTACTTCGAATAAAACAAGGATAAACGGCTATAAGTGATTGGGGTATTTTAAAAGAAAAATTACTAAGATCCATATTTTATTTCTTTAAAGGAATAATTTATATATATGTAATATATTGTTTTTTGATAAGTAACAATTAAATGCTATTAATATTTAATTTTTAAAAAACAATTTTTAACTCTATTTTTTAATTTTTGACATGCTTTAAAAGTAACTACACGCCTTTCAGTAATAAGAATACTTTCTCCTGTTCTTGGATTTCTACCAGGACGTTCTTTCTTGTTTTTTAATTGAAATTTTCCAAATCCAGACAATTTTACATTCTCACCTTTCTCTAAAGATTTTCTAATTTCTTCAAAAAAAAACTCTACAAATTCTTTAGAATCCCGCTTAGTTAATTTTAATTTTTCAAATAAATTTTCTGAGATTTTAGCTTTTGTAACCACCATATATTTATTTCCTTAAAACCACTTGAAATTTTTTCTTCAGTATTTTTATACAATTATCTAGCATTAAGTTAATTTCATCTTCTTTTAAAGTTTTTTTACAGTTTTGAAAAACAAAACTAATTCCTAAACTTTTTTTTCTATTATCAAATTTTTTAGAGGAATACACATCAAATAAATTAATTTCTACTTGTTTATTAAGAAAAAAATCTTTACATACTGTGATAATTTCTGAAAAAGAAATCTCATTTGAAACTAATATAGCTATATCGCGACGACTTGTAGGATATTTAGAAATTTCTTCTATATTAGAACATTTCAATTTTGAAATATAAGTAAATGATAATTCAAACAGAAATGTAGCACTATTTAAGTTTAATTTTTTTTCTATTTGAGGGTGGATTTTACCAAAACTACCAATAGATTTATTATCCAAATAAATTTTTGCACTTTGTTCTGGATGTAATCCTAATATTTTTTCATGTCTAATTTCAAATTTGTTTAATCCACATATCACTTCTAATAACGACTCTAAATCACCTTTTAAATCATAAAAATCCACATTTCTTCTGACAGAAAACCAATTTTCTTTACTATAAAAACCACTTATTACACCTCCTAAGAAAAGTTCTTGCTTTATTCCAAGAATTTGTGACTTATCAATTGAAAAACACAGTCCTCTTTCAAAAAAACGCATACTCTCTTGTTGACGATTTTTATTGTAAGAAACAGTCTTTAAAAGACCAGGCCATAATGATAAACGCATAGACGAAAAGTCTTTAGAAATAGGATTAGAAATTAATATTTGATTATTGTTAGGAATAATATCTTCTTGAATAGAAGGATTAATAAATGAATAAGTTATTACTTCATAATATCCTCTGTTAATAAGCAACGTAGTTGCTTCATCTAATAAAGAATCTTTTACATCTCTGTTTTTATTATTAAACTTAAAACCTTCTTTCAATGGATTTAAGGGAATATTGTTATAATTGTATATACGAAGTATATCACCTATTACATCTTCTTCAATTAAAATATCAAATCGCCAACTAGGTGGAAGTACATACCAATATTTTTTTTGAAAATCTACTTCATATTCAAGACGCAACAAAATATTTGAAATAATAGAAAAGTCAACGAAAAAACCTATATATTTATTAAAATTTTTATGATATAGCTTTATTCTATTTGAAGCAGAAAAAGAATTAAAATTGATATTTTTTATAGTAATAGGACCTGCTTTACCACCACAAATCTTAATAATTAAATATGTTGCGTATTCTACAGCATATTTTTGAAGTGATGAATCAACACCATGATTATAATAATCTAAAACATTATTAAAACCTACTTTTTTTAAAGTATTTAATATTGACTTTTTATCAACTAAATATGAACTTAAAAATATATTTGTAGTCTTTTTATTTGGTTCTAAACCATAAGCATTTGTATTACCAGGAATAAATAATATTTTTGTTTTATCTGAAAATACCAAAATATCTTTATCTAGTAATATTTTAGTATTATTTTTTAGAATCAAGACCTCTTTCTTTTCAGCCATACGAATCTGAATTGCGTCATCTATTTTATCTAAGTTTAATACATTTAATGGTTGTCCAATTTCGATTAAAATGTAATTAAGAATATTTTCAATTATATTTTCTGATAATAAATCACAGAAAAATAATTTTTTTTTCATCCAAAATGGAGTATCAACATTTAAATCAACATTTTTAATAATTCTTCCAAAATAATTAATACTTTTTCTTTTAGTACAAATTGTAATAGGAAGCTGATCTTCAATTTCTATCGGAACAATTCTTTCCTTTAATTGAACTATTTTTAAATTATTTATAGCAGCTATATTTCTAGCTATACCTAAAATATTCAAACCATCTGGACGATTAGGTGTTACAGTTACTTTAATAAAAGTGTCTTTTTTTAACGAAAACAAATCATTTATTTTTTTTCCTATAGGAACATCTTGAGGAAGTTCAATAATATCTTTGGAAAAATTAAATAAACCTAATTCAAAAAAAGAACATAACATACCTTCAGATAATTTTTCTTGTATTTTTTTTATCTTAATTTGTAATCCATTTGGTAAAATACTACCAATAGTAGCAACTACAACTTTGATATTGTTACGACAATTCGAAGCTCCACATAGAATGTTTAATAATTTTTTACTACCTATATCTACTTTTAGTATTTTTAAATTATTTACCTTATGATGATCAATGCATTCAACTATCTTACCAGATAAAAAACCATTAAATATAGGATTAAATTCATTAATTGATTCTATTTCTATACCAGATTCAATAATTTGATTTCTCAAAGTAATACTATTGATATTTGGATTTATCCATTCACGTAACCAATTCTCATTAAATTTCATTTTATCTCACTAAATATGTTTGAATTGTTTTATAAACCTTATATCGTTTTCAAAAAAAGAACGAAGATCAGAAATTCCATAACGCAGCATAGTAATTCTTTCTATACCGATTCCAAATGCACAAGCTGAATAAAAATTACAATCAATATTCACATTTTTTAAAACTGATGGATGAACCATACCACATCCTAATACTTCTAATGATTGTCCAACATTTGTAATAATATCAACTTCTGCAGAAGGTGTAGTAAACGGAAAATAAGATGGACGAAATCTAATAGAAATATTTTTATCAAAAAAATCGTGTAAAAAATTATATATGATCCATTTCAAATTAGAAAAATTAATATTTTTTTCAACTATTAAACCTTCAACTTGATGAAACATAGGTGTATGTGTAGAATCATAATCGTTACGATATACTTTTCCAGGAAAAATAAACCTAATAGGAGGCTTTTCTTCTTTCATAATCCTAATTTGCATACTAGAAGTTTGTGTTCTTAACAAACGATGTTCATCAAACCAAAATGTATCATTGTTATTACGCGCAGGATGATCTTTAGGTATATTTAATGCATCAAAATTATGATATTCGTCTTCTATTTCAAATCCACTAATAGATTCAAATCCTAGTTTAGAAAAAAAATTTTTTATATAATTAATACTATGATTAATAGGATGAATAACACCATTTTCTTTATAACGACCAGGCAAAGAGACATCTATTTTTTCTTTTTTAATACGTTGGTCTAAAATGATTTTATTTAATTCAATTTTTTTTTTATTAATTTGATTTATTATTTTTTTTTTAATTTCATTAAAAACAACAAAGTATTTTTTTTTTTCTTCAAAAGAAGAATTTTTTAAATTTTTTATACAATTAGAAAAAATTCCTTTTTTTCCTAAATATTTAATTCGTATGTCATCTATTTCATCTATTTTGTACGAATTTTTAATTTTACTTTTCACGTTCTCAAATAATTTTTGCAGCGTCAACATATTGTATACCTTTTTAAAATATTTAATTTAAATTCATGTAGTTAAAATATGAAAAAGCTTCCATAAAGGAAGCTTAGTATGTTTTATATTTAAAATACAAGGGAGATGAATTTCCCCGTTTTATTCATCGAAAAAATAATGCACTTTTTTACAACAAAGCTTCTTTTGCTTTTTTAATTAATACATTAAATGAAAATCCATCAAACATTGCAATATCAGACAATATTTTTCGATCAATATTAATGGAAGCTTTCTTTAATCCGTACATAAAATTACTATAAGACATTTGACTTTGACGAACAGCGGCATTAATCCGTGTAATCCACAATTGACGAAATTGTCTTTTTCGTTGACGTCTATCACGATAAGCATATTGTCCTGCTTTGATTACTGCTTGACATGCAACTCTATAAATACGAGAACGAGCTCCATAATAACCTTTTGCTTGTTTTAAAACTTTTTTATGGCGGGCATGAGCGGTAACGCCACGTTTTACACGAGCCATTTATATACTTTCCTATTTATAAAATTTTATTAAAAATTATTCTAAATATATGGTAAAAAAGATTTAACTTTATTTGTATCTCCTTTTGAAACTAAAATCTTAGGACGAAGATGGCGTTTTTTAGTTGTTGTTTTCTTTGTTAAAATATGACGTAAATTTGCTTGTTTACGTTTAAATTTACCAGATGCAGTTTTTTTAAAACGCTTTGCTGCACTTTTTAAGGTTTTAATTTTTGGCATAAAATGTTTCATTTAAATTATAAAAAGAAAAATAAACTATATATTTTTTTCTAAACACGTTTAGTCAAAAATCATTATTTTTTCTTAGGAGCTAAAACCATAATCATTTGACGACCTTCAACTTTAGATGGAAATGATTCAATAACTGCTAATTCTATTAAATCATGTTTTACTCTATTCAGCATATCAATACCTATTTTTTGATGTGCCATTTCACGTCCTCTAAATCGTAATGTAATTTTAACTTTATCACCATCTTCTAAAAAACGAATTAAATTACGTAATTTAACTTGATAATCTCCTTCATCTGTACTAGGACGAAATTTGACTTCTTTCACTTGAATTACTTTTTGTTTTTTTTTCTGTTCTTTAGAAGATTTGCTTTTTTCATAAAGAAATTTGCCATAATCCATAATACGACAAACTGGAGGTTCTGCATTCGGACTAATTTCTACTAAATCTAATCCTAATTCCTCAGCTTTTTCTAAAGCGTCACGTAAATTAACTATCCCAATTTGATCGCCTTCAACACCAGTAAGACGAACTTTAATAGCACGGATCTCATTGTTAATACGATTTGGCCGCGTTAATTGAATTCTTTTTCCGACTTTAATACTTTATTCCTCCATTTGATAAAAGCTACGAGTAAGAATTTCTTTTTGTAACTTTTTAATAAAAAAATCAATTTCAATAATTCCAAAATTATAACCATTTCTAGTTCTAACTGAAATTTTTTTAGATTTAATTTCTTTTTCGCCACAAATTAATATATATGGAATTCTACGTAAGGTATGTTCACGAATTTTAAAACCTATTTTTTCATTTCTTAAATCTGATTCAACTCGAATTTTAATATCAGAAAAATATCGAACTATTTTTTTAACATAATTAATGTGGTTATCAGTAATACTAAGTACTACTACTTGTATTGGAGACAACCATGTTGGCAATTTTCCTGAAGACTCTTCAATTAATATTCCAATAAAACGTTCTATTGAACCTAATATAGCTCGATGAATTATTATAGGAATTTTTCGATTGTTGTACTCATCAATATAAAATGAATTTAAACGAATTGGCAAATAAAAATCAAGTTGAATAGTTCCACATTGCCAATTACGATCTAAGGAATCCTGTAAAACAAACTCAATTTTAGGACCATAAAAAGCACCTTCTCCTTGTTGATATTCAAAATTTAAATTATTTTCTATCAAGACATCAGATAAATCTTTCTCTGCTTTGTCCCAAACAGATTCATCTCCAATACGTTTTTTTGGTCGAGTGGAAAATTTTACTAATATTTTTTTAAAATTAAATGTACTATATAAATCATATATCATTTTAATACAATGATTTATTTCACATCTTATTTGTTCTTGAGTACAAAATATATGTGCATCATCTTGAGTAAAATTACGAATTCTCATAAGACCATGCAAAGATCCTGATGGCTCATTACGATGACAACTTCCAAACTCAGCCATACGAATAGGTAAATCTCGATAAGATTTTAATCCATAGTTAAAAATTTGAACATGTCCTGGACAATTCATTGGTTTAATACAATATTCTCGATGTTCCGATGAAGTAGTAAAAATAGCATCTTTATAATTGTCCCAATGACCACTTTTTTCCCATATTGACTTATCTATTAATAAAGGTGTTTTAACTTCTTTATATTTGTATTCTTTTAGTTTTTCGCGAACAAACATTTCTAGTTCATTAAAAATAATCCAACCATTATTATGCCAAAAAATCATTCCCGGAGATTCTTCTTGCATATGATATAAATTTAAAAATTTTCCAATTTTTCTATGATCTCTTTTTTGCAATTCATCAATATAGTTTAAATATTTATCTAATTCTTTTTTAGTTGACCAAGCAGTACCATAAATACGTTGTAGCATTTTGTTTTTATGATTCCCTTTCCAATAAACACCTCCAATTTTTTGTAATTTAAAATATTTACAAAATTTTATATTAAAAACTTGCATTCCTATATCAATATCAACATAATTTTCATGATAATATAATGATATTTGATTATTCTTATTTACATATTTTTTTATTAAACAAAGTTTATATGTTTCTAATTTTTTTTTAAATATTTTATATGCTTGATCAAAAGAAACATTTTGATTAAATATAAGATATTCTCGTTTAATAAGATTTTTCATATTATTTTCTAATACAAAAAGATCTTTTTCTGTAAGACTGTTTTCAAAATCTATATCGCAGTAAAAACCATTTTCTGTAATATCACTTTGTCCAATTTTACATAATGGCCATATTTTTTTTACTGCATAATTTAAAAGCTGTATACAAGAATATCGAATTATGTTTAATGCTTCACAATTTTTTTTACTGATAAACGATATAGAAGAATCTTCTGTTATTAAAGTATTTAAATTCGAAAAATTATTATTAACAGAGATAGCAATAAGAGATTCAATTATATTAGGTTTTTTATTTTCTATAATTTCTCTTAACGAGACAGAATGTTTGTATACCTGTTGACTCCCATCACAAAATCTTATCACAGGCATTCTTTTAGATCCTTAATTGAAAAAAAATATTATTTTTTATAGTTTTAAAATTATTGTTTATAAATTATTTGCTAATTTTAACTTTTGCATTTAATAAAAAGATGCTAGTCAAATTTTTGACTAGCATACAAACCAATTAAAAACGAGTATCGACTGCATCTGCCAATTTCTTAATAATCAAGACACTATCTTCCCAATTTAAACAAGCATCAGTAATTGACTTTCCATATATTAATGGTTGATTTTTTTTGACTATTTGGAAACCTTCTTCTAAGAAGCTTTCAATCATTACACCAAATATAGTTTTTGAACCTTGAGAAATTTGTTTTGAAACAGATTCAGCAACATCTTTTTGACGAATATGTTCTTTTAAACAATTACCATGACTAAAATCAATCATTAAATGTTCTAATAAATTAAATTCACGTAAATTTTTTATTGCTAAATTAATGTCATTAGCATGATAATTAGGAGTACGACCACCTCTCATAATTATATGTCCATAAGGATTTCCGCTAGTATGATTAATAGTCATTTGTCCATCTTTATTCGGAGCAAAAAATAAATGACGTGCCTTTGCTGCTCTAATAGCATCAATTGCAATACGTATATTGCCATCTGTTCCGTTTTTAAAACCCACTGGACAAGAAAGAGCTGAAGCCATTTCTCTATGAATTTGACTTTCAGTAGTTCTAGCTCCAATTGCACCCCAACTAATTAAGTCTGCAATAAATTGACCAATTACCATATCCAAAAATTCTGTTGCTGCAGGCATCCCTAGTTCATTAATGTCTAATAACAATTTACGTGCAACAGCTAAGCCATGGTTGACTCTAAAACTACCATTTAAATCTGGATCTGAAATCAATCCTTTCCAACCAACGACCGTTCTCGGTTTTTCAAAATATGTACGCATTATAATTTCGAGACGATCTTCATATTTTTTACGTAATTCATATAGTCGATGCGCATATTCGACTGCAGCGATTGGATCGTGTACGGAACATGGACCTATTACAACAAGCAAACGTAAATCTTCTCCAGTCATAATTCGAGCTATATTTTGTCTTGTTATAATAACATTATCCATAATATCTGAAGTAATAGCATATTTTTTTGCTAGTTCAGATGGAGTTACCAATGGATCAATTCGTATTGTACGTAGTTCATCTGTTTTTTTCATTTTGTTCTCTAAATGAATTTTTTATCCTGAAAAGAATAGCAAGATGTGATAAAAATCACGATAAACTAACTAGTCATAAACTTATTTTTAATCAATTTTTAAGATTAATCAATATAAAAATTGTGATTTTAGGGAGAATAAGTTTAATAGTATACTTAAAAAATACAATGACAGAAGTTTAAAACAGGAAATAAAATGAAGATAAAATTTTAAAAATAATACAATTATACAAGATTATTAATATCCTGTTTAGTAATTATTAAATATAATTAAATCATTTTTTATGATATCACAATTTATCGTTTACTTACGTTAAAAGTTTTTATTCTATTTATTTTTTTATATTATAATAAATCATAATTCACATATTTTTATCATAAAAATAATTATTCTAATATAAATTTAATTAAATTTTGATTTTAAAGTCGTAGTTTCCAAAAAAGAAGCAATCGAAATTCCATATATCCAGGATATTATTAAACGATATAGTATTACTAACACTACAGGACCAATAAATAATCCAATCATTCCGAAAGCAAGCAAACCACCAATAACCCCTAACAAAATAAGAAAGGTAGGTAAATCTGATCCTATTCTTATAAAGAAAGGTCTCAATATATTATCTAATATGAATACAAAACAGCTCCAAATTAATAGCACTGTACCCCAAGTCGTATTACTATTCCAATAAAGCCACACAACAGAAGGTATTAAAATTGGCAATGGTCCTAATTGTATTAAACAAGAAAAAACAATTAAAATCATTAATAATGTCCAATATGGAACACCAGAAATTAACAATCCTATTCCTGATAAAACTGCTTGAATTAAAGCTGTTACTACTACACCTAATGCAACTGCTCTAACAGCTTGGACTGAAAGAGAAACGATAGCATTTCCATTCTGAGCACTCAGACGAAACGCAAATTGACGAATAGAGTTACTAATTTTTTCTCCATTCCAGTATAATAAAACACTAAATAATAACATTAACGTTAAATGCATAACGAATAATCCACAATTCTTGGCTTGAATTATAAAAAATTCTGTTGTACGTCCCATATATGGTCTAACTTCACGAATTAATTCACCTCCATCACTATCTAACAATTCTTGATAACTAATAAATATTTTTTTACCAATAATAGGTATATCTTGAAGCCATATTAACTCTGGAAATTCTAAATTATTAGAACTAAACCAATGAATCAGAGGGATACTAGTTTTAATTAAACTATTTACTAAAAATACTATAGGAATTATAAACAATAATAATAAAATAACAATCATACTAATAACAGCGATTAATCGTTTACCTCCTAAAAATTTTTGCATTTTTAACATAAGTGGCCAAGTTGCAATCACAATCATACTGGCCCAAGAAAAACCAAGTATAAATGGTCGAATTATTAAAAAACTTGTAGCACTTATAGCAATAATAAATATTAGTGATAAAATAAATTGCGATAAATCCATTTTTTCTTTTGGATTTTGCATATAATCGTTTCACCTCAATATTTTTATATTATAAATAAATTTGCAAAACGAAATTTTATTATAAAATTTTTATGACTAAACAATTATAACATTAAAATTTATAAAAATAATGAATAAAAATAATATTCTTTAAAACATAAAAATTTAATTTATAATATAATTATTTTTTATATGATTTATAATCTTATTTAATATTAAAGAGATACAATATGAAAACAAAAAAAATAAATGCTTATTTACCACATGAACATCAATGGAAAGGTATTGAAATAACTAAAAAAGCTTTAAAACAAATTTTGTTTTTAATTAGCAATAATTCTGAAAATAAAGGTATCAGAATAGGTACAAAAAAATCTGGATGTGCAGGATTTCGATATACAATGGAATTAGTCAAAGATAAAGAAGTCATAGAAAATAAAAACGATATAATTTTTTACTATAAAAATGTTTTAGTATATATCTCATTAAAAGAGGCACCACTTTTAAATGGAATTAAAATTGATTTTATAAAAGATAGTATTAATGAAGTTTTTAAATACTATAATCCTAAAATAGAAAAATTTTGTGGTTGTGGAGAAAGTTTTTCAATTGATTAAAATATATAAAATTGATTTGAATTTTATTTTTTCCAACAAATAAGACAGTGATTTTTTTTTCCTCTAGAAAGTAAGGTAAATTTATCAAATAATTTATCATTATTATTAATAATATGATTTTTATTTACTATTTTTTTAGTATTTATAGATATTGAATTTGAAATTATCATGTTTTTAGCTTGAGTTCGAGATTGTGCTAACGAAGATAAAACTAAAGCTTCTTGCAAATCTTTTATTTTATAAACTTCGATTGCAGATATACCATCTTTTTTTAATTGTTCTAAATCAGATTCCTTTATATCTTCAATATTTTTAAAAAATAAAATATTTGTAATTCTTTCTGCAGCTAATAAATTTTCATCTCCATGTACTAAACGAGTAATATGTTTAGCTAGTAAAGATTTATCAAAAATAATTTGGTTGTTTTTATACTTGTTTTTTTCTCGTTGATTTATTTCGTCAATATTTATAAAAGTAAACAATTTTAAAAAACGGTAAACGTTAGAATCTTCTATGTTCATCCAGAACTGATAAAATTTATAAGGAGTAGTTTTTTTCGAATCTAACCAAATAGTTCCTGATTCTGTTTTTCCAAACTTAGTACCATTAGACTGAATAAGCAATGGGAGAGTTAATCCATATACTTCTTTTTTAGATATTTTATGGATTAAATGCATACCTGAAGAAATATTTCCCCATTGATCAGAACCCCCAATTTGAAGTGATACCTGATTTTTTTGATTTAATATAAAAAAATCATATGCTTGTAATAAATTATATGAAAACTCCGTAAAAGAGATGCCTTGATCTAATCTTTTAATTCGTTGTTTAACAGCTTCCCTACTAATCATAGTATTAATTGAGAAATGTTTTCCAACATCACGCAAAAACGAAAGAATATTAATTTTTTTAAACCATAAATTATTATTTAATATAAGTGCGCTATTAAAATTACAATTAAAATCTAGAAAAAAAGAAACTTGTTGGCTTATTTTAAGTGTCCATTTATCAATTAATTTATCTGATTGTAATAATCTTTCTTTTGTTTTAAAACTAGGATCTCCAATAAGACTTGTAGCACCTCCTATTAACACTATAGGTTTATGACCTAAAATTTGAAATCTTTTAAGAGTAATTAAAGGTAACAGATGACCTACATGTAAGCTTTCTTCTGTAGGATCAAAACCACAATAAAGTGAAATATATTTATTTTTAATAAGTTCTTTTAATTTATTTTTATTTGTAATATGAAATATTAAATTTCTTTGATGTAATTCATTAATTAAATCCATTTTATTTATTTAAAACCTTATTTTAAATATACTTGAAGTAGGTATCAATGATTTAAAACTTTTAAAAAATACGACCTTAAAATATTTTATTCCAATTTCTTTTTTACTTCAATAAAGAAGATGTTTAAAAACATGAAATTAAACATTTTTTAATTCTTCTTAATTCAATTAACATCAATATCTACAAACCATTGAACACTTTGTGATATAGAAAAATATTGAACTATATTAATTGATTCTCTTAATATATTTTTTAAATAAATGCGTGACGGACAATGTATTAACAATTGATAAAAAAATTTTTTTCTACCTTTTAATGAAAAAACAGGATGAGGACCTACAAACCATAAAGAAACATTATCTTTTTTAGATTTTTTCTTCAAAATTGTACTTATAAATTTTAAAAAAATAAAACTTTTTTCAAAATCTTTACTTTCAGAATAAAAAATTGCCTGACAATTCCAAGGAGGTAAAAAATATTTTTTTCTTAAAGAAAATATCTTACGAGAAAATGAAAAATAATCACTATTAGACAAATCTAATAAATATTCATTGTTAGGACAAGATGTTTGTATTAATATTTTTAATAATTTCGGGTTTTTTCCAGTTAAATTAATCAAATTAAAATAAAATTGTAAAAAATATTCTATAGAACAAAAATGAAAAGAAAAAAAATAATGATCAATATTTACTAAAGCAATCAATCTCACATAAGGAAAATAATAATTTTGAACAATTTTTTCAGTGGTAATAATAATACAAGCGTCAGAAATAGGGAATTTAAAAAATTTTATTTGTAATTTTTTTGTTTCAATTTTTTTTAAGCTTAATAAAAAAAATAAATTTACGTTAGGAAAAATTTTTTTTAGGCTATTTTTTACTTTTTTTATACCAAAATTAAATATAATTAAAGAAAAATTTTTACAATTACAACAAAATAATGGTTTTTTTATTTTAATTAAACAATGCTGACAAAATAAAAAGTTACCATATTTTTTTATTTCAAAATAATCATTACAAATATGACATTTTTCTATCCATCCACAATTATTGCATATTAAGCCAAAAAAAATGAAACTAAATTTATTAAATACCAATAATACTGGATAATTTCTTTTTATGTTATTAAATATTTTATTTATTAAAGTCAGAGATAAACCTATTTTTATTCTTTCTTTTCTTAAATCAATAAGATTATTTTTTAATAAAATTTTTTTTTTATTTTTGACAAAATTAATATAAAAACATTTTTTATGTACAACATTATATAATGTTCTTAAAGAAGGAGTGTTAGAATCTAAAATAATTGGTATATTTTCTTTATAAGCTCTTAATATTGCTACATCTCTAACATTATATCTACATTGATTTAAATTTTTATAACTTAAATGATGTTCTTCATTAATAATAATTAAACCTAATCTAAAAAAAGGGAAAAAAATACTATTTTTTGTTCCAATAATAATAGAGTTTTTACCACTTTTTGTTCTTACCCATTTTTTCAAGTATACTTCATCATTTAATTCAGAATGAATAACATCAATATGTACGTTAAAATATTTTTTTAAAAAAAATAATATTTTATATATATCTTTAATAAATGGAACGAGAATTAAAATTTGTAAATTTTTATTTAATAACTCTTTAATTAAACCTAAATAAAATTTTATTTTTAAATAAAAATTACTTTTAGTCATCAACCAAGATTTAAAACAATTTTTAGTTAAAATTTTATTAATTGTAAAAATTATTTTTTTATTTAAAAAAATTTTTTTTTTAATCATACTATTTTCATCAACATAAAAAATATTTTTGCAATAAAAATAAGTTTTATATGATTTTTTAGAAATTAACTTTTTTAAAAAAAAATCAGAAAAATTATTTTTTTCTAAATTTTTATTAGAAATATTTTTTTTTTTTAAAAAAAACAAAAGATTAAATTTTTTACAATCTTTATTTTTTACTTTTTTTAACACAGCACATTTATAATTTTTTTTGTCTATTAAACAGGTTTTTTTTAAATATTTTGGTAATATTGAAAAAAATATGCTTCCTACAGGAAAATGGTAATATTTACTTAACCATATTAAGATTTTTAATAAAAAATGACTATAAATTGGTTCAGTATCGATACATGATTTAACAAATTCTAAATTTAAATCACTTGTATTTTTTTCATCAAAAAACGAAACTACAATTCCTACTATATTTTTAGAACGAAATGGCACAAGAACACGTCCTCCAATAATAGGATACATAAAATCGGGCATAAAATATTTAAAATATTTTCTAATAGGTAAGGGTAAAACAACTTTTACAATAATCACTTGTATATCCAAAAAAAAAATAGAATATTTATTTTTTTCTATCAAATTCACATAGTTTTTCTATTAAACATAGTTTACATTTTAATTGACGAGCAGTACAAACATATCTACCGTGAAGAACAAACCAAAAATGAACATATTTTTTAAAAATAGATGGAACTATCTTAATCATTTTTTTTTCAACGTCAATTACATTTTTTCCTTTAGCAAATCCAGTACGATTAGCAACTCTAAAAACATGTGTATCTACAGCAATAGTCTTTTTATTAAATAATACATTTAAAATAATATTTGCTGTTTTTCTACCGACTCCAGGTAAAGATTCTAATTCAATTCGATTTGATGGCACTTTATTTTTATATTTTGTTGCAATTAAATATGCAGTATTAATAATATGTAAAGATTTCGTATTATATAAACCAATACTTTGAATGTAATATCTTAATTTATCAAGACCTAATTGTAAAATACCTTGAGGAGTATTTGCTATTTGAAATAAAGTACCAGTAATTTTATTTACCATAATATCAGTAGATTTCGCAGACAAAATAACTGACAAAAGTAATTCAAAATCAGAAGAAAAAATTAATTCTATCTTAGGATTAGGTTGTTTTTTATAAAATAAAGATAAAATTTCATAACGTTTTTTTTTATTCATACCGATATCATTGTTTTAACTTACAAGAATGAAAACATTTTAAACAGTTTATTTTTTTTTTATTTAAATCTAAGTAATTTTTAAAAGCAATTACAAAACCTAATACTAAAAAACCGCCTGGAGGTAAAATAGCTAAAATTATTGTAGAATTTTTATCTATAAATGTAAAAAAAAATGAATGATCTAAAATATTAAAAATTTTATTTAAACCGAATAAAAACGTTCCATTTCCTAATATTTCACGTATAGAACCAATTATAAACATTGCAAATGTTGATCCTAATCCTATTGAAATACCATCTAAAAAAGCAATAAAAAAAGAGTTTTTATAAGCAATATAATCAGCTCTTCCTACAATAATACAATTAGTTACTATTAATGGAATAAAAACACCTAATGATTGATATAAATTATATTGATAAGCATGCAATAACATTTCTATACAAGTAACTGTTGAAGAAACTATTATCATATAAATAGGGATTCTAATATCTTTAGGTATAAAACATTTTAAAATTGAAATAATACTATTTGTTATAGTTAATACAAAAGTAGTTGTTATCCCTAATCCAATAGCATTAACAGCATTTGTAGTCATAGCCAAAACTGGACATAAACCTAAAAGTTGTACTAAAGAAGAATTATTATTCCACAATCTTTTTTTTAAAAATTTTCTTAATTTCATACATATCTCTATTATAATGAAAATATTAATGGTATTTTTTTAATAAAAAAAACGGTTCTTTTTATGGCATTAGTAACTGATTGAGGTGTAATTGTGGCGCCTGTAAATTGTTCAATTTGACCTCCATACTTTTTTAATAAAAATTTTTTATCTTTTAAATCCACTACATTCATATTTTTAAACTTTGTAATCCAATTAGAAATAGATATTTCAATTTTATCTCCAATTCCTGGAGTTTCTTTATGAGATAAAACTCGCACACCAATAATTTTTCCATTAAAATATGCAGCAACTAATATAGAAATAGATCCAGAATATCCATCTGGTGCAATACTTTCAACAATTGCTGCTTTAGCTTTTTTATCTTTAAATAAAACCCATAAATTATGTTTTTTTTGATCTCCTAATAATTTATTTTTTATTAAAAAAAATTTTTTATCAAAAGTGTTGTACATATTAGTTGGTATAACTTGTTTAAAAAAAGTATTTTTTTCTTTTTCTTTTATACTCTCTATTTGATAATTTGTTATATTTTTAATAAAAATAACACTTAATAAAGAAAAAAAAGCAAAAAAACTCATTAAAAATGCATTTATTATAGTTTCTTTAAAAAATTTCATAAATTTTTACGACCGTACCCAGACGTTTTTAAATAAGCGTCCATTAACGGAACAATCATGTTAGTAAACAATACCGAAAAAGCAATGCCATCTGGATAATCACTATAATTTCGAAGAATCCATACTAAAAAACCCATAATCATACCAAAAAATATTTTTCCTATTTTAGTAGAAGAAGTGGTTACAGGATCAGTGGCTATAAAAAAAGCACACATCATTGTTCCTCCAGAAAAAAGATGAAATAAAGGAGAACAAAAAATATTTTGTGAATAAAAATAAGTTATGCTTGAAAAAAGAAATAAACTAGACAAAAAACTTAATGGAATACGCCAACAAATAATATTCTTATATAATAAGAAAAGTCCTCCTGTTAAAAAACTTATATTTATATATTTCCAAGCCATCGAAATATTTTTCGTCTTTTTTTCAATTAATGATTCCTCGGAAGATAAATCATAGTTAAAATGAGATTTAGTTTTAAAATTATCTAAAGGAGTTGCTTCTGTAAAACTATCAGGATGCATTTTTTCTTTAAAATCATACTTTTTATGATGAAAAAAAATTAAATTTATTGAATTTTTTATATCCTTGTAAAAAGATAAAGAAGAATGTTTTTCATTCCAAGAACTCATATGTACAGGAAAAGATATCAATAGCACTACATAAGCAATCATAGCTGGATTAAATATATTTTGTCCAAGTCCACCGTATAAATATTTTGAAATAACAATAGAAAAGAAACAACCAAAAATTATCATCCACCAAGGAAGTACAAAAGGAATACTTAATCCAAGTAAAATTGCAGTTAAAACAGATGAGCAATCAAATAAACTATTTTTAATATTTTTACGTCTTATTTTTAAAATTATTATCTCAAAAAATAAAGAAATTATTATAAATAATAACATTTGTATTAAGACACCGTATCCGAAAAAATAAATTTCAGTAAACAATCCTGGAATACAAGCCACAATAACAAAAATCATTATTTTTCTTACATCGTAAGAACTACTTATATAAAGAATATTCATTTTTTTATTTCGTATATTGTATAGAAAAAAGAAATATTAATATAAAACTTTATCTTCTTAATTTTGCACGTTTTATTGCTTCTTTTAACATCTCTTTTCTAAGAGATTTTTCTATGATTTTTTGATTAATAGAACTATTTTCTTCCTTCTCCTGTATTTTTGAAAAAATATCTAACTTTTTAATATTAGAAATTTGATCTTTTGAATAAGATATTTTTTTTTCAATTAATAATCTTTTTTCACGTTTTCTAAAAAGAGATGAAAATAATTTTTTGCGATTATTCTCTATATCTATATTTTTTTGTATCTTTTTTCCAATTCTAAAATATTTAACTAATGGAATATTACTAGGACAAACTTTTTCACATATTTTACATTCAATACAATCTAAAATATTTAATTGTTTTAATTTCTGATTGTTACTGTTTTTGCAATATAAAAACATTTCCTGAGGAAGTAAATTAACTGGACACGCGTTTACACAATAACCACAATTAATACATGGATATTCAATTTTTTTTTTATTTTTTTTATTATTTTTTATATAAATACAATTCATATTTTTCTGTATCGAATAATTCAAATTAACAATTAAATATCTCATAAAAACACCTCCTGAATATATTAATGTATTTAAATTACTATCTATTTTTAAATAATTTAATAAAAAATGAACAGGAGTTCCTATTTTGACCCAAAAATTTTTAGATAAAATATTTTTATCTTTATTATAAACAGTTATAATACGTTTAATTAATGGCTCTCCGTTAATAATAGATCTTTTAATCGCATATATAGTTGCTACATTAAAAATAAGATATCCTATATCTATAGAATGTTTTCCATAAGGAATTTCTTTTCCTGTTAAAGATTTAATAAGTATTTTACTACTTCCACCAGGATATTTTTTTTTTATAATACAAAGTTTAAATAATTGTTTGTTTTCAATAATTTTTTGAATTTTTAAAATCAATTCTGTTTTATCTTCTTGAATGACAATTAAAATGTCTTTAACTTTAGATATCCAAGCTATAATTTCACATCCTATTAAAATTTCATCAATATAATTTTGCATTAAACAGTAATCAGCTGTTATACACGGTTCACTTTCAATTCCGTTTACAATTAATGTATGTACTTTGTTAATACTTAACATTAATTTTTTAAAAGAAGGAAATTGAGCACCTCCAAGACCAACAATACCTGATTGATAAATTATTTTTATTAAATTTTTAGGAGTATATTTTTTATAATTCTTAATAGTTTTTAATCTAATCCACTTATTTAAATGATTAGATAAAATAACAATTTTTATTTTTTCTGGATTTTTATCAGAAGATTTTGGATTAAAATAAATATTTTTTATCCAACCTGAAGTAGGAGAATGAACAGGAACTATTAAATTATTGCCAAAAGTTAAAGGTTGTCCACACAAAACTTCTTGACCTACTTTTACTCTCAATCTATTTTTTTTAAAATGACTGTATTCTATGTAAATAAAAAATTTTTCAGGATGAGGTAAATAGTTTAAAAAATATTCTCTAGGATCTTTTTTTATTGATATACATTGAATGCCACCTTTAAAATTATATTTTTTTTTTATTTAAAATTTTTTTATTTATAAAATCAATAATCAAATTTTTCCAGTATTTAATAAGAAATATTTTTAAAAAAAAATTTATTTTTAACATATTATATTATTCTTTAATTATTTTTATACAATTTGTAGGACAATGTAATAAACAAATATTACAACCAGTACAGAATTTTTGTAACACTGTATGCATAAAATTAGGAGCACCAATTATTGCATCTACTGGACAAAAAGAAGCACATTTAGAACAACCAACACAATTTTTTTCATCAATTAAAACAGTAGTGTAAATCTTTTTTTCATTCTTAATAGCTGAACTATCTAAAGATTTTTCTACGTTTTCTATATTTAATACTTTAGCGATTTCAAATATTAAATCACTTCCTCCAGGAATACATTTATCAATTTTTTCACTATCTTTTACTATTGCTTTTGCATAAGGATAACATCCAGAATAACCACACTGTGCACATTGACTTTGAGGCAATAAATTATCAACTGCAACTACAATAGGATTTTTTTTTATTGGGAAAACATATTTTATATAACCTAAAATTATACCTAAAAAAAGAGATAAAATAGAAAAAATCAAAATAACTGTAATAGACATAATTAAATTTTTACTAAACCTCTAAATCCCATAAATACAATAGATATTAAACTGACAGTAATGAGAACAATAGGAGATCCTTGAAATACAAAAGGAACATCAGATAACAATATACGTTCACGAATACTAGAAAATATAACCATTACTAAAGTAAATCCAAAAGATGCACTAACTGCATAAAGAATAGATTCTAAAAATGTATGATTTAAATAAAGACTAAATAATGGAATAGCTAAAACAGCACAATTAGTTGTAATTAATGGTAGAAAAATACCAAGTGTGCGATACAAAATAGGACTAATTCCTCGTAAAATAATTTCTATTAATTGAACGCCAAAAGAAATAATTAACATATACACTATAATTCTTAAATAAATCAAATCAAAAGGTGATAAAATAAAAAAATTAATAAACCACAGTAAAGTTGTTGATATAACTACAACAAAAGAAGTAGCAAAACTCATTCCAAAAGCTCTTTCTATTTGATTTGATGTACCTATAAAAGGACATAAACCAAGAAATTTTACTAAAATAAAATTATCAATTAATACATTTGATAAAACAAAAAAAAAGTAATTTTTCATTAAAAATCTTCCTAAAATTACTAAAAAAACTACTTATGTAACAAAGACATATTATTTTTAATTAAACGTTTTGTTGTATCTACAATTATTTGAGTATAGAAATCAATTTCAATATTCACTAATTGTCCTATTTTTTTATATCCTATAGTAGTTGAAGATAAAGTTTCTGGTATTATACTAATGCAAAATTCATCTTTCATAATGTCGCTAATAGTTAAACTAATCCCATCAATACAGATAAAACCTTTATAAAAAATATATTTCATCAAAGAATTACTATTCACTTTACACCATAAAAAATAATTTTCATCTAATTTTAATATTTTACAAATTTTAGCTGTATGCATAATATGACCAGATATTATATGACCTCCCATTTCATCACCATATTTTAATGATCTTTCGATATTAACATAATCTCCTACGTTTAAATTTCCTAAATTAGTGTTTTCAATCGTAATTTGCATAATATCAAAAACTACATAGAAATTATTAATATATTTAACAGTCAAACAACATCCATTATTAGCGACTGAATCGCCTATTTTTAGATTTTTTAATAAAAAAGCAGGAAAATCAACGGTATAAGTATGAAATTTTTTTTTCTTATCTATAGAGACAACTCTTGCAATTCCATTTACAATACCTGTAAACATAAAATCCCCTCAAAGTGAACACTATTTGAAAAATAAATTAAACTATAAAAAATTTAAAAAAATATTTTATGTTTTTTATAAATAAATATTTGTATATTATATCAATAATATTATATAATTTTAACTAAATATAAAATATTAATTTAATTTTTACGTTCGTAGCTCAACAGGTTAGAGCATTACCATGACATGGTAGAGGTTAGTGGTTCAAGTCCACTCGAACGTATTAAAAAAATTCTTTACCAGGTTACTTATATTTGATTAAAAAAATTATTACTCAATATAAAAAAAAATCGTTTTTAATAGCATACAGTGGCGGAATGGATTCTACAGTTCTTCTACATAAAATGTTAAAAATAAGAGAAAAAAATCCTGAAATTAAAATACGTGCTATCCATATTAATCATAATATTCATTCATCTTCAAAAAAATGGGAAAAACATTGTATAAAAATTTGTCAAAAATATACAATACCACTAATCACTAAAGAAATTAATATTCCTTTAGAAAAAAATATTGAAGAAAGATTAAGAATCAAAAGATATAACACTATTTATAATTATTTACTTTATGATGAAATTTTACTCACTGGGCATCATCTGAACGATCAGTGCGAAACATTAATCTTATCTTTAAAAAGAGGAAGTGGGCCGGCTGGTTTATCTGGAATGTCTTTTGAAAACTTTTTAGGAAAAAAAAGAATAGCACGTCCTCTTTTAAGAAAAAGTAAAAAAGAAGTAGAAGAATGGGCTTACAAAAACAATTTAAAATGGATTGAAGATTTTAGTAATTTTAATATTAATTATGATCGTAATTTCATACGTCATAAATTAATTCCTATCTTACAACAAAGATGGCCTTTTTTTTTAAAAAATTGTTTTCGCACAGCAATCATATGCGGTGAAGAAACTAAATCAAAAAATATACTTTTAAAAGAAAAAATTAAAGATTTTATTAATTTTGACGAATCTTTAAACATTAAAAGTTTTAAAAATATAAAAAAAGAGATATCTAAAGAACTTATTCGGTATTGGATTTCTTTAAAAAATATAAAAATGCCATCATATAAAACAATAGAATGCATTTATAATGAAATTATATGCAGTAAAAAAGATTCCAATCCAAAAATAATTATACAAAAAAATGAAATTAGACGTTATAAAAAATCTCTTTATTTTGTAAAGACACAAAAAACTATTAGCAATACATTTCTATTTTGGCATAATACAAATAAAAAATTATTTCTTCCTAAGAATTTAGGATATTTAATAAAAAACAATAAAGGTTTTAAACTTCCTGTACCTGAAAAAAACGAATTAATTAATATTCGCTTTCAATTCGAAGGTAAAATTCTTATTTTAGGAAGAGAAAAAAGAAGAAAAATAAAAAAAATATGGCAAGAATGCAGTATACCTCCTTGGTTCAGAAATAAAATTCCGCTTTTATTTTATAATGATCGTTTCATTAGTGCAATTGGTGTATTCACTATCAGAGAAGAAGATTTCAATAAAGAAAAAAAAATTAAAAAATATTGGAAAATATCTTGGATGGATAGCATCCAATCAAATAATGAAGATCTGTTTTCATTTTATTAAATTTTTTTAGCAAATAATAAAAACATTTAATTTTGTTTACATAAAACAGATAATTTTAAAATTTTATCTGAATTAATTCTATTATATAATTTTTTAAACTTTTTTATTTTATGAGACAAAAGAGGTTTTTTAATACTTTCCCAAGTAAGATCTGCAATTAAAAAAAACTCTGTTTTTTTTGCTAAATCTGGTATTATTGGTTTTAAAAAAATCATAACTAATCTGAATAAATTAATTCCCATAGTACAAATCATATGTAATTTATTCAAATTATCTTTTTTTATTTTCCATGGTTGTCTTTGATTAATATATTGATTTGCTAAATCCAATAATTTCATACATTCTCGAATTACAGTACTAAACTGACGATTTTCAAAAAAAATAGAAATTTTTTTGCTTATATCAACAAAATATTGATATAGATCAATATCTGACAACGAATTAGATAAATATCCATCAAAATATTTATGAATAAAACTAGTATTTCTTGAGGCTAAATTAACTAATTTATTTACAATATCACTATTAATTTTTTGAATAAAATCTTCTAGATTAATTTCAATATCGTTAATATTGTTAGTTAATTTACTTGCATAATAATAACGTAAACTATCTGAATCAAAACATTGAATCCAATCTGATGCTTTGATTAAAAAACCTCGGGATTTTGATAATTTTAATCCATTTATAGTAAGATGACCATGAACAAAAATACCATTAGGTTTTCGAAACGAAGAAGCTTCTAATATTGAAGGCCAAAACAATGTATGAAAATAAATAATATCTTTTCCAATAAAGTGATATAGTTCACATTTTGATTCTTTATCCCAAAATTCATTAAAATCTATTTTTTTATTTTTAATACAGAGATTTTTAAATGCACTTATGTAACCAATTGGAGCATCTAACCAAACATAAAAATATTTATTAGCAAATCCTGGAATTTTAAATCCAAAATATGGAGTGTCTCGAGAAATTCCCCATTCTTTTAAACCAGATTTTAACCATTCCTCCGTTTTTTTTACAACTGATTTTTCTAAAATACCAGAATATATCCATTTATTTAACATATTAGTAAATGCTGGTAAATTAAAATATAAATGTTTTGTATTTTTTAAAACAGGAACACTATTTGAAATAGCAGAAATAGGATTAACTAAATCTGTGGGTTCATAAATCGAACCACATATTTCACAGTTGTCTCCATTTTGATTTTCTGCAGAACAAAAAGGACATGTACCTTTTACAAATCTGTCTGGAAGAAATATCTTTTTTGTCTTATCAAAAAATTGAAAAATTTCTTTTTCATTAATAAATCCTTGACTAATTAAAGATAAAAATATTTTTCTTAAAAAAAACAAATTTTCTACACAATGTGTTGTGTGATAGTTATCATGCGAAATGTTAAAATTTGAAAAATCTATTATATGCTCTTCTTTAATTTTTTTAATTAATTTTGTGGGTTTGATTCCTAATCTTTCAGATTTTAACATAACAGCTGTACCATGTGCATCATCAGCAGAAATAAACCAAACTTCATTGTTTCTCATTCTTTGATAACGAACCCAAATATCTGCTTGAATATGCTCAAGCATATGACCGATATGAATAGGACCGTTAGCATATGGTAGTGCACAAGTAACTAAAATTTTTCTCGATTTATTAAGCATAATTTTATATTATTTAAATAATTAACATCATATACAAAATATAATTAATCGTAAACTATTCATTTTTAAAAATTATTATTTATATCAAAATTATTTATTCTTCATAAATTCGACTAGGGACAACCCCATTTTGACTTTTATATTTAGATTCATAACGAGAATTATAAGGTCGTACAACTGACTTTGAAAGTAATTCAAAACTTAATGCTGCAATTTTGATTCCAGGAGTTAATACTAAAGTTAGCTTTCCTGCATTAAAAAACTCTAAAACGATATTACCATGCCAACCAGGATCAATACGATGAGATGTAACATGAATCATAAGACCAATTCGAGCTAAAGAAGAACGTCCATCTAACCAACCAACTAAATTATTTGGCAAGGTAATACTTTCTAAAGTCGAAAACAAAGCTAAAGATCCCGGTTTTAAAAAAAACGGTTTTTCTTTAGAAAAAACAGTTTCACAACTTATAATTTTAGCTAGATCTAAAGTTTTTTTTTCTTGTGAACCACTTAGATCAATACAAGAAGTAGTGTGATCGTAAAAAACACGAAATTTATCACCAAGATGTATATCGACAGTAATCCCATTAATTAATTCTTTTTTAGGATAAGGTGTAATAATTAATTTTTTTTTACTTAACCATTCTTCAATATCTGTATCACATAAACGCATTTTTTTTTCCTGTAATTAACTTATATATGTTATAAAAAAATAATATATTATCAAAAATTAAAAATAAATTTTATTAATAGCAGAAAGATGTATTTCATTATCTTCTGCTATTTCAGAACAAAAAAAACTAAAAAATAGTTCTATAATTAATTTTAATTTAATAATTAAAACTCTTTTTTAGTTAACCAATTTGTATGAAAATATCCTTTTTTATCAATTCTTTTATAAGTATGTGCTCCAAAATAATCTCTTTGAGCTTGAATTAAATTTGCAGAAGAAGATACGGTACGGTAACTATCATAATATGTTATAGCTGACGAAAAAGTAGGAACAGGAATGCCATATTTTATTGCATATGAAGTAATATTACGTAAAGATGTTTCATATTTGTTTGATATTTCTGAAAAATAAGGTGTTAATAACAAGTTGTTTACATTATTATTATTTTCAAATGCATCACTTATTCTTTCTAAAAAACTAGCTCGAATAATACATCCAGATCTAAAAATCTTAGCAATTTTATTATATTGTAAATTCCAAGAATATTTTTCTGAAGCTTTTTTTAACTGAGAAAATCCCTGTGCGTAGGAAATTATTTTACCTAAATATAAAGCTCTTCGAACTTCTTCAATAAAATGTTCTTTATTCTTCGAAGATATACAATTTATAATTGGACCTTTTAATATTTTTGATGCAATAAGACGTTGATTTTTAAGAGAAGATAAATATCTTGCAAAAACAGATTCTGTAATGAGTGAAAGAGGTTCACGAAGCTCTAATGCATCTTTACTAATCCATTTACCTGTACCTTTATCTTCTGCTTCATCTAATATAGAATCTATTAAATAATGAATATCATCTTCTTCTTTTTTAAGAAAAATGTTCTTTGTAATTTCAATTAAATAACTATTTAACTCACCTTTATTCCATTCAGAGAATGTATTAGATAATTCATTATTATTCATATTTAATACATTTTTTAATATAAAATATGCTTCTGCTATCAATTGCATATCACCATACTCAATACCATTGTGAATCATTTTAACGTAGTGACCAGCACCATTTGGACCAATATAACTAACACATGGTTCATCTTTAAATTTTGCAGATATTTTCTTTAACATAGAAGAAACAAGAATATATGCTTCTTTTGATCCACCTGGCATAATAGATGGACCATTTAATGCTCCTGATTCACCTCCAGATACACCCATCCCAATAAAATTAATACCACATTTAAGTAAATCATTATTTCTTCTAATAGTATCTTTATAAAAAGTATTTCCAGCATCAATTAATATATCTCCTTTGTCTAAATAAGGAAGAATAGATTGAATGGTTTCATCTGTAGGTTTTCCTGATTTTACCATCAGTAAAATACATCTAGGTTTTTTTAATGAATTCACAAAATCTTTAATAGAAAAATATGGAAAAATTTTTTTTTCTTTGTTACTATTGATAACGTCTTCGGTTACAGATTTTGTTCTGTTAAAAATAGACACCGTATATTTTTTACTTTCAATATTTAACGCTAAATTTTTTCCCATTACTGCCATTCCTACAACACCAATTTCTTGCTTTAACATTCTTTTCTCCAAGTTTATATTATATAATTTACAAAAAAAATATTTTTAAATTTTATATTCTTACACAATAAATGATATTACAACTATTTTCAATTTATCATTCTTTCAATAAAAAGAATGTTTTTATAAAAATATAAAATTTATTTAAAAAATTATTAATAATAAAGTTATGTCTTTTCTATTAAAGATATTGACTGGATAATTTTTTTTGATTTTTAAAAAAGAAGAATGCATTGATATATAAGTAGTATATACGTTTAATTTTATTGAAATTTTTTGAAATTGAAATATTATGTATGTAAGTTGAATGTTATTTTAACAATACTTTTAAAAAAGTAATGACTAATGATTTATAGAAATATTTTTTTAATTTAAAATTAAAATTTTGTATTATAAATTTACAATTTTTCTGTTCTTCTTTTTTTTAAATTTTCCACAATTAAATTAAAATTTAAATTCTGGTCATGCAATAAAACAATTAAATGATAAATTAAATCTGAAGATTCATTTATAAGTTCATCTGAATCTTTTTTCATTGCTGCTAATATTGTTTCTACAGCCTCTTCACCAACTTTTTGCGCTATACGTTTTGTACCGGATTTATATAAACTAGCAGTATATGAACTGTCATCTGCATTAAAATTTTTTTTATCTTCTATAATCTCCTCTAATTTAGAAAGAAAATTTGATGCATTTTCTTTTAAAAAAAAGCAACTTTTTCTATTTAAATGACATGTTTTTCCAATAGGTTCAACTAAAATTAATAAAGTATCATAATCACAATCTGTAACTATATCTATAACTTTTAATAAGTTACCTGATTCTTCTCCTTTAGTCCATAAGCGTTTTTTAGTACGAGAATAAAAAGTAACAAAACCTTCTTTTTGAGTTTTCAAAAAAGCTTCTTTATTCATATATCCATGCATTAAAACTGAATGAGATGAAAAATCTTGTATTATCGTTGGCATCATACCATTTGTTTTTATCCAATTAAGATGCAATAAATTTTCTTTTTTATTTAACATATTCTAATCTCTAAACCTTTTTTAATTAAAAAATACTTTAAATCTTTTATATTAACTATTTTTTTATGAAAAACTGAAGCAGCTAAAACACCGTCTACGTTGGCATGATAGAGTGCTTCATAAAAATGCTCTTCACATCCAGCTCCTCCTGATGCAATCAAAGGTACTTTACACTTTTTTCTTATTTCACCTAACTGTAATAAATCATATCCATTTCGCAATCCATCTTGATTCATCATATTTAAAACAATTTCTCCAGCACCTTTTTTTTGAACTTGTTCGACCCAATCTATTGTTTGCCAATGAGTTTGATAAGTACGATTCACATCACCTGTATATTGTTGAACCATATATTTTTTTTTCTTTATATCAAACCAAGAATCAATACCTACTACCATGCATTGTACACCAAAACGATTGGCAATTTTACTTATTAAACAAGGATCTGTTAACGCTGAAGAATTAATTGATATTTTATCTGCACCAAAAGATAAAATATTTTTTGCATCTTCTACACTTTTAATACCCCCGGCTACGCAAAATGGAATATTAATTACTTCTGCTACTTTTTCTATCCAACTTCTATCAACTAACTTATTATTAGTAGAAGCTGTTATATCATAAAATACTAATTCATCTATACCTTCTTTTGTATAACGTTTAGATAAGGATATAATATCACCTACAATTTCATGATTTTTAAATTGAACACCTTTTACTACCACACCATTGTTAACATCTAAACATGCAATTATTCGTTTTGCCAGCATTTTAATGCCTCTTGTATTGTAAACTTATTTTCTAATAAACTACGACCGATAATAACACCACTAACACCTGTTTCTTTTAAAGAAACAATATCTTTTAATGTTGCGACTCCTCCTGATGCTTGAAATTCTATATGTTTAAATTTTTTGACAATCTCTTTATATAACATATTATTAGGACCAGACAACGTCCCATCTTTAGATATATCAGTACATAATACATGTTTTAAACCTATTGGTGAAAAATACTCAATAATTTCTTCTAAAGTGGTATTTGTTTGCTCTTGCCAACCGTTTATTGCTATTTCTTTTTTATTATTTTTAATAATAACGTCTAACGCTAAAATAATAGTATTTGAACCATATACTTTTATCCATTTTTTTACTTCTACTTTGTTTTTTATTGCAGAAGAACCAATTACAACTTTTCTAACCCCTAAGTTAAGAAACATATTAATATCTTCTTCATTTCTTATTCCACCACCTATTTGTATAGGAATATCTGTATAAGAAATAATATCTTTAAAAATTTTTGTTTGTCTCTTCTTAATATTTTTTGCTCCATCTAAATCTACTAAATGAATATTTTTGACTCCTTTAATTTTATAATCTTTTAAACGTTTATATAAATTTATATCATATTTTTTTTGATTAGAATAATTTCCTTGATATAAACGAACTGTTGTTCCATTAATTAAATCAAAGGCTGGAATAATCATAGAATTTTACATCTCTAAAAAGTTTTTTAATAATTGAGATCCTGCATCACCAGATTTTTCTGGATGAAATTGAACTCCGAAAAAATTATTTTTTTGCATTACAGAACTAAAAGATATGTCATACGTAGTTGTTGCTAAGGTATATTTATTCAGTGGTATAAAATAACTATGAACAAAATAAAATCTTTCTTTTTTTTCAATATTTTTAAATAATGGATGTGAATGATTAAAAATAATATGATTCCAACCCATGTGAGGTAACGGTAAGTTACTACTTTTTAAAAGATAGGTAAAACAGTTTTTAAAAATTCCGATAGTTTTTACTCCTTGACATTCTTCACTAAATTGAGAAAAAATTTGCATTCCAAGACAAATTCCGAGAACAGGTTGTGTCAATTGTTTTAAAGTAATAATCAAATTTTTTTCATTCAGATTTTTCATAGCAGCTGAAGCTGTTCCTACACCTGGTAAAATAACTTTTTTAGACTTTAATACTACAGAAGAATCAGAAGTTACTGTAGAAACATAACCTAATTTTTTAATCGCAACTTGAATTGAAGTTAAATTAGCGCAACCAGTGTTTAATATCGCAATTTCCACTTATAAAGTTCCTTTAGATGTTGGTAATATATTTCCTTCTATTTTCACCGCTTTACGAAGTGCACGTCCAAATGCTTTAAACAAACTTTCAATACAATGATGATCGTTTTTTCCTTTAACATCTAAATGTAGGGTAATTTTCATAGAATAACAAAGAGAATAAAAAAAATGTTCAACCATATCAGTATTAAAATCACCAACCATTTTATGTTTAAAATTAGCATTAAAAGATAAATATGGACGATTTGATAAATCTATGATACATTTTGCCTGACTTTCATCCATAGGCAAAACAAAACCATATCTAGATATACCATTTTTATTTTTCAATGTTTTAGATAATGCCTCTCCTAAAACAATTCCTATATCTTCTACAGTATGATGATCATCAATTTTTAGATCTCCTTTTGCTAAAACGTGCATAGAAATTCCGCTATGAATTGATAATTGTTCTAACATATGATCAAAAAAATTAATACCAGTTTTAATACTGCTATTATGTTCTAGATCTAGCCATACCTTTATATGTACGTAAGTTTCTTTTGTTTCTCGCAGTACCTCTCCATATCTATTTCTTTTCAAAATTTCTTTTGTGATATCCATCCAATTAAAGCTTTTTTCTTTGTACTGTATACCTGTCAAATTTATGTTTTTTGCTAATTCCATATCTGTTTCTCGATCACCAATTACATAACTACGTTTTTTATCTATCTTATTCTCTTTTAACCAAGGTTTTAATAATTTAGTTTGAGGTTTACGACAGTCACAATTGTCATCTGAAAAATGTGGACAAATCAAAATATCTTCAAATATTATTCCTTCTGAACGAAAAATATTTAACATAAAAAAATGAGGAATGTTGAAATTTTCCCAAGGAAATGATTTACTACCAAGACCATCCTGATTCGTAACCATAACAAATTTATAACCAAAATTCATTAATTGAATTAATGAAGAAATAACATAATTTTTAAATGCAAGTTTTTTAATTGCATCTACTTGAAAATCATTAGATGGTTCATGAATTAAAGTACCATCTCGATCAATAAATAATATTTTTTGTTTCATGAACACCTCATTAAAAACATTATATTTTAGATAAATTTTTTAATTCTTTAATCAAATGAATACATTCCGTCTTTGATCCTATTGATATTCTTAAACAATTTTTTAAATTATTTTTATGAGCCTGATTTCTTAAAATTATACCTTTTTCCCACAAACTCTGAAATATATTTTCAAACATATAAAATTTTACTAAAATATAATTAGCATGACTATCAAAAACTTTTTTTACATAAGAAATTTTCTTCAATTCATTAACTAACCAAACACGATTCATATTTAACGTTAAAACTCTATTCCTCATATTTTCAATAGCTTTTTTTTCTAAAGATTGAACTGCTATTTCAGTAACAATTGTAGATATTGGATAAGGACTAATGACTTTATTTAAAATATTAATTACTTCTTCTGTGGCTAATGTAAAACCACATCTTATTCCTGCTAATGCAAATGCTTTCGATAAAGTTCTCAAAATAATTAAATTAGGAAATTCTTTTAAAGAATTTACCATACTGTTTTTTGAAGAAAATTCAATATAAGCTTCATCTATTACTACAAGAGATCGACCTAATGTTGCTTTTAATAAACTTTTTAAATCTCTTTTAGAAATAATATTTCCAGTAGGATTGTTAGGATTACAAATATATATTAATTTAACTTTATCAAGATTTAAGTTAATATTAAATAAATCTATTTTCCAAGTATTTTTAAAAGTAGGAATTTCTTTTATTGCCACATCTGCAATTTTTGCATTTATAGCATACATATCATAAGTTGGAGGACAGTAGATTATTGCATCTTCTCCAGGTGTACAAAAAGCTTTAATCAAAAGTTCAATACCTTCATCTGCTCCTCTGGTAACTAAAACTTGACTGTTTGACAAACCAACATAATTGGCATAAGAAGAGATTAAATCATTAGGCTGACACTCTGGATAACGATTAAAACACTCAATTTTTGCTTTAAACGAAACAGATATAGGGGACTCATTTGCATTTAACCATGTATCACCTTGACCTCCGATTCGTCTAGCTGATTGATAAGGGTTTAATTTCTGTATATTTTTTCGAGCTAACTTATTTATATTAGCTGTCATATATTTTCCTTTAAAAAATCTACTCTTATTTTTACAGCATTTTTATGTGCTTCAAGTTTTTCAGCTTCAGACAAGGTTTCAAGAGTATTAGATAAATCCATAAAACCTTGAGATGTTAATTCTTGAATCAATACACGTTTTTTAAAGTCACATAATCCCAAAGCAGAACTTGAAACAGATTTTCCATAAGTTGGTAAGACATGATTTGTTCCAGATGCATAATCGCCTGCTGATTCAGGAGACCATGGTCCTAAAAAAATTGAGCTGGCATTTGATATTTCTTTTAGTATTAATCTTGGCTCTTTTGTTTGAATAATTAAATGCTCAGGAGCATATGTATTTGATATTTTAATACATTCAGATAAATCTTTTGTTAAAATAATAACACTATTGTTTAACGCAGTTAATATGTCATCTGATTTAGAAAGATTTTTTAACTGATTATTAATAGATATAACAACTTTTTTAGCTAATTCAATTGATGGAGTCAATAATATAACTTGAGAAGATACACTATGTTCAGCTTGTGATAATAGATCAGAAGCTATAAAATCTGCATTGGATGTTTCATCAGAAATAATCAGCAATTCTGAAGGTCCAGCTAACATATCTATTTGTGGTCCGTTAAAAAAAGAACTAACTTGTAATTTTGCTTCTGTAACATAAGCATTTCCTGGACCAAAAATTTTATCTACTTTAGGAATATTTTTAGTTCCGAAAGCTAGTGCTGCTATAGCTTGAGCACCTCCAATTTGAAATATTTTATCAACGCCACAAATATTTGCCGCATAAAGTATTGTATTACTAATAGGAGGAGGAGAACAAAGAATTATTTCTTTACAACCAGCAATTTTAGCAGGTATAGAAAGCATTAAAACAGTTGAGAACAAAGGTGCTATTCCACTTGGAATATAAATTCCAATAGAACTTAATGGTAAATAAATCTGCTGACAGCGTACTCCAACTTGAGTTTCAATGTCTACTGGAGGTAAAATTTGTGCTTTATGAAAGGACGTAATATTTTTTTTAGCAATTGAAATTGCATTTTTTAATGATTGATTAACGTATAAAGAAGAAGATAAAATTTTTTCTTTAGGAACTTCAAATTCATTAATATGACATTTTTCAAATAAAATTGTATATTCTCTTAATGCTTTTTCTCCTGAAATTTGAATATTTTTTATTATTTCTTTAACTTTTTTTTTAATAAAACTATTGCTTTTTATAATAGGTCTTAATAGAATATTTTTTTGTTCATTAGAATTTAACATATTCCAATCAACAATAGTATTAAAATATTTCATTAAATATTTACTCCATCATTTTTTCAATTGGTAAGACTAAAATTGAACTAGCACCTAAAGATTTTAATTTTTCCATTGTTTCCCAAAATAATGTTTCACTACTCACCATATGCATCGCTACGCGGTTATCATCGCCTGCTAATTTTAAAATAGTTGGTCTTTCTGCTCCATGTAATAAAGATATTACTTCTTCAAGTTTATCAACAGGAGCATGTAGCATAATATATTTAGATTCACGTGCTTTAATTACACCTTTTATACGAGTCATTAATTTATTGATTACTTCTTTTTTTTCAAAATTAATATTTCCCGTTTTACAAATGAGACAAGCATGAGAACGAAACACTACTTTTACTTCACGTAAACCGTTTGCTTCTAATGTTGCTCCAGTTGAAACTAAATCGCAAATAGCATCTGCTAAACCAGCTCTGGGTGCAACTTCTACAGAACCATTTAACATACAAGATTTAAAAGTAATATTTTTTTCGTCTAAATATTTTTTTAATAAATGAGGATAAGAAGTAGCAATTCTAAAATTCTTTAAAGATTTTATGTCAACATATGAAGTATTAATGGGAATAGCTAAAGACAGTCGACAAATTCCAAAATCAAGACGTCTTAACCTAATATAAGAATTTTCTAAATTTTGTGATGTTCGGTGTAACAATTCTTCTTCAAGAACATTTTCTCCAACTATACCTAAATCTACTACGCCATCCATAACTAATCCAGGAATATCATCGTCACGCACTAACATGACATCAATAGGCATATTTTCAGCGAAAGCTATTAATTTTTGTTGCTTTAAATTAATTTTAATTCCACAACATGTAAGTAATTTTATAGATTCACTACTTAAGCGACCAGTTTTCTGCATTGCTATACGTACACGATTTGTATTAAACATCTTGAAAATCCTTTAAAAATTTTTATGCTTAATTTTTTAATGTAAAAAAAATTTATAATTTCATATCTTTTAAAATAAAAAAACCCAAAAAATAAGGGTTTTTTGAAAATTATATTTACTGTAAATAATACAACAAATATTGTATATATATAACTTTTTTTTAAAAGAAAATACAAAGATTATTTATTTTTTTAAAAAAAAAATATGTATTTTTTTTAAAATTTTTTATTAAAAAACATAAATTTAAATAAAATTTATTTAAAATGTTTAAAATTTAAGAAGCTAATAATTTAATATTAATAATTGTTACTTTTTATATAAATTATATTTAAATACATTAATTATTTTAATTTAAGAATGAATTTCAATTATAACTATAATTGCTGCATCATTTCCAAACATTTTGGGAGCTTGATGAAACGCTACTATATCAGGATGTTGAGACAACCAAAAAGGTATTTGCTGTTTTAAAATGTTTTTACCATATCCATGCATAATATGAGCACAAAAAAGTTTTTCTTTTTGACAAATTGCAATTAATTGACCTAATTTCTTTCTTGCTTGATATTGATTTAAACCATGTAAGTCAAGAAAAATATCTGGAGAATATTTTCCTTTTTTTAATTTTTTTAAAATATTAATTAAATCTTTATTTCGAACATAAGAAACAGGATTTTCTTTAAAATAATCTTTTTTTTTATAAAAAGAAAAATAATTACTATGAACATCTTGTTCGAAAAAAATTCGTTTAGAACAGATATTTTGATTTACCTTATGTAATCGAGAATGAAAGATAGTATCTTGTACTATTTCACGGGTACCATTCAACCACTTACGAAATAAAATATTGCTATTAACAGTAAATTGTCGATTTTTATTCATAATTATGTATTACCAAAAAATTAATAAATTTACATATTTTATTTAATATTTTTTTAATTATATAATTTAGTTTTTCTAAAAACAACAAATAAAGATTCATCACGAAATATTTTTTTAATAAAAAATTATTTTTTTATTTTTTTTCTGTATAGTTATATTATTTAAATAAAAATTGAATAAGAGAAAAAATGGCTGGAAATACAATTGGAAAAATTTTTCGTGTAACTACTTTCGGTGAATCACATGGAACAGCATTGGGATGTATAATTGACGGAATGCCTCCAGGTTTACAATTATCTTTAGATGATTTACAACATGATTTAAATCGTAGAAGACCTGGGGCTTCACGTTATACTACTCAACGATCTGAATTAGATGAAGTCCAAATACTTTCAGGAGTATTCAACGGAATAACCACAGGAACAAGTATTGGTCTAATTATTCAAAATACAGACCAACGCTCACAAGACTATAGTGAAATAAAAGATTTATTTAGACCAGGACATGCTGATTACACATATCAAAAAAAATATGGAATAAGAGACTATCGCGGTGGTGGAAGATCTTCAGCTCGTGAAACTGCAATGCGAGTTGCGGCAGGGAGCGTTGCAAAAAAATATCTTAAAACGCAACATGGAATAATTGTTCGTGGATATTTATCAGCTATGGGAGATATAAATTGTCCATTTGAATCATGGGAAGAAGTGGAAAAAAACCCTTTTTTTTGTTCAAATAAAAATAAAATTATGCAATTAGAAAAACTAATAAAACATTTAAAAAAAACAGGTGATTCAATAGGTGCAGAAATAACAATTATAGCAGAAAATGTACCAATAGGTTTTGGAGAACCAGTTTTCGATAGATTAGATGCAGATTTGGCTCATGCTTTGATGAGTATCAATGCCGCAAAAGGAGTAGAAATTGGAGATGGTTTTTCAGTAGTTAATCAAAAAGGTAGTGAAAATCGAGATGAAATGACTCCTAATGGATTTAAAAGTAACCATTGCGGTGGTATTTTAGGAGGAATTAGCAATGGTGAAAATATTTTTTTAAAAGTTGCATTCAAACCTACTTCAAGTATTCGAAAATTAGGAAATACAGTAAATAAAAATAATGAAAAAGTTAAAATAACTGTGAAAGGTCGACATGATCCATGTGTGGGAATACGTGCTGTACCAATAGCAGAAGCAATGGTGGCAATAGTATTATTAGATCATCTATTAAGATTTAGAGCACAATGTAAAAAAAATAACTTTTAAAATAAAAAAATTTTGAATGTAATTGCTACTAAATTATCTACATTTAGTAGCGTATTTAGCAACTTATAAAAAATTTAATAACGTTATATAATTATCTAAAAATCAATTACTTTATTTTGAATTTAAATATGTTAATATAATTTTGTGATGGTCATTACACTTAAATTTAAAAAATACTTTGTCAATAATACCATATGGATTAATTAAAAAACTAGTACGATAAATTCCAAAATATTTTTTTCCCATAAATTTTTTTTCACCCCATACACCGAATTTTTTGCTAATAATGTTGTGTTCATCAGATAATAAAGTAAAATTTAACATTTTTTTTTCAATAAAAGTTAATAATTTATTGGTTTTATCAGGACTAATACCTACAACTTCTACCTTCTTGCTTTTAAATAACTCTAAATTATCTCTAATATGGCATGCTTGTACTATACAACCGGGAGTCATAGCTTTTGGATAAAAATAAAGTAATATTTTTTTTCCTAAAAAATCAGATAAATTTATTAATTTATTATTATGATTAGGAAGAGCAAACTTTGGAGCAATATCTCCAGATTTAAGTGTAATCATTATGTGATATATTCCTTAATTACATAAAACATCATTTTTTAGTAAAAAACTTTATGAATTAAATTAATTTAAAAAAAAACAAATTAAACATCTAAAACATACATTTTAGAATGTATAATTATTCCTGCTATTTATGATAAAAAATAATATAGTAGCAATTGTATAAAAATTTAGACTTTATTAAAATAAAGAAAATTACATCTTATTACTTTAAAGTTTTTTATTCAAAAAAAATAAATTTTTATAGATACTAAATTTATAATTTTTATTTATTTAATTCTAGATTTGTATGAAAGATACCATAAAGTATTTTTTATGGAGGAGAACAAAATCAATGTTCACAGGAAGTATTGTTGCATTAATTACACCGATGAATAAAGAAGGTGAAATTTGTCATTCTAGCTTAAAAAAGCTAATTGATTATCATGTATTAAATAAAACAAAAGCTATTGTTTCCATTGGAACTACTGGAGAATCTGCAACTCTTAGTCAAGAAGAACATATTGAAGTAGTTATGCTGACTTTAAAACTTGCAAATAAACGTATTCCTATTATTGCAGGTACAGGTGCAAATGCCACAACAGAAGCAATATCTTTAACAAAAAGATTTGAAAAATCAGGCATTTCAGCATGTCTTACTGTTACACCATATTATAACAAACCAACTCAAGAAGGATTATATCAGCATTTTAAAGCAATTTCAGAAAATACAAAATTACCACAAATTTTATATAATGTCCCTAGCCGAACAGGTTGTGATTTACTTCCTTCAACTGTAGCAAGATTATCGGAATTTAAAAATATCATTGGAATTAAAGAAGCAACAGGTGATTTGTCAAGAATACACAAAATTAAAAAATTGGTTAAAAATGATTTTTTATTAATTAGTGGTGATGATGCTACAGCTTTAGATTTTATGCAATTAGGTGGTCAAGGAGTAATATCAGTAACAGCAAATGTTGCTGCAAAAGAAATGGCGCAGATATGTTCATATGCACTTGAAGGTAAATTTAAAAATGCGAGATTTATAAATGAACGTTTGACATTATTACATGAAGCTTTATTTATAGAACCCAATCCGATTCCAATAAAATGGTTGGCTAAAAAAATGGGTTTAATAAAAAATGATACACTACGATTACCAATGACACCAATTTTAAATTCTACACGTATACAAATTGAAAAAGCACTGCAATATGCTAACCTTCAAGAGATATAAATTTTTTTTTAAAATAATAATAACTATTTTTCAAATTTCGATTTTTTCTTTAATAACATCTTGTACCTTAAAAAAAAATGATATTCTTTTTAAGAATGAGAATAATAGTCAATTGAAAAAAATAATTGCACCTAAAGGAATTAATATTCCTTCTGAAAATCAAGAATATCACATTCCTTATACACAAGAAGATTTAAATAAAAAAAATCACGATATTTTTCCTCCTATATAAAAAAAGTACTCTTCATAAAATAATGAGGCTAAAATGACATAAAAAAATTTTTGTTATTGCGAATTTAAAAAAGATTGGTGCAGATTATCTTAAATGATATTCTGCATCGTTATTTTAATAAAGAAAATAATATATAACTAAGTTAATAACCTATGCATAATATCTTCATAAATAATAGCTAATTTTTGAAGATCAGATATTCTTGCATATTCGTTTGATTTATGAATAGTAGTATTCGTTAAACCTATCTCTATTATTTCAGAATTCATTAAAGCAATAAAACGACCATCTGAAGTACCCCCATCAGTTGATAAAATAGGTTTAATTTTATTAAAATTCTCAATAGATTCAATTACATTATCGATTAATAAACCTTTTTTTGTGATAAACGGCTTTCCTGAAAGAAACCAATTTAAAGAATAATTAATATTATCATTATCTAGTATTTGTATAAATTTTGATTTAATCTCTTCTTCAGAAGTTTCTGTATTAAAACGAAAGTTAAATTGAACAAACAAAGAACCTGGAATAATGTTATTACTCCCTTCTCCTGCATGAATGTTGGCAACGTTTACACTAGTAGGAGAAAAAAATTTATTTCCATTATCTAATTTCATAGATAATATTTTTAAAACAATAGGTAATCCTTTATGTATTGGATTATCTGCTAGATGAGGATATGCAATATGACCTTGAATTCCATGAATTTTTAAATCAGCTGTTATCGATCCTCTTCGTCCATTTTTTATAAAATCACCAATTCTAGAACTACTAGCAGGTTCTCCAATAACACAATAATCAATTGTATCTTGTTGAGAAATTAAATAATCTATAACTTTTTTCGTACCATCAATTGCAATTGATTCTTCATCAGAAGTAATTAAAAAAGATAAACGTCCTTTATAATTAGGAGTTTTTTTTATAAATCTTTCAGATGCAATCATCATACATGCTAAAGCACCTTTCATATCTGATGAACCTCGACCAAATAATAAACCATTTTTAATTACTGGATTAAACGGATCATCATTCCAATCTTTATAATCACCTGGTGATACTACATCTGTATGACCAGCAAAAGTTAAAGTTTTACCAGATCCTTTAGTAGCCCAAAAATTTTTTGTATCATTTATATTAATTTCTTTTATTTTAAATCCAAGATTATCTAAAAAATTAATCATAATCTCCTGACAACCTAGATCCTTTGGACTAATAGATGGAATAGAAATTAACTTTTGTGCTAACTTAGTAATTGAACAAACCATTTTTTCCTCATTTATATTTTTTTAATATTTATTAAAATAAATGGGGCTAAGAAAAAAAGCCCCTATAAATATTAGTCAAACTTTTAAAATTAATGTTTTAATAGAATTTTAGATTTATTTACTATGTTTTCTACAGTAAAACCAAACTTTTTAAATAAAACCTTTTCTGAAGCAGATTCTCCAAATGTTTCCATTCCAATAATCAATCCTTCTGTTCCTACATATTTATACCAAAAATCTTTTATACTTGCTTCTACTACGATTCTTTTAGTAACATAAGATGGTAGTACTAGTTCTTTATAATCACTATTTTGTCTATCAAAAACGTTATTAGAAGGCATAGAAACAACACGTACAGAATAACCTAAAGAAGCAATTATTTTAGCAGCAGTTAAAGTTATTTGTAATTCAGAACCTGTTGATATAAAAATGATATCAATTTCTTTTTTAGAATCGTATAATATATACGCTCCATAAAAAATATTTTTTATTTGTTCATCATTTCTAGAAAATTGAGATAAATTTTGACGTGATAAAATAAGTGCTGTTGGACCATTTTTTTCTTCAATTGCATATTTCCATGCTGCAGCCGTTTCTACTTGATCGCTAGGCCTCCAAACATCTATATTTGGTGTCATTCTTAGATTTGCTAATTGTTCTACTGGTTGATGTGTAGGTCCATCTTCACCTAATCCAATAGAATCATGTGTATACACGAAAATATGTTTGGTATTCATCAAAGCTGCCATACGAACTGCATTTCGCGCATATTCGACAAACATTAAAAATGTCGAAGTATATGGAATAAATCCTCCGTGATGAGAAATTCCATTAGCAATAGCTGTCATTCCAAATTCACGAACGCCATAATGAATATAATTTCCAGATAAATTTTCTGCTAGTGAACTGGAATTAGACCACATAGTTAAGTTACTTGGTGACAAATCTGCAGATCCACCTATTAATTCTGGTAATAATGCTGCAAATTCTTCTATAGCGTTTTGAGAAGCTTTACGACTTGCAATGTTTTGAGAATTTTTTTGTAAATTAAAAATATAATCTTTAGTTTTTTTATACCATTTTATAGGTAATTGTTTTTTAATACGTCTTAAATATTCTGCTGCAAGTTCAGGATATTCAGATTTATATAAATGAAATGTTTTATTCCAATTTTTCTCTAATTTTAAACCTTGTTTTACAAAATTCCATTTATTATAAATGTGATTAGGTATTTCAAAAGGCAAATATTTCCAATTTAGATTTTTTCGTGTTAAGGAAATTTCAGATTCCCCAAGAGGAGCGCCATGAGAATCAGCTGTACCTGATTTATTAGGAGAACCAAAACCAATAATTGTATTACAAATAATAATCGAAGGTCGATCTTTTACTGATTTTGCTTCTTCAATACTATTTTTAATAGAATTGGAATTATGACCATCTACTTTATCTACAACATGCCAATTATACGATTTAAATCGCATAACTGTGTTATCTGTAAACCAATTAGAAATTTTACCATCTATTGAAATACCATTTTTATCATAAAAAACAATTAATTTTCCTAATTTTAATGTTCCAGCTAAAGAACAAACTTCATGAGAAATACCTTCCATTAAGCAACCATCACCTACAAAAACCCAAGTGTAGTGATCTACTATATTGTAACTTGGTCTATTAAAGTAAGAGCTCAATGTTCTTTCTGCAATTGCCATTCCAACTGCATTAGCTAAACCTTGTCCTAGAGGGCCAGTAGTTGTTTCAACACCTGGTGTTTCACCTGTTTCAGGATGTCCTGGTGTTTTTGAATGAAGTTGTCTAAAGTTTTTGAGTTCATCTATTGATAAATCATATCCTGTAAGATGCAGCAAACTATATAACAACATAGAACCATGTCCGTTAGAAAGAATAAAACGATCGCGATTATCCCAATTAGGATTCATTGGACTATGTTTTAAAAATTTTCTCCATAAAACTTCTGCAATATCAGCCATTCCCATAGGCATTCCAGGATGACCTGATTTTGCATTTTGAACAGCATCTATACTTAACATACGAATTGCATTTGCTAATTCTCTTTGTAAACACATACATGTTTCTCCAAATTCAAAACCAAAAAAAATATAATATTTTATTAAAAATTTATATTAATTTAGAAAAAATTTTTTCTAAACATAATTGATCTTTTCCAAAATTTCGTATACCTTCTGATAATTTTTGAACAGCCATTTCATCTTGATTATGTTCCCATCTGAATTCTGCTTCAGTAAGAGGAACAGGAGGATTTAAAAATGCAGTAGGAGGAGATAGTTTTCTATTTAATTTTTTATTACTAGATTGCAGCTGTTTTAATAACATAGGTGAAATAGTCAATCGATCACATCCTGAAAGGGATAAGATTTGTTCAATATTTCGAAAACTTGCACCCATAATTATAGTTTTATAATTATATTTTTTATAAAAATCATAAATCTTACAAACAGATGAAACACCTGGATCCTGATTAAAAGAATCTTTTGATATTAAGTTTTGAGATACATACCAATCATAAATTCGACCAACAAAAGGAGATATTAAAAATACATTTGATTCTGCACAAGCACGAGCTTGAGCAAAAGAAAACAAAAGAGTTAAATTACAAGAAATATTATTTTTTTTAAGTTCTTCTGCTGCTTTTATACATTCCCACGTAGCTGCTAATTTAATTAATACTCTATTTCGAGAAACACCTTTTTCTTCATACATATTAATGATTTTATTTGCTTTTAAAATACATTGTTCTTTATTAAAAGATAAACGAGCATCAACTTCACTAGAAATGTAACCTGGTATATATTTTAAAATTTCTATTCCAAGATCAACTAAAATTTTATCGCTAGCATTTACTATTTTATCATCGTGAGAACCACCTTTTTTTCTAGCATATTCTACTGCTTGATCAATAAATTTTTTATTATTAATTGAACTAACAGCTTTAAGTATCAAAGATGGATTAGTAGTTGCATCTTCTGGTTTATATTTACAAATAGATTCTATATCACTTGTATCAGCGACAATAGTTGTAAATTTTTTTAATGCATTTAATTGATTCATTTGCCATCCTTTATGTTTAAAAATTTAAACATTAATTTTATAAATTAGAAATTAAAATTATATGTAAAACACATATTCTAGTTAAAAGGTATTAAACATACTGTGAATTAAAAACATCAAAAAATATTTTTTTATGAAAATAACTAATACTTTTGTAATATTAAAGAAACATTGGTGCCACCAAAGCCAAAACTATTAGACATCGCTGTTTTTATTCTTTTATAAAAAGTTTTTTGTACAATGTTCATATTTTCAGCAGAAGATTCTAATCTTTCAATGTTAATTGAAGGAGCTATGAAATTGTACTTCATCATTAATAATGTATAAATAATTTCATGTACACCAGATGCACCTAAAGCATGACCAGTCATCGATTTTGTTGCTGAAATTATAGGTTTTTTTTCATAAAAAAAAGATTTGTTAATTGCTTCTAACTCAATTAAATCACCAACTTTAGTAGAAGTCCCATGAACGTTCAAATAATCAATAAATGATACTTTATTTTCTTTTTTTGCTAAATTCATACAACGTGTAGCTCCTTCTCCTGAAGGTACAATCATATCTTCACCATCAGACGTTGCAGCATATCCAACAATTTCAGCATAAATATGAGCAGATCTAGATAAAGCATAATTTAATTCTTCAATAACTAATATCCCTCCACCACCAGATATGACAAAACCATCACGATTTATATCATAAACGCGTGATGATTTAACAGGTGTATTATTAAAATTACTAGAAAGTGCTTTCATTGCATCAAATTCATATGCTAATTCCCAACTTACCTCTTCACCACCACCTGCGAAAATAAGATCTTGTTTGCCAAATTTAATTAATTCAAATGCATTACCAATACAATGTCCGGAAGTAGCACAAGCTGAACTTATAGAATAATTTACTCCATATATTTTAAACAAAGTTGACAAACAAGCAGATATTCCAGAATTCATGGCTTTAATTGCAATGTAAGGACTAACAGAATTTAAACCTCTGTTACTTCGCATTGCATCTATACCCTTTATGTGGTATTTTGGAAAACCCCCTCCAGAGCCTGCAATAAGTCCAATACGTGGATTTTTTTGATATTGTTTAGTTTTTAAATTGGCGTCTTTAATTGCTTGCTCCATTGATAAAAAAGCATAAATAGATCCATCATTCATAAAACGAAATGTCTTATTTTTTCTTAAATAATTTTTATCTTCTAATTTTATATTTCCCCAAACTTGACTGCGCATACCTGATTCTTTCATTTCTTCTGAAAATGTAATTCCAGAAATGCCATTATATAAAGAGTTTAAAACTTCTTTTTTATTATTTCCAATACTTGAAATAATACCAAATCCTGTAATCACCACTCGTTTCACTTAAAATACCTTATAATTATTATTATTTAATATCAAATTTATATATAAAAAAAAATTTAAATCTTATATTGCTTATATAATAAATTATTAATTTTTTTTATTATAAATATATATTTGGGAGAAAAAGTGAACTTATTTAATACTACCGGTATTCTTTATATTATTCCGACACCTATTGGCAATCTATCTGACATTACTTATCGTGCTGTAGAAACACTAAAAAATGTCGATTTAATAGCTGCTGAAAACATTTATCATACTAATATTTTACTACAACATTATAATGTTAAAAATATTTTAATATCTTTAAATAAAAACAATGAAAAAAAACAAAGTCATTATGTAATTAAAAAATTAAAAGAAGGAAAAAAAGTTGGATTAGTATCTGATGCGGGAACACCAGTAATTAATGATCCAGGATATCTTTTAGTAAAACAATGTTGTTCTTTAAATATTAAAATTATCCCCCTTCCAGGACCTTGTGCTGCTATTACAGCACTAAGTGCCTCTGGAATATCCACTAATCGTTTTTGCTATGAAGGATTTCTTCCTTCTAAAAAAAAAGTAAGATGCGATTTACTAAAATCTTTAAAAAAAGAAACAAGAACAATAATTTTTTATGAATCGAAATATAGAATAATTCAAAGTATAAAAGACATTATAGAAAAAATTGATGAAAATAGATATTTAGTAATTGCAAGAGAAATCACAAAAAAATGGGAGTATATTTATGGTGCAAAAGCTAACAAGATGCTATCTTGGATCAAAGAAGATAAAAATCGCTGTAATAAAGGAGAAATAGTAATTATTATAGATGGTTTTAAAGAATTAAAAAACAAAGATATTTCAGAAAAAGCGATAAATACATTAAAAATTTTAAGAAATTTTCTTTCATTAAAACAATCCGTATTAATAACTTCTAAAATACATGAAATAAAAAAAAATAATTTATATCAATATGCAACAAAAAAAGAAGATAAGTGACATTTTTATTAAAATGATATATAATTTATCTTTTTGAAGTTGACTAAACAGTCGCTGTTTAGTTTTTAAACTAAAGAGAGGAAAGTCCGGGCTCCATAGAGCAAGGTGCCAGGTAACACCTGGAAAGCGTGAGCTTATGACAAGTGCAACAGAAAAAAAACCACCTTGTTTTCTTTTTTTTAAGTAATAAGGAAAGGGTGAAAAGGTGTGGTAAGAGCGCACCGCATAATTGGCGACAATTTATGGCAAGGTAAACTCCACCTGGAGCAAAGTCAAATATAGGTTATTTGTATTGCTCGTACTTAAAAAAAACCTGGGTAGACTGCTTGAATTAGTAAGTGATTACTAATCTAGATGAATGACTGTTAAAACAGAACCCGGCTTATAGGTCAACTTCTTAAAAATAAAAAACATAAAAGGTAATAAGTTTATTACCTTTTTATTTAAAATTTTATCTAAAAAAAAATTAATTTCCTGAAATTTGAATTTCAGACAGTAATACTGAACCACATTGAATATTACTGTACATATTAATATCATTACTAATACTAAGAATATTAGTCCACATATTTTTTAAATTACCAGATATAGTGATTTCATTTACTGGATATTTAATTATCCCATTTTCAACCCAAAAACCTACCGCTCCGCGTGAATAATTACCACTAACAATATCAACTCCTTGTCCCATTAATTCTGTTACTAGTAAACCTGTTTTCATAGTTTTTAATAATTCTCTAAAAGATATATTTTTATTTGAAACTAACCAGTTAGAAATACCTCCAGAATGACCAGTACTTGTTAAATTCAATTTACGAGCATTATAAGTATTTAATAACCAAGTTTGTAGAATTCCATTTTTAATAATACTCTTAATATTTGTTGATACACCTTCACTATCAAAAGGTTTACTTCCTAATCCTTTTCTGATGTGAGGATTTTCTTCAATATGCAACCATTCGGGGAAAATCCTTTTTTTTAAATCATGAAGTAAAAAAGTTGATTTTCGATAAACATTGTCACCACTAATAGCTGAAATAAGATGAGAAAAAAAAATAGAAGATGTTTCTTTTGAAAAAATAATTGGACATCTTGTAGTATTTATTTTTTTAGAACCTAAGCGAGATATAGCATTTTTAGCAGTTTTGCGACCTAATATATCTGGTTTTTCTAAATCATCTAATTTTCTTGAAGTAGAATAACTAAAATCTCTTTGCATAATATTGTTATCTTTTGCAATCATACAAGCATAGTTAGAATAACGAGTAGACTTATATTTTTCTAACATACCTAAACTATTACCGAAAACGTTTATCGTAATATGATTACTAAAAAAACTACCTTCACTATTGATGATCCTTTTATCGTATTTAAAAGCTTCTTTTTCTGATATAGAAGCGAAACTAATTGCATTTTTAATATTCAATTCAGAGGGATGAAACAAGTCAAGATCAGGCGCTTTAAAACATAGTAATTCTACATCTGGTAATCCTGAAAAAAAATCAGAAGAAGAATATTTAGAAATATTAATTGCAATTTCTAACATTTTTTTTATACCATTTATACTAAAATCTTTAGATGATACAACACCTTTAGAAAACTTATTATAAACTGTAATAAAAAGTGCACCATCGCTGTTAAACTCTACATTTTCAATAATACTATTTCTTATATTAACACTTATACCTATAGTTTTTTTTACAAAAACTTCAATAGAAAAATTAACTTTTTCTTGAGCTAGACGAAGAGTGTTGTTTACTGTGTTTATAAGTAAATTTTCTTCTTTTTCTATTTGATTTACTAATTGCATTCATAACTCCTTAAACATATATTCACTAATAAAAGTATTTTTAATAAAGATAATTATATAAAAAAAATACTGATTATCCAAAACAAATTACTTTTTTAATAAAATTTAATTATTTTTCTTCTTTAATTTCATATAGAATTTAATCTTACTTAAAATTTAAAAAATATTAGGAATGTATTAACAATGAATTTCAATTCGATTAAAGCTGGTAATAACATACCAAACGATATACATGTTATAATTGAAATACCATCAAATTCTTCTCCTATTAAATACGAAGTAGATAAAAAATCAGGTATTCTTTTTGTAGACCGTTTTATATCTACACCTATGTTTTATCCATGTAATTATGGATATATTAATGAAACTTTATCACTTGATGGTGATCCATTAGATGTTTTAGTGCCTTCTCCATATCCAATTCAATCTAATGTTGTTATAAATTGTAAACCAGTTGGAATATTAAAAATGCAAGATGAATCAGGAGATGACGCAAAAATTATAGCAGTACCAAATAGTAAGGTTTCTAAAGAATATGAAAATATAAATGATATATCAGATATATCAGAATTATTAAAAAAACAAATTTCACATTTTTTCCAATATTATAAAAAATTAGAAAAAGAAAAATGGGTAAAAATTATAGGATGGGGTGATCATAAAGAAGCAAAGTTAGAAATTCACAATTCATACAATCGTGTTAAGAAAAACAAATCTCTATAAAAATAGAGATATTATTTCTTCTTTAAAAGAAGAAATGTTTTTTTATTTCAAAATAAAAAGTTTTTTTCATTAATTTTAAATGAAAAGAAAGAAAATTTTAAATATCCGATCAAGTCATATTTAGATAAAAAATAATATAAATTTAATTTAGAAGAAAAATTTAACTTTATTTTAGGAAAAAGCACAATTTCTATTTTATTACTATTAAAAAAAACATTCCATTTGAAGTTAGAGACATTATTTTTAATAATAGAATTTAATGTAAACAATATATTTCCTTTTTTCATCATTATTTCTTGATTAATTTTAATATTTTCTATATTTTTCGGAAAAGAATAAAAAAACAAAAGTATATATTTAAATATATTATCACTCTTAATATAAATATCTTTAAAATTAATATCAGCCGATATTTTAGGCTGATATATAGTTCCTAAAAAATTTATATTTCCTGAAAGTTTTCCTCGAACGTTTGTAAAAAAGTTTGTAAAAAAATTTAAAAAAGAACAAGAAAAATCAGATAAGAAAATTTTTCCCTCTATTTTTTTTTCATGAAAAAAATCATATATATTTAAAAAACCAGATATTTCATTAATTTCTGATGAATTTTGTGATTTTTTTATGATCCATTTTGTCATAAAATTATTTTTTTTAAAATTAACATGTAAATTTAAAGAATTTATTTTTTCAATCAGTATTCTTTCGTTTATTTTTTTTTCTAATTTTATATTATTACCTTTTAAAGAAAATTTTAAATTAGAAATATTTTCTCCAAATTTCCATTTAAATTTTGTATTAAAAAACAAATTGGTTTGAAACTTTATAGATGATTGATGAATTAATTTAAATAATGAATTTTGAATATTATGAACAACAGAATATAAAAAATTTTTTGTTTTTTTGATATTGTTAAAATTGATACTATTTTTAGTATAATAAGATATTAAAGGACAATTTTTTATAATCCATTGACCCCAAGGAGTTTTAATATCTATTTTTTTTAGAAAACCTTTCCAAATTCTTACTTTTTTATCAAAATTGCCATTTAAAATCAATTTTATAAATAATTTTTTATTTTTTAATGTTAAAGAAAATTGTTGATTTATATTATTCCAATTAGCTTGAATATTCAAAGAATTAATATAAAATTTTGAAAAACGTATTTTTTTAATATCAGCATAAAAATTTTTTGAAAAGGTTTTTTTAAAATTTGCATTAGTCAGTATTTTAATACTATTTAAATTTATAATATTCTTCCAATTTATTTTTTCACCTAAAATAACACTAGAAATAGAAGGAACAGAACATAAACCATATAAATTTAAAGTAGCTTTTATTGCACCTTTTAAATTTGGTAGAAAGTAGTTTAAACTATACGCATGAATCGATGAATGAATGTTTATCTTTTTTGATATTGAACCAGATATATATCCTTTATTTTTTCCCAACAAAAAATTTATTCTAGGAATTTTTATACCATTTAATTTTTGATAATATAAAGAACCTAATACAGATATTTTTTTTCTCATTACATCTCCTTGAAAATGAAAATTAGGAAAAAAAATATTGTTAGATTGTTTATCTAAATCACATAATATACTTATTTTTCCTACTAATTCAGAGATGTACCGATTGTAATCTATTTCTTTTTTTAATTTTATAAATCTTTCACTTTTAATTTTTTGAAAAAATGGAAAAAAATTAATTTTTTTTAAAACAATGTTTTTTAAATTACCAACAGCAGAAATATTGATGAAAAAAGATGGTATACCTGCAATATTAACAATATTTTTTAATGAAACAAGATAATTGTTAATTTTTCCTTTTAAAACAAGATTAAAATTTTTTGAACTTAATACTAATTCTTTACTTATAGTAAAAAAAAGATGATCAAAATGTAAATTTATATCAATAGGATAATTTAAATCATCTAATAATATATTTCCATTGATGTTAAACTTAAATAAATCAGTTGATTTTAAATTAAATACAAATTTATCACTAATAGTACCTTTAAATAAAACATTTATAACTTTATTATCGTAAACGTTTGTTGATATTTTATTTTTTACTATAAAAAAAACAGGAAAATGATTTCTAAAAAAAATTTTACCCTGAGATTTTATTTTAAAAAATTTTGAATATATTTGGATATTTTTTATTTTTAAAATATTTTTTTTTAATTGAACACTTACCTGCATTCTATAAATATCTAAAATTTTTTTATTAAAATATTTTAATTGATTACAATTTAAATTTATTACATTTATATCTATAGGGATAAAAAAATTTTTAAAATTTGAAAAAAAAGATAAAAAATTATTTATTTTTTTTCTATAAAAAACATCTTTTCTAATAAAAAAATTACTTTTTTTATCAGAAATATTTTTTATATTATTAGTTGATAAATCAATGTGAATTGAATTAATTTTAGTAGGAAATAAAGTTAAATTATTATTACTTAATTTTAGTCCACTAAATATACCAAATAAAAATATATTTTTTTTTTGTGTTTTTAATAAAATTCTATCAGAATATATTTTTTTTAAAATTAAAGGATGTTTGAAAAAAAGAGTATTTTTTATTTTTTTTTCTTTTAGAAAATTATTTTTTAAAACTGTTTTTTCAGTTTTATTTAAAGAAATAACCAAGTTTTTTGTTTCTATTTTTTTTAAAACAGTAGAAAATTTCAAAAAAGATATTGGATCTATTACAATAGTTATACTATTAGCTTTAATAGATGCTCTTAAAATATTAAAACTAATTTTTTTTAATGTAAAATGACGCCAATTTCCTGATATTTCTTCTGTTTTCAATCCTATAAAAAAATAATTAGTAAAATTAAAAAACCATTTAAATCCTATACTACTTTCTAAAAAGAATAATATTAAAAAAAATAAACTAAAAATAAAAATCAAAGATTTAGGTAAATATCTCTGATACAAATTCATATAAAAAATCCTAATTTAATATTAATCTTAATATTTTTATTAAAACATTTTTTAGACATTAAAAATTTATTTACTTATTTTTTCAAAAAAATCAAGTGCGTAGAAAATAACTATTATAGTAATTTATGCTATTTTAGTATATTATTTAATAAAAAAAACAAATTTTAAAAAAGTAAATTAATTTTAAATTTTTAAAATTAGGAAAATATAAAATGTCTCGTATATGTCAAGTTACAAGAAAGAAAAGAATGATTGGTAATAATCGATCACATGCTATGAATGCAAAAAAAAGACAATTTTTACCAAATATTCAATATCATCGATTCTGGATTCCTGAAGAAAAAAGATTTATTAGATTACGGATATCAGCTCATGGTATGCGTTGTATTGATAAAAAAGGAATAGAATTAATAATAAAAGAAATAAATACCATAAAAAAATAAAGGTTAAATATTATGGCTAAAAAAAATCGTGAAAAAATAAAAATGATTTCTTCTGCAGGAACTGGTCACTATTATACTACTACAAAAAACAAAAGAAATACTCCAGAAAAATTAAAATTAAAAAAATATGATCCTGTTATTCGAAAACATATATTATATAATGAAGGAAAAATTAAATAATCAAAATTAATTTTTTTATTAAATTAAAGTATAATTTTATAAAAAATTATACTTTATTTTATAAATAAAAATTTTTTTTAAAATTTAATTTTATTTTAGCAAAAATTAAATATATTTCTTAATTTAATAAAAACTACATTTTTAAAAATGTATAAGATATAAATGAAATTAATTGATTAAGTAAACTTTTAAAGAAAGGAAAAGAAATAGACATTAAATAATATAACATTAATATTCCTATCAATAAATTTAATGGAAATCCAATAGAAAAAATCGATATTTGAGGAGATAGACGATTTAAAATACTCATTATTAAGGTAGATAACAATAAAAAAATCATAATTGGTAAAATAAACATAAGACCATTCAAAAAAATACTACCAGAAAACTTTAATAAAACAAAAAAAATATTAGAATTAAAAAAAATAACGTCAATTGGTATACTATAAAAACTATCTATTAACATAAAAATTAAATAAAGATGAGTATTAAGTATTAAAAAGAAAAACAAAGTTAAAACATTTAACCAACGCGATATTATAGAAGTACCTATATTCCGATTTACGTTAAAAAAATTAGCAAACGATAAACCCATTTGTAAACCTATTATTTCTCCGGATAAATTAAATGCAGCAAATAAAAATTGACACGTTAATCCTAAAGCTATACCAATTAAAATTTGCTGAAACAGTAAAAATAAACCTATAACAGAAAATAATTCTATATGTATTTTAGGTAAAAAGGGTTTTATTAAAAAAGCAATCAAAATAGATAAAATTATTTTGATTTTTTTATTTATATTTTGATCATTAAAAATAGGTGCCGTTGAAAAAAATGCTAAAATTCGAACTAAAGGCCAAAAAAAGTTACTGATTAAAATTGCTAATTCTAAACTATTAAACGTCAACATTATCTTATAATAATCGATGGTATATTGTAAAATAAGTTATGCATGTAATCTAACATAACGCCTAACATCCAAGGACCAAGTATACTTATTACAAGTAAAATAGAAATTATTTTAGGAATAAAAGAAAGAGTTTGTTCATTTATTTGAGTAGCTGCTTGTAATATACTAATAATCAATCCACTAACTAAAGAAGATAATAATAACGGAGATGCAAGCATTAACGTAACTTTCATAGCACTATGAAACAGTCCCATTACATATTCTGGTGTCATAAAAAATCCTTTATTATATAAAAAATTCTTTCATATACAAAATTAAATTTTAAAACTCTGTGATAAAGAAGTTACTAATAATTGCCATCCATCTACTAAAACAAATAGCATTAGTTTAAAAGGTAAAGATATTGTTGATGGAGGAACCATCATCATACCTAAAGCCATTAAAACACTAGCAATAACTAAATCAATAATCAAAAAAGGTATAAAAATAGTAAAACCGATTTGAAAAGCTGTTTTTAATTCACTGGTAATAAATGAAGGTAACAAAATACGCATTGGTATTTCTTCTTTATTTTTATAAGAAGAAATATGTGCTAATTTAGAAAATAATTCTAAATCAGAAGTTTTTGTTTGATTTAACATAAATTTTTTTAACGGAATTGAACCTTTAATAATAGCTTTATCCATATCAATTTTTTCTTGACTAAAAGGAAGATATGCTTCTTTGTAAATCTTATCAAAAGTAGGAGACATAATAAAAAAAGTTAAAAAAAGTGCTAAACCAAGTAATATTTGATTTGGTGGTGCATATGGAGTTCCCAAAGCATTTCGTAACAAACCAAAAACAATAATAATCCTCGTAAAACTCGTCATCATTAAAAGAAATGCAGGAAGAAAAGTTAATGAAGTTAAAAAAACTAAAGTTTGTACTGGTAAAGACCATGTTTGACTTCCATCACTTAAAATATGACTTGTTGGTCCCGGAATATCAGCATAAACTAACGGACAAAATAAAAATAAGAAAACAAATGGAATAATTCGATAAAACATTGTTTTTTTTCCAAAATATTTTAGCAAAAATTTTTAAAGAATCGTTAAAATGTTTCGTTGGTAAAATGATTTCTTTTTTTTTATCAACCAAATCATCTTTTAAATTAGATGATAACGTATGTAGATGAGTAATATGACTTTTTGTTATTCCTAATACTAATTTTATTTCTTCAATTTTGATAATAACAATAGATTCATTAGGTCCAAGAGATATTCTATCAATAGTTTTTATATAAGAATTTCTGTTATTTATTTTTAATAAAGAAATTTTTTTTAAAATCCAACTTAAAATCAATATTAATAGTAATATTTCAAACAATGAGCTTATTACATGAAAAATATTTGTAGTATTAAAAATTATTTCAAATATATTTGGTGCCATTTGTGAATACAAATTATTTTCCATAAAATTCAAACTGGTGTATTAACACAATTTAAAGAATCATTCATACTAATAATACGAATGCCATATTTATTATCTGAAAATACAATTTCTCCTAAAGCAATTAATTTATTATTTACAAAAATTTTTAGAGGATCTTCTTTTTTTCTTGTTAAGAATAACATACTTCCTTTTGAAAAATTTAATAAATCTTTTATTTTTACTTTTGATTTTCCTAATTCTATAGTTACATTAACTGCTATATCGAAAAGTATTTTTTTTTCTTTTGACAATTCGTTATTAGAAATATTTAACTTTTTTCTTTTTTCTTCGTCAGCTAAGTTTTTATTAAAATTTTTATCATTATTTTGTTTTATATTATCATCATCAAATTTGTTAAAATTACCTTTTTTTTGTATTTGATTCATTATAATTTTCCTTATATTAACTTTTTTCAAAGTTCTAATGAAGAAATTTTTCTAAAAAAATAATAGATTTTTCATCAAAAATCTTATGTTTTCCTAAAAAAACTGGTTTTTTTTCTATATGTACTATAACTTTTTCAGGATCTTCAATTAAAAGCACATCTCCTTCACGTAAATTATCAAATTTATATTTGGGAATAGAGGATATAATAAGCTCTGCAATAACATCTAGTTCAATTTCATATACATGTTCAATAAAAATATTTTCTTTAAAAATTGTACTTTTTAAAGATATGTTTGTATCTAACGAAGTGAGTATTTTTTTATTTTTTTGTTTTATTGTTGAAAGGGGGATCAAAATACTTAAAAATATTTTTATACCATTTAAATTGAAATCAAAATAATTAGTTATGAAAGGATTATTTGTAGAAAAAAAATTCTTTTTTAAGTCAATGATATTGAAATTAAGAAATTTTATATCTATATAAAAAAAATCTTTACAGGATTTACAGTAAGTGTCTATGATAAACTCTACTATTTTCTTATTAACAAAATCTTCTGAATAAGTAATTTCTTTTTTTATATCTATTTTATTTATAGTATTACCCTTACCTCCAAATAAAAAATCTATAAAAGTAGATAGTAAATTAGGTGAAAAAAATATAAAAGATTTTCTTTCTAAAGGTTTTATTTTTATTAAATTAGAATATAAATAGTGAAAATTTTTATCATCATTTGTATAACTATTAATCTTTACTGTATGAAAATTTAGTTTGATATCACTTTTAATAAAAGTAGAAAAAATCATTATTATTTTTTTTATAAATTTTTGATTAATTTTTTCTAATTTTGTTATTTCACTTTGAGTTAAAAAATCATCTAAGTTTTTTTCTTTTTTATAAATTATTTTATGTGTATTATCTAAATTAGTACTTTTGCCCATTTATAAAGCACCTCATAGGTAAAAGTTATTAAAAGATTATCTTAAATGCTAATTTCTTAAGCATTAAAAACGTAATTAAAATTTTTATTTTAAAATATATCAAACATTTTTTTTTAAACGTATATGTCAATTAATTTACACTGAATTAATTTTATACAATATTCTTTAAAATCAGATGTTTTTTTTAATTTATGTTCATCAAAAAGAGAATTTTTTGCTATTTTTTTATAAATATTTTTCTTTGAAAAAGAAGAGTTATCAATATTAATTTTTTCTAATTGAATGCCATTTTTAATTAGTGCATGTCTCAAAAATGGAACACAATTTTTTAAAAAAACTTTAATTTCATTATGACTAGAAACAAAATTTAATGTTGCTTGATCATTTTTCATTTTAATTTTTATATTTACAGAACCAAAATATTCTGGTTTAAAAAATATTTCTGCTTTATTTTCTTTATTTGATATAAAAAGCAATATTTGATGATTAATTGCTTTTTTCCACTTATCGTTTTTTTTTGAATTAAGAAATTCTAATGCATTAGTGTCAAATTTAAAATATTTTTTATACTTACTATCCTTGATAGTATTTTTTCCATAAGTTGCTATATTGCTGATTTTGTTTACATTTTTTAAAAAAAACAAATTAGGTTTATTATTTTTATAATTTCTAAAAGACGTTAAAATTTTATTATTTGAAACAATATTTCGATTAGATTTTATATCCAAATACCTATCTTTTCTAAAAGAATATTTATCTTTAAAATTATTAAATATATTAATTTGTTTAAATTCATTTAATTGGTTTTTAACTTCTGTCGCTTTTTTAAATATTGGATGTACTATAAACTTTTTATATTTTTCATTTTTTTCTGTATTATTTTCTTTTTCTAGATTTATTTTTTTATATTTTTTTAATTTAAAATTTTTATCTATATTTTTTTTTTGTATAGTTTTATATTTATAATTTTTCTCAATACTACAATTGAATGTTGTATCTTTTTTATTTAAAATATTTATTAAATTAGTAATAACAAAATTAATAGATACTATATTTTCATTATTTTCTTTTTTTTCTTTTGTAGAAACATTATCAAACTCAATTTCTTTATTAATAAAAATTTTTTTTAGTTCATTAAAATTAGATTTAGACGAAAAATTTAAAGAAGTCAAATTATAATGTTGATTATCTGATAATTTTCCTTCTAAAACTATATTATCAGGATATTTAAACATTATAACAGCTTCCTTTTTCAAAAGTTTTTAATTGAGAAAATTCATCAGCGAGTATTTGTTCTAGTAATAATTTTTTTTTTATTACTTTTTTACTATGTTTTGTATGTAGATAATTCCAAGTTTTTAATTTTATTTGTTTTTTAGACCATTTTTTTAAACTTTCTTCAAAAATACTTTGGTATTTTTTAATTTTTTTTTCGTTATCTTTAATAAGAAAATACAGCATAAAAATAAAATTGTTATAATTTCTTAATTGATATAAACATATTCCTAATTCTATTTTACTTTTTAATTTTTTTAAATATTCATTTTTATAATCTGTTAGCAAAATTAATTGTTTGACATATTTTTCTTTTTGAAGATATAAATTTTTAATATTTATTGTATATTTTTCTATATTTTTTTTTTCTATATTCTCTAACATAGAGAATAAATTTTTTTTACATCTCATAAATAAATATCCTATTAAGTTCTCAAATAAAAAAATTAAATAAATATTTGATTTAATTCTTCACAGGAAGATAAATAACTGCTTTTTTCTGATTGCTTTTGTTGCAAAAATTTTTCTAACATAGGCCACATTTTAATAGCATGGTCTAAAGTTGGATCAGTTCCTTTCAAATACGCACCAATTTTTATTAAATCTCTGTTTCTTTGATAAGAAGCAATTAATTTTTTAAAATAACAAGCTTGAGAATATTGTTTATTACTAATAATATTAGGCATTACACGACTAATAGAACTCTCAATGTCAATTGCTGGATAATGTCCTAATTCAGCATAATATCGAGATAATACAATATGTCCATCTAATATAGAACGACAAAGATGAGAAATAGGGTCTTGAGGATCTTCTTCACTTTCAGTTAATACTGTGTAAAATGAAGTAATAGAACCGTAATTATTTGCATTTCCTGCACGTTCTATTAAAATAGGAATTTTTGAAAAAACAGAAGATGGATATCCCTTAGATATAGGTAGTTCTCCTAAAGACAGTGAAACTTCTCTTTGTGCCATTGCATAACGAGTTAAAGAATCCATAATTAACAAAACATGTTTATTTTTTTTACGAAAATATTCAGCTATGCTGGTAGCATACAAAGCAGCTTCTATTTGTAATAAAGGAGATACATCGGCAGGAGCAGCAATTACTACAGATCGAGACAATCCATTTGAACCAAGTATGTTTTCTATAAAATCTTTTACTTCTCGTCCTCGTTCTCCAATTAAACTGATAACAACTACATCAGCTTTTGTATATTTTGCTATCATTCCTAAGAGAATACTTTTTCCAATACCTGAACTGGAAAAAATTCCTATTCTTTGACCTCTTCCTATAGTTATAAGGGCATTTATAGCACGTATTCCAGTATCTAAAACTTTAGTAATTGGTTTTCTATTTAATGGATTAGTGATATTATTTTCTATAAAAGAAAAACATTTTGGATTTAATTTAGAAAGTCCATCTAAAGGCATACCTTTACCATCAAGTACTCTGCCTAACAACTCTATTCCTAATGGAATTTTTTTTACAATACAATTTGTGTTTTTAGAAAATTTTAAAAATACTCGCGTACCAGGAAAAACACCATGTGTCTCTTCAAAAGAAAATAATAATGTTTTTTCTTTTTTAAAACCGACTACTTCAGCATGAATATTGAAAATTTTGCCATCTATTATTCTTTCAACAAAACATTGAGATCCAATTGGTGCTTTTAGTCCAACTACTTCTAAAAGTAAACCATTAACACCAACAAGACGACCATAAGAAAAAAAATCAGAAAGTTTATTAATTTTCTTTTCAAAAGAAGAAAAATTGTTTAATAATTCAGAAAATCTTAATTTCATCAACATTCCTCTGAAACAAGACGACATAATTCTTTCCATCTAGCATCAATAGTATTATCTATATCACCATTTTCTGATCGAATTTTACAACCGTTAATATCTATATTATTGTCATAACATAACTCCCATTTATCTTTATGAATAGAATTATTTATTATTTTTTCTAAAATTTCTTTATTATTAGGATGAACAATTAACTGTTTTTTTTTCAAAAAAAAACTATCATTATTCATTATTTTTTTTATATTTTTTAATAAAATTGATTCATCAATTTCAATTTTTTTTCCAATAATATAAGAAGAAATTATTAATACTGTTTTTAGTAAACGTGTGAATAACATTTTGTCAAATAAAGAAATAGAAACATTAAAATTAGATAATAACTGATCCAAATTATGAGTGAATGAAATATATTTTTTTTCTTTTTCTTTAAGACCGTTCTGAAAACCTAAATTATATGCTTCTTCATTAAAATAAGCGTTTTTTAATTTATCTACTGTTTTTAATTTATTAAGATTTTTTTTATTTTCAATATTAGTAAAAAAATCTTTTTCTGTTAATTTATACGAATTCCAAAAATAAGTTTTATTATTTTTCGATTTTTTCAAAAATATTTCTTCTGGATACCATGGTTTCCAATTTTTTTTTATATCCATATTAGACATAATATTTTCCTAATTTTTTTAACGAAAAAATACCATTATCTAAAATATTTTTAAACATCATTAAAATCAATTTTTGTTCGTTTTTTATTGCCACATCAGAAATATAAGATTTTTTTTCTAAGTAAAAAGATAATTTTTTTGCTTTTTCCATGTCCATATTTTTAAAAAATTTGTTTCTTACAGACATACTGGTACCCTGAAGTGCAATAAATAATTTTTCTTTTTCTAAGTTTTCGATAAGACATTGAACATATTTATCTTCTATTTTAACGATGTTATCAAACAAAAATATTTCTTTAACAATTTTACGAGTTAACTTTTTATTAAGTAAATTAATTTTTTTTAAAACATCTTGTTCATGTTCTATCTTCATAGAATTTAAAATTTTAGCAATAGTTTTTATGCCATCTTTTTCTGAAAAAATTAATTTTTTTCTTTTCGATAAATTATCAATTATTTTTTTTAAATCAATCAAATTAGACTCTTCAATACCATTAAATTCTGCAATCCTTAAAACAATTTCAGTACGTTTTTCTTCACTTAAACCTGAAAGAATCTTAGCCGCTTGATTTTTATCTAAATATATAAGTATTGTCGTCAAAATTTGAGGATGTTCTTTTTCTAATAAAGAAACTACTTTTTCTGATTCCATATAATTAAATTCTTGAATACACATTTTAATATTACGAATTTCTAATGCTTCATCTAATAAGATACGACCTTGTTTTTCTCCTAATGTTTTAGTCAGCAAATCACTAATATAGTTTTCATCATTATTACAAATTAAATTATTTTTTTTCAGAAAAAGATCATAGCACTCACATAATACTGTATTTAATATCGTATTAGAACATTGATTAATATTAACCATAGAAGTAACTAATTCTTGAATTTCAAAAGGAGTTAAATGTTTTAATATTTCTGATGCTTGATCAGCTCCTATTGACATCAATAAAAGTGCACTTTTTTCAGTACCATTTAAAGTCATTTTTTATCACTCATCCATTGACGAATAATCGACGCTATAATACGTGGATTTTGATTAGATATATTGCAAATTTGATGAATTAATTTATCGGTATTTAAATCTTTTGAACCCTTTAGTTGAGAAATAATTTTTTCTTTTTTATCTTTTTCTAAATCTTCTTCATTTTTATTTTTATGTGATTTATGATCTTTAATATCATTTTTTAAAGTATTAGTTGATGAAGAAGAAAAAAAACATTTTTTTAAAAGAAAAAAAAGAAAAAAAACAGAAACAAACCATGGTGTTAAATTTAAAAAAGTATTCGAAAAATTAGATTGCTTAGAATCTTTTAATAATTTAACAGGAGGATTCTTGTTTTTTTGAACAAAAGATTCATTAAGAATATATACGCTATCTCCTCTAATTTTTGAATAACCTATTGATTCACATACTAAATTTTTAATTTTTTTTATCTTTTCTATACTGAGAGGAACTGATTTTCCATTTTTATCTTTAACAAAATTAATTATAACTGCAGCTGATAATCTTTTTATTTCTCCTATATTCATTTTAGTATGAGACACACTATGATTTAATTCGTAATTTATTGTATCATCATGACTAATATCAGAATTAGAATTTATAATATTATTCTTTAAATCTTGACTACTTTTTACAGTATCAGATTTTTTAATTTTATTATCAAGATATCTTTTATTGTTTAAATTATTATTTGAAAAAAAACTATTTTGAGAAAAAACTTTTTCTGGTTTGTTTTCTTCTGTTCTATTTTTAATCTTGTCGTTCACAGTACTTTGACGAGATCGTATTGCTTGATTTTTATAGTTTGTATTAGGTGTATATCGTTCTTGTGTTTTTTCTTCAGAATTAAAATCTATTTGTGCAGTTACTTGAGCATGAACATTATTTAATCCTAATAAAGGTTCTAAAATATTTTTAATCCTATTTCTATAACGAGATTCAATTTCTTCAGAATATCTTAGTTTTACATCATCAATTTGATTTATACCTAATGATGAATTATTTAATAGTTTTCCAAATTGATCTATTATTGTTATATTTTCTATAGATAAATCAGATATACTACTGGAAATCAAATGCAGTATAGCATTGACTTGACTGTGATCTAATCCTCGATTAGATTTTAGACTTAAGATAACAGAAACTGATGGTTTTTTTTTATCTTCTAAAAATAAAGAATTTTTTGGAAATGCTATATGTATTTTTGCATTTTTTACAATATTAATTTTTTCTATAGTACGAGCTAATTCTCCTTCTAAAGCACGTTGATAATTAATTTGTTCGCCAAATTGACTAACTCCAAATCTTTCTTTATCTAAAATTTCATAACCTATATCTCTATGAAGAGGATTGCTTTCAGAAAATTGTAAACGAAGTTCATAAATTTTATTTTTTGGAACTAATAATTGACCAGAATTTTCAGAAAATTTATAGGGTATTTTCATTTGATTTAATTGATCAATGATAATCTCTCCATCTTCGTTGGATAAATTGTTATATAAAACTTGATAATCAGGAGATTTACGCCATATAGAAATTGAAACAGTAGTAATCACAGCTAATACAAATAAAATAATTAAAACACGCGAATTTTTAAAAAAATAAGATAAAAAATTATTAAATTTTTTTTTCTCTTCTGAAACTGATTCTTCTATAGTACTGAAATTCATAACATCTTCCTAATCTGATAGTTAATCCTAACTATATAATTGAATCAAAAATAATAAATTTCACTTGAAATAAAAACATTTCCTGATAAATTAAAAACATATAAAATATTTATATTCATTAAAAATACAATAATTTTTTAAAATTGTATTGAAAAACAAAAAAATAAAAAATTTAGAGGAAGATATGTTTATTGATAGTATTCACGACAAAAACATTTATACAAAAATTGATTTTTTAAATACAAACAAACAAAAAAACAAAGAATCTCATGATTTTATTAATTATTTTCAAACAGCATTAGGAGAAATAAGCAATATTCAAAATAATTCAAAAAAAAATATTGAACAATTCCAATCAAATCATTCCGATATATCTTTAAATGATATAATGATAAATTTACAAAAATCTTCTATTTCTATGGAATTAGCTATTCAAGTAAGAAATAGAATTATTTCAGCTTATAAAGAGATAATGAATCAACAAGTTTAACTCAAAAACTGTGCTAAATTTTGTATTTTGTTTAGCACAGAATTTTGAATGTATAATTTTTTGATATTAAAAATACAAAAAATTAATGAATATATTATTTTATTTTTTTATCAAACTTTTTATTTAGCTTTTTTGTCAAACTTTTTAGTTAGCTTAAACTAATCTAAAAAAATACTACAAAATTTACATAAGATAATCAATTAGTTAATAAAAATAAAATTTTTAAAAAATATATAATCATTTTCTTTGGAGCTAGGCGGACTCGAACCGCCGACATTTTGCATGCCATGCAAACGCTCTGCCTCTGAACTATAGCCCCGAAAATATTACAATATAAAAACACATTAATTCTGTCAATTTATTTTTCTATTAAAATCAATAATGATAAAAATTGAATAAAATACAATTATAAAAAATAAAAATATTACAAATATAAAATATAAAAACTTAAACATAATCTTATTAAAAATAAGATGTGTCAAATTTTTTATAATTAAGTCTAAAATAGATTTTAAATAAATATAATTTATTATTTTTTTTGACTAATCATTATTTTTTCTCTAAATGATTTAGATCATCAATATTTTTCTTCTTAATAAAGACCATTGCTCTTTTTAATCTCAGTAAAGTTTTTTCTTTTCCAATCAAAAAAATTATAGAACTTATATTGGGTGAATATATATTTCCTGTTAATGCAACACGTAATAACATACTTATTTTTTTTAATTGCGTTTTAAGTTTAACAGATTTATTCTTAATCATTGTAGATAATGTTTCATTTTTCCAAATAGATATTTTTTTTATATTTTCATATAAATTTTTTAAAATAACATAATTTTCCGGAATTAAATATTGATCAGCAGCTAATTTTTCAAAATCTTTAAATTCTTCATAAAAATATCTAGCGGACTGCGCAATTTCTTTTAAGGTATGATAACGATTTCTTAATAAGATTAAAACAGATTCTAAATTAGGTCCATTTTCTAAATTAATATTTTCGCAATTTATATGATATTTTAAAAGATCAGAAATATAATTTAACGGTAAATTATTGATATAGTATTTATTCAACCAAAAAAGTTTTTTCATACTAATAGAACTAGAAGACTTGCTAATTTGTTTTAAATTAAATAATTTTTGCATTTCTGAAATACTAAAAATTTCTTGATTACCATAAGACCAACCTAAACGTATTATATAATTAAGTAAAGCTTCTGGTAAAAAACCATCTTTATAATATTCTAAAATATTTAAAGAATCTTTTCTTTTAGAAAACTTGTATCCTTCTTCGTTAAGAATCATTGAAACATGAGCATAAATAGGTATTTGAGCATTTAAAGATTTTAAGATGTTTATTTGACGAGGAGTATTATTAATATGATCTTCTCCACGAATAACATGAGTAATATTCATATCTAAATCATCTATTACGACACAAAAATTATACGTGGGGATTCCGTTAGAACGTTGAATTATAAGATCATCTAATTCTTCATTTTGAAAAACAATCTTTCCTCTAATTTTATCTTCAAATGTTACTTTACCAGAAACTGGATTTTTGAAACGTACTACATAATTCTTATTAAGAACATTTCTCTGATTTAAATTTCTACAGATTCCACTGTATCGTGGTTTTTCTCCTTTAGAAATTTGTTTTTTTCTTTCATCTTCTAATTTTTTTAACGAGCAAAAACATTTATAAGCATTGCCTTTTTCTAACATAATTTTAATGACTTCTTTATATCTTTCTAATCTTTTACTCTGAAAATAAGGACCTTCATCCCAATTTAATCCCAACCATTCTAATCCATACAAAATAGATTTAACAGATTTTAAATCAGAACGTTCAAAATCTGTATCTTCTATACGAAGAACAAATTTTCCATTATAACGACGTGCAAACAACCAAGAATATAAAGCAGTACGAATACTGCCAATATGTAAATTTCCAGTAGGACTAGGCGCAAAACGAGTTTTTACTTTCATATATTCCTTAAACTAAAAATTTTTACTTAACTTATTCATATATTTTATATATATTTTTTTGAATTTTATAAATTAATTTTATAAATGTTAAATTATAGATA
>NZ_CAJYPO010000002.1:0-7936 GCF_913776765.1 uncultured Buchnera sp.
ATTTTTTAAGCTCATGTTTATTTATTTTTTTATTAATATTTAAAAGAAATGTAATTTTGCATTTATCTTATAGAAAGCATTTATATAAAAAAATAATATGCATTTATAATATTAAAAAAAAAAAAACCATATTTAGTAAAATAAAAATGATATAAAAATAGATATATATTATACGATAGATAATTTTTTTCTAAAAAAATAATAGAATTTTAAAAAATAACGGAGTTAAAGAAATAGAAAGGCTTACGTATTAACGTAATTTAGAAAAGAGAGTTATATTTTTGCTACATTTTACAATTTTTTATTATAACTGCGTTAATTATCTTGATACGTATTTGCAGCAATTTTTCGTAAGTAATAATAGCTGATGTTTACTTGTTTTTTTAACCCGCTGGGTCCAAGTGTAGTTAACTCGCTAATAGAATATTTAGCCACTAATGCACGAAGAATTTTTTGTCTTGCTTCTTTTTCATCTAAGGCTATTAATCGTTGTGCATTTTTTCTTTTTTTATAAAAATTATGTTTAGAAATCCTATATTTAAAAAGATTTCTAATTTGAATATCTTTAGCTCGTCTTTTTGCTTCTATTACTGTTATAGGTTTTAATCCCTTGATGATAAGATTCTTATTAATCCACCCTAATTGTTGTTTTTTAGCATTTATTAATTGTTTTTCAGAAATACCTAATAACATGAAAAATAGTGGTGTAAGTGTAATCATTTTCGGCATATAGTTGCCCAATACTCTATCCCATATTTTTTTGCAAGTTACGAAACCCATTGGTTCCATAAAATTAGTAATTAATCTAGAAGCCCGGGTAATAGATTTATTACCGACTTTAGATAATGTAGACAAACCACATTCGTCAGATAGTTGTTCTACTGAAGCTTGTACTAACTCGGAAGAAATATTAAAATGATAAAGCATAGCTAAAACCATTGCTCTCATAGCGCATGCTCGGTGCTCGTTTAATCTTCTAAATCTTTTTAAGGGTAGTCCAGTTTTGATATTTTTTGGTTGAATAACATAGTTTAATTCACATCGTGCAACATCTATTTCTGATGCTTTTTTCATTGCATGACAGATAAAAGACGGTCTTTTTTTATTGTTTTTAGGTGCTGTAAAAACTGGATTTCGATTATATACGTAATTTTCTCTAGATAGCATATGGGGGACACTTAAAAAAATGTGAATGTGTAGTTTATGATAGTAAGATTTAAACAATTTAAATTTTTTTGTACTAAAATTTTCTATATATAAATAATTTTTTAAAAAAATGAAATTTCATTTTTTTATATATTGTTTACGTATAGATATATTTAACATATATTTTAATAATTTTCAATATAACTTGCTAAAAATAAATATTTTAAAATATTTATTTTTAGCTATGTAAAAATTTTTATTTTTGAAATATAATCAATGTCATTGAAATAACATTTTATATTTATAAAAAAAAAGTAGGAATAAAATGGAAAAAATTATTGAAAGGTCTATATATGCTTCTCGTTGGTTGATGTTTCCAGTATATGTAGGTTTATCATTTGGATTTATATTATTAACATTAAAATTTTTTCAACAAATAGTATTTATTATCCCGGATATTTTAGCAATGTCAGAATCTGGTCTTGTATTAGTTGTTTTATCATTGATTGATATCGCTTTAGTAGGTGGTTTATTAGTTATGGTTATGTTTTCAGGTTATGAAAATTTTATTTCTAAAATGGATATTCAAGATAACGAAAAAAGGTTAGGTTGGATGGGGACTATGGATGTTAATTCAATTAAAAATAAAGTTGCTTCATCTATTGTTGCTATATCTTCTGTACATCTTTTACGTCTTTTTATGGAAGCAGAACGAATTTTAGACAATAAAATTATGTTATGCGTTATTATTCATTTAACGTTTGTTTTATCTGCTTTTGGCATGGCTTATATTGATAAAATGAGTAAAAAGAAACATATCATTCATTAATAGCATTTTGAAATGAAGTGGTTAAAGTTATTTGAAAGAATACTAAATTCATGATATATTTTATATATTGCATTTTTTTAATATAAAAAAATCTTATTTTCTTTTAAATACTATTGTTTAAAAAACAATTTTGATTTATTTACATTTAACAAAAATATTTTACTTACATCAAGCGTATTATATTAGTGCCTAGAAAAAATTATATATGTAATCCAAAACCAGTTTTTAATCCTCCTAAAAACGAGAAAAAAAGATCTAACTTTATTTGTTATGCAATGAAAAAAGCATCAGAAATAGATGTTGCAAGAAGTAGGTTAAATTATACTTTATTGGCAATAGATCCTAAAACTGGTAATATTTTACCTCGATTTAGAAGATTAAACGAACATCGAGCATGTGCTATGAGAGCTATAGTTCTAGCGATGTTATATTATTGTAATATTGATTCTAATTTAGTTGAAGCGTCTATTGAAAAACTAGCAGATGAATGCGGTCTTTCAACTTTTTCTGATTCCGGTAATAAATCTATTACTCGTGCTTCACGACTAATTAGTGAGTTTTTAGAACCAATGGGTTTTGTAAAATGTAAGAAAAAAAAGACTAAATCAACCAGTAAATACATACCTAAAAAAATATTTTTGACACCAAGTTTTTTTATGTTATTTCATATTTCACAATCAACAATAAATCAATATTTATCTGAACAAAAAAAATTATTAAAAAATTTAAAAATAAAAGAAAAAAAAATTTTTATTTCTTTTTCAGATATAAAAATGATTTCTAAATTAGATGAGAAATCTGCTAGAAATAAAATTTTAAATGCCTTAATAAATTATTATACAGCTAGTGAATTAACTAAAATAGGTCCTCAAGGTCTTAAAAAAAAGATAGATATTGAATATAGTAACTTATGTAAGTTATATAAAAAAAAATAACAAATAAATTTACACAACAAAAATTTCATAAGACAGTAAGGATGTGTTTTTAAATACATCCTTACTGTCTTATGAAATTTTTGTTGTGTAAATTTATTTGTTATGATCAAAAGATCATTTTTTTTAATTATCGAGAAAAAATTTTATGAATTCACAAGTTATTATTTTTGATACTACCTTACGTGATGGTGAACAAGCACTTCAAGCTAGTTTAAGCGTTAAGCAAAAACTACAAATTGCACTATCTTTAGAAAATACCGGTATAGATGTTATTGAAGTAGGTTTTCCTATTTCCTCACCTGGAGATTTTAAATCAGTTCAAACTATATCTAAAAATATTAAAAATAGTAGAATATGCAGTTTAGCTCGTTGTGTAGATAAAGATATTGATGTTGCTGCAGAAGCGATGTCTTTATCTAATGCATTTAGAATTCATATTTTTTTGGCAACTTCAATACTTCATATGGAATCTAAATTAAAGAAAAACTTTAATCAAATAATAGATATGGCGATATCATCAGTTAAGAGAGCATTACGTTATACTGATGATATTGAATTTTCTTGTGAAGATGCCAGCAGAACTACAATGGACAATTTATGTCGTATTGTAGAAAAATTAATAAATGCAGGAGTAAAAACGATAAATATACCAGATACTGTAGGATATACAGTACCTAATGAACTATCTTCTATAATTCATAATTTATTCCAACGTGTTCCTAATATTGATAAATCGATAATTTCAGTTCATTGTCATAACGATTTAGGTATGGCTGTAGGAAACTCAATATCAGCTATACAAGCAGGAGCTAGACAAATAGAAGGAACTATTAATGGAATCGGAGAAAGAGCTGGTAATACAGCTTTAGAAGAAGTAATTATGGCTATAAAGGTAAGGGAAGATGTTTTAGGTGTTTCTACTAAAATAAAACATAAAGAAATTTATAGAACTAGTCAAATTATCAGTAAAATTTGTAATTTGCCAATTCCATCTAATAAAGCGATAGTAGGAAGTAATGCATTTGCACATTCTTCTGGTATTCATCAAGATGGTGTTTTAAAAAATAGAAAAAATTATGAAATTATGGAACCTAGTAGTATTGGTTTAAAGGAAGTGAAACTAAATTTAACTTCTAGATCAGGTAGAGCAGCTGTAAAACATTATATGACTGAAATGGGTTATAGAGAATGCGATTATAAAATAGATGAACTTTATACAGCTTTTTTAAAATTAGCAGATAAAAAAGGACAAGTATTTGATTATGATTTAGAAGCATTGGCATTTATAAATCAACAACAAGAAGAATTAGAACACTTTTCTTTATCTTTTTTTAGTGTTCAATCTATTTCCAATGGTTTATCTACTGCTTCAGTAAAATTGTTATGTGGTGAAAAAACTTTTATAGAATCTGCTACAACAAGCAATGGTCCTATAGACGCTATTTATCAAGCTTTGAACAGGATTACTCACTTTCCCATAATTTTACAAAAATATCAACTTATAGCAAAAGGTAAAGGAAAAGATGCTTTGGGCCAAGTTGATATTTTAGTTGAACATAAAAAACGTAAGTTTCATGGTATGGGTTTAGCTACAGATATTATTGAATCTTCAGCTCAAGCAATGGTTAATGTATTAAATAATATATGGAGAGCGAATCAAGTAAACGAAAAATTAAAAAAATTAAAAAAAAAATAAATAATTAGATTTTTTTAAATGGAATATATTTTATGAAAAAAAAATTTCGTATTGCAGTTTTACCCGGTGACGGTATAGGTCCTGAAGTTATGCGAGAAACCTATAAAATTTTAAATGTTTTAGAAAAAAATTTTTCCTTACCTTTAGAAATACGTGAATTTAATGTTGGAGGTATAGCTATTGATAGGGAAGGTGTTGCTTTACCTGAAAAAACACTAAGAGGTTGCGAAAATTCTGATGCAATTTTATTTGGTTCAGTAGGTGGTAAAAAATGGGATTACTTACCAATAGAATTCCGTCCGGAAAGGGCGTCTTTATTACCTTTAAGAAAACATTTTAATTTATTTTCTAATTTAAGACCAGCAAAATTATATTCAGATTTAAAAAATTTATCTCCCTTACGTTCTAACATTGTAAAAAATGGTTTTGATATATTATGTGTTAGAGAGCTAACAGGTGGAATTTACTTTGGTAAACCTAAAGGTCGATCAAAAAATGAAAATGGTGAATATTCATTTGATACTGAAGTTTATTATGATTTCGAAATTAGACGTATTGCACATCTAGCTTTTGAATTAGCTAGTTCTAGAAAATGTAAAGTGTGTTCTATTGACAAATCTAATGTTCTTGAAAGTTCAGTTTTATGGAGAGAGATTGTAGAAGAAGTTTCTAAAAATTATCCAAATATTATTTTATCTCATTTATATATTGATAATGCATGTATGCAAATTATTAAAAATCCTGGTCAATTTGACGTGCTTCTTTGTTCTAATATTTTTGGAGATATTATCTCAGATGAGTGTGCGATGATCACTGGTTCAATTGGGATGTTACCGTCAGCTAGTTTAAATAGTAAAAAATTTGGTTTATATGAACCTGCTGGAGGATCTGCACCAGATATTGAAGGTAAAAATATTGCTAATCCTATAGCTCAAATCCTTTCTCTTTCTATGTTAATTCGGCATAGTATGAATTTAAATGAAATTGCAGATAGAATTGATTTATCCGTTCATCGTGCTTTAAAAGAAGGTTATCGAACTTTAGATATATCTGATGGTAAAAATTATATAAAAACAAATGAAATGGGTGATATTATTGCTGAATTTTTAATTAATGGAAAATAAAATGAAAAAAACTTTATATGAAAAAATATATGATTCACATATTGTACATAAAGAAAAAAATAACATATCAATTTTATACATAGATTTACATTTGTTACATGAAGTAACATCACCTCAAGCTTTTGATTCATTACGTATAAAAAATCGTGTTGTTAGACAACCTAAAAAAACTTTTGCTACGATGGATCATAATGTTTCTACAGAAAGTAAAGATATTAATGCGTCAGGATCTATGGCTAAAATACAAATGCAGCAATTAATAAAAAATTGTAATCAATTTAATATATCTTTATATGATTTAAATAATCCTAAACAGGGTATAGTTCATGTTATTGGTCCTGAACAAGGTATGACATTGCCTGGCATGACCATAGTTTGTGGTGATTCTCATACTTCTACTCATGGTGCATTTGGTGCTTTATCTTTTGGAATTGGTACATCTGAAGTTGAACATGTTCTTGTAACACAAACTTTGAAACAACAACGTTTAAAGAACATGAAAATTCAAATAAAGGGAAAAATTAACAGTTTCATTACTGCTAAGGACATTATTCTTTTTATTATAGGAAAGTTAGGTACATCAGGTGGTTCTGGATATGTAATTGAGTTTTGTGGTGATGTAATTAAAAAAATGAATATGGAAGAACGAATGACAATTTGCAATATGGCAATTGAAATGGGTGCTAAATCAGCTTTAATAGCACCAGATGAAACTACATTTTTGTATTTAAGGGGTAAACGTTATTCACCTCAAGGTAAATTTTGGGATGAAGCTATAAAATATTGGAAAACATTAGTAACAGATGAAAATGCTTCTTTCGACAAAGAATTTACTTTTGATATATCTAACCTTTCTCCTCAAATTACTTGGGGTACTAGTCCTGATCAGGTTTTATCAATTAACGAAAAAATACCTGATTTTAATTTTTTTGAAGATTCTGTAAAAAAAAATTTAGCTCGTTCTGCATGTAATTATATGGATTTAAAACCAGGTTTATATTTAACGGATATTAAAATCGATAAGGTTTTTATTGGTTCTTGTACTAATTCTCGTATAGAAGATTTAAGATCTGCAGCTAAAATATTGAAAAATAAAAAAATTTCAAAAAATATAAAAGCAATTGTTGTACCTGGATCTGGTATGGTAAAAATTCAAGCTGAAAAAGAAGGTTTAGACAAAATTTTTATTGATTCAGGATTTGAATGGAGGTTACCAGGTTGTTCTATGTGTTTAGGTATGAATAACGATAAATTAAGTGATGGTGAACGTTGTGCTTCTACTAGCAATCGAAATTTTGAAGGACGTCAAGGTAGAGGTGGTAGAACACATTTAGTTAGTCCTATTATGGCTGCTGCTGCGGCTATATATGGTCGATTTATTGATGTTAGAAATTTAGATAGTGAGAATAATTAAAAATGTTTAAATTTACTGAACATAATGGTGTTGTTGTCCCTTTAGATATATCTAATATAGATACCGATGCTATTATTCCTAAGCAATTTTTGCAAAAAGTGAATAAAGTTGGTTTTGGTAAATATTTATTTCATGATTGGAGGTTTATTGATAAAAATCAGTTGAAAATAAATCCAAATTTTATTTTTAATAATGATATTTATAAAAATGCTAGTATTTTATTAACACGCGAGAATTTTGGTTGTGGTTCTTCTAGAGAGCATGCTGTTTGGTCTTTATTAGATTATGGATTTAAAGTAATTATTTCATCTAGTTTTTCTGATATCTTTTATAATAATAGTTTTAATAATAAGCTTCTTTTAGTTATTTTAGAAAAAAAAGATATTGATTATCTTTTTAATTTAGTTAATAGCAAGATTGGCATCTCTTTTAACGTTAGTTTAATTAATAAGAGAATTACTGTAGATAATTTAGATATTCCCTTTCAAATAGATGATTTTCAGCGTCTTTGTTTATTAAATAATTGGGACAATATTGACTTAACTATGAAAATTAATCATAAGATTAAATCTTATGAAGATAATATATCTTCTTTTCTTTTAGAAAGACCGGAATTTACTTCTTAACTTTTTAAATAGCGGATTTTTTTTAAAAAAATATTCGCTATTTTTTAAGCTCATGTTTATTTATTTTTTTATTAATATTTAAAAGAAATGTAATTTTGCATTTATCTTATAGAAAGCATTTATATAAAAAAATAATATGCATTTATAATATTAAAAAAAAAAAAAC